>JAKSDI010000071.1 GCA_022360175.1 Chitinophagales bacterium
AGCTTTTTTGCCTAGGCAAAAAAGCTTTCGACTTCGGATGAAGTCGCACAAATAACAGAATATGCGACTTCATCCGAAGTCGAAATTTCCATCATAATCCTTTTCAACAAACTTCCGACTTCTCCGAAGTCTTTACCCGTCTTTTCAGGGTTAACAAAGCACTAGGGTTCACAGGGATCGAAATAGACAATCGTATTGCCCAGATTAGGAGAAAATTCCCTAATCTGAGGCAGATGTACTACCTTCCAATCAACAAATAAGCCCCCCAATAATGAGGCGAAGCCGTAGCAGGATTACTGATTTGTTTCAATTTTGCCTGGCGTAGGCTATTGGAGTAGGGTAAGTCTTCTCTAACCACTCCTTCATAAAAGTCAATCATTAATTGTGCACTTACTTTATCATATACTTTCCATAGAGAGAAAACAACATTTTGAGCACCAGCATAGATGAAAGCTCTATTCAGGCCAAGTAAGCCTTCTGTTCCTTGTAATTTGCCATAACCACTTTCACAACTACTCAGTGTAATCAAATCTGCTGCAGTACTGAGCCCATATATTTCGCCACTGTATAGAATGCCGTCTTCTTCTACAAGGGCAGTATCTGAATAGCAGGCAACACCAGAAAAGTTAGGATTTTCCAGGTCAGCAAAACTATGGCCAGCAATGTGTATATACTGATAGGTTTGTTCTAGCTGATGCTTAAGGGCTGCTTCATTAGCTTTCTGGCGAAGGTAAACAGCAGATTTTTTGCCATCCTGCTCAAATACATGTGCAATATTATTGACTTCCTTTTCAGATTCAGGCAATGGATTAAATGTGCCATCTTCATTAAACGCTCTGAGGTTGTTTGTTTCCAGTGCTATCGCTGTATTATTTTCTATTTCATCGTATACCGGCGCGAAAGCAAATAATTCAGTGTTATTAGCCACCTGATTTTTTCGCGCTTTTGCAAATAGGGTAGAGGAATAGTGATAGACAATTTCAAAATCTTTGATTAGGTATTCCAACTGGTCAAAAGTATTGGTGCTATTAGCTGATACCAGGGTTCCGAAAGGGATGTAATTGGTGAGGCCATCTCCAATGATAATAAGACGGTTTTTATCCTTTATATCATCAGCAATGGGCTGGATTAATGCCTGATATAGCTGATGGCTCAGTTGAATAAAGCGCTCGCGGCTGGATTTGCGCAGCATAGCTGAGTTTTGTAAAAGAGCATTTAGTTCATCGACTTGTTTTGCAAAACCATTACTTATTTTAGATTGGTATAGTTTGAATTGCTTTTCCGGGGTAAGCACAAATGTATAGAGTAAGCTATCTGTAAATACATATTCAATAAGCGCTTCTTCAGATGTAAGTACATTCTTAAGGCTTTGCTCATCTTCAGGTATAAAAGCGTATTTTGTCTCATAGTAATCGGGATTATTGGATTCCAATTGGCGGTAAAGCTTTGCTAAATCTTCTTTTTTGCCAAATAGGTTTTCATTCCGGTATTTGTAAACGGATGCGGTGTCATTATTTGCAGCTGCCTCTCGAATTTTACTTTCATAATAAGCTATATCCGCGAGTAGGTCTCTTTCCTGGTTTAGTAACTCCTGATCAAGTTTTGCGAAATTTTTAGACTTACTATCCAATATTGACATCCAAAGCTGCTGGGCTTTCATTTTTTGCGTGAAATAAAAACTTTGATCAATATAGCTGGGATCTGAAGTAATTGTATATACTTCATAGGCTAAGTTTAAACCTTCCTTATAATTATAAATGGAGTTTTCGACAAGGGTGGCACTTTTAGCGGTTCTATACAAGCTGGCTTTTTTCAAATTTTCTACATGGACTGCGTCCGAGAGTGTGATAAAGTCTAGCGCTTTTTTCAGTAGCCTTAGTTGTTCTTCTTCCTGAGGCACAAGCTGAGCTAATTGACGGATGACATTTGCTTTTTGCCGAAGTACTAAATAGGTTTCTGTAATGTTTTGAAAATCTTTGCTCTGTGGTAATGTGAAATAATCTTCAGGTGTGAAATAATGGCAAGTGCTGATCAATGAGTTTTGATTGTAATATAATGCTGAATCAAGCTGCTCAGTACCCATATATATATCAGCTAGTGTATGATACCAATTAGCTTTCAAAGCTGTTAATTGCTCTTCATGATACTTTTCACTCATAGAGATTGCTTCCTTATAGAAAAAAATGGCGCTATCCAACGAACCTGAAACCTGATGAGCCTTCGCTATGTCTGAATTAAGGATCATCAGGTTATATTCATTGGAGGAAAAGGGATAGATGCCTGCAGCTATGTTTTTGATATATAAAGCTTTCGCTTTATTATAAAAAGATAATGCTTCTTCCGTTTGGTTATGAGCTAATAATAAATCGCCTTTTACATGGAATAAATCAGTACTTAGCTCCAGGTTTTTTTTACTGTTTTTTATATAAGTATAAGCCTTTTTATGATGATAATCAGCTTTGTCTAATTGATCAAGTTGGATATAATCGGCACAAAGTAAAAGGTGCACATTTGGAATAATATGATAGTAAAAAATATCTGGACGGCCTTCTCCTGCTTCGTATAGGTAAAGTGCTTTTTGATAGTATTCTATGCTGCTAGGATGTTCTCCTAATGATTGATAATAACCAGCTATTGAGGAATAGTATCGGCCTATTTCAGGATTGTCTTCACCAAAAATGGCTTTAGCATAATCTGTTGCTCGTTCGAGCATATTAATGGCTCCTCCATAGTTGCCTATGGAAAACAACAAATCTCCAAAAATGGCGAGTGTGAAAGATGCTTTATCAGGGCTTACTCTTTCTAATTGTGGAATAATATCGTGAGCAGTTTGTAAATAGTAAAACGCACTATCTATATTTCCTTCTCGATAATGGAATTGCCCCATCAGTCCATAAATGTCAACAAAAGGATTAATGATATCTGTTTGATATTTTTTTTTCAGCAACCACCCTAATTTATGTCCAACCTCTAAACCTTTTTTATTGTCAAGCCTGTCATAATAGACATTTAATAATCCTTTATATATAGCTGCGGTAGAATCTTTATACAATGGAGCTGCCCGGTTTACCGTTGCGAAGAGCGTATCTGCAACAGCTATCCCCAAACTATCATTTTCGCTTCCTGAATAAGTGGTGATCACTCGGCCTCCTACTCGTATCATCCCCATCCATTTCTTCTCCTCCCGAAGGGAGTACATCGCTTTGGTATAATATTCCCTGGCTTTGTAAATTTGACCCTTTACATGGTATTCATAGCCCGTTTTAAAATCATGGTTGCCGTAGAATAATTTTTCAAATCTTCTTTTTTCCTCTGGGCTCATCTCCTGAGCCGTCAATAAATAGATAGGGGCAATGATTAGCAGGCTAATCAAAAACAGATTTGGCTTACGCATTCTAGTCGTTGTGTTTATGGTTTGAACAATCCAAATTTAACAAATTTTCAAACAAGCCAGCATAGCAGATTATGAGAAAAAGAACTTACCACACTCTAGTAATATGCCTCATATGTCCTACTTACCGTCACATCGTAAAACCAAAATATCATACCCAAAACATAGAATGCAATCAATCACTTACCATTTTAAACTTCTTTACCCCTCTCTAAACTTCCCTAAACGACTAGGTCTAATCCCATAACCTCCATTCACTAATCTCCATTCCCAAATCACCAATATTTAAAACCATCTAACCCTCTTCAACTATCTCTAATCTACCTAAACAATAAAACCGAAACACCCTTTGCCCGACGTAGCTGATAAGCGTAGTCAGGACATCACCTTTACACTTTTTTTACCATTCAGCACACCAGCGCTACCATTCAGCCCAAAGTGCTGCTAAAATTTGAAGTTCAGCTGTTCTTACCCTCATTTTTGAAACGAACAACATTTTTTCAACAGGAGGAAGCCAAAAATCCTGGAAAGAGTAGGCGAACTCATATTAATATCTAATACCTATGAAAAACTATTTTAAGCTTCTTTTAGCACTTGTATGCACGCTGTTTATGCACACTGCTTTTGCTCAAATTGATGATCCTTTAGATGGGAAAGTATTTAGAATAAAAGCTATCTCTGAAAAAGCCAATGGAAGATGTCTGGATGCAGATGCAAATACTATAGGAAAGAATGGTACTAAAGTCCAACTGTGGGATTGTCATAGCGGAGGTGGCCCTAATCAAGACTGGAAATTTGAAAGAGTTGGTGATAACACCTACTTGATCAAGAGCCAGGTAAGCCCTACAAAAGTAGTTGCACTAGATGCAAACGGACCTACATTAGGAACCAATGGAACAAAAGTGCAATTATGGACTACTCATGGAGGCCCCAACCAGCAATGGGTAGTAAAGAAAAACTCTAATGGTACCTACCGCATCAGTAATGCTGACCCTAAAGCCAAAAAAATGTCATTGGATGCAGATAGCCATGATCTGATGAATGGAACGAAAATACAGTTGTGGTCTCCAAATGGAAATCCAGTTCAGCAGTGGGCATTGATCGAATCTAAAAATGGTAAGCCAGTTAATAAAATTACAAATGTATCATTAAAGAAAGTTGCTACTCAGTCAACTACGGCTTACAACAGCCCCGCCTCCAATGCTGTAAATGGTAATACAAGTGGTCGCTATAGCCACAATCCGTCCAATAATGATATTACTCATACTAATGATGAAAATGGTAGCTGGTGGCAAGTTGATCTTGGAAAAATATACGATATAGACAAAATCGTAATTTGGAACAGAACAGATTGTTGCTGGGATAGATTGCAAAATTTCTATGTCACTAGTTGGGCTACTTCTCCCATGAAAGGCAATATTGGCGAAGGTTATGGTACTTCTGGGCCTCACGCTTTTACAAGTGGTAATCACCCCTCTATGAATATCAATACTGAATTTGTTGGCCGTTACATCCGTATTTGGCTGGATAATGGTACCAAGCCACTTAGCTTGGGTGAAGTACAGGTTTTTGGATCTTCTATTGAACCATTTACCCTTGCTAAGCAGGATAAAAATAGTGTGGACTAGTTGCGTTAGGATGCGACAATTTATATAGCATCGTAAATCCTTATGAATGGATCGGATGAGTCAGACTCATCCGGTCTATGTCTGAATCGCTAATGATATAAGTCCCTAAAAATCAATGTTATGAAAAAACAGAAACTCTTTTTTAGTTTAATTATAATAAGCGTACTGTTTTGTTCATTTTTGCAAGCACAAAATGAAAGTGTTCGCGAAGCTTTAGCAGTACGCTATATCGGCAATAACTTTCACTGGCCATTAGAACAAGGTCATGGCTTTGACGATGAAGATTTTACTTACGGGCTTGAATTTGAATATTTCCGATCTTTAAACAATACGCTAGATTTAAGTTTTCCAATTCGATTGATTGCAGCTGATCATCCGCTAACTAGCGATGGCAGTCAAATTAAAGAAGCTGGAAATATGGGCCTCGATATGCTGCTGAATCTGAATCTTCACAAAGGAAAAGTGTTTCAGCCTCGCATTTTTGGAGGCTTTGGAGGCCTTTTACTGGATATGGAAGATTTATCTCTGGATATACCAGTTGGCCTGGGATTAGACTTTTATGTAGCTGAAGGCTTTGCACTTTCTACTACTTTTGCTTATCACTTTAATGATACCGATCTACGTGATCATGTTCTTGTGGGAGTAGGTTTTCGTGTGGATTTTAACAATTATGAGGAACCAGAACCTATTATTTTAGATCGTGACGGGGATGGTATTATTGATGCAGAAGACCTTTGTCCAGATGATGCGGGTACTGCTGCTCTTAATGGCTGCCCGGATAAAGATGGCGATGGTATTTCGGACAACAATGATGAGTGCCCGGATGAAGCAGGTCCTGCAGATAATAATGGTTGCCCGATTACAGACCGTGATGGCGATGGTATTGATGATGATGAAGATGAATGCCCTGATGTCATAGGGACTATTGCCAATAATGGTTGCCCTGAAAAGTCAGTTGTCATTGTTGCGAAAGACAAGATATCAGGTGAAGTATTACCTAATGCAGAAGTAGTTTTACTGAGCGGTGATGGGCAAGTTATCAAAACAGGAACAACCAATAGTTTAGGTATAGTAGAGTTTGCTAATGTACAGCCTAACGATTACACAATCGAAGGTAAATTGTACGATGTATCCTTGCTATCGGAAGGTATTAATACAAGCGAATTTAATACTGCTGAGCAGGTGCAGAAGGTTGTCTATTATGATGATCCCAACTTCATTGTACAGGGCAAAGTATTCCTGTGTAATACGCCAAGCCCTCTGCCTGGTGTTACCCTTAATTTGAAAAATAGTGCTGATAATTTCATGAAATCAACCATTTCTGATCAGCAAGGACAGTATATATTCCATCTTTCAGCTAGAGCAACTTATGAATTGTATGCCAAGAAAGAAAATTACCTGTCGCAAGTAGTTAATGTAGATGCTAATAACTACAACCGCAGTAAGTCCGTATTTGTAAAGTTAGAGGTTTGTGCTGAAGAGGTAGAGTGTGGTGAAGCTATTCGCTTAAATAACATCTTGTATGACTTGAATAGCACTACTATTCGTCCTGATGCCAGGCCTGATTTGAACAAGCTTGTTCAATTTATGGCAGACAACCCTAAGGCAACAGTAGAATTGTCTTCACATACAGATAGTAGAGGGAGTGCAACTTATAATCTGCAATTGTCTCAAGGAAGAGCCGATTCAGCGGTAGAATATATCGTTTCCCAAGGTGTTACTCGTTCCAGAATTAGTGCAAAAGGATATGGTGAGACGAAGCTGCTTAATAATTGTGCAGATGGTACAAATTGTAGCGAATCGGAGCATCAGCTTAACCGGCGTACTGAATTCAAAGTGGTCTGTGATGATTAACGATATGTTGTTGAAATTAATAAAATAGTAGAAATGCATCTTTCATTTTACATGGAAGATGCATTTTTTCTTTACCGCCATTTGATTATCAATGAAATGATTTAATCGCATGTTTACTGTTAGAGTTTTCCTTACCTTCGCGTTATGTCCGAAAATACTAAAGATCAACAGGCGATATTAGAAAAACTGGGAATTGAGCAACTCAATCCCATGCAATTGGAGGCTCATGAAGTAATGGCAAAATCATCTGAAGTGGTATTGCTTTCTCCTACAGGAACAGGTAAAACACTGGCATTTCTTCTGCCAATTATTGAAGAGCTGGACCCTTCCCTGAAAGAAATACAAGCGCTGATTTTAGTGCCTTCTCGTGAATTGGCTATCCAAATTGAGCAAGTTGCCCGGGAGATGGGTAGCGGCTACAAAATTAATGCCGTATACGGTGGCCGAGCAGGCTACAAAGATAGGAATGACCTCAAACATCCTCCTGCCATATTAATAGGAACTCCTGGAAGAATAGCCGATCATATTGAACGGGAAAATATCTCTATGGAGTTTATCAAAATGTTAGTCTTAGACGAGTTTGATAAATCCCTTGAGACAGGTTTTGAAGTAGAAATGCGGGCCATTATTGAAGATATTCCATCTATTGAAAAGAAAGTCCTGACCTCAGCTACCCAAAACGTGAGGATTCCTGCTTTTGTGGGCTTAGAAGAGCCGGTCTATTTAAGATATCCAGCTGAAACTAAATCACAACTAACCCTTAAAACGGTGGTAGCAGATGAGGTAGATGAGCTGGGTACACTAGCCCTTATTCTTGGGCATATAGGAGCAGGTAGGGGAATCGTTTTTTGCAACCTAAAAGATACCGTTCAAACAGTTAGCATTTTTTTAAATAGAAAAAGAATCAGCCATACTTGCTTTTATGGGGGGATGGACCAATTAGATAGAGAGCATGCCCTTATTAAATTTAGGAATGGAACACATCGCATTATGGTAGCAACCGATCTTGCTGCCCGTGGAATTGATGTGCCAGAGTTAGATTTCATTATACATTTTGAAATCCCTTATGAGCAAGCATCCTTTATTCACCGCAATGGGCGTACTGCTCGTATGAACAGTGAAGGAACCGCCTACCTGATCAAAAACAAACACAAAAGGCTTCCTCATTTTGCTCAGGACGCTATAATCGAATCATTGGTAGATACCGGTAAACCAGTTCCCAGTGAATGGGCAACGCTTTATGTTTTAGGAGGTAGGAAAGACAAAATTTCTAAAGGCGATATTGCAGGCTTGTTTTTTAAGCAAGGCGGCCTGGAAAAAGGGGAGCTGGGGATGATTGAATTAAAACGAGACTGTGCTTATGTAGGAGTGCCAAAGAGCAAGACTCGTCAACTCATCAGAACGCTTAATAATAGTAGGCTTAAAAAGAAAAAAGTAAGGATCAGTTTATTGGAGTAATACCTATTCGCATTGATATCAAACAAGGTAGAGTAATTGATTTGTTAATGATATTCAAAATTTTCAATTATTACTGAAAATAATGTAAATTGCAACTAATCAAACAAATTGATTATGTCAAACCCCAAAATGATCTTATACGATGACACTTGCCCTATGTGTCGCTGGTACACTGGAGCTTTTGTAAAACATGGCTTTTTAAGTGAAGAAGGGCGTCGCTCTTTTTCAGAATTCACTGAGCTTGAATTAGCAGATACAATAGACCTGGAAAGAAGCCGAGACGAAATCCCTCTGATAGATTTGGATGGCGGAGCAACCTTATATGGAATAGATAGCCTGGGACATTTATTAGGACGTCGCTGGGCATTTGTACCAAGTTTGCTCCGTCTATATCCCATACAATGGCTCATTACTCGTTTATACAAATTAATTTCATACAATCGCAGAGTAATTGCCGCTGGTCAACCAATGGAAAAGGGGATCGATTGCACCCCACATTTCAACTATTTTTATCGATTGCTATACATTGCTTTGTCGCTATTAGGAGGAGGGGGGCTTATCACTTTCTTTTCAATAGTACACTTTCCCAGAGCAGGAGTTATTACTGCCTTAATGGCTATAGGTTTATTGATGATTCCTGCGTTTTTTTACTCGATACCTAAAGGAAATACCTATGCCGGTTTAATGAGCACGGTGATCCTGATGGGAGGCTTGATTTTAGTTCCGGGTATTTTCTGGTCTATGGTTGCCCCATATGTTGGTGTGCTGGCAGTGCTGGTAATGATTTGGCAGTTATGGCGGAGGCTACAGGTTTTTGAGCTTCTTTTTAAAAGAAACTGATAGCCCGATTGCCCGATAAAAACATACCCGCCTGCTTTGTGTATTGACTCTAGGCAAGCGGGATGTTTAGATCGCGTCTAGTATTATATCTTACCCTCCCATCATATCATTACCTTGTGAATTATTGCGATTATTCCTACGGTTAAATAAAGAAGCATCCATTTTTCCAAATCGATAGGAAAAGCTAAGGCGTACTAATTGCGGATTGCGGATTCGAGAAGTTTCCTGAGTAAAGAAATCGGTTTCCGTATAGGAACCATTTTTTCTGGTAGCAAAAATATCCTGTACACTTAGAGTAAGGGAAGCTTTCCTTTTGAGAAAGCTTTTGCGAATAGAGGCATCTACGAACCAATATTCTTTAGTATATCCCTGCGCTGTATTTTGACTGCGTGGGCCGCCTCGGAAACGCTGGTTGTCATTGGTTGGAGTAAAAGAAGCTCTGGTGCGATATTCCCCATTCAATTGTAGCATAAAATCCTTTGGGAGTTTAATTTGGACGGTTTCCTTCAAAAATGCACTCATGCGGCTTACTTCCAACTCATTTTCCACATTAGTCGCATCTACATCTGATTGGTATACATTTAGGTTAGAGGTAATTTCCATCCATTTACCGATACTATTTTTAAAGGTGATTTCAGCACCATAAGCTGCTGCTTTATCACTATTGGCATAGCTGGTAATAACAGCTTCTCTATCCAGTTCAGCATTATACTCTGTAAACTGATACGAAGCAATCAAATTGGTAGCTTGCTTGTAATAGACAGAAATAAGCAAATTGCTACCGTTTTCAAAGATATTCTGATAAGACAGCTCAACAGAATTGGTAAACTGAGGGATTAATTGCGGATTGCCCCTGCGGAGATTTAGGGAGTCAGAGAAGTCTGTGAATGGCATCGTTTGGAAAAAACGAGGACGGGTGATCCGGCGAGAATAAGCCAATTGAATCTGATCTTTATCATTAATTTTTCGTGTTAGAAATACACTTGGGAAAAGGCTAATCGGATATTCTATATTGAATGAAGAATCTTGTTCGGGGAGTACACCCGTATAGAAACTACTTTCAGCTCTTAATCCAGCTTGAACTCCCCAATTACCAAATTCTTTCCCCGCCTGAATGTAAGCAGCATAAACATCATCGTCGTATTCGTAATTATCAGAAAGCTGATAAATCCTTTCCCAATCACTGGTATTGTCGTATTGAACAAAATTCATGTTCTCATTTATATTATCTCTTAAGGTAGCTTTGAGTCCTCCTTCCAGTTTGATGTTATTATCTGTTGGATAAATAAAGTCGGTCTGAAGCGTTAGGAAGCTTCCTTTTCCAAATGTTTCCTGCCTTTCTTTTGTTTCTGTACCATCATCAAATTCGGTGAAGAAATCGCTATCTCTTTCAAAGCGTACCTGATTGTAGTTGGCATCTGCGGTCCATTCAGCTCCTTTTCTAGGAAAGAGGTGTTTGAACTGGGCAGAAAATCCAATGTTGTGAAAACCTCTCTCTAAATCAGAGGTACGAACATAAGAACTGCTAGTCGCACCTGTAGAATAAAGATAATCTGTAGTAGAGCTTATAATATCAGCTGGCCGGAATGCACCCAGGACGTAGCTGCCGCTAAGAGTCAGGGTATTGCGGTTATCCATGAAATAATCAACACCTGCTCGCCCCATGCCGAAAACACCTTTGATGTCAGAATCTGTATCCTGAGTCAGTTCGGTTGGGGGAGTATCAAAGAAATTATTTCGAATGGTTTCCCCATCTGTTTGTCCACTTCGACGGAAGAGCATCAATGATCCAAAGAGATTGACTTTTTCGTCTCTGGCATTAAGATTGCCACTAAAGTTATAGCCTTCACGGCTATCTACTCCAGTACGAAAATTACCATTATAACCTATTTTTCGCTCTTTCTTGAGTATGATATTGACGATTCCTGCAGTACCTCCTCCTGCATCATATTTTGCCGAAGGATTAGTGATTACTTCTACGCTTTCAATAGCATCTGCTGATATTTGATCCAGGGATAAGGTTGTTTGTTTCCCATCTACAAAAATTTGTGGAGAGCCGTTGCGTAAACTTACATTGCCATCCAGGTCAACTGATAATGAAGGGACATTCTTTAGTGCATCTTCTGCGGTACCTCCTACAGCACTCATATCTTTGTCTACACGATAGGTTTTTCTGTCAATAGCTAATGTTGCAATAGATGCCTCAGCGGTCACGGTGACTTCATTTAACATTTCAGCTTCGGTAGTGAGCCGGATATTGCCGAGGTCTTTTTCAAATTTACTCATATCCATCCCGGAAAAACCACCACCTGGCCTTCTGCCTGGAGCGGTAGCTTGTGTATTTTTTTTCTGGGCAGTTGAATCTCCTGATGGGCGCTTACGTTTTCCCATATTGGGTCTTGGCATACCAAAATCTACTTGTTGGCGCAGTTCGGCATAACCGAGATAAGAGATAACCAGGGTGTATTCACCTACTACGGGGAGTTTTTCTATATTAAAATCGCCATTTCCTTCAGTGAGTTGCCCTGCCCATATGGTATCTTTGGATGTCTTCGTCACTTTGTCAAATGACTTTCCTAAAAGTTGTACGGTAGCATAGCCAATGCCTTTCCCATCTTCATCTATTACTTTCCCATAAATGCGCCCCATATTCATTTTTCCACTACCTCGCATACCAGTTAGCGGTTGAGCGATCGCTTGCGCTAAATTAAATGTCAAAAGAGTGGTCAATAAATAGATATGAAAATTCCTTTGCATGAACCTTGTGATTAAAATTAAACGGATGATTTTAGCACTTTGTCAAGTATCAAAAGACGAGTAAAGACTTCGGAGAAGTCGTATGTTATATTATTTGTATGATTTCAGATGAAATCAATACTCCAACCGGACTCTGCTTTTCACACTTAACAAAGCACTAGTACTTTGTCAAGTATCAAAAGATGAGTAAAGACTTCAGAGAAGTCGTATTTTACATTATTTCGGATGAAATCAATACTCCAACTGGACTCGTCTTTTCACACTTAACAAAGCACTAGCACTTTGTCAAGTATCAAAAGACGAGTAATCTATGGTATCTTTTATACTTACTCTTCGTTAGAGAACCCCTTGCGTAGCGCTGCTATGCGCGGGAACCTCCGCCTTGATTAAGCATAAAATTCACAGACACCTCACTCATCCTTTCACACTTTACAAAGTACTAGTATGCAAAGATGGGCGATTTGCAGATGTTTATCGATGATTTTATTTGAAACGGATACTTGGAAGGGTGAAGAGCGACTATCAGTGGTTGAACCTTTGCCATCTATATATACATACCATGGTGATTTTAAAAATCACCATGGTATGTATATATAGATGGCATATTATTATTAAGCGAAATAGATATAGATAAATATTACCGTTACTACGATGGCGATTCCTGCCCGCAAGGCATATTTCCAAGGTATAATATCTACAGCTTTAGAGTACTGTAATTCATAAGCTTCTTTCCTTGGAGCAAATTTGCCAATGATTAGCATGATGATTACATTGAGTACAAACAAGATGGCCATGACGTGTAAGAAATGAGGATAGGCCGTTTTTTCTATCACTTCCAATTGTACAGGATCTGTTATTCCTTCTTTGGCAGCTGCAATAATATTAGGTTTCAATACAAATTGAGAAAGGGTGTATAGGATAACCCCTGATAGCATACCTATTTTAGCAGCAATAGCAGGTACGTATTTGGTTAGGTAGCCGACTACAATAATGGTAAAAATAGGAATAGAATAACACCCATTTACCTCTTGTAGGTAACCAAAAAGGCCTTCAGGTGCTTTCGCAATTTGTGGAGCAATACACATGGACAGAATAGCCAGAAGAACACCAAAGAGTTTACCGGCTTTTACTACTTGTTTTTCTGAAGCTTCCTTATTGAAATATTCTTTATAAATATCAACCCCAAAAAGAGTTACTGAGCTATTCAATGCAGAGTTAAAAGAACTCAGGATTGCTCCAAATAATACTGCTGCAAAGAAACCTACCAGTGAAGCCGGCAATACTTTTGTTACTAAAGTAGGATAGGCTTGATCTGGTTTAGTAATCGAATCACCAAAGAGATGGAACGCAATAATACCTGGCAGTACTACAATGATAGGGCCTAGTATTTTGATAAAAGCAGCCAGCATTAAACCTTTTTGTCCTTCTTTCAGGTTCTTAGCTGCCAGGGCTCTTTGTATAATAGCCTGGTTGGTACCCCAATAAAACATTTGCACCAGCATCATCCCTGTAAAAATGGTAGCAAAAGGAACCGTATTAGTAGGGCCACCAATGGAGTCAAATTTCTCAGGATTAGAATTTATTAATATAGAAAGCCCTTTTAGTGCGCCTTCTCCATCTCCTATCATCATTAAACCAAAAACCGGAATCATTAACCCACCAATAAGTAGGCCGATAGCATTAATGGTATCAGAAACAGCTACTGCTTTTAAACCTCCAAAAACAGCATAAATAGATCCTACAATACCAATTGCCCATACCGTCATCCATAACGCAGAGGTCTCGTCCATCCCAAATTGCTGTGGAACATCAAACATCGTATTGATAGCCAAGGCTCCTGAATAAAGTACAATAGGTAATAAAACCACTACATAACCACTCAGAAATAGTGCTGAGGTCAGTGTTTTTGTGAATTTATCATAACGATCCTCCAAAAACTGAGGTACAGTGGTAAGGCCTCCCTTCAGATATCGAGGTAAAAGGAATAGGGCAGTGCATACCATTGCAATTGCAGCTAGTGTTTCCCAGGCCATTACTAGTATACCTTCTGTAAAGGCCTGTCCATTTAAACCTACAATTTGTTCGGTCGACAAATTGGTAAGTAATAAAGAGCCTGCAATGACACCTGCAGTTAAACTACGCCCTCCTAAAAAATAGCCATCAGAAGAAGATTCATCCGTCTTTCTGGTGGCCATGTAGGATATGACAGCAACCAGCAAGGTAAAGGCCAAAAAGGTGATGATGGTCATGATTCGTGTTTATCTAGTGAGAAAATGGGCAGTAATTTATAAAATCCAACTATTGATTCCTGCATAGTGATCCAAATATTTGCTCGTTTTGACCAGATAATAGGAGTTTTGATAAGAAATGACCGTCTTCACTCAGTCTTATATTTTACTTCGGGCTTTAGAAGCCAATATTTAAATCGAGCCTTATTCTATTTCCGTATTCCCTGAAATGTCCAAGCTTGACTAACTGTTCAACAAAATAGGACCTTAAAATAAGATTGAAATGATCCTGAATAGCATAGCCTAATTTGAGTTCTACTCCCTGAAAATTTGAAATTCTCGATCCTGAAGCACCAATGGAAGAATAATCCCATCTACTCCAGTCATTTTGTGCAAAGTAGTCTACAATTGCAAACTTTTGTAAATGGGCATATGAAATGGAAAAGAGCCAATCCCCTTTTTCTTTTGTTTGACCATGCATCAAGCTTAAGACAAAGCCATTGGTTTGGTCTTTTAAGTCAGTAGAGATTGAATCTACATTGGCATAGCTGTGGAAGTTTTTATATAGTTCTATTCCCAGCTTCAGTTGTAGTGGTTTATGAATAGTTATTTCACTACCCAAATGAACAATAGAATAATCTAGATTAAAGGTCTGTTTTTTATCTGGATAATTTCCAACTTGATTGAAGTAGTAGAACGCTGGAAATAGGTTGAGCCTACCCTGGAGTAGATGGAATACCAATTGATATACTTGTAAATAACTGTCTTCATTAAATGTCCGATTATTCGATCGGATGATAAAGTGTCCTGTATTCATTAACAGGCTGTTGAATGATTTAAGCTTTTTAAACCTGAGTTGATAGCTTAAGCCCATACCTTCCGGAAATACATTATCATTCCAGAATAATTCATTATTTTTCTTCAGTGGGATCGAATTTTTCCCGACCCAGGCTGTCAGATTATTAGTTTTGTATTGATAGTACAATTTTTCAAGCCCTATACGTACTAATCCAAATTCGCCTTCATTTCCACCTATTGTTACATGGGGCCCTTGCTGATCATTGATATTTCCACTCCGTATCCTTCCCCCGAAAGAGGAGTTCTTATCAATAGAATAAGCCAATCCAAATCGGAATCTATAGCGCAATCTACTTCGGTCATTTCTGGAGGCACCTTCAGAGTCCTGAGCATTCCAATCATGCTCTATCCTGAATCTGTAGTCTCCTGTAAACTTTAATTTTTCGTGTTTGCTACTATCAATTTGTCCATACATATTTAACCCGCAAATGATTAAATACAATAATATTGCCTGCTTCATTTTGTATAAAGTATGAGATAAATAAGGTAGGCTTTGCGAGGACCTTACTTCCTATAATGTATTTTTTCAAAGGTACGGATAATCTCTCTTGTTATACTTTTTGTACTTTCATGAAATAGAAGTTATTCAAAAATATCTTTACTCTTTGTGAGAAGCCAGAGCATCATTTTCTGTTTTCTTTTTCTTGTGGGATCCCTTTACTGTAGAGATACACTGTATATCGATGATTCTTTTTATCAATCGGATTTAAATGCCTGGTTAAATGTAAGTCCATACGTAGATTATCAGGAAGGCTTGCCAGATAGTATGGATATTGAGTCAGTGAGATCATTGGAGAATGCTTGGCGGCCACTGCCTGTCGATCCTTTTTTGCAATGGAAAAAAGGTAGCTGGTTGAGGCTGAATGTGAATAATGATCGAGATCAGGTTGCGGATTTAACCTTATTGATTCATGCAGATGAGATGACAATTTGGTATGTAAATAATGATAATGTCCTACATTCCAGCAAAGGCGGTCATTTGGTATCGAAAGCATATTGGGATAGCCAGCAGCATAGCCCCACCTTTGATTCACCTCATAGTTTTCAATTCGACGTTAAGGCTTATAGCTCATTAAGTATTTATATAAAACTGGGCGTAAATGATTCTGGAGGGAGGCTGCAGCCTAAATTGGCCAATCGTGCTTTTTTTCTGGACCACTCTACTCGTTACTTCAATCGTACAATTGGTACTCAATCTTTTTTTCATGGGGCCCTTGGAATTATGTTGTTGTATCATTTTTTTATTTTTCTAATGTATCGTGATCGCTCTTATCTGTATTATTCTTTGTACATATTGGGCATTTCAATAGCCATATTTTATTCTTTTAGGATGGATCATCTTACGATATTGGCATATCATCCTCGCTGGAATAGAATAATACTGATATTAGGATTTTACTTGTTTACTTTTTTTTACACTCGTTTTCTGATGCATTTTTTGCATAGAAATGGATGGCGTCGAGATATTAAACTTTTACTTCAGTGGTACGAATATTTGATCTTGATAGTTGGCCTCCTGAACATTTTCTTACTATGCTTACCCTCTGCTTATTTTAGAATACTTCATAGTTATTGGATTTTATTCCCTGTATCATTGGTAGGCCTGAGTGGTTTGTTGTATATAAGCCTCAACTATTGGCAATCAGATAATGGATTGGC
The DNA here is from genome assembly GCA_022360175.1 of Chitinophagales bacterium. GTDB lineage: Bacteria > Bacteroidota > Bacteroidia > Chitinophagales > Saprospiraceae > JAKSDI01. Next base: position 16,674 of record JAKSDI010000071.1, read on the forward strand.
AAAATACGTAGCGGGCAATAATTTTTTCATGCTGTTTGGTTTGCTAGTTATTACAGGTATCTATTATGGTTATAACTTAAAGGGTGTAAATACTTTAGAAGCTTCTTATTGGGGAATTTTGTTTTTAGAATTAATGATCATTTTGCAACTGTTGAGTTTTGCTTTAAGCCTGAGTTATAAAGGACTGGAAACGGAGCGAGAACGCGTTCGTTTAAAAGAACTAGATAGCCTGAAATCACGCTTTTTTGCTAGCGTATCTCATGAGTTTCGCACTCCACTTACGCTTATCTTAGGACCTGTCAAAGAATTGAAAGCAACGATTAATCAACCTTCAGCACGGAAAAGATTGCAATTGGCGGAAGCTCATGCCCAGAAATTATTAGGTATGGTTAATCAAATACTGGATTTAGCGCAACTAGATCAGCAGAAATTAGTGCTCCAACCACAGTCGTTTGATTTGATAGGCTTAGGTAAATTAATTGTAGCATCCTTTGAATCCATAGCAAATGAAAAAGGTATTAAGCTGAACTTTGAGGCAAATAAGGATCATCATCTGGTATATCTGGATAAACAGAAAATAGAACAGATATTAATCAATCTGGTAGATAATGCGATTAAATACAATGAAGCAGGAGGACAGGTAGCAATAAAATTGCGATTCGATAAGTCCAATCATTGTTTTATAGATGTAAAAGATACCGGAATAGGTATTAGAAAAGAAGCTTTGCCATATATTTTTCAGCTTTACTATCAGGGAGAGCAAAAGGAAGGAATAAGTAGTAGTGGAATCGGTTTAGCACTCGTCAAAGAATTGGTTGAATTGCACAATGGGGCTATAGAAGTAGACAGTGAATTAGGGACTGGCACAGCATTTAGGGTCAAAATCCCACTTCCTGCTGTAAAGGGGGAACGCATAAAAACAGAACTTAGCAGGCCAATAAATAGAGACACTGTGAAGCCAAATGAGTTATCTAACGCCAGGGTAGGAGGACAGGCAAAAATACTCCTGGTAGAGGATAATGTAGATATGCAGTCTTTTATTACTTCCTGTTTGCAGGGACAATTTGAAATAGTCAGGGCGGATGATGGTAAAAAAGGCCGAACAATGGCTCGAAAGATAGTGCCAGATTTAATCATTACGGATGTTATGATGCCCAAAATGGATGGCTTTACACTGATTAAATACCTCAAGGAAGACGAAATAACAAGCCATATACCTGTTATTATCCTTACGGGAAAGGCTTCTAAAGAAAGTAAAAAGGAAGGAATACGCATACTTGCTGATGCTTATCTCACTAAACCATTTGATAAGGAAGAGCTAGTATTACAGATTCAGGCTTTACTGGATAATCGAAAAAAATGGACCAGCTACTTCCAGCAAAGTGGGGCTTCTCCAATTGAAGAACTATCTATCCCTTCTATAGAAACGGCTTTCGTAAATAAAGTAAACAGCTTTGTAAAGAGTAATCTCGATAATGAACATTACTCAGTAGAACAGTTGAGTCGTGATATGAAAATAGACCGTACTCAGCTATTTAGAAAATTAAGAGCCATCACTGGCAAAAATCCCAGTCAGTTTATTCGCACCTACCGCTTGCAGGTGGCTTATAATTTGCTCAAACAAGGCAGTGGTACAATTGCTGAAATAGCTTTTAAGGTTGGGTTTAGTACGCCTTCTTATTTCAGCAGAAGCTTTAAAGCCCAATTTGGGAAGACCCCAGGAGAGGTGATGAATGACGGGAAGGAAATGTAAAATGGGTAAGTTGGCTATGCCAACATTATTTTGATTGAGTCTACAGATTACACCAATTACACCAATATTCGTGGGCTTCGTGAAATTCGCGGACAGTTCTCCGGGCGAACTCTAACTGACAAGCAGTGTTATTAGGCGTGGTGTTATAGTCGGCTATGCCAACATTATTTTGATTGAGTCCACAGATTACACCAATTACACAAATATTCGTGTGCTTCGTGAAATTCGAGGACAGTTCTCCGGGCGAACTCTAACTGACAAGCAGTGTTATTAGGCGTGGTGTTATAGTCGGCTATGCCAACATTATTTAGATTTAGTCCACAGATTACACCAATTACACAAATATTCGTGCGCTTCGTGAAATTCGTGGACAGTTCTCCGGGCGAACTCTAATTGACAAGCAGTGTTATTAGGCGTGGTGTTATAGTCGGCTATGCCAACATTATTTTGATTGAGTCCACAGATTACACCAATTACACCAATATTCGTGCGCTTCGTGAAATTCGTGGATAACGCTACGGGCGAATTTATTCACCAGTAATAACCTCTTTTAACCTAGGCAAAAGAGACCGGCTCTAACTGATAGACATACGAGATTCTCCGAAGTCTTTATTTCTCCTTATATATATCAGAGCTTTGAGTAAGGTAAATCGATCTCAATATTTGAGGAAATCATGAGGTGGTATAAAGGATTGATAATCAATGTTGTTCAACATAAGTGCAAGGCTTTGCAACATAAGTGCAGTGTATTTTTTCAGGGATGAGGCACCTTTGAATTATCCATTTGAAAAAACAGATACTTATGAATTATTTAATGAAAGCCCAATTCTTATTATTCGCATTATTTGTAATTGCATGTTCAAAACAAGACCTGCCTGAGCCAGGACCACCAATAGGAGAAATCGAGAATGGAAATGGTATATCGGAGGAAGAACTAGAACGTTATACAGGCGAGATTGGTTTGTTGATTGATGTGAGAGAAGTAGCTAAATTGGGTTACCATCCTGCTGAAGTAAGCATTGATGTAAATGCACAGGAAGGCAATTATGATCAGGTATTATCCGTTGATCCCTTCACCAGTATGGCTCAATTGTCTATATCTATTGAGAATCTCAGCGAAGCGGCCGAAACAGAGCTAAGAGAAGGTATCCCTTTTATAATAAATATACTAGACAATCAGGGAAACACTATTGTTTCTACCCAGTTTGATAAAACGTCCTGGAAGGAAAATGGTACACTGGTGAAACCTGATATTGCAGGTTTGGAAGAACAATTTACAGCAATTTCCTTTCGGGAGAATACACCTCATTACCTGCAAGTGTACTATCCTGAAACTGATTTTTTCTGGGGCAATGTAGCCTTTGTCCCAACGAATGCTGGTGATGCAAATAGTAGAGTATATGGTTGGTATGAAGGAGATTTTGATTTTGCACCATATAAAACCTATGCACAGTTTTATTTTCAACCCTGGCCATTGGACGAAAACGTATACGCTATTTATGCCGCTCATACCAGTCGCTATCTGGCCATTGATGATAATGATGGTTCGCTCAGACAATCAGGTGGTTACTCCTATATGGAGAATATTGAAACCCTGCACCCACGATATCTTTTCCGTATAGCCAGGGGAGAAGACGGAGCATATACCATTAGCTCGATGAATGGGCTTCCTTTGCGGAAACGCGAGCAGGATTGGACAACGATGTCATCAAGTGATATCGCTCATTTTAGAATTATTGCACTAGACATAAATTGGCAGGTGGAAATACTAAGTACCAAGCAACTTGAACCTATCTTGCCAGCAGCAGAAACTTCATTTGGTTTTAATAGCACACTTATCAACTGTGGAAGCGGAGATTTACAGCAAGAGGTAGGTGTTGAACGTACGGAAACAACCAGCTATACAACTAGTTTTGAAGAAACCATTGGACTCGCAGGTAGAGTGACCAGTACTACCAGTGCATCCGTAACAGCCTCTGCTGAAGCAGAATATTTTGGTAGTAGTGCTTCTGTATCGGGCACTGTAAGCACAGAATTGGAGGTATCGGTAGAAGCTAACCAATCCAGTTCTATCGGACAGGAAAGCACCACCGAACAAACGGATACCTATTTTTCCAGGCGTATTGTATCCGTACCTGCAGGCAAGGCTTCTCTGGTATACGATGCCTATCAAACTTACTCCAATGTAAGAATTCCTTTTGTGCAACGTATACGCATTACAGGCCGCTTACAAGATACCAATGAGGTCCTTACTGGTATGGAAATAGCTTCTCAATATAGCGTAGCTAGTGGTAAAGGAGTAATCTCTGATATTGGAGCTACCTATATCGAAATAACGATACGTGGCTATACGGTTCTGGATAATATACTAAAGACGAAAAGTGAGGTGCAGGATGTACCAAGTGGATGTTAAATTAGATATAACATGATAAAGGCTTTGTTGAGACTGGAGGCAGCAGAAACCTCCATCTCAACAGGGCTTTCCGGGCGGTAGTTTTCACTATCGCCCAGATTTTATAGCATAAAGAACCTGCCTGTTCAAATGAAGCCACACAGGCTCTGTTGAATATCGACAGGCAGGTTCAAAGGGGAAGCGAAATAGCTTCAAACATATAAGAGAATATGAAAAAACACCACTGTTTCCCTAAAGGGGAATGTAAACTATATTATCTAACGATGAATTTTGAAGCACTAATCCTGTTGCCATTTAGCAATTTTAGAAGATAGGCTCCACTAACTCCTGATAGTGGTGATACATCTATTTGATTAGCTTGTATATGGCCGGCTAAAACGCGCTTGCCCTGCATGTCATAAACTTCATAAAATTGATCATTGAAAATACTTTCACGGAAGTATAATACAGAAGATGTAGGATTTGGATAAACCAAAATGGTTTCCTCATTCTTGATTTCTTCTAGACTATTGAGAAGGTTCATATACCGCTTGGCGCTTAGTGTTCCTCCTGCTGCTAAATCTTTGTATACTACTCCGGGTAAACCATCGGAATACATATACATTTCAAAGGCATTGGCACTTGGAGCAAAATCCGGAGCACCAACATAGGACCAGGATGTACCGTCCCAACGCTCACAAGTCAAGCTACCACTAGCTGTTTCATAAGCAACAAATATATCGCCGTTTTCTCCTGCTTCTATGTCGAAGTTTTCTCTTACCCCATTATCTATATTCTCAGCAATTAAATCCCACTCTGTCCCATCCCAGGAGTAAACAGAGCTGCCATCGTCATGCCCTATGATTACACAAGGATCGTCATTTGCTCCTAGTGCAAACTGGTGAAGAGAAGAAGAACTTCCACTGGTAAATTTATCAGGATTGATGCGGTCACCAAAAGCTACCCAATCGGAACCATCATATTCGTACACGCGAGAGTATCCTCCCCATGAAGGAAATTCATTGACCAAAATAACAGGTAAGCCTGCGCTATTAATACGCAATCTGATCCATGCTAATAGAAATTCATTATTAGGGGCAGGCAGTGCATTCCATGTAGTCCCATCATATGTGTGAACATAAATGCCCTGTCCACCTTGTGAACTTGCTAAAAAAGGAGTGCCGTCATTTGTAAATTCGATATCCAGGTAAGAATCGCCACTGGGAACACTACCTACCTGTGTCCAGGACCCACCACTATATTTGAAAATACCCGTTCTTAGATATACCCAGGGCTCTCCTGTTTCAGGATGCACTGCAATATCACCGTATAAGCTAGTACCTGCTGATGCATCTCCTATTTCAGTCCAGTTACTACCATCAAAATGATATATATATGCCGTATTATTGGAATTGATAGCCATCGCATATACATCATCTGAGTTGATACCTTTAGCTCCTTTAACCCTGTATTCAGCTACTACATTTGCAAAACTTGCCTGGCCTATCTGTATCCAGCTGGCACTACCATCGATTACTTCAAGTGTGAAATCCTGTGTTCTGGTATCTATCCCATCTGTTACTTCCAGGGTGAATGAATAAGTACCTATTGCAGGAGGAGTACCTGTTAATGTTGCTTGTTCTTCAGAAATCATCTCAATGGTCAGCCAGGATGGCATTTCTACTCCGCCGCTTATTGTCAATTCATCATAATCAGGATCATGACATATAATTGTTTTGGAAAATGGACTTTCCACCTGGCCTATCCCGGTGACCTCAGAGTGGAAAAAAGGAATCCCATTAGCATTGCCTGGAAGGTAATTACTTTTCCCGGCGTTTAATACCTGCTCATTATCAGCATTCACCAAAATACCTACTGCATGAACATACTCTTCATTGTATTCTTCGGGTAGGGTATAGCTATAGGTGAAACTATGTGTTTCTCCAGCAGCAATCGAATTAGGCAAACTTGCTGGATCACCTGTAAAGCCGCCTGGCAAATGACGCCCAACGTGATTGTACATCATAATGCCAGCAGGGACAGGGGAAGGAAGATCTTCATATCCTCCCATAGGGCCAGCGCCACCACCGGAGTAGGAATTGGATTGACTATAATAAGGGGCAGGGCCCGTCACTCCATCCTCTACTACTATTGCTGCCAGGCGATAATTACCACTCAGGTTTTCTACAAAGTCTGCACTGATGGTCATCGTCATTTCACGTGTGCTGGCATCCCAGGTAGTTTCTACACTTATTCCTGCAGGAGGACTTAGTGCCAGTTGCTGAGCCATATCTTGCTGTAGGTCAACAAATGGATTCAGTTCGCTAATGTAGGTCCTGTCCACTTTAGCAGTTGGTAAACCTAATAAACCTATGGCCTCCCAATAATCAGTGGTTTCCATTGGATCACCTTCATGGATGGCAACAAAAACATACTGGCCAGAGTAGTTTTCTGCAAGTGCTCTGGAGTAAACGTCACCGCGGGGGCACCACTGACACCAGGTACCAGTTCCTTCTTCTATTAAGACTACTTTTTGAGGCTGTGCGATAATTGCTGTAATTGCGACGCAAAATAAAGTAGCTAGTGTAACTATCCGTTTCATATGTTTAAAATTTTTCTGTGGCTACAAAATTTGCGGAATCTCGATAGCTATCGGGACTGCACTTATGCAACCACTCTGTTCTCGCATAATATTTATTAATCATACCCTTGTCTGTGATTTATAATTAATCAATATCATGCTCGTTTCATGTTAATTAGTTGATGTTGGTAAAAAATGTATTGAGCTCTGTCAAATGTGAAAAGTCAAGTGTTGTCAGAGTATTGATTTCGGAGAAATCACATCTTTTTTGCTTAGGCAAAAAAGTTTTCGACTTCGGAAGAAGTCGCATATTGCACTATCCGTACGACTTCTGCCGAAGTCGGAACATCCTTCAGAGCCTTTTCAATAAATTTTCGACTTCTCCGAAGTTTACCCCTATTCATTTGACACTTGGTAAAGCACTAATTCATACGATAAATAAGTGTTGAATTGCCCCGCCTCTTACTTGCAAGTAATCTCAAATCACTGATTATTTATTTTTAAATTAATAGTACTTAGCTAATGGCACCAAAATGGCTGACAATCAATACTCAGTTAAGGAAATGATTGTAATGTTTTAGCTTAATTGTGTCTGGTTTATATGTCTTTACCTATTGATTGGTATTTTTTTAAGAACGCATCGAGTTCCATGCTTTCCGTCCAGTATTTTTCAAATAAATCGGTCAGGGCTATTGTCAGATCAGAATGTTCAACAACCATTGATATGAGTTTAAACCTTTCTGTATCATTATTTCTCATAGAAACCATGGCCAATTCACCATCCGAAAGCAGCATTTTTAGAGGCAGCTTTTCACATATTCTTACTTCTTCTCCTATACTGGAATAATACTTGAGCATTTGAGAAAAAGGGATGACATGCTCTGTCTCTGCTTCAAAAATGGCTCGTACTGAAGTTCCTCTCTCCATAATGGATCGCAGTGGAGCACTATCTAGATGTATTTGCTCCATATTTCGCATGAAGCCTGTAGCGTACGGTTTTTTATTAAATGAATAAAGTGTTTTTTAGACCGTTTGATGAGTTCATCAAATTTGTTGACCTGGCTTTGTTTGGAGGTTAGTATTTGGATAAAATCCTGGGGGTGGTTTTTAGCTTTATTTTTTACAAATAGTTTTTCAAGGTCTGATTGTAAATCTTGTACTTCTTCCACCGCACGCTCTCTTTCGGAGATCAGATCATTAAAGGCAGTGTTGGGATTTGTAGCCTCGTATTTTTTTACGGCCCCTGGAAAAAGTGTGCAGAACCCCCTTTCTTCTAATTTTTTGAGTACGGAGTAAATCCTTCCTTGTGGTATTTCCGATATTTTAGATATCTCCGATGCAGTAAGCATTCCATGAGTAAGCAAAGTGCTGTATGCCTTTGCTTCATAAAGAGAAAATCCCGCTTTTAATAATCGCTCCTGTATCGAATTAATCATTTTAAAAATTGTTACAACTATAAGTTGTTGTAAAATTACAAAATGATATTGTAACTTTTAAAAGAATGGCCTGGAAATATTTTGTAGTATGTGAATTTGAGTTTGTAAAACTTCTTTTTGGTGAGGCTTTAGATGCTTAGTGTAATGGAATGATATACTCAATAAAAGATGTTCGAATCGCGTAAAGTTTAAACCCACGCGCCAGCTCGAAGCTGAGGTGTGGGTCCCCAATATACTGGTACCTAAGGAATGCGTATAACTATAGTATTATGGGCATAGTAATAAGCTTGTGGTGAAGAGCGTATAACATCGCGGAAATATTCCGCGACGAACGAGTGATGCTTAGAGCAATGAAATTATATACTCAATAAAAGATGTGCGAATCGCGTATAGTTTAAACCCACACGCCAGCTCAAAGCTGAGGTGTGGGTTTAAGTATACAAGCACAAGCGTCGTGGGACACCTGCGCATACCGTTTATATCAACTCTAATCGCTGGCTGTGATATAATTCTGCATACAAACCATCTCGGATTAGTAAGTCTGAGTGAGAACCGGTTTCTACTATCTCTCCCTGATCCATCACTACAATGCGGTCTACATTGCGTAGAGTAGACAAGCGGTGAGCGATTATTATACCCGTTCTGCTGGATTGTGCCAGTGCAGCATCAATGGCCTGCTGGATTTCCTTTTCGGATTTATTATCCAGAGAACTGGTCGCTTCATCAAAAACTACGATAGGAGCTGACTCTGCTTCCAGAATTGCCCGGGCGATAGCTATGCGTTGCCGCTGGCCACCAGAGAGTTTAACACCACGTTCACCAACCATGGTATCATAAGCATGGGGCGTTTCCATAATGAAATCATGAGCCTGGGCTTTACGAGCTGCTTCGATGATTTCATCCATGCTTGCATTGGGTTTGCCATAAGCAATATTATCCTTTAGGCTGCGGTGGAATAAGCTTGGATCTTGTGGTACTAATGATATTTTAGAACGCAGATAAGCCTGTTTTACATCTCGTATATCTACGTCGTCTATTCTAATGCTTCCTTCCTGGATATCCATATGCCTTTGTAATAAGGTAATCAATGTAGATTTTCCAGACCCACTGGGCCCTACAACGCCTACTTTTTCTCCTGCAGGTATGTACAGATTAAAATCATTGAATACAGAAGCGCCATCAGGGTAGGCAAAAGATACATTCTTGAAATGTACTTCACCACTGTGAATGGATCGCCTTGCCTTACTATATGGGTCGCTTATATCTGGCTTGGTACGGATGTGTTCCATGAACTTATTACCATCAGCATAAGCTTGAGTCATTGCATTGATCATGCGCGAAAAACTCCACACTTCCTTGGAGATGTTACGAGCATAATAAAGAATCAAAACAATAATACCTGGGCTTATTTCTCCCTGCATCCAGTAATAAGCACCTAATGCCAGTACAAAAACATCCAGAATAACCAGCATTACTCCCTGTAAGCCGTTACGCCAGCGACTCCAGTATTTATTGCGGTGACGGGCTCTGTGCCTGGCCTCATTGCGATGCTGAAAGTGTTCCTTTTCTCTGATTTCTGCTCCGAAAGTCTTGATCGTTATTGCATTACTGAGATTATCAGCTAGCAATCCAGTCATGCTTGAGTTTAGGGCTGCTACTTTTCGCTCGTGTTTGTATTTCTTTTTGGAAACAGCAACAACTACGATTAGATAAAGCCCAAACCAAATCAGTATACCAATAGCTCCTACTGGAAAAATAAAAGCCAGGGCTACTAAACTACCCGTAAATACAATTAGCCACCAGAAAAAAGTAAAGGTGCCATGATCCATAAAAACATCAAATGCTCCCCGCATTTGTCGGTGGTCATTAAGTAATGAGCCAGCAAAATGATTGACGAAGAACTTTCTGCCATGACGGAGGTAATCGCCAAACATATTATTCTCCAGATTGCGGACGGTCCCGAGGCGGAAACGATCAAAAAACCAATCGCCTACACGATACATACCTACTCTGGTAAGGGATAGGATTCCTACACATAAAACAAACCAAAGCAGAGTAGAGAAGTGGTTACTGAGGGCATCGGTCGCCATATTAGATGGAGTCTCTACCATTCCATCTACAATTTTTTGGTAATAAATAGGAATGAGTATATGCTCAGCTACGATTCCGATAGCATAAAAGGTGTAAATTCCCAGAAAGTACCATCGGAAAGGACGGGCGGCATTGGCCCAATAATGTAACATCTCCCTAAATGGCTGAAAGGAGATTTTTTGATTGAGAAGATTAGCTCCCATGAGACAATAAATTGGTGATGAGGAATGATGTGAATTATCCTTAACCAATAAAGGGAGAAAAGAATTCCCGGGAGGAGAGAAAAATATAGACACCTTGCATCACGGAAATATTCCGCGACGATCTGGGGAGAAAAATACAATTGAGAAACCCATACACCAGCTTCAAGCTGGCGTATGGGTTGTAAGCATCAAACAAAATTATACCCGTTCAATAACGGCGGCATAACCTTGTCCTACACCAACACACATTGTGATCAATGCATATTTTTTACCTGTTAGTTGTAGTTCCAATGCTGCGGTATGAGCTATTCGGGCGCCTGTTACACCTAGTGGGTGGCCAATGGCGATGGCACCACCATTCGGGTTGATACGAGGATCATCATCAGCTAGTCCCCATGCACGAATACATGCTAAAGCCTGTGCTGCAAAAGCTTCATTCAGCTCAATAATGTCTATGTCATCCATTGTCAGGCCTGCTTTTGCCAATGCTTTATTCGAAGCATTAACAGGGCCTATGCCCATGATTCTGGGCTCTACTCCAACGACTGCAGAACTGATGATACGAGCCATTGGTTTAAGGCCGTACTTTTTAACGGCATCTTCAGATGCAATGATGGTTGCGGCTGCGCCATCATTCAAACCAGAGGCATTACCTGCTGTAACAGTACCTCCATCTTCTTGTTTGCGGAAAGCAGGTCGTAATTTAGCCAGTACTTCCAGGCTTGTATTAGGTTTGATAAATTCATCCTGTTCGAATCGGATGGGATCTTTTTTGCGTTGTGGAATTTCCACTGCAACGATTTCTTTTGCCAGACGGCCACTTTCCATTGCTTTTGCCGCTTTCATTTGCGACCAATAAGCAAATTGGTCCTGATCTGCCCGATTAATACCGTATAGGTCGACTAAATTTTCAGCAGTCTTTCCCATTCCATCAGTGCCATACATGTCCTTCATTTTGGAATTGACAAAGCGCCAACCAAAACTACTATCGTGCATTTGAGCATCTCTGCCAAAGGGCTTGGATACTTTAGAAATTACCCAGGGGCCTCGAGTCATATGCTCTACACCACCTGCAATAAACACCTCACCATCACCAGTTTTGATTGCTCTATTAGCATGGATAATGGCAGATAAACCAGAAGAACACAAGCGATTGACCGTTTCGCCAGGTACAGACCAGGGTAAGCCTGCCAGTAGCAAACACATACGAGCTACATTACGATTGTCTTCTCCGGCCTGATTGGCACAGCCCATGATGACATCATCAAAAGCTTCTTTAGGTATATTCGGATTTCTTTCTACGAGTTCTTTAATGACCAAAGCACCCAGGTCATCGGTTCTGATAGTTGATAGGGTACCAGTAAATTTTCCAATGGGTGTTCGGATACCATCTATAATAAATGCGTCTTTCACTTGTTGAGTTATTATTGGTCAAGAGATTGTTCCAGGACTTCTTTGCTAGAGCGATAAACGGTACCTCGGAAGAAATAATAAATTTCTCCCGCTTCGTTCATCACATTAACATCAAAATCAGCAGTTTTATAGTTTACATTAAGGGCTTTGGCTTCGGCAATCAATACTTCTCCTTCCTTAGCGGAGCGAGCATAACTCATACTGCCATTGATAGAAACAGCAATTCTGCCATAAGAGTTGGAAGCAAAAGCAAAAGCACTATCGGCAAAAGCGAAAGCAATGCCTCCATGCATAATGCTATAACCATTGAGCATTTCCCGCTTGACGGTCATCTTAATCTTGCAATGTCCTTCTTCCAATAAAATAGGTTCTATGCCCATCCATTGGCTACAAAAATCCTTTTCCATCATTTTGTGAAATACCGCGGCGGCAAGCTTATCTTTATCAGACATACAGAATCGTGTTATTGGCTTTTTCTGAGCACGAGAAGAACAAGTACGATCGTACTTATTTCAAGCATTTGAAGTAATCAAAAGGCTCCAGGCAATCATTGCATTGAAAGAGTGCTTTGCAGGCAGTGGAGCCAAATTGGCTAATCATTCTAGTATTGGTTGAATGGCATTGAGGGCATTTAACAATTTTACTTTGTCCCATTAAGGCTAATTTATCAGCAGATTCTTCTACTGGCGGAGCAATGCCATACTCCTCTAGTTTTTGCCTTCCATTTTCAGTAATCCAGTCAGTTGTCCAGGCGGGAGAAAGGATCAGTTCCACCTCAACCAAATATCCAGCTTTTGCCAATGCAAATTTAATCTCCGAAGCGATCGTATCCATTGCAGGACAACCGGAATAGGTAGGGGTTATTTTTACAAAAACCGCCTGCCCGTCAACGCTTACATCGCGTACGATCCCCATATCCATGATGGATAAAACAGGGATTTCTGGATCGCTGATTGCTCTTAAATGCTCAGCAACTTCTGTTGGAACATTAATGCTTTCGTTTTCTAGATTTACCATGTCATATTAGGATAAGCTCGTTGCATGTACTGCAAATCTGCTAGAATATACCCCAATTGCTCTGAATGGACACCCTTTTTACCACCAGACTGAGTATATTGGTGATCAGGTCGTTGTAACTGAGCTAGCTCAAAAATGTTTTGAACATCAGCATCATACTTTTCCTTCACCTGAGATAAATCAGCACCAATACCTTCTTCTTTCATCGCTTGTTCAAGTGGAGTTTCTTCGAATAGTTCCGCAACAAAAGGCCATAAATCTTCAATAGCAGTTTGCATTTTCTGATGGCTTGCCTCGGTACCATCTCCCAGGCGCTTAACCCATTCTGAAGAAAAACGGTGATGATATTTAACTTCTTTAATAGACTTGTGAGCAATAGCTGAAATTTGCTTGTCCTTGCTTGCCATCAATTGTTCTAACAGCGGTAAATGATAAGCGTCAAACAAAAACTGCCGCCCAATAACATAGGCAAAATCAGTATTAGGCTGTTCTACCAGAAGGGTGTTTTTATATTGGTGCTCGTAGCGTAAAAAAGCTACATCATCTTCTGTTTGATTCTCTCCATTCAGCTTGGCTGCATATTGGAAATAGTGACGTACCTGTCCAAATAAATCCAGCGAAATATTGGTGAGTGCAATATCCGTTTCCAGGCTGGGGCCATGGCCACAAAGTTCAGATAAACGATGTCCTAAAATCAGAGGATTGTCACCTAATAACAGAAGGTATTGATATAATTGATCGTTCATAATTTTTGTAAGCTTTTATAGTAGAAGTAGGACCTTGTCGTAATACAAAAAGGTATTCTTCACTATTACATATGCTTTACTTCATCCGGCAACTTATAAAAAGTAGGATGGCGATATGCTTTATCTTTAGCAGGATCAAAAAGCTCTTCACCATTATCTGGATTAGAAGCAGATATATATTTGGACTCTACTACCCAGATGCTTACTCCTTCCTGGCGACGGGTATACACATCTCTGGCATTTTCAATTGCCATTTTGCTATCAGTAGCATGTAAGCTTCCGACATGACGGTGTTCCAAACCATTCTTTGTACGTATGAAAACTTCCCAGATGGGCCACTCTTTTTTCATAATTCTGTTATGTTTTATCCAGCTACAGCTATTTGTTCTTGTTTGTTTGCTTGTTTTTCAGCATATGCAACGGCAGCATCACGTACCCATTCGCCTTCGTTCCAGGCATTTTTTCTAGCATCAAGTCGTTGCTTATTACATGGCCCGTGGCCTTTTACTACCTGCCAGAACTCATCCCAGTCTATTTCGCCAAAATCATAATGACCGCGCTCTTCGTTCCACTTCAAATCAGGATCAGGTACCGTGATACCCAGTACTTCAGCCTGAGGTATAGTCATATCGATGAAATACTGACGCAATTCATCATTGGATTTACGCTTGATGCGCCATTTCATTGACTGCTCTGTATGTGTAGATTCCGCATCTGGCGGGCCAAACATCATGAGAGAAGGCCACCACCATCGATTTAGAGCATCCTGAGCCATTTGTTTTTGTACTTCAGTACCTTTACAAAGCGTCAGCATGATTTCATATCCCTGGCGTTGGTGAAAGCTTTCTTCTTTGCAAATGCGCACCATCGCTCTGGCATAAGGGCCAAAAGAAGTACGAGTAAGCATTACCTGATTGACAATTGCGGCACCGTCTACCAACCAGCCTATCGCCCCCATATCTGCCCAGGTCAGTGATGGGTAATTAAATATGCTCGAATATTTAGCTTTACCTGTGTGTAGCTGGTCATATAATTCATCCCGGCTAATACCGAGCGTTTCTGCTGCACTATAAAGGTATAAACCATGCCCTGCTTCATCCTGTATCTTAGCCAATAATGCTACCTTTCTTCTTAGGCTGGGAGCTCGTGTAATCCAGTTGCCTTCCGGTAGCATACCAACCACTTCTGAATGAGCATGCTGAGATATTTGTCGAATATTGGTCTTGCGATATTTCTCAGGCATCCAGTCTCTGGGTTCTATCACTTCACCAGCGTCTATTCTTGCCTGAAAAGCTTTTTCTAAATCTTGCATGATGCTAAGTTTAGTTTAGAAGTTATTATAAAAACAACTTCGTAGTTTATTTTTGTTCACTGATTGATGCATCAAAATTGACTACTACCTTATCGGAAGTAGGGATTGCCTGGCAGGTCAGTATATATCCATTATCAATTTCATCCTGCTCCAACCCATAATTGACTAATACATCCACTTCTCCCTCCACTAGTTTCGCCCGGCAGGTACAACACACACCACCTTTGCAGGCAAATGGCAAATCAGCATTTTGTTTTAATGCGGCATCCAGAATGTTTTCTGAACCCTTTGGTGTATTAAAGCGAAATAACTTGCCACCTTCTATGATATTGACTTCTGTCAGAATATTTTTATCAACTTTGTAATCCTTAGGTTTTCTTTTACTTTGAGGAATATCATCTGTATTGAATAACTCAAAGTGGACCTGCTTTTGATCAACACCAATTTCTTCCAGATAATCTTTGATTAAAAAGATCATTTGATTGGGGCCACAAATAAAGAAATCGTCTGTTGATTCCTGATCAATCAATGTTTTGAAAAGGATATCCAGTTTTTCTTTGTTGATCCGGCCATTAAAAAGCGGAACGCTTCTTTCTTCCTGGGTCAGGAAGTGGAACATTTCAAAACGATTCAGGTAACGATTCTTGATACCTTCCAGTTCTTCTTTCAAAATAATTGTAGAAACGGCCTGATTGATATAAAATAGCTTAAATGTGCTATTAGGTTCTAAGGCCAGATGTGTTTTGATGATGGAAATAACAGGGGTAATACCGCTACCCGCTGCAAATGCTACATAATTCTTTTGCTTTTCCACATCTACTTCTACGTAGAAACGGCCCATAGGAGGCATTACTTCAAGGGTATCACCTGCTTTTAGGACTTCATTGGCATAGGTAGAAAAACGGCCATCTTCCACTTTTTTGACAGCTACTTTCCATTCATTGTCCATAGGAGAGGGGCAAAGGGAATACGAACGACGTACTTCTTCATCATTGATGTTTGCTTTTAAGGTAAGATACTGTCCTTGCTTAAAAGCGAAAGCGGATGCCAAATCCTCATTGATATCAAATGCCAGGATCGTACAATCTGCTGTGGTCTTTTCTACAGACTTAACTTTTAAAGGAAAAAATTGCTGCGCCATGTTTTTTACTAACTTCTATTAGGTATTGCAAAACTAACGTTTGTTAGTTAGAAAAGCAAATAATATTCAACGCTCTTAATTTTTCACACCATCAATTAAGCAATTGATCATCTGCTGTTCTAAGTCGTTTAGGTTATAATGCTTGTTTCTGCTATACCAGGTATATAGCCATCGTAGGGTAGACAAAATGGAAAAGAGAATAATTTCTGTGTCCAGGTTTTTAATGATTCCTTCCTCTTTGCCAGCGTCCAATATATTACGAAATTGGTTTTCGTAGTCATTTCGTAGGTTAATGTACTGGGTACGTGCAGGTTCTTCAAGATGTACCCATTCTCCGGCAATCAGGGAGATGGAGTCTGTGTATTCGGCTGTGAGGTGGATGTGGAGTGCAATGAGTTTTTCCAGCTTTTCTTCTGCGCTTAAGGAAGACGTATTAATGTCTTTCATTCCTTTCGTAAATAGATGGGCAACTTGCAATAATAATTCGCTAAAAAGCTCCTGCTTAGAGCTAATGTGGTTATATATACTGGCAGCCTTGATGCCTACTTCTTCTGCTATATCTCTCATAGAAGTGGCCTTGTACCCCTTTTTTCGAAATAGACGGGCAGCACAGGACCTAATGTTTTCTTTTGTAGATTGCATAGCTAATTACTTGGGCTAAAATTCATTTTACTCATTGCAAAAGGCGAAAATCCCCTTTTCTTTTATAAAGTCCAGCAAAAAGTGCTTTTAAATTTGGTTCCAGTCATAAAATATCTAGTCCAGGTTTAGCTTTTGAAAAAAGAATTGTATTAATGAACTATGGAAAAAGTAGAAGAGGTACTTATTCAAAAATCAATTAGGATTATATCCCATTTACCTTAGTTAAAACAATCGGCTGTCCTTCTGTCACTATGAGTGTATGCTCATGTTGAGCTACAAAACTATTGTTCTCAGCAAGCATTGTCCAGTCATCATCGGTTTCATAAACGTAATTGGCATTAGTTGAAATGAAAGTTTCCAGGGCGATGACCATATTCTTTTTCAAGCGCCCTCTATTTAGTCGGTCCTTGAAGTTAGGTATCTCCTTGGGAGCTTCGTGTAGTTTTCTGCCGATTCCGTGCCCACACAAGTTTTTGATTACTTTAAAACCTCTTTTATTCGCTTCTTTTTTTATCAAACCTCCTATTTCATAGATTCTTACATTGTGCTTTATGTTGCTAATGGCGAGATTTAGGATTTCTTGAGAGGCATCAACAAGTGGCTGCAAATTTTGGTGATCTTTGCCAATAATAAATGAACCGCCATTATCACCATAATAGCCGTTTAGCTCGGCTGATACATCAATATTTATTAAATCACCCTCCTGAATAATTCGCTTATGAGATGGTATACCGTGGCAGGCTTCATGGTTCAAGCTAATACAGGTATAACCAGGGAAGTTATAATCTTTCAAAGGAGCTGGATGGGCTCCAAATTTTCTCAGTATAGCATACCCAAATTCATCCAATTCTTTTGTAGACATACCTGCCTGGGCGTATTCCCTCATTTTCTTTAGGGTAATACCCACAACATGCCCTACTCTTTTAATTCCTTCAAATTGTGCTTGATTATTGATTGACATTTTAAAATTTTTTAATGGACTTGGCAATGAAGTATCAAATCAATACCTCCTCAATCTCTCTCATGATATTCATTCTCGCCTGATACTCCTTTTGTTCTCTGTATACTTCAGTGCAATATATAAACTCTCGTTCTAGAAATTGTGTCATCGCAGCCTTTCTACCTTTTTTGTAAACAGGCATCGGATACATCCAGTATTCTTTTCTTATTTGTTGGGTATATTCTTTATATGTTTCCCAGTCTTTACCTAAAATCTCTAAATCGAAGTCTAATAGATATTTATCGTCCGTACTGTTACTTCCTGATATTTGGTGACTTTGGGTTTGTAGTATTTGCCGAAAACAACTATCGATTATTTCTTCGGAGATGTTGATCTGTTTCAATCGAAATTTCATTTTTTCTGCACTTTTCAACTCATTGTCTTTTCGGATAGGATTATAGATAATGTCGTGATAAAAAATGGAGAAAAGCAGCAATTCCTTGTGCTCAATTTTGGCTTCATATTTTTCGAACTCCTCTATCATGTTTGATAGGTGCGTTAAATTGTGATAGTGCCTGTTTTTGCTGTTGTAATGCTTTTCAATTTCCTCCCACAAATTTTCCTGCATGTTTGGCGCTACCTGAAAGTGATTGAGTAGTTGATGCCATTTTGCTTTTATATCCTTGTTTTCTTTCATGGAGGTAAAGGCTTTATTTCTTTTTGGCGTAGTAATACCAGAAAACCAAAATCAGTATTGAAACTATTATACCGATATAAGGTTGTGCTGAGGTATTTTCTTCATACAAAACAAGATCAGCCTGTTCTATTTTTCTTACACCAAGATTTACTCCTTTACTACTTATAACAGTTGGGTCAATGTAAAATTTATAATACTTATTCAATTGAATATTTCTCAATGAGCTATTGGCTTTAATTGAACTTTCAGGACCGATATAAATTCCTAATTTATCATGTCTGTTTTCAATTTTGAAAGTCAATGCATATTTTTCATTGCCACTCCTGTATTTACCTACCGCTACTACCTCTTTTTCAACTACTTTCCCACTCAGAGTCTTGAAATCATCATTTGTTAGAGTCCCTCGATATATTAGAACCAATCCGCAACAAAATAAACAGGCAAACATTAAGTGGTTGAACATATTGATCACTGACTTAACTAGCGAAAGTTATTACTCTGGGCAAGTTATAGCATTAAAAACAGGCTGTCCAGAATTACTTACAGTCATCCTCCAGCATTGCCCGTTTGGAGATTTCATAATAACCCCGCTATTGATGTCATCTATATATAAATCTCCATTAGAGACTTGTAACTTGCTGGCTGGGTTTTGATTGTCAATCCCTACATTCCCATTGTGTTTGATCCTAAAGGTTTCTTTTACATTGTAGGGGCCTGAATATTCATTTTGGATAGTAAAATCTGCTTTGTCCAAGCCTTTACTAACTGCATTTAATATTACTTGTGAGCTGCTATGAAACAGATTTTCAGTATCGAAAGTTTCTATACTTTTTGAAGTTAGTTTAAGACATACATCTCCATGAGATTCGGGGTCTCGATGGTATATATTCAACCCATCAAGATTGAGCATGTTAGGATCATATACGGATACATCAGATACCCATACCGCAAACGTTGATTGTTCTAATTCGGCTTCATATGGAAAATTGACATTTTCATTGCTTACAACAGAGAATTCTCCATTGCTTTGAAATGATCCGACCCGTCCTGCATTTAATGCATAAGGTACACTCAATAATTCGCTAGTACCTATCAATTGATAATTATTTTCTCCTTCTTCATCTATTGCCAGCTGTAAAAAATAGGAATCCTTGCCCCAGTTAATTGCTGAGAAGATACCGTCCTCTACTATTCCCGTACCAATTTTCAAAGTAAAGAGTCCTGTATTAGAAGTAGTAACAGAATGGGTTTCCTGATAAACGGCAGAGCCTGTGATTGAACCTTGTAAGATAGAAATACTTACTCCTATCTCTTGATTGGGCAAAGGGTTGCCTGATAAATCTCTTGAAATCCCCTGATAGTTAAATGCTTGTGGTACTTGTGCAGATATTAAGCTTGTAAATAAGATTGATAATACAAAAGAGAAGAGCTGTTTCATTCAATTGATCTTTTGAATTTTGAAAATTTGGTAGTTATTACTTTCATCAATAACGAATCTTAAAAAATAAGTAGTACTTGGCAAATCTCCAATATTTATATTTTCTTCAATTTGATTGTCAATAATCTTTTTCGTCCAGAGGGATATCCCATTTATACTAATCAATTGCACTTCTATATTGGATTGCTGCTCCAAATCGAGTTTTATTTGAAGCTCATCTGATGTAGGATTGGGGTAAATGTGGATATAACCGATATTCTCAGGTAGCCCTTTTATATTTGTAATTATATAATTGGGTTGATGAAACCCCTGAGTTATTTGTCGGGATGAATTTTGGATGCTTGTAATTGCCAATTCTCCCAGCGTCCAATCTATCTGCATAAGATTTCCTTGATACGATTCCCCTGCTGAAGAGACTACTACTGGGCTAATATTTTGAGCATTAAGATTATAAATCCATATAGCTGTGAATAATAAAAGGAATCTACTTTTCATTCTGGAGAGCTTTGGTTTGTTATTCTAAAGTTACATAGATTTATTTATTCTTGTTCTACCTAACTCCATTCCCTACAGGAATTAACTGAAAAGAATAATGATAATCTTTTGCCGGAAGCGTATACTGCTCGTGTACCTGGCGGCCCCAGGAAGTATCTCCGCCCAGTCCCATTTGCTTGTAATCGATATTCCAGGTGATGAAATTACGGTGAAAGAGATCCGCCCCATGTTTAGAGGTAATTGGGACAAGGCCAGAAGCAGATTCACTACCTTTTTTACCTGCTACAAAGCCGAGGTCTTCCATGGTCCAGGGCCATGCACTCATAGACAGTGGTTCAGAAGTAGTGGTGGCTAATAAACCAATGCCTTGATCATTTTTTAAGCTCATCCAGCGCACTTCTGTTTTGTTTCCTGTTTCCTGTGGGCGTGGATAGATATGTAGCTGTTCTTCCATCTTACCTTGCCAATGAGCAATTTCGCCAGAAGATTTCCTGTCCCAATAGGTTTCATGAGGCCCTTTACCATACCACTCCATAAATTGAAAATCAGATGCTAATTGTAGCTGTAAGCCAAGCCGGGGAAGTTTGGGGAGTTCACTTTCAGGTGCTTGAAACTGATAATCAAAAAGGATGGAAGCATCCGCCTGAATAGTGTAGGATAGGATAACTTTAGCTCCTTTGGCTTCGGGCATCATAAATTCCTGAACAATAGTGATCTTTTTGGGATTTTCAATAGTCATGCCCTGTAGGCTGGCTTTTGCTCCCACTCCTGCATTTTTCCATACAGCGGCCCATTGGTGCATGCCATTTCCCAGGTCATTATCGGTTGGAGGACGCCAGGTATTTGGTTGAGGAGAGGACAATAATAGTGGTGTGCCCTGAAAAGAATACTCTAAAATCCCACCAGTTTCCTTGTCTATTTGAACAGAAAAATCCTGACCAGTAATGGTATAATGGGCTTCGGCCTCTTCTGTATTCAGGTCAGGGAAATTTTTGAGAGAAGTAGGGGAGTGGGTGAAAGTAGATACAGGGAGTTTGAATTGTTCCCATGCTATTTCATGCCCCATTGGTAGTAGAGGTACAGGCTGATTGCTTATAGCACTGACTTTTATAAAATACTCCTTCTCTTTTTTTATAGAAAGCTGGCTTAGGTCAATGTTGAAAGCAGTTTTACTTTGTGGTGCTGTCTCAATTGTTCCCATATCCTTACGGAAAATTTCCGTTCCATTTTCCCGTAAGGACCATACGATATTGACATCATCCAGGTTTTTAAAAAAGTGCTTATTAACTACTTCAAACTGCCCTTTGGAGATATCTACTGCTTCAAATTTTATAGGCTCATATACTTTTTTGACTTCGTAAATATGAGGATGAGGTTTTCGGAAAGGGCCTACCAGGCCATTGTTCAAAAAATTACCATCCGTAGGGAGATCGGGATGATAATCATGGCCATAGGCAAAGTATTTTATCCCTTTCTCATTGGTGTATTCTAATGCCTGATCTACCCAATCCCAGATAAAGCCTCCTTGTAGTGTGCGATGAGATTCAATAGCATCCCAGTAGTCTTGTAAATTTCCAACGCTATTGCCCATCGCATGGCAGTATTCTATCATAATGGCAGGCCGCTCAGGATTGCTTTTAGTGTACTTTACCAATTTTTCGATAGAAGGATACATCGGGCAAATAATATCGGTATATGTTTCGGTTTCAGCAGGTTCGTACTGTACAGGCCGTGTGCCATCATTGGTTTTGAGCCAATCGTAGGTTGTTTCAAAGATTTTTCCATGTCCGGCTTCATTGCCCAATGACCAGATAATAATGGAAGGGTGGTTTTTATCTCGATGAAACATCCGCTGAGTACGGTCCATATGAGCAGGGAGCCAACTCATCTCATTTCCGATTTGAGTTGCTTCATCATTAGCAAGTGGATGGCTTTCTATATTGGCTTCATCAATTACATACAAACCATATTGATCACAGAGGTCGTACCAATACGGATGATTGGGATAATGAGAAGATCTTACTGCATTGATGTTATGCTGTTTCATTAATTTGATATCTTCCAGCATCACCTCTTTAGAAATAACATGGCCAGTTAATGGATGGCTTTCGTGGCGATCTACCCCCCTGATATAAATAGCTTGCCCATTGACAAGCAGTTGCCCATTTTTGATTTCTACTGTTCGAAAACCGATGTCGTCCTGTATGATTTCCAATACTTCATGATTGGAGGCATCCAATAATTTTATTTCCAGGTGATATAGATAGGGCGTTTCAGCCGACCATTTTTTAGGATCATTAATAGGTCCTGTAAATTGTAATTTCTTTTGAGTACCTCCATCAAGTTGTAGACGCTGCTGTTCGGAAAAGATGGGCTTATAAGCAGCTTCTATATCATAGAGGTTTAATAATACTTCTACATTAGATTTGCTGGAAAGATCATAATTGTTCACTTCAACTGCCACATCCAGAATACCATGTTGATATTGTTCATCTAACTGCGCTTTCGCAAAAAAATCTCGAATATGCGTTTTGGGGGTTGCGTATAAGTAAACCTCGCGTTCAATACCGGATAAACGAAGCATATCCTGGCTTTCGATATAACTGGCATCACTCCATCTGTATATCTGGATAGCAAGGGTGTTTTTACCTGCTCTTAGGTATGGGCTTATGTTAAATTCAGCAGGTGTCTTAGAACCCTGAGAAAAGCCGACACTTTTTCCATTTATCCATACATATAAGGCTGATTTTACCGCACCAAAATGAAGAAATACTTCTCTTTCCAGCCATTCTTCGGTTACGTTAAATGAACGACGATAGGACCCCACAGGATTATATTCTTCAGAAGTGTTGGGCCAGGTAGTGGTAAATGGATATTTCTCATCTAAATAAATCGGATTACCGTAGCCATGTACTTCCCAATTGGCAGGTACTGGAAAATATACCCAATTGCTATCATCATAGTTTTCCATATGGAAATTGATAGGCCGATCTGAAGGCTTGCGTACCCAGTTAAATTTCCAAAGGCCGTCTAAAGATTGATGCCAAACAGAATGTGACCTATCTCCCTGAAATGCTATTTGTTCGTTTTCAAAGGGAAACAAATGGGCATGTGGGGCTTCCTTATTAACACCAAATACTTCGTGGTTCTCATAATGTGCCTGGCCAATTCCATTTATGATGGCTGATAGAATAATCAGTGTACTGAGTAGATATTTCATAGGAATATAGTTGTAATTATAGGAGCTGTTTTGCGAGTTTATCCAAATAGGCTCTTAGTAATCTTTGTACATCAATTCAACTAAAAGCCCTGAAAGGGCATCTCCTTTATGCAAAGAGATTAGCCCTAGCAGAGCGACATAGTGACTCTATGTGGTTAGCTTTTTCTGAAGCAATTATTTTATTGCAAGACTATCTGCTGCTCAAAAAATCTTCAGATAGTACCTGCTTTAGGTTGTTCAATAGAAAATCTGCATGGGGTTTATCAAAGCACATGGGAGGCTTGATTTTTAGCACATTATGCAAAGGGCCATCCGTGCTCATCAGTATGCCTCTTTCACGCATTCGGTTTGCCAGATAGGCAGCTTCTTTATCGCCAGCCTCTAGTGTATCCAGGTTTCTAACCAACTCAAAACCCAGAAATAGGCCGTGTCCTCTCACATCTCCTATAATGGGAAATTGAGCCTGTAAACTTTTTAAGCCTTCAGTAAGGTATTGCCCTACTTCCAGGGCGTGATTTTGTAAACCTTCTTCCTTGATGATGTTCAATACTTCCAGCCCTATTGCACAGGAAACAGGATTGCCGCCGAATGTATTGAAATATTCCATTCCATTGGCAAAGGCGTCTGCTACGGCTCTTGTTGTTACTACTGCTGCCAGGGGATGTCCGTTGCCAATGGGTTTGCCCATCGTTACGATATCAGGGGTGACATCTTGTAGTTCAAATCCCCAAAATTTATCACCTACACGCCCAAAACCGACTTGTACTTCATCCGCAATACATAGGCCACCCGCTGCTCGAATGTATTGATACGCTTTCTTTAAATAACCTTCTGGTAGTACAATTTGTCCACCACAACTCAGTATGCTTTCGCAAATAAAGCCACTGACATTTCTGCCCTGAGCCTGGATTTTTTTAATGGCTTGTTGGATGTGTGCAGCATATTTGTCACCTGCATCTTTTGGAGTACGATAAAGGCCTCGATAGGTATCTGGAATAGGAACAATATGAGTATAAGGAGGAGCCCCTTTCCCTCCTTTTCCATCAAATTTGTAACTACTGATGGCTATACAACCACCAGTATTGCCGTGATATCCAACTTCAACGGCTACCATGTCTTTTTGACCAGTATAGGCCTCTGTCATCCTGAGTGCTAACTCATTAGCTTCACTACCAGAGTTGACAAAGTGGACAACGCATAACTCCGGTGGAAAGGTAGCTAATAGCTGTTCGGCGAAATCAATGATGTTTTCATGGAGGTAGCGGGTATTGGTGTTAAGTACTCCTGTTTGACGCTGAGCAGCTCTGACAACTCGTGGATGTTGATGGCCTACATGGGGCACATTATTGACGGTATCCAGATAGCGTTGACCGTTTACATCATATAGATATTGCATATGAGCTCTGACCATATGGAGCGGTCGATCATAAGAAACGCTAAGGCTCTTGCCTAATTTTTGTTGGCGGCTTATTAGAATTTCATCTACCGTTTTTTTGTGCTTGTCTTCCTTCAACATTCCTGTGAAAAATGGAGTAGGATCAGGCAGAATGCTCTTCCAGGTATTGGCTTCATTAGGAAAAACCACTCCGGGAAAATCTCCTTCTTTACCCAGCATATCCAGGATCAGTTGAAAATGTAGATGTGGGGGCCAATTGCCATTTTCCGGAGGAGCTCCAATAGTTGCAATTTGCTGCCCTTTTGTTATTTGCATTCCAGGAGTAAGCTTTTCCAGGGAAGCTATACTTAGGTGTCCATAAAGGGTGTAAAAGCGGAGGTGTTCATTTATAGAGTGTTCGAGGATAATGGTAGGGCCATAATCCCTGTCATTTTCATTGTTTTGGAAGCTATGTACTTTCCCATCTAGTGGGGCACAAATGGGCGTACCTGCATCTGCCCACACATCTATGCCCATATGAGTAGTACGCCATTTGGGGCCGTCGTTCCCTCTTATTTGATAGGCATCTGTAGTATAAAAAGGACGAACTTCTTTATAACCACCAATCCCAATTGTAGCATCCTTATCTTCTAATAGACGACTGATTGTCTTCTGAAAGGCTCCGATATTAGAGAAATTAGCATTATTGCCGAGGTCCAGGCTACCGACATTTAAGTCTAAAATAGCAACTTTTTCATCTTCTATATTTACAATTGGGGCTAATGCACCAGCGTTTTCCTGTAACCATTGCTGAAAGTTGGGATGAATAGAGCATGGCTCAAATCCACAAGCTTGTCGGAATCGATAGTGTGCAAAGGCAGGAGAAATCTCCTTCCATTTTCCAAGTAATTCCCAAGCTGGAACGGTACTAATGCTTAGATATTCATTCTCTGGTTCCTGATACTGATTCCAGGCTGCGGCCGTCACAGAAATAACCAGTCTTGCGCCAATGAGTGCATATAATACAGACAACTCTTTTTCCTCTAGCGGGAAGGCCTTATGGTAAGCACTAATCAGATGGGTTGCGGCCTGTAGAGGGTCTGGAAAATACATACAGGCATAGGCACAGGCAATAGCCAATTCATTGATCGTTTCTGTATAAAGTGCATCCCCGAAATCAATAATACCACTAATATGAGCAAATTGTCCCTCAAAACTTGTTAGAAGGTTGTGCTCATGGGCATCATTATAGTTTACACTTTTGCGCAAACCGGTTAGTACAGGAAATGTTTGAGTTTCGAATAAATCCCAAAAGTAATCTACTAGTGCAAGTTGACTTTCATCCGGGATGTATTCCCTGTATGTTTTCGATTTTAGCGCTTCACTCGGATTCCATTTATAAGATCGGTGAGCAGCTGGGTGGTCAAAGTTTGAAAGATGACGAGAAAGCAGTCCACAAACTGTACCCCATCCTTCCAGCAATTGAGGTGAACGGGGATTGACTTCGGAAACCATTCTGCCATCTACCCAATGATGAAGCCGTAAAACACGTGTCTCTTCTATAAGAATATATTCATCTCCACTAGCTGTAAGGACAAGTGTAGGGAGTTGCAATGGAAACTTTGAGGCCTGAAGATGAGATATAACCGCATGCTGAAATAAGATAGATTCTAAATCAGCATTTGGACGACTAATCTTTAAGGTATAAGCCCGGCCATTATCCGCCTTTAGATGAAAATTAAAATCAACTTCTCCTGGCAGCTTTTTGGCTTTCCCTTTAATACCATAGTGTTGTAAAGCCAAACGTTCAGCTAAACCAGGAGCAATATCAATTGTTGAATAATCCATTTGTTGTTTTATTCTTCCCAAAGTAATAATAATAGATGTGCAGCTGACCAGCTAAAATGATGAGACTCGAGGCCTTCTCCAGTCAGCGGATGATAGTTTTCCCTTATGGGGCGATCATCACTTTTTAGACCTTCTAAACGGTCAAAAAGATGCTCTGAAAATTGTCGGGCATCTTTCTCATAACCGTAATTTCTAAGCCCTTTTATAGCAAAATAAGCCTGATCTATCCAAACAGGCCCCCGCCAATAACTACCATTAGGGTCAAATTTTGGATGATCTGCTGCCAAAGTTGGGAAGGGTATATAGGTGGCAAATTTTGTAGTGTCGGTCATTATTGTTCTAAGCTTTGCGGCTTGTTCAGGAGTAGCTACCTCTGCCCACAATGGAATCCAGCCTTCAGCTCCGTACGCCTTATAGTGCTTTTTACTATCGAGGTCTATATCATAAAACCATCCACTTGATTCATCGTAAAAGTAGTTTTGAATGAGGTTCTTTAACTGTAGCGCATCCTGGGTATATTTTTCTGCTTTTTCTTTTTCTCCAATCTGTGCTGCTATTTTTGCGAGGTATTGCTTTTCAGCAAAAAGATAGGCATTAAGATCTACACTTTCGCGATTCATCGACCAACCATTGTCATTATTTTTTACAAGAGTTGTTTCGTCAAAACGCACTGCATTATCCATCCCGCTTTCCCATTTTGCCGCAATCAGGCTTCCATCTGTAGAACCATATTCACATAGGCCGTTTTGGTCATGATCTCGGTATTGATACCACCATTGATGATAGCGCTCCAATTTTGGGAAAAGCTCTTTCAGAAAAGACTTGTCTTCTTCTTTTTCAAAAACTTTCCAGCTGGCCCAGGCAGAGAGAGGGGGTTTGGTATTACGCCAATTATGGGCTTCAATTACAGTATCCCGATATACGCAATCGGCTATCATTCCCATTTCATCCTGGAAGTCATACATTGCCCGGATTTGATTTCTGGCTAGCTCTGGATTGAAATAAGCCAATGCTACTGCATGTTTCCAGCTATCCCATGCCCAATAGCCATGGAACCATTCATAATGATAACTGGGAAAAAGCCCTGCATGTGGGAAAAATCCAGCAGGACTACGCCAATTAGTTGAAAGCGTTTCAAGGCATTTAACCGCAATCCGATGGTGGTCATTGTGATTAAAATGAGGAGGCAATTCTGCTATTGTTTTATTGATAAGGTCATCCCATCGTTGTTCATTTTCGGAGAAAAAGACATCGGGTGTATTAAATGCCTTATTGAGAATTTGTTGCTCTTGTAGCCATTCATCCTGAGAAAAGCAGAATGTATGAGCTATAAGCCAGGTTTCCTGTTTGTTTCCACTTAAAGATTTGTCTGCTGTGGTGATCTTATAAGAATGAGCATCTTGTACTTTAAGATGGGAAGAGGGATCATCAGGAATCGTAATCATTCCTATATGATCATTTTTTGCAAAGCCAATTTGGATGTTTTGCTGGCCTGCAATGAAAGAACTACCCCCCAGAAAGCTTTTTCCTGACCATCTTACCCGGAGACTGATGTCGGTACTTGCTGTCAGGTTTTGGATTTTTAATCTGCTAAGAGCTGTACGGCCACTTATAAAAATCAATTCTGAAGTAATTCGAATATTGGGATTATGAAGGTGTAATATCTGTTGTAACTTTCCAGGGTAAGAATGAATTTCTTCTACACTCGCATTTTTGAGATCAAGGGATTTAGCTGTTGCTATATCTATGATTTCCAGTTGAGAAAGAACAGGACTTATCCAGCAGCCATTATCCTGAGTCATTAGAAAAGGGCCAGAAAAACTTCCCTTTAGTTCAGGCTGTTCTGATCCGGGCAATGCATAGGCAAACCATGCGCCATAATCAGAGAAAGCATAGACAGAACGATCTGTAGCACTATCAGGCGTAGCTTGTAAATTGAGAATATTGGGGAAGTCGTAGCGATTATACAATGGTGTATTAACTTCCTTTTGTGTCTCTTCCTGTTGATCGCAGGCATTAACCAAAAATAGGATGATGATCGATAAGCACAGAAATAGTGTTTTTTTTACTATGTAAGAAGCGTTTTTTGTCATAACAGTAATAAATTACTCAATTTGTAATAATAAGCGGTAAAAGCCTGGCGAACAAAATTTTCAAAGAAACTCATTGCAAATTATTGAGTAAGTGGATTGCCTTCAAATGGATAGATACCAATCAATTGAAGGTAATCGTTGTTTTTTGCGACTAAAATGCCTGAATTTCCAGTGCTGCCTAGTTTGATAGAGGCCAGCGCTTTTACATCTCCTTTTAACATCAACCCACTTGTAGCAGCAAATACTTCACTGAATTGACTGTCTTGATTTCCTTTTAGGAAAACTCCAATGCCAGCGTCATTGCGAGCTGTTTCTACTTCAGATTGATATAAATTACCCGCTGCAATAAGGTCTTGATATCCATCCTGATTAAAATCTTCAATAATAATGCTATTAATAGAAGAGAACTGGGCTAGATAGGGTAGAGGATGTATCTTGAAATGGTCGTTGCCCATATTTGTCAAATGAACAGAAGCAAAGGTAGTTGCCTTGTAATGCAGTGATTTATTCAATTTTTCCTGGCTGTAAATTTGTTCGAGCTTGGCACTGCCAAAATCGTGATAAGTAGGAAATTTTTCTTTGAGAAATGGCATTTGATTGGAGGAGCATTCACGCCCTCTTAAAGGGTATAAATCTCCTCCATTATAATAACCTAAAATGATATCCAACTGCCCGTTGTCATCAAAATCATGACAAAAAACCTCAAAGGGTTCCTTGTCAGTAGCTTTGTATTTGTAGTTTAATCCGAGATTGCCAATGATGTAATCATCGTCTCCATCCTGATCAAGGTCTTTTGCCGTAATACTCCACCACCACCCTGTTTGGGGATTATGACTTTCGTTAATGATAGGGGACGCCTTGGAAAATTTGCCGTTGTTGTTTTGGAAAAAAGTAATGGGCATCCATTCTCCGACTATAATCAGATCAAAAAAATTGTCCTGATTGAAATCACTCCACACCGCATCAGTGACCATGCCGATATTAGATAATTGGGGTGCAACTTCATCTGTAATATCCTTGAAGAGCCCTCCATCGTTTTTTAAGATGTAGCTCCGGCCAGGGAAAGGATATTTTCCTGGTGTTAAGCGTCCACCAATAAATAAATCTTCATCTCCATCCTGATCAAAGTCAAAATGCCTTACACAACTTCCACTGGCCAGCATATTAGGCAGAAGCTGATTGTTTTTTCTAAATTGTTTATTTCCATCATTTAGATAGATACGATCCTGTAGTAAAGGGCTATTAATTTCAAATTCATTACCTCCACTTACAACATACAAGTCCTTGTCACCATCATTGTCCGCATCAAAAAAGATGGCATCCACATCTTCGTATCCTTTTTCTTGTTCCCATAAGGGATATTTTGATGGTAAAAAAGAGCCATCAGGCTGTTGAAAGAATAATTCTGCAGGATAACCCTTTGCTCCACCGATGAAAAAGTCATCCAGTTTATCTCCATTAACATCTCCAACTGCCAGCGCAGGGCCAAATTGAGACATTTTATGTGGCAGTAAAGATTCCTTTTTAAAATCATCGTATTCGTTTTCGGAATGTTGATAATCCAGGCCTGTGCGGGTCGTAATGTCCTTAAATAGCGCATCAGTTGCAGGAAGACTTGCTGTTAACACAGGTGCAATGGCATCTTTGTAGTATAACTCAATCTGTTGATTGGAAGCAATGGTATTTAGTGTTTGCTGTTTGCCATCAGGCCAGGTCACTTCTACCTTTTCTACTACTTTTGTATCTCCCAGGCCGAAATGAATAATGGTAGATACAGAAGACTGATAACCTCTAGCAGGATAATTCTCAATAGTCTGAATACCTTCTTTTGTTTCAATTTTTACTTTTGCACCAACACCAAATTGGTTGTAGAGAGAGCCGCGTAAGTTAAACTGGATATAATTTTTAGAGCTGTGATTTTCTAGGATAGATGCATGCTCATCAATATTGTTAATAATCAAATCGAGATCGCCATCATTGTCGAGATCGGCATAAGCTGCGCCATTAGATAAAGAAGGTTTAAGGATACCCCATTCTTCTGTTTTTTTAGAAAAAGTGAAGTCCTGATTGTTCTTGAAGAAATAGTTCTTTGTTTTTCTTTGGGGGCTTGTTTGAATGAGTTCTTCAAGGACTGTAGCAATTTTCTCTCCACTTTTTTTTGCTTCTTCCATCCGCTTTAACTTGTACTTTCGAAAATCATTATTTCGAAAGTCTCTTTTCAGTCCGTTGCTTATAAATAGATCTTTCCAGCCATCATTGTCAAAATCAGCAAATAATGGTGCCCAGCTCCAATCCGTATTTGATATACCTGCCAGATGGGCAATCTCACTAAAGCAGTTATTACCATTATTAAGTTGCAGGGCATTAAACATATATTGATAGTGGAATCCCTGATCTACAGCCTGGTAAAAAGCTGCTGGGTTCATGCCACTCATGCTGGTTTTGATCCCATAATTATCTTCGGCTACCATATCAAGAGAGATGATGTCTGGCCATTCATCATTATTAAAGTCGGCAATATCTGTGCCCATGGAAAAATAGGAGGTGTGGCCAGTTGCTGTTTTTAGCGTTTCAGAGAAAGTGCCATCTTTTTGATTGATATAGAGATAATCCTGTTCAATGTAATCATTACCTACATAGATATCAGGCCAACCATCATTGTTTAAGTCGCCAATAGAAACACCGAGGCCAAACCCCAATGGGTTATTAATGATACCAGCCTGCTGAGTTACATCTACAAATTTTCCTTCGTCGTTCCTATAGAGTTTATCTCCGGCTAATTCATCTATCGTTGATTTGAATTTTTCGGGATCGTTGGTGTTGATTGGGGTGGTATTGTGATTGAGGAGAAACACATCTAAATCTCCATCCCGGTCATAATCGAAAAAAGAAGCTTGGGTACTATAGCCTGGAAAATCCAGCCCATAAGCAGCAGCAGCTTCTGTGAAGGTGCCATTTTTATTATTGATAAACAGTTCATTTTTTCTATCCCTGGCTTTTCCTTTTCCCGATTTACAGACATAGATATCAAGCCATCCATCTGCGTTTACATCTGCCATGCTTACTCCTGTCGACCAGCCAAAGCTACCTTGTATTCCTGCTTGTCTGCTAATGTCTTCAAATTGTAGATGGCCCTTGTTTTTGTAAAGCTTGTTTTCTTTTAGATTGGAAACAAAATAAATATCGGCTAAACCATCATTATCTATGTCTCCCACTGCTACGCCTCCTCCATTGTAAAAATACTCATAGATCATGCTATTCATATGGCTACTCTCAGGTATATCGTTGCTAAAGGATATACCTGTATGTTCAGAGGATAACTGCGAGAATAATGCCTGATCTGCAATTGAGACTGGCTGTTGACTAGATGGAGGGTCATTTTGCTGGCAAGCGGAGAATAGAAATACCAGATAAATGATGGTAAGTAATAATGAATGGTTGATGAACAAATTAGTTGTTCTTGAGCAAATCATATAAACAACTTCAGAATGAGAAAAAGAAGCGCCTAATAGAACCAAGGTTAAATTAGACGCCCAAAAAGTAATGTATGAAAATTCATACTCGCAATAACATCTTTAGAGTTTAAATCACTTCTTTACTTGGACTACATGCTTCTACTGTAATGTTCTTTGGCAAATGATGGCGATTTTAAAAACCACCATCATTTAGAGCCAAATTCTACCATCCAGAATTTTGCTTAAGATTAGGATTAATATTGATTTCCTGGAGAGGGATTGGAAATACAACATGCTTATCTTCAAAATTCTCTACAAATGGTGTATTGTGTTCTTGCAAGGTTTCTTTTATAGACTCAGAAGCTACACTTCCTCGTTGCCAGCGATACAAATCAAACCAGCGAATACCAAACTCCATCGATAGCTCTACTGGCCGTTCGTGATGTCTAATCTGCTGGCGCAATGCCTCCTGGTTCATATCCGATAGCGGAGCAGCTTTGCCTCTTTCTCTTACTTTGTTTATTTCTATGATTGCCTGATCTGTATTGCCATTTTCATTGAGTGCTTCTGCATACATAAGCAAGACATCGGCATAACGTATCAATGAAATATTGGTTCCAACGTAGAAGTTTTCATCCACATTATAAGAGTACTTCTTAAAGTATTTAGGGTGATTCAATTCACCAGCCACATCATCATAGGCAATTTCAGTACCTGCATCCAGGCTATACATATCTGAGTTCGTATCCTCAAAGAAGATGCTTTCGTAAACCCTCTCACTGATTTCTCCATCTTCATTCAGGTCTTTCTTCATTTCGTCTACCAACCATTCAGAAGGGTAGAATAATTCCCATCCTCCAAAGGTGTATGGAGAAACTTCAAAGTTGAAAGGATGGCGTTCGTCATTTCCATTGGAACGATCGCCGGAAAACTGGATTTCAAAAATACTTTCAGAACCGTTTTCTGCATTACCGTTGAAGTTGTCAGCATAATTATCCAGCAATGTATACTGATTGCTAGTAACTACACCCTCTAATTGAGTTTCCGCTTCTGCCCATTTCTCCTGAAATAGGTAAACTTTGCCCAACAAAGCCTGAGCGGCACCTTTGGTTGCTCTTCCTACCCATTGTGCTTCGTGTGCCTCAGGAAGGCTTGCTGCTGCTTCGCTAAGATCCGTTTCAATTTGCGACCATACCTGCGAAGCATTAGCCTGAGAAGGGAATAGATTGTCAGGATTGGTTTCAAACTTGGTAACTAAAGGAACATTCTCAAAAGCAGTTACCAGCCAGAAATAATATAAAGCTCTTAAAAATTTAGCTTCGCTAACAATCACATCTCTTGATGCCTGTTCAACTCCTTCCATCGCAGGAACACGCTCAATGATTTGATTGGCACGCCCAATACCTGAATAGCTGGCTAACCACACATTGTATGGAGCACTTTCTTCTGTGGTATTGGTGAAATTGGATAAGGAACGGCCATATATCTCACTGGTGTTGTTAACGATATCGTCTCCACGGTAACTCATAGCGGTATACAACTCTTCAAAGAATGCCCATTTGCTACCACTTGAGCTGTGTAGTGCAGCATAGGCTGCTGTGAGTGCCTGTAAGGCATGTTCTTCTGTTTGCCAGAAACTCTCTTCCGTTAAAGCCTCTTTATTGGCTACATTGATGAAATCATCACTGCAGGAAGTAATTACCCCCAGAAGAAGGGTTAGTACTAAAATATGATTGATTCGTTTCATGTGTTTGAAATTTTTCTGCGGTTATTAAGTGTGCAGAAAAATATCTGCTCACATGGAACCGCTACGCTTTCCCATAATATTTTTTTAATCATGTTCTTTTACTATTTATGATTAATAAATATCATGGTCGTTTCATTATCTCTCTTTTTTAAAAACCAAGATTAACGCCTAATACAAAAGATTTGGTCAGCGGATAGAAACCTCTATCAACGCCTCTGGTAAATAACCCACTATTGGAAATGGCAGGATCAAAACCAGTGTAGTCTGTAAATGTCAGTAAGTTGTAAGCACTGACATATATTCTTGCTCTCGAAAGAGAAGCTTTACTGGCTACTTCACTAGGTAGCGTATAACCAATCTGAAGATTTCTCAGGCGCACGTACGAACCATCTTCCAGGAAGTAATCCGACGAACGGATGTTGCTGTTAGGATCAGTAGAAACATTTCTAGGAATGTCGCTATTAGGATTGCTTGGTGACCAGGCATTAACCAGGTCTGCCGATACATTTTCGATCCTATCAGTACGGTACAGCCACATTTTCATGCCATTATACATATTATTGCCTTGGGTGCCTTGGAGGAATGCAGTCAGGTCAAAGTTTTTATAAGAAGCATTAAATGTGAATCCAAATTCTAGTTTAGGTAATCCACTGTCAAAAAATACTTTATCGTCATCATCTAGTACTCCATCACTATTGGTATCTACAAACTTTAGATCACCAGGAGCTGCATTGGGCTGGACACCATGGGCATCAATCTCTGCCTGATCCTGGAAGATACCATCTGTCTGGAAGAGGTAGAAACGGCCTATTTCTCCTCCTACTTCTGTACGGGTAGTAGGGAAGTTGAAGAATTCAATATAACCTTCGGTAAAGGATTCATCTGCAAATCCCAGTTGGGTGATTTTGTTTTTGGATGCTGCCAGGTTAGCGGAGATATCAAATTTGAAGTCTCCTTCTCTCTGGCGGTAGGTTGTAGATAATTCCCATCCCTGGTTTTCCATTTCACCGCCATTGGTGAGCGGGAAGTCGGTAATTCCTGAAGAGCCAGGTACCGGAACGCTAACCAGCATATCCTTGGTTTCAGAAATGAAATAATCAAAAGACAATAACCAGCGATCTTCCATAAAGCCCAGGTCTACCCCGATATTGGTGGTAGTTGTTTCTTCCCATCTGATATCTGGTGTAGGAAGGGTAGTACTGATGGCACCTACTAGTATTTGCTGGCGCATTTCTTCACCAAAAGGGTAGTTTAATTGTGCACCACCGGAAGCAATTTGCGCCAGGAAGAGGTGATCATCGATGGTTTGATTGCCGAGAGTACCATAACTGAA
This sequence comes from Chitinophagales bacterium, assembly GCA_022360175.1. Lineage (GTDB taxonomy): Bacteria > Bacteroidota > Bacteroidia > Chitinophagales > Saprospiraceae > JAKSDI01. The sequence continues at coordinate 52,042 of JAKSDI010000071.1, forward strand.
GCGAGGCTTGAATTCACTAATAAAATCTACATCAAAGAAGCTTTCGTTGTGAAGAGCCCAGCCTAAAGATACGGAATAGAAGTTACCGTACTTGTTTTCGTCGGCAAAACGAGAAGAACCATCTCGACGTAAGCTCCCCTGGATAAAGTACTTGTTGCCGAAATTATAGTTTAAGCGGCCAAAATAAGATTGAAGTGTGTTGGTCAAATTGAATCCAGAGGATGCTTCATCGCCGATACCTGCATTAAGAGCGGCCAATGCACTTGAAGGCAATTTCCTGTTGATACCTTTTACCGTGCGGAATTCACTTTTCTCACGGGAAATACCCGCCATTAAACTAATGTTGTGAGCTCCGAAAGTATTTTGATAATTCAGGATGTTATTCAGTGCCCAGGAATTGAGCCTTTCTCTTTCTTCTGAGAGGAAAGGATCTTCAACAGTAGCCTGAGGCCCGAAGTTGTAAGCAGGAAGATGGAAAAAATTGTAGGTGTTTTCCGAATTAGAACCAAACTGCAATTGATAACTGAGTCCGGCAAATAGTTTTAGTTCTGTAGCTATATTAAACTGGAGGTAATCATCTTCATTCTGATCTGTTTCTAGTGAACGTTCTCCTACTGGATTGCCAGAACCTAGTATTGGATCTGGAGTTGCGAAACCATTGACAGAATTTGGATCATGTATTTCTTTATGAGGGATCGCTGTAAAAGCATATATAAAGGGCGAGAAGCTTGCATTTTCAGTACCTGTTGGTTCAAAGATGTTCTTTGAATTGTCACGGGTATAGCCAATGCCTGGAGAGATGCTTAACCGATCATCAAACAATTTGAAATCAAGGTTTAAGCGTGCGTTGTATCGTTCGAAATCTGTATTAATGACAGTACCTGAGTTTTTAAAATACCCTGCGGAAAAGTGATATTTCATTTCATCGGTACCGCCAGAAATGCCTAGATCGTATTTCTGCTCTAGGGCATCTTCCAGATAAGCTTCTGCCCAATCTGAGTCTGCATATTGATTGTCATCGAGTGTATAAGCCAGTGGGTCTTCACCACCATTTTCTCTGGCTTCCCTCATAATTTGATTATACTGTGCTTTATTAGCCATTTCAATGTTATTGGTCAGGCTATGTGTAGCTGCATAAGCGTTTAATGTGACGCGTGGTGTACCGGTAGCTCCTCGCTTGGTCGTAATGATAACTACCCCATTGGAAGCACGAGCACCATAAATAGTAGCCGCAGAGGCATCTCTAAGTACGTTTATACTTTCAATGTCAGAAGGATTGATATAAGATAAATCGCCAGGTATACCATCAATAACGTAAAGAGGGTCATTATCGCCAATAGTACCCAAACCACGAATTCGGATAACGGGATCTCCGCCCGGAGCTCCTGTCGCTGCTGTAATGTTCACACCGGCAGCTTGCCCCTGAAGGGCAGTCGCTACATCTGCAGTTGGTATCTTTTGTATATCTGCAACATTAACTGTGGAGACTGCTCCTGTAATATCGCTTTTCTTTTGCTTGCCATATCCCACGATGACTACTTCATCTAAAATAGCAACATCTGCTTGTAGGCTGACATTAAGGAAACTTTGATTATTAATCGCTACTGTTTGCTCAATAAATCCGATATAAGAAAATACCAGATTTTTAGTACCTTCAGGCACCTGAATGAGGTAAGCACCATTGTGGTCCGTAATGGTGCCGGTTGAAGAATTTTCTGCAATAACGTTAACACCGATAAGAGGAAGCCCCTCCTGGTCGGTGACAGTGCCGCTAATTTTTTGTCCCCAGACAGAAGTCGTAGCAGACAAGGTAAAAAGCAGCGCTAATAGCTTTATAACGGTCATTTGCTTCATAAAACTAGTGATTTTGAGTTTAATATGGATCGGGCAATCTGATGGCAAACTGGTTTGTATACTTTATGGTGTTTGCGTGTAGAATAAAATCACAATAGTACATGTGTTGGTGATTTAAAGTTTTGTCAAAGCCGCTAATCCTTGAAATAAAAAAACATAATATCTGTTGATGTCAAAATTAGTGTCCGTAGGTAGTTGAGAGGTGCAATTTTACCTCTATTTAGCATCTACGACACCTCTACATCACCTCTACACGAGTAGAAGAATCCTTATTTTATAAGGGTTTTGCTGAGAAAGGGATTAGACAAATAAAATGAGGTTAGAATTTTTTTAGAAACTCGGTTAAGCTGTCTTTTGTGTCCAACTCAAAACGTTTGCGCAGTCGATAGCGAGCCATTTCCACAGATTTTACAGAAATATTATTGAGGGCTGCAATATTCTTATTGGAAAGATTTAAACGCACTTGAGCAGAGAGTCTTTTTTCATTTTGGGTCAAACCAGGGAATGACTGGTTCAGGTGGTAGAAGAAATTCTCGTACGTTTTTTCAACATTGATATGAAAGTCTTCTATGTGTTGATTGACCTGTTGGCTTTGATGAATTTCGCCGATGAGCGTACGTAGATTTTTGGAAGTATCGGCATCCGCATTTTTTTGAATTTGGGTAAGAGAATCTACCATCTTATTGAGTATCTCATTGCGTTGAGCGATGTGTAGAGCAAAAGTGGTCAACTCTTTACTCTTGAAATTTAGCTGGTCTTCCAGCCTGTCTTTAGCCTGTTTTGCCTGCTGGTGTTTGCTTCTTAAACTATTATAGATCAAATATCCTATGATGATGAAAAGAATAAAGCCTGCAACGGAACTATTTCTTACTAATCGATCAATATTTTTCTGACTTTCCAATAGTTGGATTTCACTTTCTTTTTTTTCTGTTTCATACAGCAATCTCATCTCAGAAAGCCTGCTTTTCTGATCTTCAGAAAAGATGGAATTTCTTAAAGAAGAATATTCTTTATACGCTATGAATGCTTTCTGATACTCTTCTTTTGCAGAAAATAGATTTGCAGAAAACTCGTAGTTGTCCACCAGTTTTTCCAGTGCTGTCTTGGAAGTAGATTGTTCGATATAGGTTTGGGCTTTAAGCAGGCATTCTTCTGCCTTGTCAAATAACTCCATACCGGTATAAGTGGCTCCCAATTGATTCCATACCTCCGCGATCCCTAGTATAGAAGCCGTTTCTTCCATCAGCTGAAGTGCATTTTGCAGGTGTTTTTGTGCTAGCTGATAACTCTTTAAAGCAGCATAGGTCATGCCGAGATTATTATGAATTGCAGCAAGCCTGCTTTTATCCTCTCCTTTTTCAGCAATTTCCAGCGATAGGAGATAATAGGATAAAGCCTTCTCATATTCTTTTTTCATAGAATAAATAAGCCCCAGGCTATTATAAGACATCGCAATATTATCAGCATCCTCTAAGCTTTGATAAATCTCTAATACTTTTTGGTGATAGTTGAGCGCGAGATCTGCATTTTGAATGTCGTAATACAACCAACCCAAAGTGCTAAGTATATATGCCTTGTCTCTTGGATCCCCCAAGGCTTCAAAAATTTCCAGAGCAGCCAGGCCGTTTTCCAATGCCTTATCATAGATATCGTTGTACAAATAACCCAGGCATAAATTCTGCAAGGCCAATGCTTCATTTTTCCTGTCCTGATGTTTTTGCGACAGGCTTAATGCACGATTTGCATACTGCACCGCTTTATCAGAAGCATCTTTACTATGTGCTGTAGACAATTGGTTTAGTATACTTGCCTTAGCAGATTCCTTGCTGATTGCAAGCTGAGCTTCCAAACTATCGATATAGCCTTGAGATGATAAAGTAGGGATACTCAAGAAACAAAAAACAACAAAGATTATTTGGTTAAGGCTCATTATGACTTCCTGGTTAAATCGTCCCCAAGTTAGTGAATTAGAGGGTATACTTGAGAAATAGCATTTATCTTAATAGGGAAGGAGTTTGTCAAAGGGCTAATATTTTCTAAAGCTGGGAGGCAGCTTGAAGTTGCCTACCAGGTTCGAGCTAATCTTGTTCGTCGCGGAATATTTCCGCAGATGGCTTATGCTCATCATTTTCTCATGAAGACCCAAACTGCTCTTATATCAATGAAATGCTAGCAGGATTGGAACCACTATAACACCACTTTGTTTTGCTTTTTATAGACTTGAATAAAAAGTTTAAATATGAGATTCTTAATAATGGCTATAATTAGTATGATGGTCTTTCATACTCTTCCCGCTCAAAAAAGCATTAAGTCAATCTATTTTGATTTCGAATTTGAGCAGGATACAATTAGTATTGTTGAGCCTGTTATTGTTAAGGTGACATTCAAGAATATAGGTAGAAAGGCTTTGAAAGCATATTCACCATTTGATGTGATGAAGGTTTCAATTAAAAAAGAAGGAACGGATCTATGGATTAATAATAGGATTATGAGCCAGGGTTTCAACATTAGTCAAATGGAGTATGGAAAGGGATATACTGAAACAATAGAATATCATTTTCCTCTTCGTAGCTTAGAAGAGGGAGCCCATTTGTTAAGGCTAGAATATATTCCTAATAGATCAAAAAGGAATACTCAAAAAATAGTTGTTGAGAAGAAGTTTATAGTTGAATACTATATCTCACCTTCAGAAAGAAAACCAATAGATTGGATTCTAGAAAATAATTCCACTTATGGAGGAGAATATTTGATAGGTATTACTAGAGGTGCTTCTCTTTTAATTCCAGGATTACTAGCGAAAGAACACATAGAGTTAGCTACTAACTTTATTTCATTGTATCCAGAATCTAGATATAGTTCCGTTTTTTACTATATGAAAGCGGATAATTTATGGAAACATTATAGACATAATAATATGTTAGATCATGCTATATACTCAGAAATGCTTGAACTATTATTACAGGCCCGAGAGAAAGCTTATTATCCTAAATTGAAATACTACATTGGAGATAGGATTAAGGATGTGAATGTCTATTTAACTTCTTATAGGGAATTGCAAAAACAATGAGCTCCTAGATCGACTCAGAGTATTTCCGAGATATCAGTGTTGAAGGTCCCATTAGTATAGCATAGATTATCATCGTTGTAATTTGTCAATAAACCACTTTCTAAAGAGAGGTTGTTATCCTGGGAGGCAGCTTCAAGCTGCCTCCCAGGTTCAATTGATTATAACTCACCTAAAAATCTCTACCTGATAAGAAAAACGAGCTACCTGCCTGGCCCAGGGGCGGAATTGCTCAAGGGGCATGCCCTCCCATTTTCCATCATTGTATTGTTTTAGCCAGTTGGCGAGCCTGAGGTACTCATCGGTAAAAGAAGTGGTATTGATATTGGTGGTATTATTGCCATAATCCTCCAATATGTTTAGTAAATGTGAAACTTGCTTAATTGGTGGGTTTTCACCATCCCCCTGTTTGTCAAATGCATCCTGAAGGCAGGCATAAAACTTGCGGGAAAGCGCTGGTAAACCTGTGACAATACAAAGGAGAAACAAATTAAGCTTGTAAGGTGCAAAGTCTTCTTCACTGATGAAATCCGGCTCAAAAGTAAGAGCAATTGATTTTATCAGGCGATATACGTTTACAAAGCGTTTAACAGAGCGTGGCGATTCTCCCAGCAAGCTTTGCAGCTCATGTATGAATTGGTATTCTTCCGTCTTGATGTCGAGGCTTTGGGGGGTAAAATTAGTCTCCAGGTTTTGGGATATAGAGCGATGATCTCGATTCCTATTAGTAGTGGAGGTGTTGCCAGTTGGTAGAAGAGGAAAGATATTACTGCCAAGTTCTTTGCCTTGAGGTGCTACAATACTATCTTTTAAAAGCCCCCGAACAATTCGCATACGGGCTTCCTCTACTAGCGGATTAAGCCAGAAAGGAATCTGAAAGATTTTTTCCAGATAATCGTGAGGGGAAGCCTGGTGGAAATGATTGAGGGGAGAAGAACCATCATTTAGACTTAATAATTCCTTATAATGATTTTGCAGAGAAGTGGATAGCCACCGGGAGTCTACAGCTACCATTACTACAAATAAAGGGAATGCTAATAATAAGTGCACGGCTTGTAACACTTCCACTACTTTATTGGTAGGGCAGCGGTCCAGGTCATCAATATAGAGGACAATACGGTTGATGATTTGCTTATTATCAGCTTGAGGGTTTTTTTTCAGTTCTTTGTTCTGAATTTCGATGAGATTAGAGAGGTGTTCAAAATCTCTACGTACCAGTGCCATTAACCCCAGGCGATCTCTGTAGTCTTTACTTTGCGAGCGTTCATCTACAAAGCCGCGCAGCAATTGTGTAGGTACACTTTCAAGTTGGTATTCTATAGTTCGGATTCTATCCTGTAATTGCTGCTCTTCTTTTTTTGCAATTTCCAGCTCCACTTCTGCTTTCGCCAACTCTTTTTCTGCAGTCAAAATACTTGCTTCGTATGCGCTTTTTTGAGTTTCATATCTTTCTAAAAGAGATTTTCTGGTTACCTCGGCCTTTTTTATTTTATCTAAAACCCAATTATTGGCATAGCGGATATAGCCGGTGATCATAACAAGGAAGGCACTAAGAGTAGAAAAGAACTGCATTATAGAGGTGTCTGCATTTATCCAGTCCATTTTCCCGAGCAACTCTTTTAATAAATAACCAATAATCGGTGTACAGATAAGGATAAATATCAGAGCAATAGTAAACTGCCAGGGGGATCGTGCCTGTGCTCTTGTGAGTGCATCTCCTCTTTTCCATGTTTCCTTCAACTCATCTAGAGCTGCTATAAAATCTGCGGCAGAATCACCAGCAGTTGTCAGTCCTAATCTGTCGAGAATGGCACGATAATTCTTTTTATCCTCCTCACTTAATTTAATCGCTTTAAGAATATCTTCTTCCTGTAGCTCTTTAAGTTTTGCCAATTTTTCTTCGCGCCCACTTGATAGGGTGTCTAAATCTTCGCGCTTGTTTTTCAGTTGTTCTTCCAATACTTTTTTACGCCGCGCCGCTACATCTTTTTCCAGTTTTACATTGTGCAATTGATCAATTAACTCATCCTGTCGTTCTTTTAAAATGTCTGCTTGTTCCGTGCCATGCATTCTCAGGTTGCGGAAGATATGGTCTACCATGCTTGCCCATAGATCACTTTCTACATAATGCCAGGCATTAAACTCTATTTGTACAACATGCTTGTATATGTCAACATCTTTTTGTGCTTGATTGGAATTACGTGCATCAACTGTAATCTTGTCAATTCGCTTTTGCAGGCTTCTCATGAAGAAGGACTTTCCGGATCCCCAGTTACCAAACAGCCCAATTGCTAAAGGGGGCCTCAGGCTGGTAGAAGCCATTAGATAAGCAAAAGCATTTACTTCCTGCCCAATTCCTACCAGATCTTCATCGGAATCGGCGGTATCTGAATCAAAAGATGTGATAGCCAGTGGATGAAATGTTTCCAAAAAACTGCGATAATTGGAAAATTGCCTACCACTCTCAAGGTAGCGGGGGTAAGTTTTGAGTAATGCATTGATGGCAATTGTGCCTCCCTGCCAGCGTGATTTGAGTAAGGTACTGGCATCATTGATTGTTAATAATAGCCCGCCAAATAGGTAACGGAGCTCTACAACAGGGTCTTTTGAGGTGTGGTATTTTTCATCCAGTTCAAATGCATGCTGTACCAGCTCCTGTGCATCGGAAGTCATATCCGGAAAGTGGCCTAATTTCTCTTCTATAGCTTTGCTCGCGTTTTTCGGTGTTAACTTATTTTTTTTGTCAAGCTGCTTGAATAGGGAGTTAGGATTTAAACCCAGATAATTAGATAGGACGATGGGTTCACTCGTATTGCCGTGAGATAAAATAATACCCGCAAGGATATCAAGTGAATCAACAACAGGCATGCTACTCCCAGAGGATTTAGAGTATTGTACTTGTTGTTGTTCCTGATTACTCTTGCGGGCACTAGTCATCGCCCAGCCAAAAGCCGATTTAGATGATCTGGACAGGCGATCCCATGTTGGGGTATTTGGGGCATTCATGATTGATGGGTTTATCTTTGAATTACCCTCTAATTTACGAAAAATTGATTTTCGAAATGGAAAGCCTAAATCCTGTTATTGGATTAATATTGTTGCACAAAGTCAATGATTGCTCCCTTAAATCCATCAGGATCACTGATATAGGGTTCATGACTGGAGTTGGGGAGCAACACATATTGCTTATGCTCGTCAGGAGTACCAAAATTGGTGAATACATCCAGGCCTTCTTCTGGTACAATCAGATCATCGTATCTTCCCCATAGTAGTAAAGAAGGAAGCTTGATAGAGGAAACTTCATTAATTAGATTGATTCCTTCAGCGTCCTCGTTGAGCTTGTCATTTACGATATTCAGATTAGAGGACAGATAAGCAGGGATTGGATTATAGGATGATCCAAAGCCTATGCTTAAATACTGCTTCAGTGATAATTCTCCCAGTTCCTCAGGGATGATGCGCTCGCCAGGAAATCCTACGAAGCCTCTCCATTCGTTTTTCTGTTCACGAGTAGTAATCACAGGATTATCATTTGCCCACTCTAGTGCAGTGTTCCAATGCTCCACATCTTCCCCTTTTAATATTTCCTCATTGGCAATATTGATCAGGAAGGTTCTGCGGTATTGCCAGCTTAAGTCAAAATCAAAGTTGTAAGCACCATCTATTGATATCCAGGCTTTGATATTGTTCTGAAAATCTTCAGTGAGTAAATAATTGGCACCTATAAAGCCTCCAAAACTATGCCCCATCAGGAAAATATCAGGATCATCATATTCTGATTGTAGTACTTTAATGATGGCGTCTAAATCCTCTACATATTGGGCAATAGAAAGGGTGTTTTCATCAATATTGCCCTGTGCATTACCACAAGCTCGCTGGTCATAATACACCAACGCAAAATTTTCTTCCAGGCCAGAAGACCAGTCAAACATATCTGCTCTTGCAATATCAATGCTAGTCAGGCCTGGTCCACCATTAATGTATACGATGAACTTTTTAGAACTTGTATTCCCCTTTACCCAAACGGGAAGTTCTGTACCTTCTATTTGTACGTGGAAAAAGGTATCGCTGTCTGTTTCCAATTCGAATTGTTCGCAAGACCAGACACTTAGTGCTATCCCAAAAATGATAGCTAAATGGATTTTTATGTACCGCATGATTTTTGATTCTGTGAGGGTTCTTAAATATTTATTCCTATTTCAAGTGCGAAGTATCCTACACCATTAGGAAAATTGGGGGTGGCGTATAGGAATTGAGGTTTCAGGAAATACTCAATAGAACGCCCTCTATGAGATTTAACAGATTTACCAAAAGACACAAAAATGCTGGAAAGCAAATAGTCATGCCCTGCAATCGTTTTTTGCACATCCCCATTTGCGTTTATTTCGTAGGTATTAGGGATGAATGTTCGTAAATAGCCCAGTCCTACGCCTGTAGCAAAGGTTTTTCCTTTGGCGTTCTTTCGCTTTAGACTCAATTCCGGACTTGCAAATACAGCTGTCTGATAGCGTCGGTGGTAAAACAAGCCAGTAGAGGCGCCGAAATAAATGGCTTTGTCAATTTCTTTTCCAGCCTTGGTCCAGCTTTTAACCGGAAAGGCTAATCCCAGTTTAAATCCGGGATGTGTAATAGTTTCCCCAAAATAGGAGATGGAAATAGATGGTGAGTTGTTTTGTGCCATAAGAGGTATGGTCAAAACAATCCATGTCAGGGTGATCCAAAAGATTTTCAAATTGAATTTTTTTTGTGAAATAATGCCTCAAAGTTAAAGGCAGGAACAGGGCAGGGATAGTAAAAAATCGACACCTCATCAGAAGAAGGGAAAAGAGGAGGCCAATGGTTTATTTTTATCGACAAAAAATCGCTTAAAGATGATTAAGTAAGAGAGCATATTTAGGTTGCTTTTTTGGTCGAGCAGATTTTTGCTCAGATTAAGGCGCGGCGGAGTGCAATAGCCATAGTTATTAACACGAGCACGCAACGAAGATCTGGGTGAAAAGATGCCACCATAAAAAGATAAATTAGATTTACTCTCTTACTTAATTGGCAAGGGAAGTGAAGATAGGCTGCTGAAAAACGCGATCACTTTGTAGGTAATCAGTAGGAGGCATACCTGTGAAGTGTTTTACCTCTTTGATAAAATGCATTTGGTCATAGAAACCACATTCATAGGCAATCTCTACTAATTTAGAATCGGGTTTAAAACTTTGAGTTTGTAAGGCATGAAATAGTCGGAGGATGCGGCTATATTTTTTAGGAGATACTCCCAGGTGATGGGAAAATTTTCTTTCAATAGTTTTAATGGAAACATTAAATTCTTCAGCTAATGATTGTATACTTCGGATACCTTTCGAAAGTTCTAGTTTGTGGAGAATGGCCTCAAATGAATAATCCTGCCGAAAATCAAATTCTTTCAGTTTCTCGAAAAAGTAGTGTTCTACTAAAGCAATCTGTTCTGTTATGTTGTTGGCCTCAAACAGTTGCTCTTCAAATTGCTCGAATGATTTTCCAAATATATCTAAAGGAGCAATTGCTCTATCAACAACTTCTGATGCTTTTACTTTGGTAAAAGTATATAGTCCATGAGCCTTAAACCGAATACAGATAATAGGGCTACTATTGAGTCGTATTTTTTGAGGTTTTGTTTTTAAGCCAGACAAGTGGGTTTTGTTTTTCTGTATATCTCCACCAGATTTTAACTCACGATGTACGGTATCCTGTGTGAAAATTACTTCTACTGTCTTGTCAGGAATGATGAGATGTGGTTTGTTTTTATTAGCAGCTTGATCAAAGAATTGATCTACCCAGATACAGTCTATATATCTTCGTAAGATAGGGTGTAAATGGTAGATGTTGTAGGAATGCATATACGCTGTGATCAGTTCATTGAATAGTTCATTCTTTTTTATGATGCATCTTTTTGATTGCACCACTACATTATCTGAAATAAAAAATTGAAGTAATTCTTTGTAGAAAGAAAATATATTAAGTTTGCGGGGTGAAAAGGTGCTTTGCCATATCATTCCTATTTCTGATTTCTTTGCTGGTATTCAAAGACTGGATAAGCTACGCTAATTTTTATTGGAATCAGGATTATATTGCTGCCAACCTTTGTATCAATATTGATGAGCCTCTATTGATGTGTAGTGGTCAATGTTATCTTGAAACATCCATCATCAGCAATCACGAACAGAAAGAAAACGTACCTCAGCCTTCACAAGAAGAAAGAAATGGTACCGTTTATTTACCTATAAACAGGATATATCCCACATTTCAATTACAAAATGTGAAAAAGAGTAATCCGATTCTTTTCCATGGAGAAAATTACTCGTTCGCCTATTTAGGTGAAGTATTTCGTCCACCCTGTGTCTAACCCTTACCTTCTGTAGTTCGTATTCCACGAACGGTCTAAATTATTCTAAGGAAACAATATGCTGAGTACATTCCAACTGGGGATGATTTGAATTTATTTTAGTAAAGCATTAAACTATGACATTTGATGGTCTTTTTTGCTGCACTAATATATACTCCTCTACAGTTTTTAGCTGATCCTTTAGGTTGACACTGAAACTTTGGCTCAAGTGTTCAAAGGATAGTTGCTGTGCTCCCCTGGGGGAGCTGTCCGCAGGGCTGAGGGGGATTCATACAGGCATAAATCGTTCCAGTTTTCGAATTGTCAAATCAATATTATTGACTAATTCCTTTCCTCCTTTAGGGTGTGACCCAACTGGAGTATACCCTCTTACACTTTAAACTAAAAATCATGAAGTTTATAAATATCCTCACGGTATTTACATGTCTTTTATATAGCATAAGCATCCAGGCACAATTTCAATTTTCAGGAACGCTTATTGATCAAAATACAAAAGAGCCTCTAAGTGGGGCAACAATATCCACACCTGACGAAGGGATCGCGATTACAAACTATAATGGCCAGTTTGAATTTGAATTAGAGGAAAAACCTGGCAATTTTTGGATATCTTATATAGGTTATGAAACACTGGAAATCTCCGCTGAAGATTTATCAGGTATTATTCCTTTGACAGCTTCGCCAACTTTAATCAATCAGGTAATTGTATCAGCCAATCGAGACAGTAAAAACAGGACAGAAGCTCCTGTTTCTATTTCTACCATCTCTCCTCAACTATTGGAGGATACTAAGCCTACCCGACTGGATGAGGTACTCAATAAGGTCACTGGGGTATACATGGTTGATCTTGGTAATGAACAACATACAATGGCTATTCGTCAGCCTATTAATTATAAAGGACTCTTTTTGTACTTGGAAGATGGCCTGCCTATTCGCCCAACAGGCATATTTAACCATAATGCTTTATTGGAAATGAATATGGCTGCACTAAGGCGGATTGAAGTTATTCGCGGGCCTTCTTCTTCTTTATACGGAAGTGAAGCAATTGGAGGTGCTATCAATTTTATTACTTTGAGGCCAGCAGCTATTCCTACAGGTAGAGTTGCTTTACAGGCTAATAATAATGGCTATCGCCGCATTGATTTAAATGCCTCCAGTACTTTCGGTAAAATTGGCATTGGCTTATCTGCTTATTATGCGGAAAGGAGAGATGGGTTTCGCGAGCATAGCGACTTTGACAAACTTGCTTTAACTTTCAGGGCAGATTATTTGATTGATGATAATAACAGCCTCACTTTTGATGCCACCTATATAGATTATTATGCAGATATGACGGGTAGCCTGGATAGCGCTTTCTTTTATAGTGAAAACTATAGTAGCCAGCAAACATTCACCAATCGAGAAGTGGATGCATTTCGAGCAAAGTTGACTTACAATAGATATTGGAACAATGGCAATAAAACAACAATAGCCTTATTCGCCCGAGACAATTCTATACGTCAAAACCCTTCATACAGAGTACGTGATGATTATTCTCCCTGGGGCAATCCTGAAGGTGACCCGAATCTTGCTCACGGTGAGATTAATGACAATAGCGTTTACAGTTATGGATTTATAGCACAACACAAACAAAATTTCAATTTATTGAAGGGAGCTTCTATTACCCTGGGTACCAGCTTGGATAACAGCCCTAATACTTTTGAGGCTAATTATATTTCTATTGTCAAAAATGATGAAAATATCTACACTGATTTTACTAAAATAGATAGCGTTCTTACCGATTACAAAGTTGACCTGGTAAACCTGGGGGCTTATGCTAATCTAGACATTAAATTGACTGAAAAACTTCAGTTTACTGCTGCACTACGCTATGATAAATTGAATTTTGATTTTAAGAACAATCTGGACGAAAATGCTTTTTCAGGAGCTCCGGATGATGTAGATGATTTTTCTGCTATTACGCCTAAAGTGGGTATGACTTATGACCTTGGGAAGGGGAATGGCTTATTTGTTAACTATAGCCAGGGTTTTTTACCTCCCCAGGTCAGCGAGTTGTATAGAGGTGTCAAAATTCCATCTTTAAAGCCAGCTCAGTTTGATAACTATGAAATTGGGGGGTGGGTCCAACTAAACAAAAAACTCAGTTTTGATTATAGTTTTTATCAACTGGATGGAACCAATGAGATCATTTCTGTTCGGCTGGATGATGGAACGAGAGAAAACCGCAATGCAGGAAAAACCGAGCACAGAGGTGTCGAGTACGGACTGAATTGGTCTATTACAAACGATCTTAGTTTACGAGTGAGCGGTACGAATGCAAGCCATAAATTTGTCGATTATGTAGAAGATGGAGCAGATTATTCAGAAAATGAAATGGGACAGGCTCCTTCCTGGATTGCCAATTCAGAAATAAGTTACAAACCTTCCTTTCTGCCAAAGTTTAGAGCCTCTCTAGAATGGCAGCATATCGATGGTTACTACATGGATAATGCTAATAGCGCAAGCTATAAAGGCTATGATATCTTCAATTTTAGGATGGGCTATGAATTTAAAGGTATTGAAGTATGGGCCAACCTAATGAATCTTTCAAATGAGTTATATGCGACCGTAGCACGCCGTTCACGTTGGGGCGATAGCTATAGTGTAGGAGAGCCAAGAGCTATCAATATCGGCCTTGCATATAATTTTCAAAAAGGAGAGCAGTAAACTTCAATTGTAAGATATCTTATTGGTGAGGTTGTCTCAAAAGTTAGTTTCTCGCTGATCTCACAGAATTTCGCGGATTTTGCTGGACTGAAAGCCTAATTACTACCTGTCTGCTCGGCCTCCTTGCGGGCAGACAGGTCTGTGGGAATCTGCGGAATCTGTGGGAAACCAAATAACTACAGGCAGACATTAATCAAATTTTACTTTTGAGATAGTCTTACCTGGCAATTTTAGAATACTTGCTTCAAACCAAAATTAGATGAAAAATAAAAAGCTAAACCAATGGCTTTGGAAGTGGCATTTTATAGGTGGAATAGTATCTGTCCCTTTCGTGTTGGTCCTATCTGTTACAGGTGCAATCTACTTATTTAAAGGGGAGGTTGAAGCGCCTTATATTGCTAATATTCAAAGCATTCATAATAGCTCGAATGAGCAATTATTACCCTATCAGGCACAGTTGGAAATTGCTAGTCGGGCTATGGAGAAACCTCTTAATGAAATGGTCCTTTCTGAGCAGTCTAATCAAAGTACAGAGTTCGTTTCTGGAAAATTCAGCCATAAACAATCTATCTATGTAAACCCTTATACAGGAGAGGTAGCGGGCAAGTTTAGCCCCAAAGATACCTGGATGTATTCTGTGCGGAAATTACATGGTGAATTGTTGGGAGGAAAAGTGGGGACAAAATTTGTTGAGTTGATTGCATGTTGGGCCGTTGTACTCCTATTAACCGGTTTATATATCTGGTTCCCTTTAAAGAATGGAAAACTAGGGGGCGTTTTCACTATTCGGAGAAAAATGGGGAAACAAATATTCTTCAGAGACTTACACGCTGTGACAGGCTTCTGGACATCACTGCTCTTGCTACTTACTTTAGCAGGTGGTCTTCCATGGACCGATGTTTTTGGCAGTAATTTCAAAACCATACAGAAGTGGACAAATACAGGTTATCCGGCTAGCTGGATGGGTATTGGCTTGTCTTCACAAGTTAAAGGTGCACCTCTGTCTCTGGATGAAATGGTACAGAAAGCTCAATCACAAAAGCTTGATGGAGTAGTAACAATAGGCCTGCCCAAAAATGAAAGTAGCACATTCAGTGTTTCTAACAGTACTTTTCCTTTGAGCCAGCAGAAAATGCTCCATTTTGACCAATATTCTGGCAATTTAGTAAAGGAACATCATTGGAGTGATGTAGGTATATTGATGCGTGGGCGTATGTGGGTGATGGCATTCCACCAGGGCCAGTTAGGACAATGGAATTGGTGGCTGATGTTTTTATTCGCAATAGCTCTAACCATTATGAGTGCTTCGGCAATAGTATCGTATTGGTTGCGAAAACCTCTTCAGGCCTGGGGAGTACCAAAGGTGCCTTCTCAATTTAAGGTCGGTAAAGGAGTACTTATTTTAATAGGTTTTCTGGCAGTCTTATTTCCTTTATTTGGATTGAGCCTGCTACTTATATGGTTGGGAAAGGCCATCACAAGTAGGAAGAATTTGGTATAATAGGTGGTAACATTCCGCGGCGAACAGGGGGTTGCTTGCGCGAACTATTGTTTTTATCCACAACTTTTTTCACGAAGCAGGCTACGCCTGACTGAGTAATTGCTCGAATTGTTCTCACTTGGCCTGGCATTCGTGTCATCTGTGTAATTAGCAGATAATACAGTCCCACCACTTTAGTGGCTAAAGAAAAATGGTCGATATACTATTAGAAAGTGGGTATAGTATTAAAGATTATACCGAAAATGACAGGGTAGTATTTCGGCTTCGGATGAAGTTGTACGATAACATAATAGGCGATTTCATCCGAAGTCTTTATCTGCCTTTTTAGTACTTTGTTAAATATGGAATAATGAGTAAGTGCTAAGACAAAATCGTGTTACCATTATATTGAGAAGAATATTCATTCTAGGCAAGGCGAAAAACGAAGGCGAAGTGGTGCTTCGACGAGGATTTTCAACGCTGTATAGGATGAAAATTGGCTCAAGATAATATGTGATTTAATTTGTCTTGGCACTTAAAAGACTTTGAAGTAATCCCCTAATTTTTCTCATAAGCCTGTCTGCGCGTAACAGGCAGGTTTTGGTCGAGTTATAGGCAGCATTTGTACCTTACAAATCCTAAAAAAACAGTAGCTGCAATACATCCTTTTGAAAGGCAATAAAATCTGCATCTGTAGCCCAGCACCAAATTCCCGAAAGGGCAAAATAGATCAATAAGTGACTAATTAAAAAAGCCCAGATAATGCATAAAAAGACATAAGACCATCCAATCCAGCTGAACGGATTGAGATAAGAAAAAAACTCACTGCCGCCATCTCCTTTTACCGGGCGATTAAATCTACCCATTACTCGGTGCAAATGACCTTCAAACCAAATAGCACCAAAGCAGGGGAGTGCAAAAAAAGGAAATTGCTTTCCCTTCATATTTCGGTCTATCGTTTTCCAGCGTGACCTCACATTTCTGGCAATCCCTATTTTAATTCTGCCAGGATTTCTACTGGACATCCCCAAATAGATAAAACGATAGCCGAATAAGGAGTATAGTAATTGCTTCATTAAATCGCTTCATGGTTTTAGTGCCCTAAATATATGTTTTTGTTTTATTTTTTTTGAAATTTTTTGTGTTGATTTTGTTTTGATACTCATTTGCCTAGATGAGGTTTCACCCTATCTTTGTCATAACAATAACAGAGGATTATAGAAATAATCAATGAAGTCACCGATACATATAGCCATTTTACCATTTAGAAACCTTGATAGAGGAGAGGAACTGGGGTATTTTAGTGATGGCCTGACAGAAGGTGTGATCAACAAGTTATCATTGATTGATGGCTTAAGAGTAACTGCCAGAGCATCTGTTTTTCAGTTGAAAAATAGTGAGGCGTCTATGATAGAAATTGGCCGTTCTCTTAATGTTATTGCTATTGTGAAAGGCGCAGTGCAGATTGCAGGGGATCAATTGACCATTTCTGCACAGTTGATTACAATTAATTCAGATTTAGAAGAAGTGATTTGGTGGAAGCGCTGGGAAAAAAATATCAAGGATGTCTTTATTATATTGGATCAACTGAGTAATGAGGTTGCTGAAAAGCTGAGAGAGCACTTTTGGCATTTTGATTTAGAGCATGAAAAAGATATTGCAGAGGTCAATAATATTGAAGCTTATCAGTATTACTTAAAGGGCAATCACTATTATTTAAAATGGAATTTCGAGGATGTTAAAAAGGCAATTCGCCACTATGAGCAAGCCATCTCTTTAGATCAATATTTAGCGGAAGCCTATGTTGGACTTTCTAATTGTTATGCTTATTTAGGGGGAACAGGCTATATCATATCGGAAGAAGCTTTGAATAAAGCTCAGCACTTTGCACAACAGGCTAAGGCTCTTAACTATGAAAGCCCTGAACTATATTTTGCTTTAGGAGGCAAGTACTTTTGGCAAAATTGGGATTTACAAAGCTCGTTTGAACAACTAAATAAAGCGATTGAATTAAACCCCAGTTATGCAGATGCTCATAGCATTACAGCATTAATCTATATGCTGATAGGTAAGAGCAGCCTGGCAAAAAAGCATATCAACATCGCTCTTAGGCTAGACCCTTATTCCGCTAATAAATTATTCATCAAATCCTGGATTCATTATCTCCATGAAGATTATGACAATAGCATCCATTTTGGTAATCGGGCTCTTGAAAAGGAGCCTATGATGGTGCCAGCTCTATTTATTAAGGCTTGTGCGATGCTGTTAAAAGGACAGGTGGAAGAAGTAATTACTCTTTTTGAACAAAAGACAATTGATAAATTAGACAAATCAACTTTGCACGGCACTTTGGCTTTAGCCTATTCTTTCAAAGGAAATGAGACACAAAAACAGCTTCATATCCAGTATTTGGAAGAGGAATTGGAAAAAACGAGTATCGAGAGGACGTTAGCTTTCCTATTTTTAATCAATGCAGTAAATGGCCATGATGTAGAAGCTGTAAAATGGCTTAAGCGGGCGTTTGAAATAAAACTGCCTTTATTGCTTTTCCTGATAAGTGACCCTCTGATAAAAAATATTGAACAGAACACGGATTTAAGAGCATTTAAACAGAAGCTGTTGCAAGTACAGGGGATAAAAAGAATCTTGCCAAAAGAGGTGAAAAATATGCCTGATGATGGCTGGATTGAAGAAAACAAAAGGAAGTTATTGAAATTCTTCGAACAGAAGACCCCCTATTACGATAGTACCTTAACATTGAAATCCCTGGCTGATCAGGTAGACATCCATTCCAATCAATTGTCCTGGTTAATTAATAATCAGTTTGGCAAAAACTTCAATGAATTTATTAATCACTACCGAGTAGAAGCATTCAAACGGAAAGTAGTTGATCCTGAAAATGCACACCTTACAATTTTAGGACTGGCATTTGAATGCGGATTTAATTCAAAATCTTCTTTTAATACCATATTCAAGCGTGAAATGGGTATGACACCAAGGGCTTATCTTAAACAAATCAATTAATTGAACTAAAAAGGTTCAGGATTACATATTCGAACGATTGGGAGCTAAAAAGCTCGGTTCTTTGCATCAAAAGAACAAAATGATACATGATAAATTGTCTAAGCACCCAATTGAAATCACCCAGGCTAACGGGCTCCAATACGCCTATATTAAGAAAGGGAAGGGGCCCGTTATATTCCTTCTGCATGGATTTCCTGATCATGCCGGTTCCTGGGATTTGGTGATGGATGAGCTATCTGATACATACTGCTGTATTGCTCCCTTTTTAAGGGGGTATTATCCAACAAGCATTCCGGTAGATCGCAATTATTCTGTATTGAGCATAGCGGAGGATATTCACCTGCTGGCAATGACATTAGGTTGTGAAACTTATTCTGTTGTCGGGCAGGATTGGGGTGCAACT
Organism: Chitinophagales bacterium; assembly: GCA_022360175.1. Taxonomy (GTDB): domain Bacteria; phylum Bacteroidota; class Bacteroidia; order Chitinophagales; family Saprospiraceae; genus JAKSDI01. The sequence goes on from JAKSDI010000071.1 coordinate 70,943, forward strand.
ATTGCATATGTGATGGCCAATCTCTATGATGAACAGATCAACAAAGTAGTGTCTTTGTCTATGCCTCATCCTCGATTTTTAAAACCTTCATTGACATTACTCTTGAAGGCTCGACATATTCTGTATTTCGCCAATAAGGAGAAGGCTCCTTTGCGTTTGGCAAAGAATGAGTACAGCTATCTGGATACGCTTTATAAAAGATGGTCACCGGGTTTAGACTATCTGGCATTGAAGCAACAAATGGTAGCATGCTTTGAAATGACCGGAAGGAAGGAGGCTGCATTGGGGTACTATTGGCAATTAGGTGTAGATGGAAAACAAAAAGAAAGAGTAGCACTCTATCATCAATTTCCTCCGCTACCAAGTTTGGTGCTTGTAGGTATGCAGGATGGAACAGTCGATTTGAAGCAGTTCAAAAAGATGGAATCAGCATCTTGTTTTGATATCCGTTATCATGCTTCCGGAGGCCACTTTTTGCATCGAGAAGATCCTTCTTATTGTGCCAGTCAAGTCCGTAATTTTTTAGAAGCTGCTTAAAAAAATGTGATGAAACAAATTTTTCCTGTTGGTTATCATAAAGTACATCCGCTGAAGATAATTGATTACCAGCTGAATAGATGGCATTCCATGGGTTTTTACAATCTTTCAGATATCAAGAAACTGGGAGCTACAATTAGAGGCCTGGACGACTGGAAAGCCAGAATGATTGAAATGGCGGGTCATAAACTCGAGCAAAAAAGCCTTATGGAAGCAGCGATGTACTATCGCGGCGCAGAATTCTTTACGGCGCCTGATGATGCAGATAAACTTCGATTGTATGAAAAATTCAGGCGCTTCTTTTATCAAAGCATAGGAGAAGAATCAGAACAATGTGAATATGTGCCTTATGCAACGGGTTTTTTGCCAGCCATGCGGTTTAAAGCGGTCGGCAAAAAATTGGATACCCTATTGATTTTTGGTGGCTTTGATTCTTTTATGGAAGAATTCTACCATATGGCTCATTATTTGGCTGCTCAGGGTATAGAGGTGATCTATTTTGAAGGGCCAGGGCAGGGAGAAACACTCAAAGACTATGGCCTGCATATGATCTATGAGTGGGAGAAGCCCACTAAAGCAGTATTAGATTATTTTCAATTGGAAGAAGCCAGCCTGTTAGGTATTTCAATGGGGGGCTGGTGGTGTATACGAGCAGCTGCTTTTGAGCCTAGAATTAAGCGAGTAATTGCATTAGGAGTTGCTTATGACTATATGGAAGTATTGCCGCCTTTGGGGCAAAAGATTATCCGCTTTCTAATGCAGTTTAAAGGATTTATGAATGCAATGGCTCGGATAAAGATGAAATTCATTCCACAAGAACGATGGTCTATCAATAATCTGATGTATCTAACTGGAACACAGAACCCTATGGATGCTTCTGAAGCTATTCTAAAAATGAATAAGGATAATATATCATCAGAGTTTGTAAGGCAGGATGTCTTGCTGCTTAGTGGAGCCAAAGACCATTTTATACCTGTCAAAATGCATCATTTGCAAATGCAGGCGCTTAAAAATGCCCGCTCTCTGGAAGGGCATATATTTACTAATAAAGATGCTGCTGAAGATCATTGCATGGTAGGAAATATTGGACTGGCTCTTGATACAATCCTTCATTGGATAAAGAATCATCTGTAACGCTCTTTAAAAACTGGAAAGGGTTTAAAATAGAATGCTGAAGGCTATGATATTAGCTTGTATTTCTTAGAGTACTTCTGCCGGTATTTTCGGCGATAAGGCCTGTTTAGAAATATATATGCTCCCTTGGGGGAGCTGCCCGCAGGACTGAGGGGGGGGCTTCAATAAGTTTAAATCTTTTCCTGGAATTATTTAAATCATCAGATATGAAAACAATAAAAAAATGCCTTTTTATTTTTGGCGCTATCGCCTTTATGCTTCTAACTTATACGGATGATGAAAATTTGATAGGAAAGGAAGTTTTTGAGGAGATTTTCGGTAACTATTCTATCGATACTTTAACCATCAGCAAAGCATTTCTGGAATCCAAGCACAATAGTGGGCCTATAAATGCTTTGTGGGAAAAAGGAGATGACTTTATAATCATAATTCATACTCCTGAAAATAGGAGCAGCAAGCATTGCCTGGAAAAATTGTGATAAGTACTTAAGATTATAAACCCAGCCATGCCGCCAGATAATGCCCCAACAACCCAATCAGGCTAATCCACAAAACTGTACTCATTAAGCTGTAAATAGCAAATTTTCGGACAGGAATAGAATTAAGCCCAAACAACAAAGGCAGTGCAATACGGAAGCCATACATAAAACGATAAAAGAATAGCAACCAGTTGGTATAGCGGTCCATATAAAGATTCATCTTATCCAGGCGCACTTGAAGCTTGGGGCGTTTGTTAATATAATTACGCCCATTATACCTGCCGTTTAGATACATGAACCAATCCATAGAAAGGGTACCTAAAAAGCCTGCGAGTAGGATGCCATAAAAATTGGTATACACCAGATGAGATGCCTGAAGTGACGTCACTATGGCTATCTCTCCTTCGAAGATAGCTCCTATAAAAGCCCCTAAATAACTAAGTGATTCCTGAGCCATTGCTATTACTCCAGTTTTATTCCTGGTGCAAAATTACCCAGATTTTGTATAAGATGTGTTAAATAGAGATTAAGAGATGTTAGCATAGCATCTCTAAGTAGCGGCAAGGGAAGAGGTGGCCCCCTTGCTACTACCTATTTGTAGATCGTTCTATCGCTATTTCTAAGAGTATGTTTGGGAATTTGTTCTTTGAGACGATTTTGTCACTAATTGGATTAGGTGAGGCATGAACGAGCAAACTCATAGAGCAAAAGTCTTGAAGACTTTTGAGCGAGTAAACCGCATAGCGGATGGGCTGCCTATTTTAGCCTTCCGCGTACCGCCGTAGCTTTAGCGGAGGAGCAAGCTAAATGAGTGTTCTTCCAACAAAATATAAGCCGATTAGCGACGAAATAAGTCCGATTAATAAATCCCAAACA
>JAKSDI010000070.1 GCA_022360175.1 Chitinophagales bacterium
CGAAAGATCAAATATGAGTGGCTTAAACCTAGAAACTATCAATCTTGGAAAACATTAACCAAAGCTGTCAAAAATATTCTAGCCTCTTTTGGCTCAGATTACAATATAAATTTTAGTGATCCATTTTATTCAATTTAATTTAATCTCTTACTTAAAACCGCAATTCTGTACAATCTTTTGCTTGCCAGCATCCTTTTCTTTGTTTCAAAAAAAGGATGAGAACATTAGGCATTATGATATCGTTATTGGTTTTTGTGACGCTGGCACCTGCTCAGCAACTCATTGAAGGGGAGCCTCCAAAAGATGAAATTATTTATTCCTGCCCACCCTGCGGTTGTCCCCACGATGGGCGATACTTTTCAGAAATGGGACAGTGTCCTTCCTGTCAAATGTCCCTTCAAGCAGGCATTCAGGGGCTTGAAAGAAGCAATAGTGTAAAACGGCCGAGGATAGGTATTTTCCTTTTTAATATGGCTGATGTGATGGATGTGTCTGGCCCATTGTCTGTATTCGAGCATGCGGGTTTTCAGATTGTCACTTTCGCCCTTTCTAGTGATGTGGTGCGAGTAGGAATGAACCTGGAGTTGAAACCCGATTTTACACTAGAAAATTTACCCTCCGTAGATATTCTGGTACTTCCGGGAGGAGGACTGGCGGAAAGTGATCCTGGCAATGAGCAGATTGTCCAATTCATTAAAGAACGTTATGAAGAAACGGATATCCTGTTTTCAGTATGCAGTGGTGCTTTTTTTCTGGGCGAAGCAGGTCTTTTGGATAGCCAGACAGCTACCACCTTTGCTTCTTTGATTCCCATGCTTACTCAAAATTATCCTAAAGCGATAGTACGCAACGATGTAAAGTATACCGACAATGAAAAGGTGATCACCTCAGCCGGCCTTTCATCCGGGATAGATGCGGCCTTCCATGTGGTTGCCAGGTATTATGGTGTGGGAAGAGCACAGGATATTGCCAATCATATGGAATACCCCTGGAAGAGGGCTAATGATTATGCTCGCTCTCAATTAGCAGATAACTATTTGGGAGGTATAAAGGGCATCGCCAGCTTGTTTGCTACTGAGTATTATGAGTCTCATGGCGATAACAATTATTGGGAACTTCGCTACACCCTCACCAGGCAAATGCCCCCGGAAAAAATACTGTCTCTGCTGATAAAAGAACTGGAAAAACAATCGAACTGGACAACTCAATCCAGGAAAAAACTTGTTTGCAGAGGTACTTTAGCTCATCCGTTATTGGGAAAGGGGCAGATTGAGATCAAAATTGAAAAGAAAAAAGAGGCAGGAGCCATTATGATTGTACGAGCTGAGCGTGTAAATAAATATAAGGATTAGAGTTTATGTAGCGAATTTAGAATTATAGAACATCCCCCTCAGCTCTGTGGATAGTTCTCCTGAGGGAGCACAGCATTTATACCCCTCCGGAGGGGTCGGCTGAAAGCCGGGGGCGGAGCACATGTTTATGTGCTGGTTTTTAGTGTTTTAATTGGAAGGGGTTAAGCCCTTTTTGACACAGAAAAATCTTTTCACCATCTCTGTGTCACATCCTGCCAGCTCACTAGCGGACTTATCTTAATAGATCTGGCTATTAGGTTCTAGGTGTTCCTTGAGCTAGCAAAAAACCTTTATTCACTGCCTATGCAAAACTTACGTACATAAACTCTATTAATTATGAAGTACTTTACAATCATTCTAGTATCAGGAATGTCGTTCCTGATGACTGCCTGCAATGCTCAAAGCCCCTCTATCGAGCTTGGAGCAGTTATCACAATTAAATCTCAATTTGAGGGATTGCCAGTAGTAGAACCGCATATTTCAGCTCATCCAACCAATAATAATCATTTACTAATAGCAGCAATGGTCGTTACTGATATCAGTCAACCTTATCAGAGTTGTCGGCTTTCCAGTTTTGTTTCTACTGATGGAGGGATAAACTGGAAAGAAACAACACACGATTATTGGGGATACGACCCCTGGACAGCTATTCTGCCTGATGGTCAAACAGTAATGAGTTGGCTAGGCACTCCGGAGAAGTTTAAACATCAGTTTCCAATACAGTTTTTTAGTAGTGTTGATGGAGGTGCTAGCTGGTCTAAAGAAATACAAAGCTTTCCTGCGGGGCATGGACACGATGGTACCAAGATTACAGCAATGGGTGATGATTTTTATTTCACAACCGTTCGCTTTAATCAAGATATGAGTGCTGATGTAGTGCTTTATCATCGTCATAAAGCAGGTCCTTTTTCAGAAGTAGCTACCATCAGGGGACAAGGAGTGAGATTGAACTTTTGTGAGCCAGCTATACTAAGCAATGGAACTGTCATCGTTCCTTCTTCTCACTTTCTGGAAAAGGTATGGGTACAAACATATAACCCAAAAATAGCTGAATTATCTGATAAACATCTGATCTCTGTACAGCCTGGAGGAGCCAAAGGTTATATGCGAATGCTTGCTGATGCTAATGAACACTCTCCTTTCAAAAATCGTATCTACTTCGTGCGTGCGCTGGGTAGCCGTCAGCAATATGAAGGTGTTTGGTTGAATTATTCTACCGATCAGGGAGAAAGCTGGAGTAAGGATATACGAGTGGATCACTTTGAAAATGGATTGCCCAGCAAAGCCATGGCTGCCAGCATAGCCGTTAATCAGGATGGAATTATTGGTATTTCCTGGGTAGATAGCCAGCATGATGAAGTACAGGAAAAGCACGATGTTTATTTCACCGTTTCTGTAGATGGCGGAAAAAGCTTTCAACCTCCGGTGCGGGTAACCCAATTGGGCACTAATCCCCAAACAGTGGCTAATGGAGATGTAGCCAATAAGTTTCCAGCCGGAGGGCACTATTTAGGAATTACAGCTAAGGAGGATGGTAGCTTTCAGCTAATCTGGAGCGATAGCCGAAGCGGTTTGTTCGAATTACAGACGTGTAATATTAAGGTGAATTGAGTGTAGAGAATTACTACTGGGAGCTGTTCATACTTTAAAGCTTTCTTACTTTCATTTATGATCACTATCTTTTCGGGAAATTACCAAACCTCCCTGAAAACAATAGAGACAATGGATCTTTTTACGATTATTACGATTTTGATTGTGCTTTCCGCTCTTTTCGGTTATATCAATATCCGCTTTTTGAAGCTCCCTTTGACAATAGGCCTAATGGTGGTTTCTATTATTTTTTCCTTGCTGGTGCTGATCGTTGGACAATACTTCCCAACTGTGCTGGAAATGGAAGAGGACCTAGTACGACAGATTGACTTTCCGAAAGTACTAATGGAAGGGATGCTTAGTTTTTTATTGTTTGCTGGCGCCTTACATGTCGATTTTGCATCGCTGAAAGCACAACGCCTTCCCATCATATTGTTTGCAACGCTTGGAGTAATAACTTCCACCTTTTTGGTAGCTGGCATGATGTATATGCTTTTTCAGGTCTTAGGCATGGAGGTTAGCTTTATTCATTGTTTGCTATTTGGAGCATTGATTTCTCCAACAGACCCGATTGCTGTATTAGGGATTTTGAAAAAAGCTGGCGTTCCTAAAACATTGGAGACCAAAATCGTTGGCGAAAGTTTGTTTAATGATGGCATCGGGGTAGTGGTGTTTATTTCTATTTTTCAGTTAGCGAGTGCAGGAAGTGGACACTTTTCTATGGGTGAGATAGCTTTTTTGTTTTTGGAAGAAGTAGGTGGTGGCCTGTTATTAGGATTCATTCTGGGAAGCGCTGCTTATTATCTGATGCGTACAATCGATAATTATGAGGTTGAGGTAATGCTAACGCTTGCGCTGGTAATGGGAGGTTATATGCTAGCCAGTGCACTGCACTTTTCAGGGCCGCTGGCAATGGTAGTTGCAGGCCTTATGATTGGTCATGAACGCTTTCGTACCAGCAGTATGTCCAAACAAACAGAATCCTATGTTGATAAATTTTGGGAGTTACTAGATGTACTACTAAATGCCGTACTCTTTGTATTGATCGGCCTTGAAATTGTCATCCTGAAATTTGAAAGCACCTACCTTATCGCAGGCTTGATCGGTATCGGAATTGTTTTAGCCGCTCGTTTTCTGGCTTTATTCTTTCCCGTACAGCTATTGCGTAAACGACTGGGACTGCTAAAAGGGACAAGTCGCATCATGGCCTGGGGAGGCTTAAGAGGAGGTATCTCCATCGCACTGGCCCTATCCTTAAGCCCGGAAATGAATAGAGATCTGATTGTCAGTATTACCTATATTATTGTCGTGTTCTCCATTGTTGTGCAGGGGCTGACGATAGAGCGATTGGTACGGCGATTGATAGGGTAGGTAGGGGGCTATAATGTAAAAGTATAATTGAGTGGATAACAATTTATAATTACTGTAGAAGTACAAAAAGGGAGCATTTCCCTATTGGTAACTACTTTGATTATTGTCTTATCTAATGTTGAAATTATCCTTGAAAATTCGGAATTAAAGTCTTGTTTTTCAAGGATAGTACCATTTATAAATCGTCCAAAAGATAGAACGGCTGCTTCAAGGAAATATATCCTACTTCCCAATACAAAACTTCCCACGAATATTCCCAATTGCTGCTATATTGGACCCGAGGCAGGTGGGAAAAACCACACTTGCCAAAACTATTTAACCCTGATCATATATTTGACCTGGAGAATCCAAGAGATATGGTTCTGCTAGAAAATCCTCAATTGGCATTAGAGTCATTGACGGGTTAATAAGGAGATACGAAATACAGAGGAAGGCAGAATGGTTTCATTGCTTAATAAAAGAGATAGTGAAGTGTTTTTCTACGGTACGCACGGCGTTGTAGAACTGGATTTTTTTTGGCAGGAAGCTAACGCTAGATATGGAGCAGGATTTAAATATATGGATGCCCTCAGAACTACAAAATCTATGCATCAGGCTATAGCAGACCTAAATCTAGATAAATTATATGTTGTTTACCCTGGTGATCGTTCTTACCCTTTAATTAAGGATAAATTTCAAGATTGCTTCACCAATCTAATTTCCGGCAAAACAACTCTTATTTTATCACTTTCATTATTCCAAAAAACAAGGTATTGTGCAGTGGCCCGGCCCAACTCATAGCCTTTATTTAGGTAACTCTGAAGGGTAGAAGCAAACTTTTTTGAGAGTTTTAAAACATCCCTTCCATTAGTCGTGCTAAAAAGCCCGAAGTATTGAGAATTGTGGATTAACTCCTGGCCAGAGTGCACCTTCTGAAGGTTATTTATAATCTGTTCTTTTTCAAAGAAACCTAGCCAGACATCTCGCATACCACATTGCAAAACAATGGTAGTCGGTTCGGGCCATTGATGCGGTTCTTCTCGAAAAACTACATTATCAATTCCTTCAATTGGAAATTGGACGGAATTGGTATGAATAACAAGTCGCTCTTTGGCTCTGGTAATCGCTACATATAAGACGCGTTTTTTTTCTTCACTGCTGAGTTGGTAATTATTTAGCAGAAGGAAAACATTATCAAATTCCTTTCCTTTTGCCTTGTGCATAGTTGAAACTAGGATGGTTTGTTGCTCTGCTTGATAGAGATCTTCCATTCTACATTCTCGCAAATATCGTAGCCAGTTGCTTTTGAATTTTTTAGGATTGGTTTTTTCAAAATTTTGAAGCACCCGGATTATGATGTCTCTAAGGTGAATGTCCAGCACTTCATTAATTAAGGTTTCTTTTCTATCCTGCCAGCTCTTATTAGAGACTAAACCAGAACCATCGGCAATATCAGCTATAATCTTTTTGGTAAACCAGTTTATTTCTACCATGTCTCGAATAGAAAACCCCTGTTGTTCTACGATTAATCTGGCGGGCAGGCCTTCCTGCTTTAGTAGCGTAGCTATTAACACAGCTTCCTCGTTAGTATGGGTGAGCACACAAGAAGTACCACTTAGTTTTTCCTGCATGACTTCTTTCAGTAAGGGGAGTATCATATTAGAGTGTCGATGCTGAATGATTTTGATGCGCCCATTCTCTTTTTGATGAGCGATTAGTTGGATGCCTCTTTTTATCCTATCGGAGGTGATCTGAGTGCTAAGGAAACGATTGCTGAATTGTAGTAGATTGTGTTTGGCCCGATAGTTGGTAGTTAGAAAATAGGTTTTTGCGGTAGGCCGTTGGGCAAACGCTCGCAGGTATTTTACACTGGCTCCTTTAAATTCATAGATGTTTTGGTCGTCGTCCCCTACTACAATTACTCGAATGCTACCTGCTTTTTCTGTGATGGCAGTCATGAATTGATACATTTCCTCATCTACATCCTGAAATTCATCTACCACCATCACGCTCTTGCTGAGGATTCTTTCCATGGCGATTTCCCTGTTTTCTATAGCTTGGGTTGCCATACTTAGTATGTTTTGTGATCGTTCTAGATTTCCCATTCGGCCTAATAACTGAAAAGCAAAACCGTGATAAGTAAAAATGTCTACGTCATAAGCTATTCTGCCTACCAGTTGTCTCAATCGTGTTTTGAACTCCAAAGCAGCTGGCCTCGAAAAAGTAAGCATCAAAAACTGTTCAGCTTTAATGTCTTCCATCAAGAGCAGAGAGGCTACTTTATGTACCAGCACCCGGGTTTTGCCACTACCTGGCCCGGCTGCCACCAGAATATGCTCGCTTCTATTGTCTTTGATGACTTCCAGTTGCTCTATAGATAGGTTTGTGATGATCTGCTCAAATTGTGTTTCCGTTAGAGGTTGTCGAATCTTAGTACGTCGGCCCGGGAAATATTTCGTCAGAAACCGTTCGTAATCCATTACAAAATAATCATCAACAAACTGCAAGGCTTCCTCCTGTAGTTTTAATTGTTTCTTAGCATATTCGCCGACAATATGAATTTGCTCTGTTTTGGATTTATAAAACTGGGCCAGTTGTTCAAAGTCGGCTGTAGTATATTGTTTGCGATTATTGGTTTCCTGGCGGATGATCTTCATGGGATTGTAAAAGACCAATAAACCACTTTTTAATTCAATCACATTCAGGTGATGCATATAAAGCAATAAATATTCACAATCCCGAATGGATACCGTTTCATTTAGTAATTGATTGAAGGTTGCTTGTAACTCCAGGGTAGAGAATTTGATTAGCTTTTTGTCAGAAAAATCTGCATCTATTTTTGCATGAGGTAAGTAGTCCCGTTCAATTATTTCTAGGCAAAAGCCAGCCATTTTTTTACGACGATTCATGGCTGCTTTAATGTCCTCATGTTCTCTTTTGACTAAGATATAGTATTGTTCTGTCGTTCTGTCAAGCCTTTCTTTATTTATGAGATTGCTGATGTCCCAATAATTTAGGATGGTTTTCAAGGTGTAAAGATCACTATCCAATCCATCACTAATCAAGTCTTCATTAAGTTCACGAAGGAAGAATTTTTTGCTTCGGCGTTCTTCTGTTGGAAACAATAAGTTATAAGCTGCGGCCTCAATGGCAGAAATTCTTTGAAAAACAGCTTTTGAATGGCGCTTTCCTCCTACAGTGTAATAATAAGCAGTCAGATCTTTTTCATGACTTAGGATGCCCATTTGCCGGAAATTGGTTAGGTAGCGTGAGATTTCATTTTTATTGATGGCAAGCACATCCGCCATAAGGTCGATCTGGGTATTATCTTCTGTCCTGGACCGAGATATCAAAGAGTTAAACACTCTTTTAGCATTTAACAAGTCTTGCGGTCCTTCGAATCGATCGCTGTGGATATCTATTATGTTATTGGCCTGGTCGGCATTTTTTACAATGATACTGGATGCATATATACGAGTTGGATTTTCTTCTCTTTGTAAATATCCCGATTCTTCTAAAGCCGCAATAGCAGTCTTTACCCGGGTTTCCAATTGATATAATTCTGCATCCCATCCAGCCTCTTTAGCTATTTCTCGTGCTGATTTTGTAAATGTTTTCTTTTTAAACCGTTTGATCCCTTGCCATATCTGATTGATTTCCTTGTAAGAAAGTTTAGATGCATTTAGTAACTGAAAATGTCCACTTAGATCATGCTCATCAAACAGAATAAAACATTTTGCTCGCAATTCGGGGTTTCTTCCTGCTCTCCCCGATTCCTGCATATAATTCTCCAAAGAATCTGAAATTTGGTAGTGGACCACCATTTTGACATTGTCTTTATCTACTCCCATTCCGAATGCTGAAGTAGCTACAATTACATCAGGGCTACTATCTTCCTCCATGAATGCTTCCTGTATCTGCTTTTTAACATCACGGTCTAGCTGGCCATGGTATGCTTTAGCCTCAAATCCCCGTTTTTCTAATTCTTCAGCTAACTGTACTGCCTTTTTTACCCTGGAAACATAAACAATTTTCGGGCCTTCTTCTGATTGCAGCAATTCAATCAAACGCTCAATTTTTTCTTCATCGCCTTTAGTTGGTATTACAAAATATTGAAGATTCTGACGTTTGGCACTGGTTTTAAAAATCTCCAGTTCCAGCCCAAGTTGATTGCGAAAATAGTCTTGGATATCTCTTACAACAGCAGGTTTTGCGGTTGCGGTAAAGCAAGATATGGGTATCGATTTTAATTGTTCGCTCTCCTGAAGTTTTTTAATAAACTGTGCAATGTAAAGATAGTCTACCCTAAAATCTTGCCCCCACGCTGATAGGCAGTGTGCTTCATCAATTACAAAGCGAGCAATCTGGCGTCCTTTAAGTAATTTGATAATGGACATCGAACGCAATGATTCTGGAGAGATGTATAATAGGTTGGCTCCTCCAGATTGTACACGTTCTATGGCTTCACTTCTTTCCAAAGGAGATAACATACCATTAATTGTCACTGCAGCAGTGATGCCATGCCTGTTTGTAAGCACATCAACTTGGTCTTTCATTAGTGATTGAAGAGGGGAAATGATTACGGTCAGAGAGCGATTAGCATCCCCTTCTATCAAAGCAGGTAGTTGAAAAGTTAATGATTTTCCACCTCCAGTTGGAAATATGGCAATGAGTGATTTCTTTTCTAGCGTTGCTTCAACCACCTGCTGTTGTAAGGGTTTTTTATCGTCTCCTTCGAATCGTCGAAAACCAGGGAAATCAAAATATCTTTTTAAACTCTTTTGGGGTTGCAAATACTGGCAATAGAGACAATCTCCTTTTGCTTCACAAGCCAATCTTAAACGATTTATGACTGACATAATCTCTGGGAAGCGATGCAACATCCAGGGAGGTGGAAGTGACTCAGGATCCTTTGTAGTGATCAAAGCAATAGCGTAGGCCAGTTCTATTGGCGACTGGCTGATCAGGCTATCCAGGTTCGCCTTACCGCAAAATAGATTGCCATATTTATTTCGTAGAAGATGCGCAAGTTCCTTTTTTTCCAGCGCTGACTGGTTCTTTTTCGCATTAGCGATGCTAAAAAAACCGCTGAACCCATATTGGTTGGATATTAAGGAATAATAAATCGCTTTTTTTTCTTGGGAAAGCTGTTGATAGGCCACCAATAAATCAACTAATAAGCTTCTGGTTAATTTGGCATCAGCTAATGGGTTGTTTAGTTCATTCCCGTTGAGCTGATAGTCTTTTACTAAGTGGTGGTACGGTTTTTTAGGGTACAATAATGCAGATAAAAAAAGGGTGTCAATAACAGGTTTTGAAAATACGGGATGGGTGGCAAAGTGTTTTTTTAGAATGGGCAAGTCATGATCGATAATATTATGACCACATATTATTTCAGCAGATTTAGCAAACTGCATAAAGTGCTCAGGAGATGATTTTCGGAATTGATCCTCTCCTAAGATTGCTCCAATCTCATTAATATGAATTGATTTTTTATGTACTTCGAGGTCAAAAAATAGTATATCAGGAATACTTGCCATGCCACTCCCAAATTAGATATGGAATTTCAATTTTAATTATACGAAGAATTTTGGGAAAAGTTAATAGATATATAGCTTAGATTCATTGAGCCTAGGTGTAGATGAAAATTAATAGAATCACAAAATAAATTTAAGGTGCTCGTATAATTCAGATGTGAACGACTAAATACCTTTTGTGAAAATTTTGGTTTTTTGTCATAAATACCTTTATTTTTACTTTGAAAGCATCAATGTATAAATACTTTAGAGCTTGTTTGAAAATTGTTTTTGATGCCAAAATGTATCAGTAATTTGATTAGGCAAGGCATGAAATTAGGATCGTAGCTGCTCCTTTGCTAAAGCTCAGGCAGCACGCGGAGGGCTATGAAGCTTGATTTTATAACGAAGGATAATCAGATAAATGATCATTTAGGCACGAAGGATGAAATTTAAATAAGTTCTTAAAACCCCTGATTACTAATGTACCGTAACCCTATCTATCTTCTGTTTGCTGTTTTTATTATTATCTTTTTATCCTCACAAGCAGTCACCGCTCAAATAGAGGACTTACGTGAGGATGCTGAGTTCTTCTATAAGCAAAAAGACATTTATCAACGTTGGCTGGATACTTCAGGCATTGGCAAGGTATTGCATGTGGAAACCATTGATGTGAAAGAACAGCAGTTATCTTTATATCTGGGCTTTGCTTATAGTGATATCGATTCTATCGTCCGGGCATGGGAAATGCTAAAGAGAGCATTTGAAACGGAAAGAGCTATTACCCTGGAACAACAGCTATTCTATAAGGCGGTAAATCTAATGGAGGTACGGCAATCTCTGGTAGATGTACAGGTATACGATACTTATGACCTGCGGAAGGAACCATTATTTTTCCGGGGTATCTACTTTGAGGGGGGGGAAGTGAAAGTGGAAGCATCCAATCCAAAATCCAAAATTCGGGAAGTAGAATTTGAAGCCAGCGACTTTCCTAAACGAGGGGCAGAAGGCAACTTTCGAAAAGATTATAGTGCACAAAAAGTGTTCGAAATCATTTATCAATATGCCCAGGATAAATACGGAGCACAAAAATGCCCCGATCGAAAAGCTAAAGTCGTCCCGCTGGAGCGAAGCAAGAAAACCCTGCGCTTTGAAGTAGTCAATCTCTGTCTCGAAGTACTCAAAGATGAAGGTGTAGTTTGTCCCATAATGCGTAGGCTTGGGATAGACTGCAACTGGGCTAAGCGGGAATTGCTGACTTTTACCATCACTTTTACGGAAACAACTGGTGGTTTTCAACTCAACATTATGCTAGATGGCAAATATGGTTCAGCTCTGTATGAAAACATACGCCGGGGTGGCTATATGAATATGGAGTTTGACTTTGATGAAGAGCTGGATCGATACGCTGACCAATTCAAGGAAGAATTGCGAGCAGAAATCCTGAAGTAATGAGCACAGAAGAAATATCTAAACCTACCAATATCAAAAACCACATCCGCCAACTGATTGCGAATAATCAGACGGAGGAGGCACTACAGGCACTACTCAATGCCACGGAAGGAGAAGCACTACTGAATTTCCATAACGAGGGTGTAGTGTTGGCCGCCCGGTTTAATCAATATGAGGAGGATCGCCGCCTGGGCATTGCAGACTATGATGATTTGGCCAGGACGCAGATCAAAATCAACCTGGCACTGCTCGATCTAGCTGGAAAACTGCCTTCGGCTGAAACGGTGCAACAATCAAAGAAGAAACCCGGCATCCGGGAAAGTAAGCTGAAACGTTATGTTTTACGGTTCATGGTGGCAAGCAAGGTATTGATACTCGGTTTTCTGTTTATCCTCTGGGATGCTGGTGGCTTTACGGATGACCAGTTTATCGGCACAGCTACCTTATTAGTACCTCTTTTTACAGCTTACACGGTGCTGATGGTAAGAGATACAGCGAAATACCGTTATGTAGGTATTGCACCAGAAACTGCGGAGATGCTGGTTACACACCGCTTCAAGTGGATGGCTTATTTTACGCTTTTGGGTTATACCCTGGCGATTGCTTTAGTCCTCTACCTGAAACCGCCTGGCATTCTGGACTATAAGCAGATGAGCGGCATGCTTACGCTGGTAGAAACAGGTATTGGGGTATACGTAGGGGAAATTGTATTTGCGCTGTTTAAAAAATCGAAGTGATGAGTAGAGTTAGAGTCATATTGGTTTTGTTGGTTGTTATGGTCGGACTCAAACTGGGATTTAGCCAGTCCGACCGCAACGGCAAAGACTTAGCTCTTTTCTTTGCAGTGGAAAATTACGATCATTGGTCACAACTCTATAATCCTATTGATGATGCAGAAGAAATTGCTCAGGACTTGGAAGAGCTATATGGCTTTGAAACAGAAGTAATAAAAAATCCCAGCCGCAATCGGATTTACGATAAATTGGATGCTTACCAAAGGAAAGCTTACGCAAAAGATGCCCAATTACTCATCTTTTTTTCCGGGCATGGCGATTTTATCGAAGGAAAGGGAGAAGGCTTCTTCATTCCACGCGATGGAAAGCTACAAGACCGCTACCAGGATACCTACCTGCCCCATGCCCGTCTGCAACGCATTATAGACAATATTCCTTGCCCTCATATTCTGTTGGCCATTGATGCCTGCTACAGTGGTACCTTTGATGAACAGGTAGCTGCTCGTTATAAAGACAAATCTGGCTGGAAGCGCCCCAATGATAATGAAGAAGCTGAGCGGCAGCGATTTATAGAAAATTCCCTCCGTTATCGCAGCCGCCTCTTTCTAACCTCT
The DNA here is from genome assembly GCA_022360175.1 of Chitinophagales bacterium. Lineage (GTDB taxonomy): Bacteria > Bacteroidota > Bacteroidia > Chitinophagales > Saprospiraceae > JAKSDI01. The sequence continues at coordinate 12,609 of JAKSDI010000070.1, forward strand.
GGCGGAAAGGAAAGAACACTTGACCCTTCTGCCTTCGCTGAAGCCTTCAAAACCGCTCTGCGGGCTTTTGGCGGGCAGGATCGCATACTCGAATATGCAGAATTGTACTACCAATACCTCCAGAAAGCTACGCCAAAGCCCCGCTTTGGTGAGTTTGGGGCCAACGAAACAGGGAGTAATTTTTTGTTTGTATTAAGAGGGGATCAAAAAACGTTATCGTCAAATAGAGAGGAGCCAGAGACTGCCATCTGGCGAACTGCACAAGAACAGCACACAATCACATCCTACCGGGCTTATCTTCAATTTTACCCTAATGGCAAATACAAAGGAGAGGCAGAAAAGTACATTCGCAGCCTTTCACCACCAGATGATATGGTCTTCGTGCAGGGCGGTTCTTTCCAGATGGGTAGCGAAGATGGTGAAGGTGATGAAAAGCCAGTACATTCAGTAACAGTGAGTGATTTTTACATCGGACGGTACGAAGTGACCTTCGAAGAATACGATGCCTACTGTAAGACTATCGGTAAAACCAAACCAGATGACGAAGGTTGGGGTAGAGGACAACGCCCTGTCATCAATGTAAGTTGGGAAGATGCGGTTACCTACTGCAATTGACGTAGTGAGCAGGAACGCTATCAGCCCGTTTATACCATCCATAGAGGTCAGGTAACCGCTAATTGGGATGCCAATGGCTATCGTTTACCCACAGAGGCAGAGTGGGAGTTTGCAGCTCGTAGTCGTGGAGGCAAGGACAAATGGGCGGGCACTTCTTCAGAAAACCAATTAGCTACTTACGCCAATTTTTGTGATAAAAACTGTAGATATGCAGGGAAAATAGAAGATCGAAATGATGACTACTCCAATACCGCTCCAGTAGGTAGTTTCCAGGCCAATAGTATTGGTTTACACGACATGAGCGGCAATGTATGGGAGTGGTGCTGGGATTGGTATGATAGTGCGTATTACCAATCTTCACCAGCACAAAACTCACAGGGCCCCAGTACGGGCTCCAACCGGGTTCTACGGGGCGGCTCATGGCTCAGCTTCCCCGCCAGCCTGCATTGCGCCGAACGCGGTAACTACAGCCCGGGCGGCAGGGACGACTACTTCGGTTTCCGTCTCAGCAGGGCAGGCATATAGATTTCTTCGTCCGCCGTAGCTTTAGCACAGGTGGATTACCCTTATACTAACTAATAAAGGAGAGGGGGGATGCATAGTCAGCATATATGGAATTAAGAATCTTCCTCCCCAAAACTCCTTACTGTTTCTCTATATTTGGACAATTCCTCAATGACACAATGTTATGCGATTTTTGTTTCTATTCCTGATAATGATTGGGGCTATGCAGCCCGTAAGTAGCCAGGTGAAAAGACTGGGCAAAGACTGTGCCCTCCTTTTTGCTGTCAATGATTACAAGTACATGGCTGAGCTGAACAACCCTGTGCAAAATGCTCGCAATATTGCAGCGGAGCTGGAAGATCGTTATGGCTTCCGAGCAGAAGTAGTGGTTAATCCTACCATTGATGAAATTGATAGTAAGATCAGTGCTTATCAAAAACGGTTTTCTAATGGCACTTATCCGGCTGACGGGCAACTGTTCCTGTACTTTAGTGGGCATGGTGTACAAGAAGGCGTCAATGGCTACTTCATGGCCAGCGATTCTGATCCCGTCCGCCCGCAGCGCACCGCTATGGAGTATGATTACTACCGTAATATGATCAATGAGATCAACTGCCAGCACATTCTGGTGGCGATAGATGCCTGCCACAGTGCTACCTTTGATCCAAGCTATGGTGCTCGCAATGATAACCGCAGGTTTCACCGTAAAGGAGAAGAAGCCTATGATCGCATCCTGGTCAACCACAAATCCTACCGCGCCCGCTGCTTCTGGACATCCGATGGGCAGGGAGAAGAAACACCCGACCGCTCCACTTTCGCCTACCAAATACTGGAAGGGCTGAGCTCCCATACCAGCAACAATGGCTATCTACGCTCCAGCGAGCTATTTTCGGTCTATCTGGAAAAGGCTAACCCTATACCAGGCGGCGGCAATTTTGGAAGTGATGAGCCAGCAGCCTGCTTTTTGTTTTTCCAGGATAAAGGCAACCAGGTCGACCCCGAAGAGCAGCGCTTCTGGGAGCTGGCCAGAGATAATAATACCCGGGAAGCCTATGCTTTTTACCTACAGCTTTATCCTAATGGACAATACAAGGATCAGGCAGAAAAGACGATGCGAGAACTCACCTCAGTATCCACTGAAGTCCCGCGCAAAACATCAGAAAAAGAAGACGAGCTACCAGACATGGTCTTTGTAAAAGGCGGCAGCTACCAGATGGGGAGTACAGAAGGAGGCAGTGATGAAGAGCCAGTACACGCAGTTGCGCTTAGTGATTTTTATATTGGGCGATTTGAGGTGACGGTGGAGGAGTTTAGTGCATTTATCCAAGCCACCGGCTATCAAACGGATGCAGAAAAAGGGGATGGTAGTTTTATATTTAAAGATGGCAGCTATGAAAAGCAGGAAGGCATCAATTGGCGGCACGATGCTACAGGAAAGCGTCGACCAGGCAGTGAACACAATCACCCGGTCATACATGTTAGTTGGAACGATGCGGTCGCTTACTGCAATTGGCGAAGTGAGCAGGAAGGCTATCAATCCGTATATACCATCACTGGCAATGAAGTAACTGTCAACTGGGATGCCAATGGCTACCGCCTGCCTACAGAAGCGGAGTGGGAATTTGCTGCCCGTAGTCGTGGAGGCAGCGATAAATGGGCAGGTACTTCTTCAGAATCCAGTCTGCCTACTTATGGGAATTTCTGTGATGAAAAATGTGGATTAAGCTGGAAATCTGAAAAATATAATGATGGATATGCTTTTACTGCACCAGTGGGGAAATTCCGTGCCAATAACCTCGGCCTACACGATATGAGTGGCAATGTCTGGGAATGGTGCTGGCATTGGTACGATAGCAAGTATTACCAATCGTCATCAGTGCGCAACCCAAGTGGTCCCAGTACGGGCTCCTACCGGGTTCTACGGGGCGGCTCATGGTCCAGCAAACCAGCCTCCCTGCGTTGCGCC
>JAKSDI010000201.1 GCA_022360175.1 Chitinophagales bacterium
CACTTCTACTGTTACGGTACAAGTGCTTGTATTATTAGATTGATCTGAAACATGAAGTGTGATAGGTAAATCCCCAACTTCACCACATCCAAGATTGCTCATCTCACCAGCTGGGGACCCGGAAGTCGTTTTCACCATAAACAGGCTTAAATCCTCATTTTCAGTACAGTTGTCTGTACTTCCTCCGTCCAATTGCGTAGCTAATAAAGGAGATTCAGATAAACCAATAGTTAAAGAGGCTACACATACCGCAGTGGGGGCCAAATTATCTATCTTAGTTGCACTCGCCATACAACTGGACTGGTTGCCCGATTCATCCGTTACATATAAGGTAACAGGGCTGACTTCTGAATCTGTACAATCAAAACCCAGTTCTGTTACATCCAGCGTAGCATCAAATGATAGGCTTACCGTACTGCAATTGTCAAAAGAACCATTATCTACATCCGCTAGTGCAATAGTTCCTTCACCGTTTTCATCCAACACAAAGCTTACATCCTGGCAGGCGGGAGTTGGTGCAGTATTGTCTAGTACTGTGATTTGTACCGAACATGGAGCAGCAGAAAGTTTACCGTCTTCATCTCTTAAATCAACGCTCACATCAATAATACCAGGTGTTGTCGCTATAGTGCCTGCTTCAGGAAACTGTACTGGGGTTAGTGTGCCACCACATGGACTTATTCCTGTAATTTCACTGCTAAGGCCTGGCAAGGCCACTTCACAGTTATCACCTAAATAGATGATTTTATTCGTTGGACAGGTAGTGATTTCAGGAATTACGTCATCAACAATTGTGAGGATAGCATCACAGGTACTTTCATTGCCGAAATCATCTGTTATTGTAACAATCAAAGTATTTACCCCCACATCATCACAACCTAAAGATTCATTGATACTAGCCGTATAACCAAGGCTACAATTATCTGTTTCGTTGATCAAAAGATCAGCAGGATTTGCAGGCAGTTCACTTAAATTAACCGTAGCATCCTGACAAGCAACTGGTGGCGCCTCACAATCAACTATTTCTATAATGAAAGTACAGTTGGTGAAGTCATTTTCAACAATTTGCAGGGTATAAGAAGCCTGATAGGTTCCTACACTCAAAATTTGAGTAGGCATTAGCCCCGTCCCTGAAGTGACTACAGAATTATTACTTAAATCCTGTAATCCATGAGTCAATGAAAGATAACAAGTCGGTAAATTATCTGGTACTAACCAACTGCTGGGTAGTACTGCTACGGTATTATTATTTTGATCAGCCAATCGTATGATATCGTCCGGACAACTTATTGCAGTAGGTGGACTTTGTGTAATGATATCAACGGTACAATCATCAGTATTGCCATCCGTATCTGTTACTGTAATTTTACGATTATTCTGTGGTACTCCCACTTTGTCGCAGGACAAGTCTAAATTAGCAATATGAACAGAAGCTATTCCACAATCATCACTTACATTAAAATCAATCTGTGCCAGAATTTCTTCCTGTGTAATACCTTCATAAATATCGATTAAAACGTCACCGTTAGGGCAATTAGATATTTGTGGTGAACTGCTAGCATATGATGTTTCAATTTCCACGGTGAAAGAACAAGTCGGCACTTCTCCTGTCACACTGTTTAGCGTATATTCCACGGTGTTAATCCCAATAGGAAAATTGAAACTTGTAAGCACACCCATACCTGAAACTATAGGTGCATTGATATCGCTAGTGGTAATGGTGTAGCTCAATTGACCACAACCATCGTAGTCTGCTGATAAGTCGTTACTATTTACCAGACGTTCACAATCTCCCTCATTAACAAAGAACTGTAAATTATTAGGACACTCGAAGTCCGAATCTGCATCATCTATCACATTTACCGTTACTACACAGGATTGTGACTCCTCAATGGCTTCTTCATTTTCGTAAGTTACTGTATAAACAAGCAAACTCGTACCGAAGTCAAACTCTTCCTGTACTACTCCCTGGTCTTCATCAAAGATTAGGAAGTCGGTATCAATACTCCCATCTGGCTTTACAATATATGCATCTACAGTATAATCACAAGCTGGGAAATCCCTAATTTCCAGATCATAACCATCTATTATGACATTATTACATTCATTCGTTTCTACTGTTTCGGGTGTTGAACATACTAGATCGCCAGGTATGCCTTGCTGTACTTCAATATTAGCTTGACAGGTACTGGAATGTACGCCATTATCTACTCGGACGGTATAAATCGTTTCTTCTCCTATGTCTCCACAATTGAAACTCAAATTGGGTACACATCCCAGGCTCAACTCCGCACAATAGGTCAATGTGCGCCCCTCCGGATCTGTACTTCCAATTGCAAGATCTGCTACACTAACACGTCCCTCTTCACCCACCACATTTATCGTTGTATCTCGACATACTGCTACCGGAGCATCTACTATATCTACATTATCTTCAAAAAGATAGCTGACATAACCATTATTAGGGGTACGATCGGTGCCGCCGCCATCTTCTTTAGTTTTTGCTACTGCATTGCTATTAACAAAGCTACCACCGCCGCCGCCACCATTAGCGTTACCACCACCACCGCCGCCAGAGTAGCCACCGCCACCGCCACCACCATAAACAGCAAATATCCGAGTCCCTCTGCCGCCACTACCGTAGCCAAAACCGCCACGGACATAGCCAGTAGAAGCATCAGGGCTCTCACCACCAACCAGTAAGCCAGAATAGCCGTCTCGCTCATTACGAAGAAAAGGCTTATAACCACCACCGCCACCACCAGATGCAGGTTTACCAGGACCACCATTATTGCCTCCTTGTCCACCAAAAACATCTGCTCCTTTTCCGTCGGTCCCATCTTCTCCTGCATTTCCTTCTTTACCAGAAGAAGCTTGTGCACATCCTCCTGGTGCATAGGCTCCACCACCGCCACCAGCAACCGCTAGTAAAATCCAGCAGTCCGTATCCCAGGCGGTACTAGGAACACGGAAATCATTAGAACCTTCGTCATAGTCTATACAATCGCCATTTCCTGACAAGCCTGGAGGGCGATACAATACCGCTGATCCACCACCACCACCAGCTCCTGATAATCCATTAGATTTATTACTTCCTCCCTGTTGTCCTACAATAATACGAATGGTGCCGCCGGGAGCAAGCTCTCCCTGCTCTGTTCCAATAGCAAAGGAAGCCGTCACTTTTGCGCCTTTACCCCCTGGCTCTGTACATATGCCGGCCACTCTACGACGACCGCCATCACCACCCCGCAGAGCGAAAGTGATTTGGTTGAAGTCATTGAGGGTATCATAATCTGTTGGAATAAGGAAGTCACGATATTTATCTTGTCCGCCTGAATAGCCAAAGCGATATACTTCCCCATCCGTTTGGATGTCGTATGAGTTTTGGGCAGACAAAGCATTCGTAATGATGAACGAGAGAAAAACCAATCCTATAATGTGGTTAATAAAGTAGCGTACATTCTTCATAAGATCAATCATTCGTTGATGACTTGGCAGATGTTTGCCAGGCCATTTGATTATAAAAATCTTCCGGTAGTGTATTATTCATTTCATTACACAACCTGCGTATTAATGGTGCTAAGATGCCCTTAAGAGAGGGGAAAAAACCCGCCAAAAAGGGGGATAAACCCGCCAAATAACTGATAAAATGGAGCTGAAAAATAAGAATGGCCCTAAATTTTCCAATTTAGGGCCACTCATCTCTGAACAATTATAAAACTTCACTTCCTAACACATTCCTCTACTTTTTCACAACCACCAGTTTTCTATTCATAATCACCTGCCTGGATTTGCTTTCTAGTCTTAATATATAGTTTCCGCTGACTAAGTCCGAAAGATCCCATTCTATTTGGCTCACTGCTGATTCTAAGTTGCGACGAGCAAGCAGTTGGCCATACTGATTAAATAACTGGATTCGTGCTTCTTCTTCCAAACCTTGCTCCAATTGAACGTTTACATGATTACTGGCTGGATTTGGGAAAATTGATAGTGCATTAGAATTGATATTAGAGGATGTTTCCTGAGCCTCATGAATTGTTTGTCCCACGATATTACCACCCATTGCACCATTGCTCCCTACAACTTCTACATTAACAAAGACCGCATCCGTTTGATTATTAGGTAGAAAAGTAAAGCTTGCCAGTCCTATCTCTACACAACTTTGCATAGGTATATACACGCCATGTACGTATTGGAAGTTGACACCATTGGTACTGCAATAGGCAAATATCCAATCACCTGTTCGCTGCAAACGCAACCACACGGGGGAAGGTTTGTAAAAGGAGTTTACCTGCTTAATACCATTGGGTGTATAGCGGGATTCGTGACGAAGTATATTGCTTAAATTAGAAAATATGGCTACTTGCCGGGCACCAGGGCTACTTGTTTCCCGTATCATCAAACCTCCATATCCATCAGGGGTAACACTTTCCACTTTAGCAGTGATCATGCCATCCCCACAAATTGACTGGCTGGCAAAGGCAACATTATCACTGGTGGAAGTAATCGCATTATTCCCGCTACCCGTAATCGTAAACTCACCGTTGTCGGAAGCTATATCCGTACAAGGGTCAAAGCTGTAATCATTGCCAATCGTTACATTTCCTATATCCGTAGACATCCAGCCATCGGGTAGCCCATCTCCTATCTCTACCTGGATGTTAGCAGTACAATTATCCGTATTGCCAGCTGCATCTGATATGGTCACAGGTACTACAAAGCTCATCCCTGCTTCATCACAAGTATAAGTTGTTGAAGGGAAATCGACACTAACAATACCACAATTATCTGAGCTATTGATGTCATCAAAGACATCCATTTCCAGCAGCTCGTATTCGCCATTTGTTTGAATTTCAACGCTTGTATTCTTACACATAGCTATAGGTGAAACAATATCTTCAACAGTGACAATAGCCGTACAAGATGCTGAGTTACCATTAACATCCGTAACGGTTAGTACCACTTCGTTATCGCCAACATCCATACAATCAAAATCAGTAATATCCAGGCTAAGGTTGGCAATACCACAAACATCACTGGAACCATTGTCAATATCATTATAGTCAATAGAAGCTTCGACATTTGCATCCAATTGAAGCGTATGATTCTGGCAGATAGCTGTAGGAGCGATATCATCTACCACACTTACGATAACTGCACAGAAACTGCCTTCTCCCGATGCATCATTAGCCGCTAAATTGATGTCTAATTGTCCTACATCCGCACAGCTTAGATCATATGAAGTGCCTAATACTATGAATTCATCTGTTTCTTCATCTGCGAAGAATAAATTAAACACCAAATCTTCCGGAGCGGTACAATTGTCTGTTGTACCAGCATCCAAATCTTCTACTGTTAATTGTGATTCTGAAAGGCCTATGACTAAGTCTGTCACACAATTCATTACAGGGCCTGATCCATCATCCACTATTATGGAAGTATTGCAGGATGACGTATTGCCAGATTGATCACTCACATAAAAAGTAATGTTGTGTGTACCAAGATCATCACAATCATATGCTAAGTCAGTGATTAGCTCGCTATCTGAAAAGGACAGCGTAACTGCAGAACATAAATCACTACTCCCATTATCTACATCATCTACTGTAACCACCTCAAATGAGCTAATGTTACTGAATTCCACTAAAACACTTTGACATAATGCTATTGGAGCTACTTCATCGAGTACCGTAACCTTTCCTACACAGCTAGAGGTATTGACTCCATCATGAACACTTAGTGTCACATCAATTATTTGCCCAACATCGGCGCAGTCAAAGCTGGTACGATCCAGGCTTAAGGATACACTTCCGCAATTGTCACTGGAACCGTTATTAATATCATCTATGGTAATGATTTCAGGGCCCGATTCAATATATACCGTCATGTCCTGGCATATAGCAGTAGGCGCAATATCATCAACTACCGTCACACTTACATCGCAGTTATTTTTATTGTGGGAGTCATCCTGTACTTCAAGGCTAATATCTAATGTACCTATATCTTGACAACTTAGGTGATATGAATCCCCTAATAGCACAGCTTCCTCCGCTTCAGCATCCTGTAAAAACATATTTAATACTAAGCCCTCTTGCATAGTGCAATTATCTGTACTTCCTCCATCCAATTGCGTCGCTAACAAGGGTGATTGAGAAAGGCCAACTGTTAAACTGCTCACACAATTAGCATCGGGCGATAACTGATCATTAATGAATATAGTGACCGGGCATGGAGCACTCACATTACCATTCGCATCGGTGGCATAAACGAAGTCATTAATCGTCCCAACATCCGCACACCCAAAGTCCAAGCTAGTAATCAAACCAGCTTCATCAAAACTAAACACCAGTGGCCCACAAGCATCCGTACTACCATTATTATCATTCAAATCACTAGCCAGCAAAGTTCCGCTACCATTTTCATCTAAGTTTACGATGCCTGCCTGACAATCTACAAAAGGAGCAGTGTTGTCTGTTACGGTTACCTTACCCACACAAGTACTGGTGTTGGTTCCATCACTAACAGATAGGGTCACATCAACCATCTGCCCAACATCAGCACAGCCAAAGTCGGTACGATCCAGGCTTAGGGAAATACTGCCGCAGTTGTCACTGGAGCCATTATTGATATCATCACTTGTAATTGTTACAGGCCCCGTTTCAATATTAATAGTGATATCCTGACAGAGGGCTGTTGGAGCTATATCATCAACAACCATTACACTGATATCACAACTACTGCTATTGCCAGCTTCATCCGTTACTTCAAGCGTCATATCCAATGTACCTACATCCGCACAACTCAGGTTATGAGAAGCCTCTAAAAGGATAGGTTCTGCTGCTGCATCAGCATGTAAGAACATAGTAAACACCAAATCATTATAAGCGGTACAATTATCTGTACTTCCAGCATCCAGCATACCAACTAATAGCGGTGATTCCGAAAGGCCTACTATCAAATTATTCATGCATATAGCATTGGGCGACAATTGATCATTAATGAATATTGTAACCGGACATGGAGCACTCACATTGCCATTCGCATCCGTAGCATATACAAAGTCATTCATCGTGCCAACATCCGCGCAACCAAAATCCAAACTAGTGATCAAGCCTGCCTCGTCAAAACTAAATACCAGTGGCCCACAAGCATCTGTGCTGCCGTTATTATCGTTCAAATCACTAGCCAGCAAAGTTCCGCTACCATTTTCATCCAGGTTCACAATGCCTGCCTGACAATCTACAAAAGGAGCAGTGTTGTCTGTTACGGTTACCGTACCCACACAAGTACTGGTGTTAGTTCCATCA
>JAKSDI010000069.1 GCA_022360175.1 Chitinophagales bacterium
GAGCAGGGCGGCAGTGCCAATGGTTATATGATCTTGGTAGATGGCGGCATAGTGGGCACTTATAGTTATGATGCAAGTGGTACCAATTCTATTAGTATCCAGGTGCCAGGAGATGGCCAGCAACACATTATTACAGTAGAAGATGTAGACGATAATACATGTACCACCGCTACAACAATCACTACTCCAGACTGTAATGCTCCGACTTGTCAGTTGAGTGTTACAGCGAATGAATCAGGAGGTTGTGATGCTTCCAATGAAGTTCCAGTATTGGTAGAAGTAAGTGATGTAGGTGGAGGCGCTTCCGGTTTTTCCTTGAGTGTAGATGGAGTACCATCTGGTACTTACAATTATAGTGGCACCGGTACAACTACAGTGATGGTATCAGTAGCCGGAGATGGCCAGGCTCACACTATAGAAGTGGTAGATTTGGAAGATACAGGATGTAGTGCAATAACAACAATAACAACCACCGATTGTAGCATCCCATGTGTATTAAGTGACTTGACTGCCAGCACGGGGTCATCGGCTATTCATACGGTTGAGGTATTAGACTTTGATTTTTCCCCTGCGAATATCACAATTACCTCAGGGGATATAGTAGAATGGATATGGGTAGGAGCAGTAGATCATACTGCGACATCTGATGCAACCTCTGGCCTGGATAGTTGGGATAGTGGTTTGTTAGGTACCGGCGCGACTTATCAATCTCCGGTATTAACAGCGGGTGTACATCCTTATTATTGTATACCACATGGTGCCCCGGGCGGAGTTGGTATGGCCGGTACGATTACGGTCCAGGCAAATTGTACAAATGGGATGGTATCTGTAAATCTAAGTTTTAATGAGCAGGGTGGTAGTGCCAATGGATATACAGTATTGGTAGATGGCGGTATAGTGGGCACCTATAGTTATGATGCAAGTGGAAGTAATAATGTATCTGTTAGTGTGGCAGGAGATGGTCAATCCCACACCATTGTAGTACAAGATGTTGATAATGCAAACTGTAATAGTACAACAACAATCACTACTCCCAATTGCAATGCTCCGACCTGCCAGTTGAGTGTTGCAGCAAGTGAATCAGGAGGTTGTGATTCCTCCAATGAAGTTCCAGTCTTGGTAGAAGTAAGTGATGTAGGAGGTGGTACTTCTGGTTTTTCCTTGAATGTAGATGGGGTGTCATCTGGTACCTATAATTACAGTGGCACTGGCACAACTACAGTAACAATCAATGTCGCCGGAGATGGCCAATCACATACTATTGAAGTGATAGATATAGCAGATGCTACTTGTAGTGCAACAACAACGATAACAACCACTGATTGCAGCATCCCATGTGTATTAAGCAACCTGACAGCCAGCACAGGATCATCAGCTATTCATACGGTTGAGGTATTAGACTTTGATTTTTCACCTGCGAATATTACGATTACCTCAGGAGATATAGTAGAATGGATATGGGTAGGAGCAGTAGATCATACAGCGACCTCCGATGCAACTTCTGGCCCAGATAGTTGGGATAGCGGCTTGTTGGGCACCGGTGCAACTTACCAGTCACCAGTTTTAACAGCGGGTGTACATCCATATTATTGTATACCGCATGGTGCCCCTGGAGGAGTAGGTATGGCCGGTACGATTACGGTCCAGGCAAATTGTACAAATGGGATGGTATCTGTGAACCTGAGTTTTGAAGAGCAGGGCGGCAGTGCCAATGGTTATAATATGTTAGTAGATGGCGGCATAGTAGGTACCTATAGTTATGATGCAAGTGGTACCAATTCGATTAGTATCCAGGTGCCAGGAGATGGCCAGCAACACATTATTACAATAGAAGATGTAGATGATACTACTTGTACCACCGCCACAACAATCACTACCCCAGACTGTAATGCCCCAACTTGCCAATTAAGTGTTACGGCGAATGAATCAGGAGATTGTGATGCCTCCAATGAGATTCCAGTATTGGTAGAAATAAGTGATATAGGCGGAGGTGCTTCTGGTTTTTCTTTGACTATAGATGGGGTGCCATCTGGTACTTATAACTACAGTGGTACTGGTACAACTACAGTGACGGTATCAGTAGGCGGAGATGGTCAATCCCACACCATAGAAGTGGTAGATTTGGAGGATGCAGGATGCAGTGCAACAACAACTATAACAACTACCAATTGTAGTGCCGCTTGTGAGTTGAGCGGATTAGATATTCAAATACTAGGTAATGGTAATTATGCCATTCATGAAATAGAAGTAAAAGATTTTGAATTTACACCCAAGGATGTCAATATCGCCTTAGGAGATACTATTCGCTGGATATGGACAGGAGCTATTCCTCATACTACAACTTCTGATGTTACTTCTGGTCCTGACAGTTGGGATAGTGGCTTATTAGGGCAGGGTAGTATTTTTGATTTTGTTATTAGTACAGAAGGCAGCCATCCGTATTATTGTGTCCCTCATGGAGCGCCTGGAGGCATTGGTATGGCTGGAACAATAGAGGTATCCCCTCCATTGCCTCCTTGTTCGGCAGATGGGATGGTGTCACTGAGCATTGTCTTTAATGCAAGTGGTACAGGAGATAATGGCTATGCTGTTTTTGTTGATGATCAGATATACGGTTCCTATGCTTATTCTACGAATAATGCAGTTACGATAGATATAATAGGAGATGGTGCTAGTCATACAATCAGAATTTCAGATGTGGATGACACTAATTGTAGTGTTGAAAGTGTAGTTACAGTACCAGATTGTATGATTACACAAGAGTGTTCACTGAGTATTAATACCAATTTAGATGCAGATTGTGATGTAGATAATAATGTATTAATTGGTATAGAGATAACTACCAATAATGAAGGAAATAGCGGATTCAATTTATACGTTGATGGAACATTGAACGCTGGAAGCCCTTACATGTATTCTAATGGTGGTAATACAAATGTTCAAATTCCAGTTAGTGGTAATGGCGATACTCGTACAATAATTGTACAGGATATAGACAACCCGACTTGTTCTGATACTAGTATGATTGTAGTGCCACAATGTGGGCCGCCTTGTGAAATTACTAATATCGAAGTAGATACAGGTGCTACTGCTCATTATATAGAAGTTAAAGATTATGAATTTGTACCCGCTCAGCTTGATATAACACTTGGAGATACTATCGTATTTTTCTGGACGGGAGTGATCCCACATACTACAACTTCCGATATTACTTCTGGTATAGATAGTTGGGATAGTGGCCTGTTAGGACAGGGAGCAGCTTATACTTTAGTGCTCACAGAAATAGGAGATCATCCCTATTATTGTATTCCCCACGGTGGTCCTGGAGGCATTGGTATGGCTGGAAATATTACAGTTATACCTGATTGTGAAAATGGTATGGCAAACGTATCTGTTAGTTTTGAAACGAGTAATGGTAGTCCGGCAGGATATAATGTTTTCCTTGATGGAGTACTGTTGGCAGGACCATTGTCATATACGAACCCTGTGGGGCAGAATACCGCTATAATCAGTGTACCTGGTGATAATGCCAGTCATTTATTGACTATTCAGGACTTGGAAGTGCCTTTCTGTGCTGCTACAACTTCTTTTGTTACACCAGAATGTGCAATAATCTGCCAAATCCAAAACCTTCAATTGGCTACGGGGGCTGATATTGTACATACGGTAGAAGTCCGAGATTATGAATTTGTTCCGATAAACCTGGAAGTAGGAGTGGGAGAAACAGTGCATTTCGTTTGGACAGGACAAATTCCCCATACGACTACCTCTGATGCTTCTTCTGGGGTGGATAGCTGGGATAGTGGCCTGTTAGGACAAGGTGCCACTTATGACCTCGTTTTACAAACAGAAGGAGATCATCCCTACTACTGTATTCCTCATGGCGGACCAGGTGGAATTGGTATGGCTGGGCTGATTACCGCAACACCACAATGTGAAAATGACTCTATTAATGTTCAGATAAACTTCAGTGTGACTAATGGAGCAGATAGTGGATATAATGTTTTTGTAGATGGAGAATTACTAAGTGGCAGTCCATTTCTATATACTAATCCTATCGGAATGAATACGATGAGCATACTTATAGGAGGAAATGGACAGCAGCATTTCATAACTGTACAAGATACTGAAACAGGCTTCTGCGCAGCAACTGCATCTATCGTAGTACCAGATTGTTCTCAGGGATGCTCAATAGAGGGTTTAAATGCTGTATTTGCAGGAGATGTAGAAAATGTCACTCATATCGTTGAGGTTGAAGATTTTGAATTTACTCCCAAAGATCTGGATATTAATCTGGGAGATACTGTTCGATTTGTCTGGACAGGAGTGATTCCACATACTACAACTTCTGATGCCACCTCAGGAGTAGATAGCTGGGATAGTGGCTTGCTGGGGCAAGGAGCTGTGTATGAGTTGGTACTGGAAACTCCGGGGCTTCATCCTTATTACTGTATTCCCCATGGAGCAGCAGGAGGCGTTGGCATGGCAGGTAGTATTAATGTAATGGAAAGCAGTGATTGTGAAAACGGACAAGCATTCGCAACGATTAGTTTTAATCATTCATTGAGCAGTGCGTCGGGCTATCATTTATTCTTAGATGGTAGTTTGTATTCGGGTGGCCCTTTTGCTTATACTACGGATTCCACTGCTATATTAGATATTTCACTGCCAGGAGATGGTGTATCCCATACTTTGATTGTAGCAGATGCAGAAGAGCCTACTTGTTCAGATACGATTCAGATAATTTCACCAAATTGTAATATGGACTGTAGTCTTTCAGTAGAAGTATTGCAAACTGGAGATTGTGATGAGAATGGAGTAGTAACATACCAGTTGATAATCAATAATAGTAATAGTGGAGAAGGGCTTGATGTATTACAAAATGGATTATTGTTAGAAGGTTCTCCATTTACTTATGATCCATCGGGGCAGACTTCAATAGAAGTATCTTTATTGGGTGATGGAAGTGAGTATGTATTCAAATTTATCGATGTAGATAGTATGAATTGTGTTGCAGAAGTTGCAATTCTTACGCCTGATTGCATACCAGATTGCATGCTTAGTGTGAGTGCAGAACAGACCGGAGTTTGCGATGATGAAATGATGGTAGCTTTTCAATTAGAGATAGCAAGCATTTCAGGCAGTATGGAGGGCGCAAATATCTATTTGGATGGAAATCTTTACCCTGGTAGTCCATACGAATATACTGGAGATACTACGCTGATAAATTTATTAATTGAAGGAGATGGCTTGCCGCATGAATTAATTGTTGCGGATGCAGCTTCTCCAGTTTGCACCGATACCCTAGAATTGCTGGTGCCTGATTGTATGGAGGCTTGTTATATTGAAATGGTACA
Source organism: Chitinophagales bacterium (assembly GCA_022360175.1). Taxonomy (GTDB): domain Bacteria; phylum Bacteroidota; class Bacteroidia; order Chitinophagales; family Saprospiraceae; genus JAKSDI01. The sequence continues at coordinate 5,358 of JAKSDI010000069.1, forward strand.
AATAGAAGAAGGAGGGCCTCAGGTACATATTGTTGATGTATTAGACTTTGCTTTTGATCCGGTAGATATTACGGCAGAAACAGGTGACCTTATCCGCTGGGAATGGGTAGGAGCGATACCGCATACTGTTACCAGTGATGCTACGGTAGGAGCAGATGTCTTTAATAGTGGCTTATTGGGGCAGGGGGCTGTTTTTGAGCATATCATTCAGGAAGAAGGGGCGCATCCTTATTACTGCATTCCACACGGAGGCCCTGGAGGCATTGGCATGGCAGGAAATATTTTAGCACTCAATCCATGTGAAGATGGCCTAATCAATCTGGTTGTTACTTTTAATGCAGGTAATACGGGCATTTCAGGCTATAATGTATGGCTGGATGGAGAGTTGACAGCAGCCAGCCCTTATCCGTATACGATGAATGGAAACAATAGCTTTGAAATAGAAGTAGCAGGGGATGGCGCATCCCATACTCTACTTATTGCCGATATAGATATGCCTGATTGCATGGTGGAATACGTGTTTGTGACATCTGATTGTGATGATCCCTGTTTTGGGTTTGATGCCAATTATGATGTAGATATTGATCATTCCAGCCTTACGGCAAATTTTGTAAGCACCACGGAAACAGCGGTCACCTGGCACTGGAATTTTGGAGATGGCAATACTTCAATGGAAGAAAATACTACCCACACTTATACTGTGGAAGGAGAATATGAAGTATGTCTAATCGTAATAGATGGTGAAGCTTGTACCGATACGATTTGTAGTACTATTTTCATTGGTGCTTATCTATGCGAAGCTGCTTTCTCTTATGAAGGAGAAGGGCTCGGCATACAGTTCACAGATGAGTCAGTAACTACAGAAACCATTACCAATTGGTCATGGAAACTGGCTGATGGAACACTCCTTTCCGAAGAACAGCATCCTCTTATTATTTTTGATACCCTGGGCATTTATGAAATATGTTTGACTATTGAAGCTGGAGGTTGTCAAAGGGACACTTGTATGATGCTTGACCTGTCAGATCCATGCCTGGTCTTTGTACCGGACTTCAGTTTTGACATCGACACTAACACATTGAGTGTACAGTTTACAGATTTGTCTACTGGTGATCCCAATCAATGGTTATGGGGCTTTGGAGATGGCAACACGAGCAATGACCAGCATCCGCTTCACTTCTATGAGTCTCCGGGAAGTTATAATGTGTGCTTACTCGTACAAGATACAGAGCTAGGGTGCAATGAGGCATTCTGTCAGGTACTGGATATAGGTATAACAGGAATATTTGATCCAACACCTGTCAATCGGCCTTTGAATATTTACCCAAATCCTTCAGAGCAAGGTCGTTTATCCTGGACAGTGGAAGGAATACAGGAAAAAGATTTTCAACAATTATTAGGAGTGAAAATCTACGATGCAGTAGGGAAAACTATTCTTAATAATCGATTGATGGGAGCAGAAAGCTTGTCTGTTCGGGTCGAAATGCCGCTTAGCGTGGGAGTGTATTTCCTGGAGATGCGTTCAGATTACACGGTTTATAGGGCTAAGTTGATTATACAATAAGACTATATGCTTCGTATTGCCAGATTTATAGCGGAGTATCCTTTGTACAGCTTCATGTTGGGATTGATTATTGCAGCAGGGGGCTGGTTATTGTCACCATTTAGCGATTGGGCAGGCTTGCTGGGGATGGATACACTAGAGGTAGATGCACTACCGAATATTGGTGACAACCAGCAAATTGTATACTGTACCTGGACGGGATATGCTCCAGAGGATGTGGAAGCACAAATTACGTTTCCTCTGACTACTGCACTAATGGGAATTCCTGAGGTGAAGACAGTGCGATCAAATAGCATGTTTGGCCTGTCGAGTATCTATCTCATTTTTAAAGAGGATGCTGATTTTTACTGGTGTCGATCCAGAGTGGCAGAAAGATTGAGTACCCTTCCGGAAGGAATCTTGCCGGAGGGAGTACAGCCTCGCCTGGGGCCAGATGCTACTGCTTTGGGACAGGTGTTTTGGTATACTTTGGAAGGAAGGGATAGCCTCGGAAAAGCAACAGGAGGTTGGACATTGGAAGAGCTGCGTACTATTCAGGATAAGTATGTAAAACCTGCTTTGCAATCTGTTTCAGGAGTAGCGGAGGTAGCTTCAGTAGGAGGCTTGATAAAAGAATATAGCATACAGCTTGATCCTGTATTAATGCAGCGATTGAAGATACCTTTACCTAAAGTAGTGGCAGCTCTTTGCAAGAATAATAGGGATGTCGGTGCCAAAACGATGGAGATTAACCGAACAGAATACTTTGTTCGAGGGCTCGGGCGCATTAAGAATGCAGAGGATATTGAAGCTATTTTCATAGAAGAGGGAAATGCGGGTGTTCCCATTCGAATTGGAGATATTGCAAAAGTTATTGTCAGTTCACAAGATCAATTAGGGATACTGGATAAAGGGGGAGCAGAGGTCACCGGCGGTGTTGTTACTATACAATTGGATGCTAATCCCGCTGTAGTTATTCAGGATTTAAAGGAAAAGGTAGCTATTGCCTCAGAAGGAATGCCCAAACGCTTATTGCTTGATGGCAGGAGTACTACCTTGTCAATTATCCCTTTTTACGATCGGTCAGAATTGATAGAGGAAAGCAATGCCATGCTAGCGCATACACTTTGGCTGGAAGTTATTATTGCACTAATAATCTTGATCCTTTTTCTCAAGAGATTGGATTTAAGCCTACTCACTATTTTGGTGCTGCCCCTGGGAGTGGGATTAGTATTTGGAGTGATGTATCTGTTGGAGGTGAGGGCAAATATAGTGGCTCTTATTGGGATTGCTATTTCGATTGGTAGCATGCTTGATATGGCTATTATCTTTCTGGAAAATTTACAACAGCAGGAAGCGCAACACCCTGATAGCAGTTATAGACTATTGGTACAAAAAACACTTCGAATAGTAGGACCTGCTATTATGACCGCAGCACTGACTACTATTATCACTTTTCTCCCGGTTTTTGCTCTGCAAGGGGAAGAAGGGAAGCTTTTTAAACCTCTGGCATTAACAAAAACCCTGGCTATAGCAGCGGCACTTTTTATTAGTATGCTTGTTTTACCAGGACTTACTGGAGGTTTAATGAAAAAACGAAAACCCAGAACGCCTTTTATTTTAGACAGAAGTTGGGTGAAACTATTAGTACTGTTATTGCTTGCCATTATGTTGATTTATAGTTGGCATCCTTTCGACCATATTCTGGCAGATACTTTATTTGTATTATTTGTTCTTGGTAGTTGTGTGTATGGAAGTCAGTGGGTGGTGCAGCATTATGACCGTTTGTTGCTTTTCTTCTTTCGATACAGAACTGCTTTTTTAGCGGGTATAGGAGCACTGCTAATTATTAGTGCCTGTCTGCTAAGCCGTGTACCATCTGCTTTTATGCCTGCTTTTGATGAAGGTGCTTTTTTGGTTATGCCGAGCACCACTTCTAATTCTGGTGTGAGTGAATGTAAGGAATTGCTTCAGATGTTAGACATGGGGCTGGCAGCTATTCCCGAAGTAGCATCGGTAGTGGGAAAAGCAGGAAGAGCAGAAAGTGCTATAGATCCTGCTCCTATGAGTATGTTTGAGGTTCTGGTTAGTTGGAAGCCCGAATACGGGAATAATGCGAATAGTGAACAAGAACGGCTGTGGCGGGATCATATTAAAACACCAGACGATATTTGGAATGAGATAGTAGCGGTAGTTGCCCAAATACCAGGATTGAGCATTCCTCCAAAACTGCATCCTATTGAAACCCGTCTGGTCATGTTACAAAGTGGAATGAATGCGCCATTGGGAATAAAAGTACAAGGAACCAGATTGGAGTCATTAGATACCTTTTCGCAAAGGCTGAAAGTAAGTTTACAGGATATAAAAGGAATTCAACCTTCTACCGTTTTCTCTAGTCAGTTAATTGCAAAACCTTATCTGGAGATTGTCCCTGATTGGCAGCGTGCTGCTGCTTATGGAGTATCTGTAGATGAAGTGTTGCAATATGTAGAAATGGCTTTAGGAGAACGGAGTATCAGCCACACCTTGGATCGCAATCAGCGTTTTAGCATAAGCTTAGGGTGGGCAGGTAATTACCAGCAAAGCCCAGAAACAATTGCGGCTTTACCTATCATCGGAAGGGCAGGACAATCTGTGCCATTGGGAGTCATTGCAGATATAAATTATAGAAAAGGAACTCAAAGCATTAAAAGTGAAGACGGCTTTCTGGTTCACTATGTGTTATTTGACAAGGAGGAAGGAAAGTCAACTGCGAAAGTCGTAAAAGAGGCAGAGAAGTATTTACAACAGGAAATAAAAGAAGGGCATCTGATAGTACCAGAAGGGGTGAGTTACTCCTGGGAGGGAACCTACCAACAGCAACAACGGTCTTTCCGTCGACTTTTTCTGCTAGGAATAATAGCCGTTTTATTACTGCTGGCAGTGCTGTATTATCAATTTAAGTCACTTGCATTGAGTGCTATTGTTTTTGTAGGCGTATTGGTTGCTTGTTCAGGAGGGATGTTGGCCTTGTGGTTGTGGAATCAATCATGGTTTCTGAATTTTCCTTTGTTTGGAGACCCTTTACGGGAAATACTTTCTATAGGAAATTTACCAATTACCGTTCCGGTATGGATTGGCTTTTTAGCGCTTATAGGCCTGGCAACGGATGATGGAGTGCTTATGGCAACTTATATGGAAAGCAACTATCAGCAGTTGCAATCAGATAAAAACAAAATAATAGAAACGATTCAGAAGGCAGGGCGCCAAAGGATAAAAGCGGCAATGATTACTACAGCTACTACTATTTTAGCCTTGCTGCCAGTATTATCTGCCCAGGATAAAGGAAGTGAATTGATGGCACCTATGGCAGTGCCACTTATTGGAGGAATGTGCTTACAGGTATTGACCATTTTTGTTGTTCCATTGCTATGGAGCATATGGAAATCAAAACTATTTGATCATGAGTAAAGTAAATGTCTTAGCAATTAGTATAGCCATCTTCATTGGATGGATAGGAGGATACAACTACTTCAATGCGCAGGCAGAAAAAGCAGAAGAATGGAATGTACCTGCGGGAATATCCTGTTCAGACGATGGAAAATCTGTTGTGTTTTCCTGTGCAATGCATCCCCAACTTACAAAATCAGAAAAAGGTGCTTGTCCAATATGTGGTATGGCGCTCACTACAAGTATAAATAAGGCTTACCAAAACCCATTAAAATTGAGCCTGTCCCCAGCAGCGGTTGCCATTTCAAATATTGAGGCCATTCCCGTAAAGGGAAAAGGAGTAAAAGAAAAAGAATTACATCTCCAGGGAATGGTAGAGGCAGCCCCAGAGCGCGTTTATCAACAAATTGCTCATTTGCCAGGCCGTATAGAGCAACTATACATTCACGAAGCAGGGGAGTATATTCAAAAAGGGCAAGCTATTGCATCTGTTTATTCAAAAGAATTAATCGCTGTTATTGAAGCTTTCGAGTATAGCAAGCATTCAGAAAGCGTACTGCGCTCTGCGGAAAACAATCTGTTAAGCTGGAAATTATCACCAGAGCGGTTTAAAAATATGGATTTTTCCAAAAAGGATTATCGCACAGCTGTAGATGTATATGCCGATTTTAGTGGCGTGATTACTCAAATATATGTCAAGGAAGGAGCTCATGCTACTAATACACATATGGGACATCCTACGGTACTTTTTGATATTGCTGACCTGAGCAGTGTTCGTGCTAAGTTTGAAATACATGAAAGTCAAATGAGGCATATCAGAAAAGGCAGTACTATTAATGTGGCATTTCCTGCTTTACCAGGAGAAACATTTACCGCAAAGGTGAAACAAATTGCGCCATCTGTAAATGCTCAAACGGGTTATGGCTCATTTAGTGTATCAATTGATAATGAAGAAGGGCATTTGAAACCAGGGATGTTGGCTATGGCAAAAATGAATATACAAGAGAGCAATGAACCTTCTCAACTGAAAATTCCTCGCTCTGCTGTGCTATGGACGGGTGATCAATCTATAGTATACATACAGAATACAGCATTTAGAACACCTGTTTATGAATGTCGTCAGGTGCAGCTGGGAGAAGCTATGCAAGATATTTATTCTATCAGAGCAGGACTAGAAGAGGGAGAATGGGTAGTGATCAGTGGGGTAAAACGACTGGATGCGATTGCACAATTGGAAAATAAGGCAAATATGATGGATCAGCGTGCATTCGTCTTGTCCAATAATAAGAAATGATGAAGAATTCAGGTGATGAATAGACAGTTTCGGGAAAGCTTTATTCCCGTTCAGCAAAGAATAGTTTTTTTCAGCTTGCTATTACTGTAATTTTGAAATAGGCAATATTGCTTAATAAAAGAAGTACAATGCGACAATTACTGCCAGCATTATTTACCATTTTTATTTTGGTAATGTCATTAAATACCTGGTCTTGTAAGCATGACCCGACAATGCCAGAAGATAGCATGACGCCAGTAGATACAATGGATATAGATACAATAGACAATCCAGTAGATACTAGCGATATAACCCCCTGTGATTCTAATACGGTGTATTTTAATCAGCAGGTTTTACCCATTTTAAAGTCTAATTGTGCTTTTAGTGCTTGTCATGATGCGGCATCAGCTCAGGGAGAAGTTATACTGGATAATTACAATCAGGTAGTAGCAACCGCAGGAGTAGAACCTTTTGACTTGCAGGGAAGTGATTTATATGAAGCCATCACAGAAGATGATGAGGATAAACGCATGCCTCCTATTCCGCGATCGCCACTCACCCCAGAGCAAATACAAATCATCTCAGCCTGGATACTGCAAGGAGCAGAAAATGAAGAATGTGATCCTGATGCAGAAGCTTGTGATACGGACAATGTTAGTTTCGTCAACGACTTACAGCCAATATTGAATAATACCTGTGTCGGATGTCATAGTGGATCTGCTCCAGCCGGAGGCATTATACTTGGAGATTATGACGGAGTGAAAGTGGTAGTAGATGATGGCCGCTTGCTGGGGGCTATTAATTGGGAATCTGGTTTTTCAAGTATGCCGCAGGGTGGTGAGCAATTGTCAGATTGTGTGATCGATCAATTTACTGCCTGGATTAACGACGGTGCACTCAATAATTGATTAGTAAAATGAAAATAATGAAATATACCTGGAGTGTATCTGTGTTATTGTTAGCCTTGGTTTTAGTGGCAGGTTGTTATTATGATGTAGAAGAAGAGCTGTATCCGACCTTAGAATGTGACACAGAAAATATGTCCTATACGAATGATGTTTTACCCATCGTACAGGGCAATTGTTACACTTGTCATGATCAGGGAAGCAATTTTGGCGGAGTCATTTTGGAAGGCTATGAAAGCCTGAAAACCTATGTTGATAATGGAAGGTTATTAGGGGCTATTCGCCACGAATCAGGTTTTTCACCCATGCCTAAAAATGCACCTCAACTAGTAGCGTGTAATATTGAGAAAATCGAAGCGTGGATCAATGCTGGAGCTCCTGATAATTAACAATCATAAAACTAGTATGACCTATGAGAAAGTATATAATTTATACAGGACTAATAGCTGTAGCCGGTACAATGGCCGCCTTTTTTATGTATAATAAACCGCACGAAAGTATTAAAAAAGCAAAGCCTGCTTATGAATTAAACGCAGGAGAGATATACAGTGATTTTGAAGCAGATGAAACACTTGCTAATGAGAAATATCTGGACAAAGTAGTTCAGGTGTCTGGTACGGTAGTGGAAAGTAGTACAACAGAAGATGGTATCGTGAGTATTACGCTTGACGGTGGTGGTATGCTTGGGGGGGTGATCTGCCAGCTAGATGAATTTTCTGATCATGAAAAAACCAATTATACCGCAGGAGAGACTGTTACTTTCCGTGGAAAATGCACAGGTATGCTGATGGATGTTGTGCTAGTCCGATGCGTAGAAGTGCAATAAGAGTAAAAAATTTTAAACCACAATATCAACTGAAATGAAGAAAATATTGATTGCAATTGCATTAATAGGTGTTAGTATGAGTATCCATGCTCAGAAGTATTTCACAAAGGAAGGAAAAATTGCATTCTCTTCTGATGCCCCACTGGAAAAAATCGAAGCGCATAATAACAAAGCTACAAGTGTAATTGATGTGGAAAGCGGGCGCATGGAATTTGCTCTCCTAATTAAGGCATTTCAATTTGAGAAGGCACTAATGCAGGAGCATTTTAATGAAAATTACATGGAAAGTTCCAAGTTTCCCAAAGCTATATTCAAGGGGCAGGTCGTAAATATGGATGAAATAAATCTGAGCAAAGATGGTACGTATCCTGCAAAGGTGAAAGGGGAGTTGACGATTCATGGTGTAACAAATGAAGTAGAAACAGAGGGAGTATTTGAAGTGAAAGATGGCAATATCTCTGCTCAGTCGGCATTCGAGGTGGCAGTAGCTGATTATGATATTGAAATACCTGCAGTAGTCAGGGATAATATTGCCAAGATTGTCCTGATAGATGTTAATGTGAACTATCAAAAGTTAGATCGATAATACAGTAAAAAATGCGTAATTATTTAATCGCTTTAGTGGCAGTAGGGCTGGTATGTTTTTTCAGCCCTGCTTTTTCTCAGGAAGATGATCTGTTGTCTCTACTGGAAGAGGAAGAAACAACAGATTATGTAACAGCTAGTTTTAAGACGAATAGAGTGATCAATTTACACTCTCTGGAAAGTACTTCTGCAGGAGTGTTGGATATAAAAATTTCTCATCGATTTGGTACTTTAAATAGAGGAGCCTACGAACTCTTTGGCCTGGATAATGCTACGATTCGCATAGGAGGAGATTACGGAATAACAGACCAGCTAACGGTAGGTATTGGCCGTAGTAGTTTTGAGAAAACCTATGATGGTTTTGTGAAGTATAAATTCTTACGCCAAAGTACAGGAAAAAAGGTAATGCCTATTTCGGCGGCTTTATTTGCCAGTGCTGCAATAAAAAGCCTGAAGTGGCAAAATCCTGATCGAGAAAATTATTTTAGCTCGCGGCTATATTATTCTTATCAATTGATAGTAGGGCGTAAGTTTAGTGAATCATTCAGCTTGCAATTGTCGCCTACACTGGTACACCGAAATTTGGTACGCACAAAAGATGAAAGCCATGACGTTTATGCTCTGGCTGCTGCGGGAAGGATTAAACTAAGTAAAAGAGTGGCCGCTAATGCGGAATATATCTACGTATTTGATAACCAGTTAGCTCCGGGGTATCGCAACTCTTTGTCATTGGGGTTTGATATAGAAACAGGAGGACATGTTTTTCAGCTTCACTTCACCAATTCAACCTCTATGATAGAAAAGGGGGTTGTAACTGAAACAAGTGGAAAATGGGGCAATGGAGATATACATTTTGGCTTTAATGTATCCAGGGTTTTTACAGTTAAAAGGTAAAATAACTTCTATGCCTGATTCAGACAATCAATTACCGTTTTTAAACTAATGAATAGAGCTGGGCGCCCTTCAGTAGTAATGAATGCTTCTTCTCCTTCATCATTCTCTGCAAGGGCATCTTCTACAAAAGCAAGGAGGTCTTCCTGAGGGTAGTTTTCAAAAAAAGCATCGAGTCGAGTACGAAAATCCTTGGATTTATTGTCAAGGAAGGTATCCCAGTTGACTTCTTCGAGTGTGCTGATTTGTTCCTCCTCTATTTGTGGAAGCACCTCAACTATTTTATTAACGGATTTCCAAATGACGATGAGCAGGTATAACAAATACTCTTTTTCAGCTTGTGTAAAAGCATCAAAGTTTTCTGAAAAAAAATAACCCAGCAATACAGGTTGTTTTTGCTGCATATCCTGTATTGCGGCTTCCAGTACTTCTTCTGAACTTTCCAAATTAAGTACCGCTGCTTCTATAATATCTTCACTGATGAATTGCATAAAATGATTGTAGGTCTTAAATATCCAATTAGAGCGCAAGTTAAGTTATCTATACGTAAAAAGAAGTGCTTAATCAGTTTTTGAATTTGTTTATGTCGATGTATTCTAAATCCAGATATTCACCTTTTAGATGATCAAAATCTTTATCTGTAGTAAAAAGTTTTAAGTTAAAGACACTAGCTGTAGCTGCTATCCATAAATCATTTTTACCCATGTTCCTAGAAGAAAATATTCCTCTTTTTTCTTTCAACTTCCCCTGGCTAAATGCATCAATATCCCCATATCGGTCAATAATTTCTTTAATGTTTAGTCGCACCTTAGCAATATTGGCAACAGTATTTTTAATTCTTTCTTTTCTCTTGGGTCCTAAACCTAATTTTTTTGTTAATGCATCTAGTTCCCCTAAAGTAACTATAGATATGGATAATTGATTTGATTTGCTAAAGAGGTCGTATTCGTTTTCTATTCTTTTAGATATTTCTGATTCTCTGCTATATAATAAAATAAGATTAGTATCAAGGAGTATATCCATATGGTATGTTTATAAGGTTAATCTAGGGCATCTAATAGCTCCTCAAGCGAGTGCTCCCATTCTATTTGGTCAGCGATCTCTCTGAATTTTTGATAGCTTATAGGTCGGTAGTCTTGTTCATTTAAAATCTGCTGAAATGAAACTCCTTCATCAACTTCGACGATAGAATCTGCATAATTAGGTTTTAACTCTAAAGCATTTCCTTCTTTTGGAATCTTATTTAACTTTTCTGCTTGCTGATGGATAAGTTTCAATTTCTCGATATCATTAATTTTAGTGATAAGATTAATGATACTTATTCTTATATCATTCGTGTTTGCAGTATTATTCATTTGTACCTATAATTAAACGATTATTAAGGTCTTGGCTGTACCTTGTTAATACATTCACAACTTACGAAAAATTAAACATTTATATAAAGCTAAAGGTTCCTACCCCGCCCAGCCTTCTCTATCCAAACTCCTGAAATGTATAGCTTCTGCCAGGTGCTCAATTTTAATCTCGGCACTGTCGTGCAGATCGGCAGCAGTACGAGCTACTTTGAGAATACGATCGTAAGCGCGTGCAGATAACTGAAGGCGTTCCATCGCTTTTTTGACGAGCATAAGGCCTGCCTGATTGACCTGGCAAACCTCCCGAACCATACGGCTAGGCATCTGAGCATTAGAGAAAATATTAGGATGATCCTTAAAACGCTCATCCTGAATTTTTCGGGCACGAACTACCCTGGCAGCAATATCTGCACTGGATTCAGTAGGCAAGCTATTTCCTGATAGTTCTTCATAAGAAACAGGAGTTACCTCAACATGCAAGTCAATACGATCCAGCAAAGGGCCCGATATTTTGTTTAAATAGCGATTAATCTGGGCGGTGCCACATACACAATCTTTATCAGGGTGATTGTAATAACCACAGGGGCAAGGATTCATAGAGGCAATAAGCATGAAGTTGGCTGGGTAGTCTACTGTAATCTTTGCACGGGAAATGGTTACACGGCGTTCTTCCATTGGTTGGCGAAGTACTTCCAGTACTGTTCGCTTAAATTCGGGTAGTTCATCAAGGAATAAAACACCATGGTGAGCTAGAGAGATCTCACCTGGCAGTGGATTAGACCCACCACCTACCAATGCTACATCGCTAATAGTATGATGAGGTGCTCTGAAAGGGCGTGTAGCTATAAGCGCAGACTCAGGAGGAAGTACACCAGAAACAGAGTGGATTTTGGTGGTTTCCAGCGCTTCATGCAAATTAAGAGGCGGCAGAATAGTAGGAAGTCGACGTGCAAGCATGGTCTTACCTGCTCCCGGAGGGCCAATCAGTATAACATTATGACCACCAGCAGCTGAAATTTCTAATGCTCTTTTGATATTTTGTTGCCCCTTTACATCTGAAAAGTCAAGCTTGTATTGATTTTGGTTTTCGAAAAACTCGTCCCTGGTAATAACCATTTTCGGTTCCAGTTTCACGTCGCCATTCATAAAATCTACCGCTTCTCGGAGGTTGCTGACTCCATATACATCAAGGTCGTTGACAATAGCTGCTTCCCGTGCATTTTGTTTAGGCAGTATAAAACCTTTGAAACCTTCCTTGCGTGCCTGAATCGCTATAGGCAGTGCTCCTTTGATAGGGCGCAGGCTGCCATCTAGTGAAAGCTCTCCCATGATGAGGAAATCCTCTATATGATCACCATTCATTTGTTTGGTGGCTGCCAGGCAACCCATAGCAATAGGCAGGTCATAAGCAGAGCCTTCTTTCCTGATATCAGCAGGTGCTAAATTGACCAGCGTTTTTATACGCGCCATTTTGAAGCCTATATTTTGTATGGCTGCTTCAATGCGCTGAAATCCTTCCTTGACGGCATTATCCGGTAGGCCTACCAGATCGTAGAAATTTTTTCCGGCTGCTACTTTACCACCTGTATTTACTTCTACAGTGATGGTTCGAGCATCTACTCCATGTACAGCTCCGGCATAGGTTTTTATGAGCATAGCGTTAGTAACTGTTTGAAAACAATAATTAATTGATGATATCGAGACTAAAATAATAAAAATGGAATAAATAGCATTGAATCAATTGTATTGGTCAGCTCATTTGTTCTAAAATCCACTGCCGTTCTAAAATGGCAGTGCTTTTTGCTACATTTTCTTTAAATCGCTTTACTGCTTCTTTATCATGATGGTTTAGTTTCATCATTTTTTTGATATAGCTTAACATATTTAAGTAGTGCTGTTGGTGATATCCAATGATTTTCTTTTTCCGTAAAAGGAGTATTCTGAAACTGGTAAGTAAACTTTCGAGTGCATCAAACTCTCCCATTTCGTAATACATTTTGAGCAACATAATCCTACTGTCTAGGTTTAAGAGCAGGTCATTGTCATCAATTTGTGCAAGCATAGGCATCGCCTTATTAAACTCTTTTTTAGTAAAATAGAGCTTGGCTAGATTGTATTTATGGTTTGAGTCACGGTCTTCTTTTTTTAGGTATACAACATAGTCTTCGATAAAGCTTCTGGCCCAGTCAAACTCAGATAGTGTTAAAGCTAGGGCCACTATATTTTTATAAGCGAAACGGCTAAGGTATCCATCTGATAATAGCGCCTTGGTTTCTAATCCGGTTTGATACAATTCAAAAGCTTCTTGTATGTAGCGTTGTTTACCATAATTCAATTGCTTGATGCAAAAATTGATAGCCAATAAGAGAAAGGTTGTTCGTTCGTTAAGTGGTATATCCTGCTGTTGCTCTTCCAGTGTTTTTCTAAAGGCACGGAAATCAGATTCCGCTCCGGCAGTAAGTGATTTGTAACAATGATAATACAAGGCTATAGCTGGAACTTTCAGCATTTTATTGCCTTCCAGGTATTGAATCAAAAGAGGCAAAAAAGTAGCATCATAGGTAGCATTAGAAACGACGTGGTGTGACTCCATGAGGCAGGCCAGGCGCAATTTGCTGGAGATTATATAAATATCCAGTGATTCACCAATATTGGTAAGGTTCTTCTTTCCAACCCTTTCGGTTGACTCTATAGCCGCATATTTTTCCCATTGTATTTGATATTGGTAGTGATAGTAATTATGATCTTTAGGTATTTGAGCCAATTGCTTTTCTGCTCTCTTAAAAGTAGAAAACAAAAATTTTGGTAGTTTCTTTTGTTTGTAAATCGGGGCAAGATGTAAATCACTCAACAAGGGCTCGTTTTGCAATGCCCTTTGAACTAATAATTTTTCGATTAAAATGCTCAATGAAGACTGTAGATGCCTCCATTTTACCATATCAAACTTTGCTTCAGGATATACATGAGAAAAGGCCTCTTGAACTGGTGGAAAAAAACGCTTTTTTTGTTTTTTTATCATGATCATCCACTCCCAAAGCCTTATGATTTCATCTTTCTGGTTAAAAAACGGACTTTTAAGTAATTTTCCACATTCTCTTTTTTCAACTCCGCTTAATGAATTGAATAAACTAAATAATTTATTATCATTCATTTGTGATTAATGTTTTTCTTTTACTTTCTGATAAAAGTACAATTTTGTAATTGTGTTGGACAAGGAAAACGACCAGATTTGTAAAAGAAAAAAACAGAATACTTTGATTCTTCACCTTCAACTCAGTGCCACTGCGGTAATATCCCCCAAGAAAACCTAAGAATCGGATACTTCTGCTATACGTTGTACTTTAAATTTTATTACAATATGAAGACGAGCATTTTTACTTCAAGCCTTGCTATCCTCTTGCTGTTGTGCACTATGGGGCAGGCCCAGCCCTGGGAACGATTATATCCTGATTTTTTGGGTGATCAGTCTCTGGCAGCCAAACAAATTGTAGCTGCGGACGATGGCGGCTTTCATATACTGATAAGTGAATCTTATGTAGCGGCATTAGGAGGTGCTTTTTACTTAATGAAAATAGATGCGGCAGGAAATGTCGAAACAATAGAAAGCTTTGGAGATAACGAAAACCACTTTGCTACTCATATGATTGAAACAGCAAATGGGGATTTGGTTATTTTAGCTAGAACAGCAGGTGCTGGTATAAGCTTTTGGCGAGTAGATACTAACTACAATATAGTTAGTACTTCTATTATAGGGGAGTCACAACCAAGAGGGATTGTGGAGCTTCCCAATGGGGAGTTTTGGCTAACAGGCTTAGGTGGGGTTTATCCTGCTAATTCTTTTTTGCAAAAACTGGATGCTCAGGGACAACCTATAGGAAGTCCTACTTATGAGGAAATGGATTACTTCTATGCCAAAGATGTATTACTCGATGCTAATAATGGTGCAAGGGTAATTGGTTATGGAAAGATTGATAATACGGGTCCTTACTTAACATTTATTAAATCCTATGATAATGCTGGCAATTATGTAGGTGGATTGATTTATTTTGGTTTTATCCCTAATGATGTTATCGAAACTGTAGATGGCGGATTGCTAATGCTGGGTAATTCGGAGATGGTGAAAATAAACAGTAATGGAGCAGAAGAATGGCGTCAAGAAGATTTATCTTACACTAGGGCTGTTAGAGAACTAGCGAATGGTTATCGTATGGTCACTATTGAGTATACCTATAATCCTACATTACCACATATAGGTATTATTGATACGGATTTACAAGGCAACGAGCTAAGTAGAAAGAGTTTTTCTGTCAATTATACAAGTAGAGGTTATGACTTGATGGTATTGCCTGATGGCGGTACTCTAATTGCAGGGCAACGACAAGTGAATGTCAATTACTATGATGACGGCATATTTGATGGCCTGCCTTATATCATCAGGATGGATGCAGAAGGTAACTCTTTTTCTAGTGCAATCACAGGCTCTGTAAATGATGACACTACAGATGATTGCCTGGCAGATGGAATCAACCTGTCAATTGGACAATTGGTGTCTGTTTCCCAAAATGGCTTGTTGATTTCTACAACGGAGGTCGATGAAATGGGGAATTATGAACTCCCTGCAATGCCTGGCACTTATAAGCTAGCCGTAAACTTGCCCAATTTCTTATGGAGTTCTTGTCAGGATTCTATAGATATTGTTCTTCCTGCAAATGATACAATTGTTGATCAGAATTTTGTCATTGCCTATAATAATGAGCCGCTGGATAGTATTCATGGCTATATTTTTGAAGATTTTGATACTGACTGTGTTCGAGATTCTTTTGAAAACATTGGCTACGAGGGGTGGATTGTACATTTAAACCTTTCTGAAAATGGGACTTCGATCAACCTACAGGATACAACAGATGCTTCAGGCTATTATTCCTTTACAGATTTAATGGGGATGACCACTGGTGCTTATGGCTGGCTATATTTCGAACAACCTATAGGAACAGGTCTAAATTGTAGTTATCCCTGTTGGCAAGAAGCAGAAGTGGGAGGGCCTTTTGCAGACACAAACTTTGAGTTTGACAATGGTGTAAAATGTGATACACTTCCTTTCTGTCCTATTATGTCTGTGTTTATTGCTACGGATGAAATACGCACATGCAGCGATGAACAATATGTAGTCAACTATTGCAACATAGGAGGTTATACTGCAACAGATGCTTATATAGAAGTGACGATTGATTCTGCATTGACGGTTACAGGAGCTAGTGTACCATGGGATACACAGGTAGGCAATGTTTATACCTTCCAATTGGGTGATTTATTATCAAATGAGTGTGGTTCTATAGACATAGACTTCACTTCTCCTTGTGATGATCCTTTAGGCACAACTTATTGCTCAGAAGTATATGCCTATCCTGATTCTACCTGTAATTCACCAGGCCCTGAATGGGATGGATCAGAGATTGAAATAACAGCAGAGTGTATAGGTGATAGTGTTCGCTTTACTATCAAAAATATTGGTGATGGCGATATGTTAGCTCCTTTGGGGTATATAGTTATCGAGGATAATGTATTGTTGTATACCTCACCAGGTTCTTTCCAGTTACCATCAGGCGAGTCTATGCCTGTATCTGTTCCAGCTAATGGCAATTTTTATCGCATGAGTTCAGAACAAGCCGAAGGTTTCCCCGGACTTCATACACCTGTAGCCTGGATTGAGGGTTGTAATAGTTCTGGTGATCTAGAACTAGGATTTGTAAACCAATATCCTCTGGGAGATAATGATAGTTGGGAAGATATCTTCTGTATAGAATCTGTCAACTCTTATGATCCTAATGATAAAAATGGTTTCCCAAGAGGAGTAGGAGAGGAGCATTATATTGATCAGAATGTATCTCTGGAGTATATGATTAGATTCCAGAATGAGGGTACAGCAGAAGCCTTGATTGTAGAAATACGAGACACGCTGGATACAGATCTCCTAAATCCATATAGTATACGTCCAGGGGCGGCATCTCATCCTTACACCTGGGATATAGAAGGCAATGGGGTATTGGTATTCCGCTTTGAAGATATCAATCTGCCATATGTGGATGCAGATGAAGAAGGCTCTAAAGGTTTTGTACAATTCAAAATAGATCAGCGTGTAGACCTGCCAATTGGTACTGAAATCAATAATGCAGCAGCCATTTATTTTGACTATAATCCTCCTGTTATAACTAATCAAACCAAGCATGTTATAGGTGATGACTATTTACCAACAGGAGTAAAAGAGGTCGCTAAAAATGCACTACAGGAAATCTCTCTATACCCAAATCCAACCAAGGATTGGTTATATGTTGAAGTACCAAACCTACAGGCTAATGAAGCATTAACGATACAGCTTTTTGATGTACTTGGCAATGTGGTCTATCGATCACCATTTGAAAACAATACGGTATTAAAAGGCTTTAGATCGCTACCAGGTGGAATGTACATGTGCAATGTATATAAAGAAGGAAAACTGATCGGAGCGAGGAAAGTAATTAAAGATTAATCGCTTTGTAGAATGGCAGTCCGCCGTCCGTCTTGATTATTTATTAGACCATGGTGATTTTAGAAATCACCATGGTCTAATAATCAAAAAGACGGACGATTACGGACTGTCTGTCTACTATTACTATTGTTTTGCAATAACGGTTTTTACGATGCTTTGCCCTCCTCCACTAATGATGGCAATATAATAGACACCATCTCTCAAGCTGCTTACATCTATATTAAGCTGTTGTGCACCTGATTTTTTTCGTGCTTCTTCCAGTACTTTAATAGTTCCGCCACTCTCATTCCTCAATTCGATTTGTACATTTCCATCCTGCAGTAGTTCATAAGAAAGAGTTATATTACTAGAAGCAGGATTGGGATATGCCTTAGCTGCATTGATTACAGTGGTTTTACTGTTAATAGAGGAAGCTGTAGCATTAGGATCTAACAAGAGGAAGTGTCCTTTTTTCATAGCCTTGTGTCCAAATTTACCTAAGCGGCGGCCTTCGCGTTTAGCAGGAGCGTCTTCAGGCATGAATTTTTGCATGATAGCATCCCTTTCTTTTTTCCATTGTTCCTGCTGAGGTGCCAATGATTCCATTACAGCCGTTAATTCAGTATCGTATTTATCCAGCAATGCTTTTAAAGCCTGATGATCCGGGTCATCTGTTTTAGGACCATGGCCTCTGTGTTCTCTATGATGGTGAGGATGCTTTTCTCCATCTTCCTTCATCCTCTTTCTCATTTCTTCCCTTTTGATTCTATGTTCAGCTTTTTTTATTTCAAATTTAGCACGGAGTTCAGCAATCTTAGCACGATCATCAGTACTTAGTTCCTTATCAAATTCAGCTCTTTTGGCTAACAATACAGGCAAGACTTCCTGATCGTGGTGAGCACGCAAGGCTTCTCTCATCCCTTCCTTGTCCACATTCTTCATTTGTTCGTGCCGTTTATGCATCCGCTCTTTGCGTTTTTCTTTGAGCATCGCCTCTTGTTCGTCAGTCAGGATTTCATTCACTTTCTCTTTGTAAGAGGCCATCGTATTATGGAACGCTTCGCGTTTTGCTGCATGATCTTCGAAATCCTGTTCATGTAGCGTTTGCATATCAGCATCCATTTCTGCTTTAAGTGTTTCTAGTTGAGCTTGCTGCTGATTGCTTAACTGTAGATCTTCGCCCATTTCATCAATGGCATCTAATAATCGGGGGCCATGATGCCTGCCGTGATGTTGAGCATACATGTTGCTTGCTGCTAAAAAGAATAGTGCAGCAAATAAGGCAATTCGTATTTTCATTTTCTTTGTTTTAAAGTTTAAATAACAGTCATTTGATAGTTCTTACGGCTACGAGGCCTAATAATTAGACAGAACTACTTATGGCTTTTTTCCCGATGCTTTCGATTGTTTTTACGCTTCTCTTTAAGCATTGCCTTTTGTTCATCTGTCAGGATTTCATTTACTCTTTCTTTGTAAGGGGCCATTGCATTCTGAAAAGCTTCGCGTTTTGCGCTGCGATCTTCAAAATCTTGCTCATTTAGGGCTTGCATATCAGCATTCATTTCCGCTTTAAGAGTTTCTAGTTGAGCTTGCTGCTGATCGCTTAGTTGTAAATCTTCACTCATTTCATTTATAGCATCCAGTAAACGAGTGCTACGTTGTTGAGCATACATGTTGCTTGCTGCTAAAAAGAATAGTGCAGCAAATAGGGCAATTCGTATTTCCATTTTTTCTGTTTTAAAGTTTAAATAACAGTCATTTGATCGTCCTTACCGGTAGGAAGTTTAATCATTAGACAGCACTACTCATGGTTTTTTTCCCGATACTCCCTCTTTTTTTTATGATTTTTTTTCTGGCGGGTGGGTGGAGCATGAGGAAAGCGTTTGCCAAAGCGTTCTAGGCGCTCTTTTTGCTTCTCATCGAGATAGGGAAGTATTTCCTGATGCATAGAGTCCAGCATATGGCGTCGCTCGCGACGGATTTGGCGGTGGAATGTCCCTATGCGCTCAGAATGTTTTTCCAAAATAGGAGCCAATTCCTCTTTTTGAGCTTCGGTCGGCTGAAGCATTTCGTATAAGTGTGCCTGAAAGCCTGGTGCTTCTCTTAAGCGGGCCACTTTTTGTACCACCTTTTTGGACATGGCTCGGTGTGTGTAAAAACCTCCTACAAATCCGATCACCATGAGGCCGATCATTGCTAAAATTGTTTTTATATTCATAGCCATATCAATAATTCAGATAAGTGTAAACATCTTCGGGAGGCAATTCATTCACGCCTGTAATCGCTTCAACTGATAAGCTCCCTTCAGAAAAATAAATGCCAAGAATACCTCCTATGAGGAGTAAAATGCAAGCTGCTGCCACTCTGGGGAGCATATGTGATAATTGCCTGCTTAATAAAGGGCTTTGCACTTCTTCTATCACTGCATCGGCAATATTAGGAGCAGGTATATTACCCATTCCTTTGAGTAGCTCCCTCATAGCTAATAGCTGTCGCTTTTCTTCTCGCAATTCGGAAGATAGCTGTAATGCTACTGCCAAATCTTTTGCTTCAGCAGTGTCTAGAGGCCCATCTAATGACCTGATGAGCAGGTCTTTCATTTTATCATAATCTATAGCCATTGCTTAAGAATTTCCTGTAGTTTCTTTTGTGCCCGTGCCAGTCGCGAAGCTACTGTGCCCATTGGCAATTGTAATATTTCGGCTGTTTCCTGTACAGAATACCCATCCACTAAACGAAGTACAAGTACGGAACGGAAATCAGGCTCTAATATCTGCAATGCTTTCTTTAAAGCATCTTGTAGATCACTACGTTCTGGTGATTGAGTAGGGTCTGAAATTTGAAGATCGGGTGATTCCGTTCGCTGGATACTCATCCATCGCCGTCGTTTTCGTTTTTTTTGCTCATTAATGGAGAGGTTGATGGCAATACGAGTCAGATAAGTCCCCAAACTAGCCTCCCCCTTGAATTGATGAAGAGATCGGTGGAAACGGATAAACACTTCTTGAGTAATGTCTTCGGCATCTGCTGTATTGCCCAGCATACCTATGGTGGTCGCATAGACTGCCTGCTCGTATTTTTGTACGATGCATCGGAATGAATGCTCATCACCTTGCCTGGCTTTCGCCAACAGTTGCTGGTCGTCCTCCATAAAATGATTGATCTTTTATGGGTTAGACAATATAGATAGCAGTTTTTTTCCCGAAAGAGATAAAATTTACATAAAAAAGCTCATTTGTGCATTTAATGAGCAACAAGAAATGCTAAAGGTAGGTTTGTGTTCCTTGAATATTGGATGGAATAGAAAAGATTAGATAAACGAGTAAGTAAAAGGATAAGGAGCAGGGATAGATCTCTCTTATTCCCCTATTAATATCCCCCATTGCTCCTTATCTATAATTAAATCTTTAGATGTAAAGATCAGTATGCGATTATTGTGAAATTTGCTCCTTATTACACCGTGTCTTTAATACCTTCTACCTTTTAACTTGAAGGTTCGAACCATGTTGAAGCCAAAATGAATGTCACCATTCAACCAGTCGCCAGTAGTTTCTCCAATGAATTGTTTTTCGATCATCCCATCTGTATTGGTAAGGTGTAATTGAAAAACATGGCTACCTGTATTGATGTCAAACCCTAGAGAGAAGACATTTTTTCTACCATCAGGCAATGTGCTAGGTAATGCATAATAATACTCACTAGTCAATGCCAGGTTCTTGGATATTTGATATTTACCAGCTACACCCAATGCCAAGAGGTCATTTTCCTGACTGGCTAGCTCTATCAAGTTATAGTGTACTATTGTAGGCATGAGTTGCAAAGCAAAGCGGTCGCTAAATTTACGTGCTATATATACTTGATGAGTGAACGCCAGCCGATTTTGCCATGCTAAGGGCCTTTCAGGATCACTGGATTTTAATGTTTTATAAGCAGCACTTGAAAAAGCAGTTATAGATACAGGGCTGCCATTTTGCCCCTGAACACTTTGACGTAATAATTGTAGTTTAACAAAACCATCAAATTCTTTCCCTAAAGAGCTTCGGCCAATGCCAATATTGATCCAATTAAGTACACCATAATCCAATCCTAAGCGAATGGTAGATTGATCTAAACCAAAAAGTTCATATCCGCCGCCATTGAGTCTCCCGAAGCGGTGACTGATAATCATTTCCATTTCACCAGCGTGCAGCGTTTCAATGGAATGTCCATTAACAATACGGGTACCACGGAAAGTTTCATAGACATATCGCTGATTTTTCATCTGGGCCTCCACAGAGATACTCAATAATAAGGCAGCGAATAATATGATATACTTGTTCATAGTAATTGTATAAATTGATAGAAGGAGGTTTAGTAATAGTTGAGGAAGTTGAGATGGTTTAGTACTAAACTTTTTAAACTATTCTAAACCACCTAAACTTTAATTATTAGGTGCACCATCAGCAATCCACAGGCGTATTTGCTCCAATTGGCAAAATGGAATTTTTACACCACTGGTAGGCATTACAGAATAACCAGGCTCATGATTGGCAGAGCCATAGAGGCTGCCATTATCAGCATAAACTTTGGCATTGGCGTAACCTTCAAGATTGACATTTCCATCTTCTCTGCCATTGCGATGACAGCGTATGCAATGAGTAGTCAGTATAGGCAGAATTTCTGCTGAATAGGTAGCAGAGGTAAAAGTGCAATCTTCCTGCTGTACATATTGATACAGATCTTCTTCATTGTCATAGTAGCAACCACTCAGAATAGCGGCAGATAAAAAAGTGAAGATCAGCAGATGATATTTCATGTTCTGTTGTTTTAAATTAATTACCTTCTTTTACAACTTCTCTCACGATCTAAAGGGAGGAAATCCATTTAGAACCATCTAATTATTGAGTGCTCCTTCATTAATCCACTTCTTGATCTGGTTGATTCTGCATTCACTCAAGCTGCTGCCACTTGGAGGCATGATCGGATAATATGGATCATTGCTGATCGATCCTACCAGGGAACCATTTTCTACGTAAGGAAGTATTTCATCATATCCGTCTAATCGAACGCCGCCATCCGTTCGGTTTAAATTGTGGCAGCCTACACAGTAATTTTGGATCAGTGGATAAATATCAGCTGCAAAAGAAGTCTGAGTGGAATCGCAAGGAAGCCCGCAATCAGTATTTTCAGCGCCTTGTAAAATCCAGTTTTTGATAACATCTTTTTGTGCTGTTGTAAGTGGTTCTGCTGGTGGCGGAGGCATACGCTCATCTCCACTTTCGAATAGATATTCATATAATTCGCTATCATTCAAATCTCCCGGACTGACTTCTTTACGGACATTTTCATAGGAATCAAGAACCACCCCTTCTGCAGCAGTTGCAGGATCATGACAACCACTATAAGCACAAGATGAAACCATAAGCGGTAATACTTCATGCTGGAATGATATTACACCATCTTCGCAAAGGTTTTCTTCACCGGGGTCTTGTATAGGAGGATCAAGAGGTACACCGCCTGCCGGAATAATGGGATCTGTAGTACAACTACTGATAAAAAGCAACGTACCAAGAGCTCCCAGAAAGAAATTAAAAAATTGCTTATTCATGCTCAATTGGTTATTTAATTGTTTGGATGAGCCATTTGCTCTATATATGATCTAAGGTCTTCTACTTGCTGCTTACTCATGCGTTCTTCCGGATAATGCGGCATATAAGGCCGGTGTCCTGGAATAGCATAGGTGCCATAAGCAATGATTTGGTAAAGAGAAAAATGAGAATCTTTGTCAATCATTTTCTCTAAGTGCCGGAAGCTTAGCTGACTATTATCCAGTACGTAATGCGAAACCCCATCTGCCTGATGGCAATGCAGGCAGCTCAGTTCGTATAGAGCTTTTCCTCGTTCAGGACGCCCTGTCAATCCTTCATATCCTAATTTCTTGTTAGGAGGAGCATCGTAAAAATGAGCAGGCGATTTGGTAATGTAGTAAGAGCGCAGCCATGCCTTTAAAGACTCGTGATTGGCTGAGGACTGAGCTTCTCGATTTAATCGTTGTATGTCTTCAGTACTCAAGCCTAAATCCTCCAGTGTATATTGTAGAGACCAGTAATAGGCAAGTACTGCTTCAATTTCCCAATCTTCCATTGACCTGCCCTGTGAGCATTCTATGGCACAAAGTTGTATGGATGCGCGAAGGTCTTCATGTGCCTGCTCTATTTTTTCATCACCATACTTTCTTACATAATCATCATTATACCAGCTTTCGCGATTGACAATACCTTTAAAAGTAGTGCCTTGTAAAAATGCCATATTATGCTGGATTGCATAATCCAGCCTGGTTTCAGGATCACTGACTCTTAGGTCTGGATCTTCTTGCTCTAGGTTATGGCAGGTAGTACATACGTAATATTTGCTGATATACTTAGTACGCTTTCCGTCCGGGCCTATTGTTTTACCATATTTTACCAATTCTTCACCACGCTGGATGAGTGAAGAATCTGGTAGCATAAAATGTTCAGGGCGTTCTTCACCCAGTGCATATTGTATTTCTTGAAGTGGGGTGTCGGCAGTCCATTGCTGCGGCAACTGATGATAGGCACTGATGCCCAGCGCAGCAAATAGAATGATGATCCAGCGTTTTAGCATATTATTTCCTTTTATATATGCCTTTACGCTATGGTTTGTAGGGCAGGTTGCCTGGAGGCAAAAATTATTGCAAATGATACTGGGCGCCCAGGTTTAATGCCCACATTTTCAATTGATTATAAACCTCATTTTTTTGTGAAAAACTGTGTTGATAAATCATTTTGGTATGAAGTGAGAAGTGATTATTGAGCTTAAAAGTAGCTCCTGCTCCCAGGCGTAAATTGTCTACTGAAAAGTCATTATCTTTATAAGTAGCCCGCAATTTATACTCCCCGCTACCATCGATGTATTCATAAACAAAGCGTTCTTGGAGAGGACGGTAAGCTACTACCCCTGCACTTATAGATGGCATAATACTTTTTCCTTCTCTAAACTGCTGTTCCATCATGACAGGTATCTGTAGATAATTGATATAAGCTTTCAATTCATGCAATACATCTCCAACAGCATAAGGCGGTAAGATGGGATAATCATTATATAGAGTCGGGTCTTTGATCTCAAATTTCGAACTGAGGTATTCTGCTCCTACATTCAGGCTTCTGTTTTGTGGAAATGTAACACCTACATTAACTCCCAAAGAATAGGCTGATTGAAATAAACCGTTGGACCAATTAGTCAGGGGGGCGCCACCTAAGCCAAAACGCCAACCATCAGGAATGAGATAAGTAATATTTTTCTTTTTATTAAGGGGGACTTCCCGATATGCTTCATTTGCTTTTATTGGTAGGTCTGTAAGTTTTTTTAAGTGAAGAGGAGATAAAGGAAGGCTTTGTACAGGAGGCAGTATAGTGTTAATATCTACCGTACTGATCCTTGGCAGGCTTTCTCCTCCTTTCAAATTTTGAATAGGATCGTCTGTGTGTAAAGGGTAATATGGACGAGCCATTTGTAAGCCCGTTCCAAGAGGAAAGTCAGAGATACCTAATAGAAAAGATATACGACTATTAGACCCTCCCGGAAAAGAAGGAAGAGAAGAGGCCGGGTAAGCAAAGAGTAAGGGGTTGTAATATTGTGGAGCTGTGTGTTGGGATTCGGGAGTATTCGGATATATATACTCGTAAATAACTTTATAAATGGTATCGTATTGATAAACGGTTTTTTGCGTATGAATATGGGTTTGGGCTGATTCTATTTCATCAATTCGTTGAGTGAGTAAAAGTAATTGCTGATTGGTTGCACTATATTTTTGATACAAGTAGCCACCGCCCCCTAAAGATAATAGCAATAAGAGAAGTAACAGCCAGGGCCACCAGTTGCGCTTTTTTTGATCTCCTGATTGCTCCGCCCTTATCAATTGTTGCATCGCTTTTATATCGGCAGCTTGTGGCTCAAATTCAGGAGGAGATTCCAGAATCTTCTTTATTTTTTTATCAAAGTAGTTGTCATCCATATTTTTCCGGTTTAAAGTGAATGTTGTGAAATTGCTTCAACAACTCTTTGATTTTGACCCTTGCTTTTGACAAATTTGATTTGGAAGAACCTACACTGATACCCAATTTTTTGGCTATTTCATCATGGGGCAATCCCTCTACCACGAATAGGTTGAACACCACTCTATATGAAGGCGTCAATAATTGGGATAATTGAAGAAGATCTTCAAATTCTAGTTGATCTAAAGCAGTGTTGTAGTCACTATCAGTTGTACCAGAATATATTTCTTCTGAAGAGCGTACATCCTTTTGCTCATAGCGCCGGAAATGATCGATAGAAGCATTGATCATTATTTTCCTAAGCCAGGGCTTAAATGGTTGATCAGGATTGTACTGTGCTATTTTTTTAAATACTTTTAGAAAACCATCATTGAGTACTTCCAGAGCAGACTCCCGATTGCTAGTATAGCGCAAACAAATAGCCATACCGTAACTGTAATAGTGGCGATACAGAGATAGCTGGCTATACTCGTCCTGTCTCAGGCAACCTGCTATCAGGCTGGCAAGCTTGGCGTGGTTTTCCTCCATTCAGTACTAAATGGTATTATATTAGTCAGTCAAAAATACCATGATATTTGCCCTTACGAGATAAAAATAGGGCCAGGTTGCTTAAGGCATGATTTTTTAATCAATAAACATCCCCTTTACCTGAAAAATCGACCTTAACCACATCACCCAACGGAGTTAATAAGCGTAGTTGGGATATCACCTTATCAAGTTCAAGTTCAAACGCAAACTCAAATCACAAGCGTACTCAAAGATGTTTTGAATTAGAACTGACCTTCTTCTTTTCATCATCTCGCTATATCACCCACTCACTTCTCACTTCTCACTATATAACTATATGCCCCACATCACCACATATCTTTCTCAAAAATGCACTCCTATCACCAAGCTTAGATAAGAGGTCACTGTAGGATGTTTAGGCGAGAGCAATTCCAGGTCTTGATGAGTACGTTGATAGCTAATCCCGAGGTGAAAGCACTCGTCATAAATCATACCTGCTCCCAGGGAGTAACCGAGGCCTAAGGCTGCGGATTCCGTGCTGAATTCAGCTGAAGGCTTGGCATAATTGGGGCCAGTCAGGGCTTGTCCGTATATACGTATCAAGCTAAGCGGAAAACTGGTACTGAGTTTACCTCCTATCATAAGAGATGTATTAGAGAGAGCACCAGCAGGCTGCCCACTTTCTGTAGCTTGTTGATCATTATAAGCAGTTGCGATTTGTGTACTCAATCCCCAATGATCATTGAAATAATGAGTCATGTTTAATTGAAGCGCAATACCAGGATCAAAGTTGTTGAAATCCTCATAAGGCAGAGCAACACCTCCAGATAGTAAAAAGTGAGTGGTGCGTGCGAGCAATATTTTTCTACGCTGTAGTTTTTGTGCAGATATCGGGCGCTTATTAGTACTGGCAACAGCCATTTTGGGTGCTGAAGGAGCTGCTGGTTTTTTTTCAGGCTCGGTGCCAGGGAGTTGGTTGTACCATACTTCTGTTCCGTTAGCCCTTTTTATTCTGCTCACCTCATCTTTAGAGACACGTAGTGATTGTTCTACCTCTTCATTGTAGGGAGTATATACAATATGCCTACCCACTACACTCCTGATGTCTGCTTTAATAGCATTGCCATTCATTAGGTAAATATAATCCTGTGAATGGACAGTACTTATGGTGCATAAACTTAAAAAAGCAATTAGAAAGATAAGATGTACTCTGCTGGTCATAGATAAAAGCTCGATTTCCTTTTGTAAACAAAGCAAAAGTACTCCTTATTATGGGAGGGCTTAAATATTCTTAAAATTATCCGATGATTGTTTAATTATTAGGATGTTTATCTTTAAATGGCCTGATAATTACATCGCATAAGGGCAGACTTATTCGTTGATTGTAAAAAAAGGAAGTATATTCTATTGAAAAGGAAAATTCGTTTTGGTATAGGTATGATTATTTTCTTCGGAATAGTAGGTATTATTATAGTAAACAATGTTTTGCCTTATCTGATAATCAGGCCTGCTAGAGTCATTGCAGAAATTAGCCCAAATGATTTTGGATTGGCAAGCGAAAAACTGAGCGTTACAGCAATGGATGATGCTGAACTGGTCGGGTATTGGGTGAAAAGTTCAGAAGATTCCGCAAAGGGGGTAATCATTCTGGTGCATGGGATAGGTGGCTGTAAAGAAGGTTTTTTAGAAGTATCAGAAAAACTAGCAAGGGATGGCATTGAAACCATCGTTTTTGATAATAGGGCACATGGCGAAAGTGGAGGTGCATTCTGCACTTATGGATTTAAGGAAAAAATGGATATTTCAAGAATCGTGGATGAAATAAAGGAACGTGATGCTGATTTACCAATTGGGATTTGGGGGAATTCTCTCGGAGGAGCTATTGCAATACAGGCATTGGAAATCGACGATCGAATAGAGTTTGGAATCATAGAAAGTACTTTCACAGAGTTAGATAAAATAGTTTTTGATTATAAAAAGAGAATATTGAGAGGGATTGGATTTAAACGGCTTTCTGATTTTTTGTTGAAAAGAGCTGGAAAAATTGCTGACTTTGATCCGCAAATGGTCAGACCAGTTGATTCCGTCAAGAAAATTGAACAATCCATTCTACTTGCCCATGGAGCAATTGATAAAAATATTTCAGTGAATTATGGGAAGGAATTATTTGAAAATCTGAAATCAGAAAATAAAGAACTGGTTATCATTGAAGGAGGTGGCCATTTTGATTTATATGAAAAAGGGGGAAGAGAATACATGCTGAAAATAGA
Organism: Chitinophagales bacterium; assembly: GCA_022360175.1. GTDB lineage: Bacteria > Bacteroidota > Bacteroidia > Chitinophagales > Saprospiraceae > JAKSDI01. The sequence goes on from JAKSDI010000069.1 coordinate 33,501, forward strand.
CGATTTTATCAATCGACATTTAAAATAAGACCCCGCCTATTTGGAAGCAGTACCCAATTCATCCCTCCGGATAGTAAGAACAGCAAAGCTGAAGTACTTTTACTATCTGGAGGCTTAAGTGATTGAAAACCAGGTTGTCAAAAACAATTTTGATCAACTTTGGAACCTGTGAAAGTAGCATTGTAAGGAGCGGTGCCAGTACCAGTAAAATTGCCTCCTACAATGGAGATAGTGCCTGTAATAGTTTTTTCATCTGCAGAAAAAGTAATAGAAATTTCACCGGTAGATATCTGATAAATATTAGCTCCTAGCCCTGAATAAGCATTAAAATTACTCAACCAGTTTTGTAAAATCACTGTACCTGCTGTACCATTTCCTAACACTTGGCCGTCTATTTCAATGTCTATTCTTTTGGGATTATTACTTACGCTAACAAAAGCAGCATCAATTGCAGCATTGATGGGAGTAGAGTTACAACCAGAATTGGTGTATTGACAAAGTGTTGTATTTGTTAGATAGTGTATCGCTCCAGCTTCGGGAACTGCTCCTGGCGAGCCTGATGCAATGGCTATGTCATATGGATTAACTCCATTTGATGTAGGTGCTGCATCTATATCTTTAGCGACCAACAAACAAGCTGTACGAGAAAAAGGAATCCATGTTTCCCCTTGCAGCTCAAGCTCGTAATAAACCATTGCTTCAGTAGATGGATTTTCTTCTTCCTCCTCAGGGGTGTTATCTGTTGCCTCTTCTAATACAACGTCCTCTAGTTTTATATCTTCTTGTTCGCAAGAATTAAAAAGAACGAAAAAAGCCATCAGGAATAATAGGTATAAATTTTTCATCGAATTTCTTTTAGGGTATATTAAAACTGAATTCCAACAAATACAGATGTATATGAATTGTTGATAGTTTCAGTACGATTGGAAGTTTTTATCTTTTGAGGAGACCGACTGAACCTTGTGCCTAAATGAATAAGTTCAAAAAAAACAATCCCCCCTTCTATGCCGTATGCTAAATTTATAGAGTCCTCCAATTGATGCAAATCACTAGAGGGAAGCATATAATTACCTCCTGCCATTCCTCCTACATAAAGCCTTACAGGGTGAAGCATGTTACCTGTATTGATAGTACCTCCCAACATTAACCAGGAATTGAGTAAAGCACCATTTAATGTGCCATTAGTTTCACTATAGTCAATTGAATTATGTGTTATTGATGCATGAATAAGCATCCCCAGGTAACTGGAATAATAATTGTTGTAAGTGATCCCAATATTATAACTATTATCAAAACTCGAAACCCCTTCTGAAGGGTAAGTGATGCCACCGCTTATCACGAAATTCATAGGGTAAATAATGCTTGTATTTTTATTTTGAAGCTTTTGCGAAGGTACAGGTGGCTTTTTATATCTATCTACCACTTGTTCTTGAGAAGGTGATACGGTGGTCGGATGTTTGGCTGACCCAGGAAATTGATTGTACCATATTTCTGTACCGTTTGCCATTTTAACTCGGCTCACTTCAGCCTTTTTTATTTTGAGTGTTTCTGACTGGTCATTTTGGTAAGGTACATATCGAATATAATCACCAACAACACTTTTGATATTTACTTCCAGTTTTTCATCATTTAACAGATGAATGTAATCTTGTGAATTGGCAGCTATAACATTTAAAAAAATGAATAAGCAAAATAAAAAAAGATGGGGTATGGATCTAGAGAACATTTTAGGTGTATTTGGTGATAGTCTCTAATACAAATATACTGATTTTGATGAGGAATCCTGGAAGGTTTTTTTATGAGAATAAAAGCTTTTAGAGCTTGATACATAAACGGTTGACTTACGCTCATAGAGCGTTTTGTACTGATGGTTATTTTGTACCTTCACGATCAATAGAACAACAACTAGAGTGCGATGAAAAAAACATTTATATTAATAGGCCTAATACTTTTAGCACTAGGAGGATATGCATTTTATATAATGCAGAGCACAGGATATTTTAAAAAGATCACTCCGCATTTTGATGGAGAGATTGTTGACTCCATTTTCTTGCCTGGTGTAGAGGATATGCAAATTAGTTATCAGGATAGCTTTTTGATTTTGTCTTCAGATAATCGCGCTGCTCGTAGAGATGGCCAACCTGAACAAGGGCATTTATACTACCTGGATTTAAAGCAAAACAACTGGCAACCCCAGTTATTGACCGAAACCCTCGACATTCCTTTTTATCCTCATGGAATTTCTGTACTGCCACTGGAAGATGGCCGCTATCGCATATGGGCGGTCAATCATGTAGAAGATTGGCATAGCCTGGAAGTTTTTGATCTTTTTGGCGACAGCCTGGTTCATCTTCAAACACTGACAGATCCAGGTATGATCAGCCCCAATGATGTGGTAGCAATTGATGCCAATCGTTTTTATTTTACCAATGACCATGCTTATACTAAAGGCTTGAAAAAATTTGCAGAAGATTATCTGGGCTGGGCTGTTTCCAATGTGGTCTATTATGATGGAAATAGTTATGAAGTAGTAGCTGATGGGATTGCTTACGCAAATGGTATCAATATGGATCGGGGAAGGCAATTACTTTATGTCGCATCTCCAAGAGCTTTTCTGATAAAAGTATATCAAATACAATCTGATGGCCAACTTCAGTATATAGAAAACATAGATTGTGGAACGGGTGTTGATAATATAGAATTGGCTCCTGATGGCCAACTTTGGATAGGCGCGCATCCCAATCTTTTAGCTTATGCCGCTTATGCAAAAGACAAGCAGCCTATAGCTCCCTCTGAGATCATCACCATTGATTATCAATCAAAAGGTAGCTATCAACTCCAATCTATTTATATGGAGGATGGGCAACAAATGTCAGCCTCTACAGTAGCCATTCCCTGGAGCAATTATATCTTCACAGGCAATGTGATGGATGATCATTTTTTGATTTTGCAGCAGTTTAAATTGGAAAATTAAACTGTTGTTTATCCTTTTTCAGCTACATAAGCTGAAGGACTCCTGCCAAACCAACGTTTATATGCACGACTAAAAGAACTAAGTTCAGAAAAACCTAAAATGAAAGCTAACTCAGTTAATGAGTGAGAATTAGAAGAGATCGCTTTTAATGCTATTTCTCTCCTAATTTCTTCTAGTAATGAACTGAAACTTACATTTTCCCCTTTTAGCTTTCTAAATAGATTTTGTCGACTCATATGAAGCTTTTCTGCTACGAAATCAGCACTGACAATTCCAGAGGATAAATGTTCTAATATGATTAATCTAACTTGGTGTTTAAACGTATGCCGGGCGTTTAATTTTTCCAATTCTTTATTTGCATGCTCTGTAATTATTGTGTTAACGTAAGGCTGTGAAGCAGGATTCTCCATTTGTAAAATGGATTTATCAAAGATGATTTTATTTGTGGGAGCATCAAATCTAAGAGGGCAGTCAAAAATTTTGACATATTGTTCGGCATAAGAAGGAATTCCAAATTCAAACTCTACTTTATAAACGGTCCCAAAATTTCTAATGATTTTGTAGGCATCAATAATGGATATTTCTGTATCTAATCTTGTTTTTTGGGAAGGAATAATCCTGTAATAAATAAACTCAGCGCGATCTTCTGTTTCTATTAACTCAATTTTTATACCATCACTGAGCAAACAATTATATTTCATAGCTACTTGAAAAGCTTCACCAACAGTCATACAACTAGCCGCTAATGCCCCTACTATACCACTTTTAGCATTCTTGAATTTTGGACATTCTTTAGAAAGTAAAATTCCTACCTCAGGGATACCTAGTGCTTTGGTCATTCTATTTTCAAGTTGTACCAACTCGCTTAATGGCACCAAAGAAGCTCGGTTTTCAAAAGATAAATAGTGAGGATTTATTAGTGAGCTTGATAAACCCATTTTTGAACATAAATGCATAAACCCTTCGATTCTGCTTTTGACCAATGTTGTGGATACTTGATGATGTGACATTTTGAAAATTAATGATGACTCTTGAGTTGATACGAAATGTCAAGTAATTGATACAGCAAGCTAACTAGCTGATTACCTATCAGGTATAGTTTTGCTGAAAGTAACAAAAGTAAAAAAAGCAGCTATGAATTATTTTCTTAAAGTAGTTTTTTTCGTGACAATACCAATATTCTTTTTTGCAAGAAGAGGGTTTGCTCAAGAAGCTCAATTCAATAACCAAAAATCCATCACTTTTGGATTGGTTCAGCCTTTATTAGGAGGTTTTAACATTACATATACACAGCAATATAGGCGATTTTTATTTGCTTATTCTCACGGGACAATGCTTAATCTGAATAGGTTCGATGGAATCTTTAAATCGCGATCTGCCAGGAATTTGAATATTGATCAAATCACCTATATATCAACGGGTTTTGATCTTGGATATAGGATACTCCCTGATTTGTCTATAAGAGGAGAGTGGAAGTGGCATTTAAATGATCTTCATCATCCCGATGGAGAAAAAATCCAGTATCAAACCATTACGGTCGGGCCTTCGGTTTATTATCAGGCGTTTCCTTTCAAAAAAAAGGAAAGCATCCTTAAAAGTTTTACTGCTGAATTTTCTATAAGGTGGTGGCCTGTCGTTTATAGTTCACTCGATAACTATTCCTATGATTTTACAAACAGCTTAGGGAAGACGGAGGTATTTACCCATGACAAAGGGGATTTATTTTTTGCATTATCTATTGGATGGACTATAAAAAACTAAAGGAGATGTTTAAAAATACTAATCAAAAAAGGATGGCAGGAGTTTTTCTGATACTGGTAGTAGTATCGATTCTGGCAAGTTTAACTATTGCTGTAAAGTATGGTATTACTTTAAATGCAAATGAGCTAGAACAAACCTTGCATAATGTTGCTCATAACATAGGTGCACATATTCTGGAGCTTATTTTTGATGTGTTATCAAGTGTTTTTCTTATCATATTTGCAGTGTTATTTTACGGTATACTAAGACGAGATACTGTAGCCCTGATCGTTTCTACATTCTTTATTATTAGTGGTGTTATAATGATTATTCATAATATGGGCAACTTTGCTGTAACATGGATAGCGAAAGAGTTTGTACAAGCTGGAAATACAGAAGTATATGCTTTAAAAGCGTCAGCTTATGCCACCCTTTTAACTGCAAAATGGGGAGTTACCTTAGCATCAGTATTTCTTATTATAGGAATTTTTATCTGTGCATATCATATCATTAAAGACTCAAAATTCATTGGATGGTTTGGAGTGTTGTCAGGAAGTTTGGGCATTCCTGCAATAATGCTAGTGTGGTATGGAACGCATTTTGAAATGATTAGTTATTTACTTTGGCTTCCTGTATTAGTATGGAAAGTAATATTGGGAATTTGGTTAATTAAATTGCAAATTACTTAAGTGTATGCATGCTAAATGATCTCAAGTAATATTCATATATTATAAACAAAGACAACCACAAAATACAAATGAAACAAATTAGTGTGATTAACTCTATACAGGTCCCAGAGGGACATGAAGAGACCGCTATAAAAGTCAGGGATATTTATATTGAATACTTTAAAACTAAACCCGGCTTTGTAAGCTCTACCTTTTACAAATCTATCAATCCCGATAATACCTTTAATTTTATAAATATTGTTGTTTGGGATTCTTATCAATCATTTGAAGCTGTTGTCAACAGCGGGTTTGATAATGTGGAAGGATTAAATGATGATAATATGAAAGTATTAGGTAAGGGCTTTCCTGCTCCAATTGTAGTGAATCCTGGGCAGTTTGAAACGATAAGAAAAGATTGAAAATACGACCGCAAGTGCAAGTGTCAAGTTGAAACTCAAGTTCATACATTATAGATAAGCCAAAAATAAACAGCTATGAAGAAAACGGAACCTCCTATTGTTGTTGAGCAAATATTCAATGCATCAATAAATGATATCTGGAATGCAGTATCTGAAGTGGATCAAATGATACAATGGTTTTTTGAAAACATACCTTCCTTTAAACCAGAAGTGGGATTTGAGACGAGTTTTATTGTAGAGAATGAAGGTAGGATATTTCCTCACCTTTGGAGGCTAACAGAGGTAGAGCCCATGAAAAAAATAGTATACAACTGGAAATATGAAGGTTACTCTGGAGATTCCTTCGTAACTTTTGAATTATTTGAGGAAGGAAATCAAACAAAACTTAAATTAACACATGAAGTAGTAGAGAGCTTTCAATCTGGTATTCCGGAATTTACCAGGGAAAGCTGTATTGGTGGTTGGAATTATTTCATCAAAGAAAATCTAAAGAAGTACCTTGAAAAAGGTAGTTAAGTAAGTGATTAAATAAAGGTAAAGACTTCGGAGAAGTCGGAGGCTTATTGAAAATGCTAATGATGGATATCTCGACTCTACCTGAGGTAGACAGGTTTGGATGAAGTCGTACATTATATATTTGTATGACTACATCCGAAATCAGTACCCCAATGACAGAGGTATCCTATTATATACTATGAAACACTTTAAAACCATATTGGAATATTGTAGAGGCATAAATATAAACCCTCCAAGGCATTCTCATTTCGACATCAGAAGCTTTGAAGAGAATATGGAGATGGTCATTAATCAGATGCCTGTCTTCCGTCATGAGTTTTATGCTATAGCAATAAAGGCAGATGGTGGTGGAAAGGTTATGTCGGGACAATTTTCTGATTTCCCAAAAGGGACAACCATCTTTTTTAATACTCCTTTTCAGCTTTTATCCTGGGATATAGTGCCTGATTGGAAAGGTTATTATATCATGTTTAACCAGGATTTTATAGCGCAATCAAAAGTGCTATCGCAATTGCTAAAGTTGTTTCCTTTTCTTAAAATGGAAAAATCTATTCCATTTGAAATACCTGCCAATCAATTACCAACCATACTTTCTATTTATGAAAATATATGGAATGAATACAACGGCACTTTCTCAGATAAATTTCAAATTATAGAAGCGCAAGTGTACCTTTTATTGTCTCTGGTAAAGCGTCTATTTGAGCAACAAGTAGATAGCGAAATAGCTAAAAAAAGCTTAAAAGCTGCAGATTTAAAATTGTTGTCTCGTTATCAAACCTTGATCCAAACGAGTTTTTATCCGAATGTAAAATTAGAAACCTTTGCCAATCTGCATTCAACAAGTTACTATGCACAAAAGCTAAGTGTGCATCCCAATCATTTAAATGCAGTAGTAAAAGGACTAACAGGTATTACGGCCTTAAATCATATTCATAATCATATATTGGCGCTTGCAAAATCTTACCTGGCTCAAACTGATTGGAGTGTTAAAGAAATAGCTTATACTCTTTACTTTGATAGCCCTAATAATTTTAGCTCTTTTTTCAAGAGAAACACAGTGAAGACGCCATTGGAATACCGACAGCACGTGAATCTTTGAAATCTATACTCTTTCATTTGAAATCATCATTTGGTCGCATTTAATCTTCCCGAGCTTTGTACTAAAGTAGTTCGTAAGATTAAACTACGTAATGATATGCAACTCTTTTGTACCGACTCTTCGTTGCGCAAAGCCTTACTTAGCTTAGGCTAGGTGCGGTTTACGCGCCTCGATTCGGTGTAAAATAGCTTGCATCTTATTGGTAGCCCAATCTTACGAACTACTTAACAAAACAATACAAACAATGAGATTAATAATAATTGGAGTGGTAAGTCTCTTATCATCCAACCTAAATGCGCAGAATATGAAAAACCCAAATGATGTAGTCACTGCTTTATTTATTGCTACCGATCAGAGCAATTGGGAGGGTGTAAAACAGGCTTTTAATGCTGAAGTATTGCTAGATTATTCTTCAATGAATGGCAGCCCTGCATCAGAGCTTACTCCTGATCAAATCATTTCTGCCTGGAAAGGCATTTTGCCTGGATTTGAATCCACTCACCATCAGTTAGGAAATTTCGTGAGCTCCATAGATGGCACCAAAGCAAGTGTGTTTTGCTATGGCACTGCAAGCCATTTTCTCACCAATGAAAAAGGTAGTCTTTGGACGGTAGTTGGTACCTACAATTTTGAATTGATTCAGGATGCTCAGGAAAATTGGAAGATTAGTTCTATGAAGTTCAATTTCAAATTCCAGAATGGTAATACAACATTGCCAGAAATCGCAATAAGCAAAATTAAATAAGACATGAAGCCTTGGTATATGATAGCCGTATCTGTTGGACTACTATTTAGTTGTTCCAATACGAATCACCAACATAACAATCAGATAGAAATGAAAAGCGCGATTGCAGCAAAAAACAAAGCATCAGTTAAGGCTTTTTTCAAAGCTTTAGAAAACGAAAATGTAGAGGATTTGATAGCATTATTTGCAGATGATGCAAAACATATCAATCCTTATGCTTCTGGATTATTTCCGGAAGGAGCAAATGGCAAAGAAGCAATCAGAAACTATTGGACTCCGGTATTTCCAAATTTTGATGGCATGGCATTTCCTATTGAAGAAATCTATGCCATGGAGGACCCCTCAATGGTTTTTGTGAAATACCGCGGCAGCATTAAACTGAAGAATGATGCTGGCTACTATGAAAATGATTACTACTCCACTTTCAAATTTAATGAAGCTGGTTTGATCACCGAATACGTAGAAATTTTTAATCCAATTGTAGCTGCTCGTGGCTTTGGATTATTAGACAAAATAAAATAACAACAACATGAGATTTTCCATAGCAGCGATACTCATTTTATCGCTATTAGCAAGCTGTCATCGAGCAGTGAAAAATGACTCAACAAAACTTTCAAACGAAATACAAATGAAAAAAATAAATTTTAGCAGCGAAGGAGCTGAACTGGTTGGCAACCTATATTATCCTAAAAATTATGACCCTGCACAAGCTTATCCTGCTATCATCGTTTCGGGAAGCTGGACAACAGTAAAGGAGCAAATGGCAGGCCTTTATGCGGAAAAATTAGCTGAAGAGGGTTTCATTACTTTGGCTTTTGATTTCAGAAATTTTGGAGAAAGTGAAGGAGAGCCACGCTTCTATGAAAGCCCAACATTAAAAAAGGTAGATATAAAGAATGCTGTAAGTTATCTTGAAAGCCTTTCAGAAGTAGATAATTCAAAAATTGGTGCTTTTGGAGTTTGTGCGGGCGCTATGTATACCTTAATGGCTGCATCTGAAGATGATCGAATCAAATCAGTGGTCACTACTGCTTCATGGCTTCATGATGCAGAAGCGGTTAAACTCTTTTATGGTGGTGAAGAAGGCGTAAATACTAAAGTAGAAGCAGCCCAGCTTGCTAAAAAAGAATACGCGGAAAATGGAACTGTTCAGTATATAGCTACAATTTCTACGGAAGATGAAACAGCCGCTATGTATGGCCCTTATGATTATTATTTGAATCCGGAGAGAGGAGCGATCAATGAGTGGAGTGCAGATAAATTTGCTGTCATGTCCTGGGAAGATTGGCTGACAACTGATCCAATGCCGAGTGCAGCTAAGTTGAAGGTTCCTACATTGATGATTCATTCCGATGGAGCAGTGCTTCCTCAATACACCAAGAATTATTTCGAAAGAATTGCAAGCACTGATAAAAAACTTCACTGGATGGAAACAGAACTGGAATCACCTTTCCACCAGTTTAGCTATTACGATCAAAATGCAGAAGTAGAAGAATCGATATCGGAGGCTTCAAAATGGTTTAGCCAAAAAATGAAGTAATCGAATATGCAATAAAATCTGTAAATGGAGCCGGCTTGAGTACATACTTGAACCGGCTTATTTTAGAGTATGCTTGGGAATTTGTTCTTTGATATGATTTTGTCATTAATTGACTTAGATGAGGCATGAACGAGCGAACTCGTAGAGCAAAAGTCTTGAAGACTTTTGAGCGAGTGAACCGCTTAGCGGATGGGCAGCATCGATTTTAGCCATCCGCGTGCCGCCGTAGCTTTAGCGGAGGAGCAAGCTAAATGAGTGTTCTTCCAACAAAATATAAGCCAATTAATGACGGAATAAGTCCAATTAATAAATCCCAAACATGCTCTTATAGAGCTATATATCGCTATTCTCAAAGTCTGACAACATCTCAATGGCAGCTTCAGAGCCTGATAATTGGATAGCAAAACCCTGACCAAAAGGCAAAATGGAAATATCAAATTTAAAAAAAGGACAGCACTCTCTTTCATACTCTACAAATTCCAATGCATCCTTCAATAAGAGATCACTATCATGGAAATAATAGATGTAGCCATTGTGAACGGCTTGCTTTTTTGAGACATTGGAAAAGATTTGCTCTTTTAAAACCTTTTTTCTTTCCAGCAAATCATCTCCTACCAGCTTGCATTGAACTGCACCATCGAACATTTGCAAATGATTTTCCCATGTTATTGGGTGAAATTTATAAACGCTATCATTTAGCGAAAGCTTATTATAATAATAGCCAGATAAGAGAAAAATGGCAAGGAGGATCCAACCCAAACTTAGAAACAGGAGTAAGAGAAATCTTTTCATTGCATTAGATTTTATGAAGTAAATGGATCACAGATATCATTGCAAATGTAAACCGTGGAGTATAGTCAACGGTCAAATAAAATTGTAACTTTATTAAAAAAAATGCTGATAGGAGAGTTAAGTCGGAAAGCCCAATTATCGAGAGATACTATCCGATTTTATGAAAAGAAAGGGCTGATAAACCCTCAGCCACCTGCTTCGGAATTTAATACGTATAAAAATTATACGGAAGGAAACCTGCGAAGATTGACCTTGATAAAGAAGGCAAAGATGTTTGGATTTACACTAAACGAAATTGCTGAACTCATAGAGTTGATTGAAATAAATGAAGCGAGTTGTGTCTTTTTGAATGAAAAAGCAAAGGAAAAAATAGATAGTATCAATAAAAAGATACGGGAGTTAGAAGAAATGAAATCACTAATCCTCCTGCGGATAAATGAGGCTCAGGCGAATTGCGGAGAGATACAGGAAGATAGCAACTGTAAACAGCTAGATACCCGAACTCAAGAGCTTAATGGTTTGTCTGTAATAGAAACATTAAATATAAAATAGTGAAAACAGTTGAAGTTAAAAAGGGGCAGGTTTTACAATATGAAGGAGACAAAAATAGTATGGTCTATGAAGTCGTAACGGGATTACTCCGTAGTTATATGATAGATCAAAAAGGGAAGGAACATATATTTATGTTTGCTCCAGAAGGCTGGATTATTGCAGATGCAGTTCCAATAGGGGAGCCTTGTGAGTTCTTTATTGAAGCACTTGAAGACTCAACCGTTATTGTTAGAGACAAAGATTTAAGTAAAACAACACCAAATATTCATGCTATTGCAAAACGTATACTAGTGCTTCAAAGACGTGTTATTATGCTTATGAGTTATTCGGGTTTGCAACGTTATGAGCACTTTATAAAGACCTACCCTGATCTTACTCAGAGAGTCCCTCAAAGAATGATTGCTTCTTACCTTGGTATTACCCCAGAAGCGTTAAGCAAAGCGAAAGGGGATAAAATTCGATTTTCACGTAATCCTTAATATTTATTAATGCACAGGAATAGCTTCCAGGATACTTTTGTCTTATTAAATCATTAATAAAACAAAGTATTATGAAAGCTTATATGTTAGCATTTGTAAGAGTGAATGATATGGAAACATTCAACAGGGAATACATTGAAAAAGCAGTGCCGATTGTTCAACGTCATGGCGGTGTAACGGTAGCAGTAGATGAAAATCCGTCAACTATTGAAGGTAGTGTGCCTGAAGGGCGTGTAGTTATTGTAGAGTTTGACTCCAAACAAGCTGCTGAAGATTTTTACAATGATCCGGATTACCAATCGATCAAAGGATGGAGACAGCAGGTAAGTGAGAGTGATTCTATCATTTTTGAACGAGGATTTTAATCTGGAAAGAGACAACTCGATAAATAAAAGCGGTTTAGGTATGAACTTGAGCCGCTTTTGTCGTTTACTTAAGCAACATGGGATTGCAGTCGCCAGTTTCTGGGAGACTGTTTAAAGTGCTTGCTAAAGGCCTGGCTAAAATAAGAAGGGCTCTCAAACCCGCAGCGAAAAGCAATATCTGTAATTGAGAGCTCAGTATATTCCAGTAGTTGGCTGGCTTGTTGGAGGCGACGTTTGAGTAGCCATTTTCCAGGACTTTCACCAAATTGATTTTTGAAATCACGTTTGAATGTAGAAAGGCTGCGCTGTGCTAGCTGTGCAAAAGCTTCCAGTGGTAGATGGAGATGGAAATTTTGTTCCATAACTAGGCGGAGGTCTGCTTGCTGAGTAAGCAGGCTGGCCAGGAAATTGCTAAAGGATTCGTTTTCGGGCTCCGCTATCAGATTAAGAAGAAGTTCTTCAAATTTTAAGCTAAGTCCTCGACGGCGAGCTTCATTAAGTGGAGCATTGAAATAGGGGAGTACAGATTGGTAAAACTGGCTGAGAGGAGTGGTTATCTCTATCGGAATAGCGGTTGCGGAGGTATTCTTGTTTTTTATGTTTAGCAAATCAGAATGCCTGGTAGCAAAAGTTTTCAAAAAGATATCGTCAATAAAAAACAAGACACTTTGAAATAACCCACGAGTGCGAGGAATTTCGGACATTACATAACCACCACGGCTTAAGAAAAGGGCTTTTTCTTCATTGAGTTTGTATTGCTCGCCAGCTGCCATGATCGTTTTTTTACCTTGCAATACAAAAACAATAAAGTTGCGCTCAGACCACACTTGATTACCAGTACTTTCCTCATAAGAGCGATATTCGATAAATCTAAAGCCCTGATCTACTTCAATTTTTGGAAACTTGTCTGTTTGTTTAAAATATTGGTTAAGGTGAATCATAGCTTATAACTTCGCATCTACCTCCTTTAAATCTTCTTCATCGTAAGAGTTGAACCATTTTGACAGTTGCTGTCGTGCTTTTCCTTTTACTTCATCATTTACATAAGCAGCGATTGTAACTAGTCCAAATGAAAGAACACCTATATCATCTGTAAATCCAATGATTGGTGAAAGATCGGGGATGGCATCAAATGGAGACAAAAAATATCCTAATGATCCCAATACAATTCGTTTGGCCCAGGCAGGAGTATCTTTGCGCTGATATGCATAGAAAAGCAATAAGGCTGCATAGACCGTTCTGGTGCCTGCTTGCCTGGCATAGTGTGCCAGCTTTTTCCAAAATCTATTCTCTGAAAACTGATCTATATACTGCTTGAATGGATTCTTCATCTCAAAAAATTCTTAGTAAGTAGTGGAAAAGTATAAGAGGATAGAGAATATTGCCTTTCCTTTTCTACTAACGTCGCCAAATATCGGTTAAAAGTTCTTCTACAGGGCCTGCTACTTCCAATCCTGTATGTTGCCCATCTCCTTCAAATATAAGGTTTTTTCGATCAAATAGTTTTACATGAACGCTGGATTGTAAGCTCTCATTAACCTTCCCTACTATTTCTTGAATGAAGGTGTGTTGTTCGCCTTTACTATTCATAGAAATACCTGGGATGAATGCAAATGCGTGTTGCTTCACTATTTTATAGTACCAACCTTCAAAGTAATTTTTTGTACTGCCCCAGCCATGATATCGCTCAGGATGCCATAATGCTTTCCACCGTTTGTATCTATCGGACATGATTAAAGATAGGTTTTTTCATATCCTTGTTTGAGTGAAAAGTGGAGTTTGTATACGATATATCGGCATCCAAACAATTTAATATATCATCGATTGCTATTATTAGCAGGTGTTAAATTTTGTATGTTTAGCAAGTAGTAACCCAACTTATTCAAATAAAAATACCGTCTTCCTTGATAACTTCTTTTGAATTTTGAATTGGAGCCTAAATCATATATTCAAAATCAGAGGAGTTGTAAAAGAAGCATGTACCTTAGTGGGATTGTCTGAAGTTAATGGCAAAGAAGCTTTAGACAACGTCAAATTTAAAATAAGAGCTGTTGATGTTGAAGGACTTAAAACAAAGTCATTTTATAGATTTTTTCTCTTTTGCGATTATCGTTTCCATGGTGTTCTCACCATACACGCTTACATTGAGTATGATAGGCCTGGCGGCGGCAGGTGTATTTAGCTTTACTCCATCGCTAAGGCCAGGTATTCGTTGGCAGGCACTAAAAGCATTATTGACACCTTGGCGGCAACCTGCTTTTTTTGTAATGGTGCTTTTTTTTCTCATTACACTTATTGGAGCCTGGGATATACAGGATGCCTGGTATTTTAAAGCCCGTTTGCGTGTAAAATTGCCCTATCTATTATTGCCACTTCTGTTCATTGTATTGCCTCCATTTTCGCCGCGAAGGCGCAATACCTATCTTTTATTCTTGCTTTGTCTGATTACGGCTACTTCTATAGGTGTATTGATCAATTATGGACTAAATGCGGAAGAAATTAATGAACTAATCCGCAAAGGAAAACCGATGCCTACTCCAAGGAATCATATCCGCTATAGCTTGTTGGTTGTTATGGGGATTATAGCTGGAGGATATTTAACCGTAGAGCGTTTTAAATGGCGATTTAAAGCAGAACACTATTGGATTAAGGGGATGACCGTTTTTCTGTTTATATTTTTACATATCCTTTCGGTAAAAACGGGGCTGGTAGTAATGTATACTACTATGTTGTTTATCGTTTTTCGGTATTTGTTATTCTCGCGTTTTTACAAGTTGGCTATTGCTGCTATTGTAGTGATGATAGCTCTACCAATTATAGCCTATCAGACGGTACCCAGCTTTCGCTCCAAAATGATGTATACTCGCCATGATTTAAATATGTTCTCTCAGGGAGAGGGGGAAATATATGGTGATTCTGGACGTATTATTTCTCTTCAGGTAGGATGGGATATTTTTAGAGAACATCCCTGGTTGGGAGTGGGAGCGGGTAATTTTAAAAAAGCAGTAGAAGCAAAGTTTGGTTCTGATGAAATAGATTATTGGGAAACCCTTATGCCTCATAATCAATTACTCTTTACGGCGGCAGCCACTGGAATAGTTGGATTATTGCTGTTCTTATATGCTTTTTTCTACCCTCTTTTCTATAAGCGAAGGTATAAGTCGTTTTTGATAGCTACTTTTCATGTAATGATGTTTACCCTGTTTATGATCGATCATCCTTGTGAAACAGCATTAGGAGTAGCGTATCATAGCTTTTTTATGCTGTTGTTTATAAGTGCAGAAGAGCAAAAAGAATAAGTATGTATCCCCGTGCTCTATTGACACATTCACATGTCATCTTTATTAGTGCAATTCGAGCAATTTGTGGACCAAATCATTTAAGTGAATATCACTTACTTGAATCCCATAGGAGTTGAGCATGGTCCACTAATTCCACGAACTTCTCTTACAAGCTTATCTGTGTTAGGCAGGCCTATCTGTGGTCATTGACAAGGCCTGGCCGAGTGATATTCAAATATGTGCAATTTGGGGCATGCACAAAGAATAGTAAAAAGCACATAATGCCGTAAATTGAGCTTTGCTCAATACTAAAACTGCACAAAATGAGCTTGCTCTTAAGATTTTTTGTACTACTTATCGTAGTAGTAAGTTGTCAGTGTACTGCTCTTCAAACTGGATTTACCGTAATGCCTCCTTCCTTGTTTGAGCTTAAGGAAGAAAAAATAAGCTCGTCCATTCAATTAAC
The DNA here is from genome assembly GCA_022360175.1 of Chitinophagales bacterium. GTDB lineage: Bacteria > Bacteroidota > Bacteroidia > Chitinophagales > Saprospiraceae > JAKSDI01. The sequence goes on from JAKSDI010000069.1 coordinate 49,137, forward strand.
AGAAGACATTGCTATACCAGCGGAAGAACCTGGATATACCTTACTCCTACCTCAGGATACAGTGAAAGGTATGTTTGTACTTTTTCATAGCGGACGAGATACTACCCATGCCGGTTATGAAATGCGCCTCTACGCAGCAGCCAACCAGCATCAATTAGCCACACTATATATCACTACAGGCAATCCTCTGGAGTTTATGTTTGATAGCAGTACTTATGAGCAACTGGATCGTTATATAGGTACTGTATTAGAAAAGCATCCAATCCCTTCTAATCGCCTGTTGTTTGCTGGGATGTCATTAGCTGGTACGCGAGCACTGAAGTATGCTCATTGGTGCCAGCAGGGAAATTCGAAGTACAATATCCATCCTCGTGCCGTGGTGCTTTGTGATGCACCATTAGATTTTATCCGTTTTTGGGAAGAAGGCCATTTTGCTATCCGACATAAAATCAATGCCACTTCATCAAATGAAGCAAAATGGGTGAATACCCAGTTGGAAAAACATTTGGGAGGCACCCCTTTAGACGATGAAGATGCTTATCGGAATTATTCCCCTTACATTAAAGGTATGAATATTGATGTTCGACTCGAGCAGCTAAAAAGTGTTGCTGTTCGAGCTTATACAGAGCCAGATGTACAGTGGTGGTTAGAAAACCGCCAGAAAGATTTTTATGGTATTAATGCCATAGATGCTGCTGCCCTGATCCGTGATTTGCGTCTTATTGGACATACTGAAGCAGAATTAATTACTACCTCTGGCAAAGGTTATCACCCTGATGGACGCCGCCATCCTCATTCCTGGAGCATTGTGGATAATGAAGAATTGGTGAAGTGGTTTTTGAACTTACCTTAGGATATGCACGTACAAACCGACTTTAAGCCTACTTTCTGTTACGGGCATCTACCCAATTCCATCCTCTCCAACTACGGCCAATGGTCACAAGCTGAAAATCTTGTTGTTTTCTTTCCAATTTTTTTTCTAATTCATAAAAGTTGAGATCTCCTTTGGCAAGGATTTTCTCTTTATTCTTCTGGAGAACTGCCAAATTCTTACTAGACATACGATCAAATAAAAAGTGGGTGTCAAGATGAGCATTTGACCGGATGTTGTAAAGCGTAATTGTATTGTTCCAATTGATGGTGCTAAATAGCATGAGAGAAGCTAATAAGGCCCATGTGTTCAAGTTTACTAATTTGGATAAGGTATACTTTTTATCTACTTTTTTGTACATACTGACTAGTCCAAATGCTACCAGTGTTAGAAACCAGAATACCCCTAATCTTTTATAAGTAAGCCCATATTGCTGTACATACTGCCAGTTGCGGAGTGCTACTGATAAAGCCAACATACCATTTTGAGCCAGCCATACATAGGCCATCACTTTGAGTAAACCATTGTCTTTGTAAAAATTCAGATTACCCCTGAAATACCAAATAATAATACCCATTGCTAGAAGGATTGCAAAAATCAGGAGATAAGTACCCTCATGTACATATTGACTTAATTCCTGAGGACTGGCATTACCGTAGTTAATCCATACGAAGCGGAGATCTGAAATATTGACTAAAAACAAAAGTAAGTTGAGTGTGATAAAGCTTCCTACTGCTGCCCAATATTCTCTTTTTAAACTGAGATTCTTAAAGCTCCAGCGAATCCATTTAACTCGCTTCCTATTAAGTTTAAATGGTAATTGTTGTTCGAGATTGAAAAAAGTAATTGCAAATCCAGATGTCCCAACCAAAGCGGCAATGATGAAAATACCTATCATGAAATCTAGCAAAAAACCGCTTTCCCAAATCCAATGCCAGTCAAAGGAGGGCCACATGAAATTGACAGCCTGTGCAAATCGGGAATTGGCATTGTAGTAAATGGAGCTGAACACGAATAAAAAGATGGAAGGTAGGACTACATAAGGTACCCAACGTACTATTGTTGCCAATTCTGAGGAAGCAGGGAATAACTTTTTACTGTTTCGTATACTCATAAGAGGCACCTCCAGTATAGAGATAATACCCAATATACCACCGAAGACTACAAAACGGATAGGTTCTTTCTGAAGAAAACCTATTAATAAAATGAAAGAAAATAAATGAGTAATATAAGCAAGTATGCTATGATGCCAGGTATATAACAAGGCGGAAACAATAGTGGTAATATAAAGACATCGTATGCTTTTATCATCGCGCTTTTGAGGGAATAGCCACCAGGCTATGCCCACAGACAAAAAACTGAACAACAATACATTGATGCCCAGCTCCTTGCCCGAGAACAAAAACGCATAAATCAATGCGCTAATCAAAGAGGACGCGAGTTTTAGAAATGGATTTTTCATATTATAAAGTACTTTGAATTTCAAAGTGAATGAATAAAAAAATATCAATCTTTCTTCCTGGTACTGCTGAGTAGTTGCTCTAATGCATTAAGGTGCTGAGTAAATGCTTCTTTACCTGCTGGAGTTACTCGATAAGAAGTGTTCGGCTTTTTGCCAATGAAACGCTTTCTTATTTCCAAATATTTTTCTTTTTCCAGGGCTTTGATGTGACTGGCTAATTGTCCATCAGTAGTTTCTAAAGCTTCCTTTAAGCTATTAAAATCTACCCATTCATTTACCATGAGTATTGACATGATGCCCAACCTGACCCGATGATCGAATGCCTTTTGTAAATGTGAAATGATTTTTTTCATGCACCACGCTCGTATTTAAAATACATTAAGGTACCATATATGATATGTAGTATGCCAAAACCGATTACCCAAAACTCGATGCCATACCCTAGCATAAAGCAAGCAAGCAATCCTAGTGCAATTTCCATCAAGCCGAGGTAGCGTACATCATCCAGGGTATATTTACTAGCGTTGACTAAAGCAAGTCCATAAAATAGGAGCGTAGCTGGAGCAATAAAACCAATCACTCCATTATAGTACATTGCCAGGCAAAAGATACCACCAGCTGCTAACGGAATCATCATGTTCAGGACTAATCGACGAGTCAATGCATCCCATATCTTTTGACCTTTTTTTCGTGCTTTACGCGTAGTCAACAAAATTCCGCCACTGATTGCAAGTAGGAGTACCAGGCCAGCATCCAGGACGAAAAAAGTGTGGTAATCTATCCCCCACTTATAAGTATCAGCTACATCCAGATAGTATACTTTTTGTCCATCAAAAGGAGTAATTCCTGTATATATGTAGGCAGCAGCAGCTCCCAATAATGCCCATATGCCTGCTAAAACTCCAGATAACCCGCTCAGAGATATGAAACGAGAAGAACGCTCCATTAGCGAACGAATAGCTTTGAGATTTTCCAGGTGGTTTTGATGGCTCTGTGTCATTTTAGTAAAGTACTTTGAATTACAAAGCTATAATTTTAATCTATTAAAAGCAAGCAATATTAGTGGTAAATATTCTCAAGCGGCATTTTCATTATTATATTGTAAAGAAAAAATGTTAGCCTTATGCAAGCAAAACTTATACTTTTCCTTCTCCTGTTATTCTATCTTCCTAATTTACATGCCCACGAAAGCTTGTTTGTTACACTGAATAATATATTAGAAGAGAGCTTGTCAGATTCTATCCCTGAGGCTGATTTCGTATACGAACAATCAGGTATTATTTTTGCCTTTGCAGATATTTCTACTAATGAACCAACTAGTTGGTTGTGGGATTTTGGTGATGGAAATACAAGTGAAGAGCAGCATCCACAACATGTTTATGCAGCGCCAGGTGCTTATACCGTTTGTCTTACTGTTACAAATGAATGGGGAAGTTCACAGTCTTGTCAAACGGTTATGATTATAGTAGGAGTTGATGATTTAAGTAAAGTTGAGCCCGCTATTCGAGTATTTCCAAATCCAGCCAATCATAGTGTGGTATTGGAAAAACTGTGGCAAAAGGATATAAATGTAAACATACAAGATGCTACAGGGCGTCAGGTGCAGCAATTACAGCTTACGCAAAAAAGAACTCAATTGTCTTTGGATAATTGGACGGCGGGAGTGTATATAATTCGTACTGAGCAAGGAAGTAAAGTATTAATAGTAGAGTAGTGGTTATTTCCCTCCTTCTCCTGGTATCCCGGCATCATCGCTATTCGGGATAGGTTGAGAATACTGTTGCTCTTCTTCACGTCGGCGAGCCTCATATATGTTGGCCATGGAAGAGAGTGCTACCAGTTTTACAAGACTGGAAACTGCTGCTTCATCAGGAGTAGAAGCTTCCTCTTCACCCCTTAGCCATTTTATGAATTCCCTTAATTCTTTTACCATGTTATCGTTTATACGAGATAATAAACAAACAAAAATTAAAATAGATGTGACTTTTCTCTGAACCCCAGTCAAAAGGAAGACTGTAGGATTGGAGAAACCCTTATCTTTCAGTAAATTTATCGAAAATCAAATAAGAGAAAAACATGAGTGCAAATTTAATGGACCTGCTTCAAGGATCACTATCTGAGGGAATGATTGATCAATTAAGCCAACAGATTGGTGGTGCTGATAAAGAACAAACAGCTGCGGCAGCTTCTGGTATTGTCACAACACTAATGGGAGCATTGGCAAAAAATGCTTCTAATGCGGATGGTGCTACGGCATTAAATAATGCTTTGGATCGCGATCATGATGGTAGTATCCTAACAGATATTATGGGAATGTTGGGTGGACAAACGCAAGCAAGCAACAGCAGCATGTTGAATGGTGCAGGTATCCTAAACCATGTACTGGGAAATAAGCAGGGGGGAGCTATTGAAATGATTAGTAAGCTGAGTGGATTGGACAGCAGTAAAACGGGAAGTTTGATGACTATGCTGGCTCCTGTAATTATGGGGGCTCTAGGTAAGACGAAGCGCGATCAAGGTTTGGATGTAGCTGGTTTAGCATCTCTGTTGTCAGGTACTGTTACTTCTCAACAGCAACAGAATCCTACAATGAACCTTGTGACAAGCTTTTTAGATAGCGATGGAGATGGTAGTATCGTAGATGATGTTGCTAACATTGGAATGAAAATCCTGGGAGGATTTTTTGGCCGTAAGCGCTAAACCGTATCACCGATCTAATTTGGTCACAGTTAAATAATTAGTCACTGAATAGAGACTATAGTTTAACAAAAGGAAAGTACTCTAATAAAAGCGATATAGGAGATATCCACGGATTGCTTGAATTGCACGAAATCTTGGGAATTGGTGAAATAGATGTAATTCGTGGACTCCCCAAACTTATCAGCGCCTGTGTCCAAAAAACTGTAACTATTTTTGAGTTTTAATGAGGTTGACAATCGGTCAACTTATTAAAAATAAAAAAGCCGATCGGGAGATCGGCTTTTTATTTTTATGCACTCGTTTTGCTCTCTTCTTTCTTTTCGGCTTCTTTCATACCATCTTTTAGCTCGCTTTCCAATGTTGAACGCGCGCTGTTGAACTCGCGAATGCCCTTTCCAATACCGCGCATGAGTTCCGGAATCTTCTTGCCGCCAAACAACAACAGAATAGCAAACATCACTACCAGCATTTCGGGACCAAAGAAGTTAAACAATAATATATTTTCCATAACAGGTTATTTTAAATTAGTACAAAGATAATCTATTTATCAGGCTGTTAAGTAATTAGATGGTCACTTAGTTCAAAAGTTTAACAGCCCTTATTGTTTTATTTTTTCAAACCTATTTCTCGCAATCGCTCATCTAGATATTCTCCGGCAGTAATTGGCTCATAGGCACGAGGAGATTCAGCTGTTACACAGCGATCCAAACAGCTGAGGTCCATATCTGTCTTAGGGTGTAAAAAGAAAGGAATGGACAATCGGGGTAAGTGCCATTCTTCTCTTGGCGGATTAACCACCCGGTGCGTAGTAGACTTCAGGTAGTTATTCGTTAGCCGCTGAAGCATATCTCCAACATTGATCACGATCTCGTTTTCTTCTGGCATTACAGCTAACCACTCTTCATCCTTTGTGAATACCTGAAGGCCACCAGCAGATGCGCCTACCAATAGCGTAATCAGGTTGATATCTTCATGCTGTTCTGCACGGATGGCCGATGCTGGCTCCTGAGTAATAGGAGGATAGTAAATAGCACGAAGAATACTATTGCCATTATGAATTCTTGTATCAAAATAGTCGTCTGCTAATTCAAGATGAATAGCAATTGCACGAAGTAACTCTGCGCCTGCTTTTTCAAATTGTTTGTACAACTGAATTCCCAGTTGGGTAAACTCTGGAGTTTCTTTAACAGAAACATTATCAGGATAATTTAGCTCCGCAGCTCCTTCTCCTTCGGGTTCTTGTCCTAATTGGTAGAATTCTTTTAAATCTGCTACTTGAGATTGTTTAGCATGCTCTTTACCAAAAGAAGTGTATCCTCTTTGCCCAGACATGCCAGCTACTTCATATTGCTTTTTTGTGTCTACCGGTAGAGCAAAAAAACGTTTGGAAGCGGTGTAAAAATCATCAATAAGTTGTTTTGGGATACCGTGATTAACAACTCCTACAAATCCAATTTCATGAAATGCATTGCCCAACTTTTCAACAAATGCTGCCCGCTCTTCAGCATTGCCATTGATAAAGGAGGAGAGGTCAACAACGGGAATGGCTCTTTTAGTCATATTATCAAATTAGTGTAGTAAGTATATTTTATACAAAGTACAGCATTTTAGCATTCTCTTGCAAGTAAGAAAAGTAATGTAGAAGTAAAACCGCGTAATGTAAAATGCCGAAGGCCCGAAAGGGTATAGGAAATATACTATAATAGTTTTGTTCCTTCTACATTCTCCTCCTATATTCTACATTCAGAACGATTTTTATGCACAAGTCCCTACTATTTTCTGGGTTTATATTTAGCAGCATCGAGTAATGCCTGGGCATCCTCCATGGCCAGCATACTTTCCAGGCTTACATCTGGATTATTTTCAATAAATGATTTAATAATTTGCCATCCTATCCAATTGGCAGATCTACCAGGAGCTTCGGCTGGCATACCAGGAGAATTGGGGCTATACTCTACCAGCTTGCGTATTTTTTCCCACTCCGATGAGTACAATAATTCTTCTTTTATAAGGAAACTCCATATTGCCCTTTCATTATTGTTCAGCCATTCTGTTTGTTGAGATGTAATTTCTAATTTGATACTATCAGGGGTATGGGGCAAAAAGAGATCTAATAAATAAAGTTTTTTACCATTTTGTATCATCAAATCCAGTAAGCGCATTTGTTTGGAAGGAGTAACCATATCATCTGCTAGAGCTTGCAATGTTTTTGCCACCATATGTTCGGGAGTATAGGTGCGAGCCATGTAATCCGAAAAAGCAGGGCTTCCAGGATTGTATTCCTGATAAGGGTAATCTTCTCCAAGGAAATAGTCCAGTCCTACAGCAAGGTCATTCTCACCATAGATAAAAGCTGCTATCGAGTATTCGGCAATAAAAGTAGTGACCGTAGGTACAGGAGCTCCAGGAAAATAATGGGAGTAATAACGAAAAGCTTCCTCAAAAGCTTCTTCGTATATGCTCATATCGTTGTATACAATTTGAGTCGTATCATATAATGCTCTCAAAGGAGGATACTGTACAAAACCTTGAATGTATGGAGCAGGCCCTAGTGGTGCAACTCTTTCATCATCAGCATGTAATAACTGGTTAAAAAAAATGTCTCCAAATGCGGGATATTGTTCCATTATTAGAGCTAGCGCATTTTCCATATTGCTAGTGTCGCACTGAAATAAGTCTTGCTCAAAACGATGAATACTAATATCCATCGGAATGTCAGAAACATCGGGTATATTGCGCTTTTTTTCATCCTGACATCCCATCAGGCTAAATAAAGTAACTGTAAAAACTAACAAATAAGCTTTTCTGATATTCATAGAGATATAACTGATTTTGTATAACTTGAGACTTTGAAAATTTCATACTCTCAATACTCAATAGTTCACAAAAAACTGAATAAAATGAGAAAAATTGTTACCCTCGCGGCTTTTTTAGGTTTGATAATGACAATGGCCAATGCGCAAGGAGAAGTACGCTTTGGTTTTCAACTAAGCCCTACTTTCGGTTGGATGTCTACTGACAACAATAAGATCAACACAAATGGAACTAACCTGGGATTGAAATTAGGAATGATAGGGGAGTTCTACTTTCAGGAAAACTATTCTGTATCAACAGGCCTTGGCTTTTATTTTAATTCGGGCGGAACAATACTTCACGATCAGGCAGGAGAATACTGGCGCAATTCTGAAGTACCACAACTTTGTGCAGATGATTTCAAAAGCCGCGGTCCTAACTTGAAATATTCAGTTCAGTATGTAGAAATTCCTATTGGACTGAAAATGAGAACACGTGAGTTTGGATACCTTCGTTATTATGTAGAACCTAATCTTGGACTTGGCTTCCGTACGCAGGCAAAAGGCGATGTGGAAAACCAGGGCGACGAATGTAATGATATCAATATTCAAGATGATGTTCGCCTGCTAAATCTTTTTTGGGGTGTTGGTGCAGGAGTAGAGTACAGTATATCGGAGAGCACTTCTATCGTAGGAGGTATTGGAACACAGTTTGGTTTTGTCGATGTAACAAAAAACGATGATATTGTTTATCGTGACAATAATCCCACGACTGCTGCTGAAGAGGATGCTAAAGCTGTTATGCGCGCCATCGTTATCAAGCTAGGTGTAATGTTTTAGAGATGAGGAGTGAGAGGTAAGGAGTGAGTAAAAAACAATAACTACTCACCTCTCACCTCTCACCTCTCACCTCTCACCTCTCACCCTTTGCCCAACGTAGCTGATAAGCGCAGTTGGGACATCACCACATCACAATATCACCACATGCTATGCGCTACTCTATATACAAATAATCATAATGTACTAGTGCTCGCTTGCCCTTCGACCCTATATGTTGTCGGGCAGTTTTGTCATCATACTGAGCTTTTCCTATTCCGATAGGAGTACCGTTTTCGGAACATATACGGATAAGGTCTCCTTTTTTAAAGCTTCCTTCAATATTGACAATTCCGATTGGTAGCAAGCTGCTTATTTTGGTATTAGAGCGCAGTGCATTTTCAGCTCCATCATTGATATAGACTGCTGCCTTCCCTTCATTTTGATTGTAAGCCATCCATTTTTTTAGATTGGATACTTCCTTTTTAGCAGGTATAAATCGTGTACCGATATAATCACCTTTTATTATATCAGTTAAAATGTTTTGCCGTTCGCCATGAGCGATATAAGCGGTGATACCTACTTTGGCTGCTTTTTGAGCAATGCGAAACTTAGTATGCATACCTCCACGGCCGAAAGAAGATTTTGTAGGAGTGATCACCTTTAACCACTTTTTATCATGCGCGCTGATTTCAGGAATGACCTGGCTATTTTCCTGGCCAGGAGGAGCAGTAAGGACACCATCTACACTACTCAGAATAATAAGTGTATCCGCATTGACCATAGCAGCTACCAATCCCGCCAATTCATCATTGTCAGTAAACATTAATTCACTAACAGATACTACATCATTTTCATTAACAATAGGAACTATTTTTTCTCTGAGCAATGCCAGAAAGCAATGTTTCATATTGATATAATGCTCGCGCCCATTGAAATCTTCTTTGGTAGCTAGTACTTGCGCGCAATACAATTTGTGATTGGCGAAAAGCTGGCGATAGATTTCCATTAATCTGACTTGGCCTATAGAGGATAATACTTGTCGGCGGACCACTTTATTCATATTTTCAGGGAGCCGATACATGCTCATTCCAGCACCTACGGCACCTGAAGAAATCAGGATGATCTCATGGCCTTCAGCTTTTAATGCAGCTATTTGATCTGCAAGATGGCTAATATTGGTTATGTTAAGACGATGGTCAGTATGAGCCAGAACATTGGTGCCTACCTTTACTACTATTCTCATTGCGAATGTTTGAAAAGGGAAATTAGTAAATAGTGCTAAAACGTTCTCTTAGAGCTTGTTTGGGATTTATTAATCGGACTTATTCCGCCACTAATCGGATTACATTTTGTTGGAAGAACGCTCATTTAGCTTGCTCCTCCGCTAAAGCTTCGGCGGCACGCGGAAGGCTAAAATATATGCAGCCCATCCGCTATGCGGTTCACTCGCTCAAAAGTCTTCAAGACTTTTGCTCTACGAGTTCGCTCTTTCAGGCCTTATCTAATCCAATTAATGACAAAATCGTCTCAAAGAACAAATTCCCAAACA
>JAKSDI010000068.1 GCA_022360175.1 Chitinophagales bacterium
GAGTAATGATTTCGGAAAAATCACATCTTTTTTGCCTGGGCAAAAAAGCTTTCGACTTCGGATGAAGTCGCACAAATAATACAACATGCGACTTCATCCGAAGTCGAAATATCCACCATGAACATTTTTAATGAATTTCAGACTTCTCTGAAGTCTTGGCACTTATATTAAACCGAAAATAAATCCATTATGAAACAGTATATTTTGTTCCTTCTTCTGGCATGTTTTAGTACTACATTAATGGCTACGGAAACCAAGCTAATTGTACGTGCAAAGGCCAGAGATGCTAAATTTATAGGTAGCTCTTTAGGCGGAGCACATGTGATTATTCGTAATAAAGTCAATAACGAAATACTGGCGGAAGGTAAAACAGTAGGCTCTACAGGAAATACTGGCTTGATTATGAATACAGCACGTGAAAGAGGAGTTGCCATAGCAGATGAGCAAACTGCTCATTTTATAGCGAGTATAGATATAGAGGAACCAACTTTCATTAGTATTGAGGTGATCGCTCCATTCAGCGGCAAACAAGCCCAATCCAGAGCAAGTACTGATTTATGGCTGATCCCTGGGAAACACATTTTAGGGGATGGTATTATTATAGAATTTCCAGGATTTATCGTTGATGTGTTAAAACCCAGAACACATCAGTATATAGCACTCAATGATGTAAAAGACGAACCTTTCTCATTCAAAGCAAATATTGTGATGATGTGTGGTTGTGTAATAAAAGAAGGTGGAATCTGGGATTCAAATGATATTGAGGTCAAAGGTATCTTGAAAAGGAATGGAGCGCATTTTGCCGATATTGAAATGTCCCTAATTGGAACGAATTTATTTGAAGGAAACACAAGGATTCTCTTTGCGGGGCAGTATGAATTAATTGTATATGCATATAACCCCGAAAGCGGAAACACAGGGGTAGATAAAGTGAACTATGTGATTTATGATTAGAGTTTAAATCTACAAAGAACCCACATCTAATCCTACATGCTCATTTACTGCTACCGGAAAGCCCAGTAAGTGCTCTGCTAATTGTGCAAAAGTTTTACCCGGTCCGGAGGTGAAAAATTGATATTTCGCCTTTGCATCATCGGGCGCTAGCAGATCACGCTCATCCAGGACATGTTTGAGATGCCTGGCCAATGCAGGAGCAGGATCAATAATATGAATATCTGGTCCCAACAGTTTTTCGAAGGTAGGCAAAAGAAAAGGGTAGTGGGTGCATCCTAATACAAAAGTATCAGCACCTTGCTCCAGAAGAGGAAATAGAATAGCTTTGAGGAAAGCTTCTAATTCGGGGCCTTCTATCTGACCGCTTTCAATACGCTGTACCAGGCCAACACATGGATTTTCCAGCAATTCTACATTACTGGCAAAACGCTGCATCAGGCTACTATATCGTTGAGTTTGGAATGTACGTGCAGTAGCAAGAACGGCTACTTTCCCGCTTTGAGTAGCTTTCGCTCCAGGTTTGACAGCGGGTTCCATACCAATAAAATGAATATCTGGCCAGGTAGCTCTTAGATGGTGTATAGCAGCAGTGGTAGCTGTATTGCAGGCAACGACAATAATCTTACACCCTTTTTCTAATAAAAAGCGAGTGATGGATTCACTGTATTGCCGGATAGCAATTCCAGGTTGAGGGCCATAGGGTACATGAGCCGTGTCACCAAAATAAAGGAAAGATTCCTTTGGTAATTGGTCGATTATGGCGCGGGCAACGGTAAGGCCACCCATGCCAGAATCGAATATTCCTATGGGCTTATTGGCAGTAGCCAATTTACATACCCAGTTTTGCTTTCACAAGTGTGCTAACATCTTGCGACTCTTCAGCATATAGTAGTACGCCTTGATCGAAGATGAACTGGAAGCCATTTTCGTTTGCTACTTCCTTGATTGCTGTATTAACCTTATCATAAATAGGATTTAGCAATTCTTCACGCTTTGTTTGAACCTGAGCAATCATATCCTGCTCAAATTTTGCAATCTTGGCTTCTTCTTCCTGGAGGCGCTTACCTTCCTGCTCTTGCTGTACTGGAGATAGCTCGCCGTTCTGTACTTTGCGTTGTACCTCTGTGTAGTCAGCTTGCAGTTTTTCTAGCATGCCTTGTCCTTTCTTCTGGAGTTGCGTTTGGAGTGCTTCCAGATTGGCATCAGCTTGTTTTACTGCTGGCATCTCTGCCAAAATAGCTGCAGAATTTACATAGCCGAATTTTTGAGCTTGAGCCATGCTTAGCATGCTTCCCATTGCCAATACCAGGCAGGCTATTTTCATCAAACTTTTCATCTATCTGAGTATTTGTTTTTACTTCTAAAATTGATCTTATTCCTAAGATACCTTACGCGGCTGCAAAAATAGCGGAATTCGAGCTAATGAAAAAATTAGTTTTTTATAATGCATTCCACTAGATTATTATTAGCCTATTTCAGCTTCTTGATAACGTCTTCTGTTTTATCATATTCCGGATTGGAAAAAATGATACCTGCTCCACCAGATTCATCAAAAATAAAGTCATAACCTCTTTCATTAGCATATTCCTGAATGGCAGTATATACTCGATCCTGAATAGGGCGTACCAAATCCTGACGTGATTTGAATAAATCTCCTTCTGGGCCAAACTTCGCTTTTTGCATATCACGAACGGCTTTTTCTTTATTCATGATCTCTTCTTCCCGCTGGCGACGAGTATCCTCACTTAAAAGGACTTGTTCTGCCTGGTAACGGTTGTACATACCTTTAATTTCATCGTATTCTTGTGCAATTTCAGAGCGCCATTGGTTGGCCATTCTATCTAATTCTGTTTGAGCTGCCTGATATTCTTCAATGCTTTCCAATATTTCACTCACATTGACAAATGCAATGCGCTGTGCTTGTGCAGTGAGTGCAAATATAGCCAGCATAGAAAGCGCTAGTAAGCTTTTTTTTAAGTTCTTGAAAGTCATATGCGATTTTGTTTTCGATTACAAATTATTTCCTGAGTTATTCCCAGTCCAAAATTACGATTTCTTACGATTTCCTATCTATTGGACGATGCTAGGGCGCTGGGCCACTATAGGGTACTAACCAATAGGAGAAAGCCTTTTGGGGCTAACCTTCTATTTACTAACGCCTTATTGAGGCGAGCCGTTGGTTGTACTTTTTTATGTTTAACGTTCATTTAACGGGCGAAAGCTACATTTTAACGCTTTGCTTAGAAATTCCGTGTAGAATGGGGGCAAACATTTATTGTTTCAGTACTGTTAGAAGAATCTATTGATATAAAATATGAATCAGTCACAGCTTGTTACTATTACCTTTTTTAAGTATGCCGGGCTTGTTGATAAGTGGTGGGCATTTAAGGAAATGGGGATGTCTCCTTACAAGCTGCAGAACATCGAAGGGCTTCAATTTGGTAAAATGCTGGGCAGTGGAGCCAAGGCAGGTTTTAGTATATGGCCCAATTTTGGAGCATATGCCTTGCTATGTGTATGGGATGAAGGGGAGAGTGCACATCAGTTTTTCAGGAAAAACAAGCTGTTTAATAATTGTAAAAAACATAGTCAAAGTTGGTGGACAATTTATATGCAGGCGGCGCAAGTTCATGGACAGTGGGATGGTTACAATCCTTTTCAGCTAACAACTTCTTATAATAAGGAAGAACCTGTAGCAGTGATTACCCGAGCGACAATCAGTCGGTCAAAGATGTGGCAATTCTGGCGAAAAGTGCCAGCGGTATCGGCAGAAATAGAAGGATGTCCAGGTTTACTTTTTTCTATAGGAGTAGGAGAGGTACCCTTATTACATCAGGTGACTTTTAGTATTTGGGAAAACAGCTATAGAATGATGGATTTTGCCTACAGGCACTCTTCCCATAAAGAAGTAGTAAAACAAGCCCGAGAGAAAGGATGGTTCAAAGAGGATTTATTTGCCCGTTTACATTTGTTGCACTCGGAAGGAGAACCAATGATTGCAGAATCAGAAATACTTAACTTGCACCCAAAAGAGTAAAAGCCGTATGCTGGAGTTAAATTATAAAACATTTGGACAAGGAGCGCCCATTGCAATCCTTCATGGCCTATTTGGTACGCTGGATAACTGGCAAACACTGGGACGGAAGATGTCAGAGCATTATACGGTATATCTTTTAGATCAACGTAATCATGGCCGCTCGCCTCATACTGAAGAAATGGATTATCCGGCGCTGGCAGATGATTTGCATCATTTTTTGGAAAGCCACTGGATGTTTAAGGCAAATATTGTCGGGCACTCGATGGGAGGGAAAACAGCTATGCAGTTTGCACTCCAATACCCCGATATGGTGGATAAATTAGTGATAGTAGATATTGCACCTAAAGATTATGAGGCTGGTCATCAATTGATATTTGATGCATTACATTCTGTAGATGTAAAGTCTATCGCTTCCAGAGCTAAAGCAGATGAGCAATTAAAAGAAAAGATAGATGATTATGGCGTTCGTCAGTTTTTATTGAAAAACCTTTCCAGAGACAAAAATAATGGAGGCTTCCGATGGAAGATGAACCTGCCGGTAATTTATAAGCATTATGAAGATATTTTAAAAGCTCCGGATTTAAACCATCCATTTGAAGGAGAAACTTTATTTATTCGCGGTAGCCGATCCAATTATATTCAGGATGATGATTTTGAGACAATCCTTGAATGGTTTCCTCATGCCAAAATAGAAACGGTGGCAGATGTGGGGCATTGGGTACATGCAGAAGCTCCCGATGCATTGCTGAAGCTCGTCATGGATTTTATCGAAGCATAAAGCATTATAAAAAATGTCAGGCATCTATTTCCATATACCTTTTTGTAAGCAGGCTTGCCACTATTGCAATTTTCATTTTTCTACTTCCATGAAATTGAAAGAGCAGGTGATTGATGCTATGTTGCTGGAATTGGAAATGCGCAAGGATTATTTACCCAAGGAACCTTTGTCCAGCATTTATTTTGGCGGAGGGACTCCCTCTTTATTAGATGCGGATGATTTGCAGCGCTTTTTTGAAAAAATTAATACACTATTTCAGCTACAGCCAAATGCAGAGATTACCCTGGAAGCCAATCCGGATGATCTTACTAATGAAAAATTGAAAATGCTGGCTGATAGCCCCGTAAACCGTCTAAGCATTGGGGTGCAGTCTTTTTTTGAAGAAGATTTAGTGTTTATGAATCGGGCTCATAATGCTCGGGAAGCGCAACAGTGCCTTGAGCAGGCTCTTCGGTTAGGATTTCATGATATTACGATTGATCTTATTTATGGAGCGCCTACTACCAGTGATGCTATGTGGGAAGAAAATCTTCGTATCGCCTTTGATTACAACATCCCTCACCTTTCCAGTTATGCGCTTACTGTTGAAGAAAAAACAGCCCTTCATCATTTTGTGAAAACGGGAAAAGTAGCAGCACTAGAAGAGGAAAAAGCTGCTCGGCAGTTTGAATATTTGATGGCAGCGACCACCTCGGTGGGTTATATCCATTATGAAATTTCCAATTTTGCACTCCCTGGCCGCTTTGCTCGTCACAATACCAGTTATTGGCAAGGAGCGCCTTATTTGGGTATAGGCCCCGCTGCACACAGTTTTAATGGTATAGTTCGTCGGTGGAACGTGGCTAATAATGCACTTTATGTAAAAGCATTGGAGGCAGATACAAAGGATGCTTATTATGAAATTGAGCAATTATCAGCTGCTGATCGCTATAATGAATATGTGATGACCGGGCTTCGTACCATTTGGGGCGTAGACCTGGGGCATATCGCCGCTATGGATGAAACTTTTGCCACACATTTTCAAAAGCATGTTCAGAGCTTCATTGAAGAAAAAAAGATGATTCAGGAAGGTAAGGTATATCGCCTGAGTTCAACTGGCCGATTATTGGCAGATGGCATCGCTGCCGAACTTTTTTTCTGATTTATCATAAAAACGTAACGTTTTCTGTTTTCAGAAGATAAAGGGTAAAACCAAAACCTTAATCCAATGAGAACATTATTGTATGCTTGCCTTTTTATGGCAGGTGCAGCAGGTTTACTTCTTTCTACAGGTTGCTGCACTCCTAACGAATTAATTGGCTCACAATCCGTTCCCCTAAGAGCACAAGAAACCAACATGTGGTGTTGGGCTGCTAGTGGTGAAATGGTAATGGACTTCCTCGGTACAAATGTAAGTCAGTGTGATGAAGCTAATAAGCGCTTTGGCAGAAATGATTGTTGTAACAACCCAGTACCTACCCCTTGCGTAAATGGTGGCTGGCCGGAATTTGCTAAGTACGACTTTTCCTTTACACGAACCAATGATGCTGCTTTGAGTTGGGAAACACTCAAAAAAGAGATTGATTGCTACAATCGGCCTATTGCATACTCCTGGCACTGGAATGGTGGTGGCGGACATATGATGGTTGTAACTGGATATGCAGAAATTAATGGCACTCGTTATGTAAGTGTGAATGACCCTTGGTCGCCCAATGTAGGCTCGCAATATTTCCTTACTTATACAGCCTATGTAAGTGGCTCTGGTTATACCCACTGGGATGACTTTTATCAGATTGTCAAAAAACCTTAAAAACTAAAATAAAATGAAAACCATATTTCTATTTTCCCTAATCACTATGATGAGTCTAAGTCTTTTGGGGCAAAACCAAGATATAGAAAAAGCAGCTCAGTCTGCTTTGAGAGATATGCAGAAAGT
This sequence comes from Chitinophagales bacterium, assembly GCA_022360175.1. Taxonomy (GTDB): domain Bacteria; phylum Bacteroidota; class Bacteroidia; order Chitinophagales; family Saprospiraceae; genus JAKSDI01. The sequence continues at coordinate 6,685 of JAKSDI010000068.1, forward strand.
CATTACGGATAATAATGCGCCGATGTTTGGTATTAAATCAGCAGCTGAACTGCAAGGTGCTGATTTAGGTGAGCCCGTTGAGCACCAGTATATAGGCTTGGAAGGCTTGAAGGAGTTTGATGGTGGCCAGGTAAATGCCCAGCGTTTGCTTAATAAATTAGATAAAGTCAGTGTACCTGTATTAAAAGATGGCAGATACTTGACTTCTATAGATGTAGAAAAAGGCAAAGAAGGCTGGAAATCTACAGGTTTTGGCAACATGGCACCTATCAGTGATTTTGAAGAAGTACGTCGTAGAAATCAATTAGGAGATGATGCTTATCTGGTAAGAGTACCTGCACTCAACCAATATTTTGTAGCAAAAGGACAAGGCCCGGACTTGCAATTTGCGTTAATCGGCAATTCCAGCATTGATTTACCAAGAATGGAATTTATTCCCGCAGAAGAAGCACTAAAAGCGCTGCAGCCTCTGGCAGAGCGATATAATGGACTTCCTTGGTAGGATTTTTAAACAAGTTCTTAAAACCAGAGCATGTATGTTTGAGCAACCCGGCACCCTCTCGTCGGGTTGTTTTATATAAACCCATGCACCAGCTTGAAGCTGGCGTATGGGTTGTAAGTACATGAAATTTTATCTTTTATGCCTCTCCTTTAAAATGCCCATCACCTCTTCCAGGGTATAACCTTTTGCGGTAAGCAGCACCAAATAGTGATACATCAAATCAGCTGCTTCATTTAAGAAAAGTTCTTTATTATCGTCTTTTGCTTCGATTACTAATTCTACGGCTTCTTCTCCTACCTTTTGAGCGACCTTATTGATCCCTTTAGCAAATAAGGAAGCAGTGTAGGAAGTTTCAGGAGCTGCCCCCTGACGAGATTGTATCACTTTTTCCAACTGATCTAAGAAATTGGCAGCCTCATTTTCCTCCTCCCAGCAAGTGTCTGTGCCTGTATGACAAACAGGGCCTCTGGGATGTACATAAACGAGCAGGGCATCCTGGTCACAATCAGCTTTAATACTTACTAATTCAAGAAAATTGCCAGAAGTCTCTCCTTTGGTCCAGAGCCGTTGTTTGCTACGACTGAAAAAAGTAAGCTTACCACTAGTAAGTGTTTTGTCCAGCGCTGTTTCATCCATATAGCCTAACATAAGGACCATACGTGTATTTGCATCCTGTACAATAGCAGGGAGCAAACCATTCATTTTATCAAAGTCAAGTTGTGATTTATCGAATGTCATGATCATTTCTTTTGACGATGGGGCAAATGTAGGAGTTTACTCGGTCATATGGCTTATTTATACAGTTTTAGTATCACTTTACTTACTTGCACGGTATACATATTATTAAAACCCCTATCTTGAATAGGAAATTAATTACTAATACTACAGTTATGAAACAACTATTACTATTCACCCTATTATTGGGCACATTAAGCCTTTTTGCCCAAGAGCCGGTAGCAGATTGCGTAGGCGGAACCCAGGGAACTTATTTGCATGGCAATGATATAAGAGCTTATATCAATAATTCAGGTGGTCTCTTCTTCGATGGGTCTCATGCTTCTTTTGAAACTCCTTATGGCAGTGATGCTCATAGCATCTTTGCACAAGGGCTTTGGATGGGGGCTATTGATCAAGCAGGCGGCTTAAAAGTGGCAGCCCAAACCTATGGACTGTCTAATAATCAACATGATTTCTTCCCTGGCCCTTTGAGTGATCAAGGTACTATTGAAGAAGATGATTGTCGAAACTGGGATAAGGTATGGTGTGTAATGCGCTATCAAATAGAAGCACATCAAGCAGACTATGCCGACAACAATGTGATTGATAATCCTATTGATGAAATTTTTGCCTGGCCAGCACTAGGTAATCCTCAATTTGAAGAACTAAATGGTTTTGCATTACCTAACTCAACTAGCGGCTTAGCTCCTTTTGTAGATACCGATCAAAATGGGGTGTATAATCCTCTAAAGGGCGATTACCCTATGATTGCTCAGTCAGTAAACGTTCCGGAACAAATATGCTGGAATGTATACAATGATGCAGGTGGTATTCACTCAAGTTCGCAGGGAGATGTATTACAAATGGAAGTTCAACTGACTTCCTGGGCATTCTCATGTACAGACAATGAACAATTAAACCAAACATTATTTACATCCTATAAAATCATTAGTAAGGGCGTAGAACCATTAGATTCTTTTCATGTAGGACTATGGCATGATTTTGATCTGGGATGTTATACCGATGATTATATAGGGCACCATGAAGCCAGTAATTCTGTTTTTGCTTATAATCAGGATAATATAGATGGAGATAACGGAGAAAGTTGCTCGGGGGGAGTCGTTTCTTATGGTGAAAACCCTCCTGTTCAATCTGTAACTTTTCTCAATAAGTCTTTAGACTATGGGATGTATTATAGTAATGGCAGTATAGGCGGAGTTCCTGGGGCAACTGATCCTAATATTAGCCTGGAGTATTATTACTATCTTACAGGAAGATGGCGTGATGGTAGTCCTTTAGAGCATGGTGGAGATGGTTATCAGGAAGGTACTTTTCCTACCAATATAGCATTCCCTGGTGATCCTAATGACCTTAATGAATGGTCTGCTCTATCGGTAAATATACCAGTAGGTGACCGCAGGACAATAAGCAGTACTTTTATGGGGATGATGGAGCCAGGCATGGTTCAAACCCTGGATGTCGCTTATTCTTTCTTTAGAGAAGAAGGGAGTAATCATATAGAGAATGTTACAGCAATGTATACTGGTTTGGAAGATTTACAGGCGTGGTATGATGCCGCTTTTGATGGTGCTTGTTCTGCATCACAAATCTGTGAAGATGATTGTGTTTGGCCTGGTGACCTGAATGCGGATGGTATTGCCAACTACTGCGACCTTATTCCTTTGGGAGCTGCTCTGAATGAAAGTGGAACAAGCCGCCCAGGCCCTTACAATTGGAGCCCACATACTGGTACCAATTGGACTGAAACACAACTTAATGGTGCTAATGCAAAACACCTGGATGCCAATGGTGATGCTGTTGCTGATGCCAGTGATTTTGTTTTGACACAGCAGCATTATGGATTGACTGTACCGGCTTATGAAGCAGAAATTGTAGTTGTACCTTCTTCGGAGCAAGGCTTGTATATAGAGCCAACCCAAGGTCCTTTAGAAGATTTGGAAGCAGGGCAAACAGCTTTTGCCAAAATTGGTATTGAAGGATATGAACCCCTGCGAGCATTAGCTTTCAGCTTGCAATATGATACCCGGTACTTTAGTAATATTCAGGTTTTTACTAACGCATTTGATGAATCAGCGATCGAATACGCTGCTGATCATCCAGAATTAGGGGGCCTCCACTACGCGCACTATGTACTAGAAGGCAATGAATTAATTACAGATGGTACCTTCTTAAATGTTCTCCTACATGTAAATGATGATTTGGATATGGAAGAACTCCCTTCAGATGCATTAGTCCTTCAGTTTGCTAACACCAAAGGGATTAATGAATTAGGAGAAGATCTTGTTGTAGAAAGCCAAAACCTCACTGCTACTTTTGAAGGGGTAACAATCTCCTCTAATCAGGATTTGGCAGAAGGGATTGATGTAGAAATTTTCCCTAATCCAACAAGGAATAATATCACGGTGAAATGCATACTCCCTATGATGGGGAATATAGAACTGCACAGTGCTTCCGGACAGCATTTGCATACTTATGCTGCAAAAGGAGTAAAACAGCAAACGATTTCACTAAATGATTTGCCTACAGGTTTATACTTCTTGCAAATACCAACAGAAGAAGGCCTGGTAGTTGAAAAGCTAATAAAGAAGTAAACTTTTTGGGCAACTTCCTCAGTTGTGAGAGAAGCTGCTAAAAGAACCATAATTAATGGGAAAGCTTTTGTCTATGGTTCGTAGCATACTTTTGTTTATGCTACGAACCGCTTTTTAATGATTTGCCGAAAGGCTTATTTTTTCCTTCAAAAACCTACACAAGAAAATATTTTGATCAAATAAATGACCAAAGTTAAAAACACCATTTTTACACCTCAACTATATAAACTCCTCTAAACCTCTATACCTCTATATCTCTATACCTCTATATCTCTATACCTCTATATCTCATACTCCTGTCCCAATTCCGGTATCGCTACCGAATCAAAGCCCACTTTATGCAGCTGGTCGCGGAATACCTCTTGACGATCCAGGGTGCCATGCACGAGGAAGAGCGTTTTCAATGATTTTCTTTGATTAGCAATAAAATGAGCTATTTCGTTTTTATCCGCATGAGCAGAGAAAGAATCCATTATTTCGATGTCAGCTTTTACAGGCTTCCAGTCGCCAAAGACACGAATTTCATCAACACCATCGCGTAGTTTGCGGCCAGGAGTTTCTGGAGAGCAATAACCTACAATCAGGAAGGTGTTCTTTTCTTTGTCAATATTATGATACAAATGGTGCTTCACACGACCAGCATTCATCATACCAGAAGAACTAATGATAATACAGGCTTCCTCCGAATCATTAAGTGATTTGGAGACATTAGCTTCCCTTACGTAGGTAAGTGCATTAAACCCGAAGGGATTATCATCGATGAGCATGTACTCATTTAAGTCATTATCAAAGCATTCTGGGTGAGCCCCAAATATAGTAGTAGCATTGACCGATAATGGGCTGTCAACATATACTGGAATATGAGGGAGCAGTCCATCTGTTTCCAGTTGATCCAGCATATAGACAATTTCTTGAGTACGGCCTACACTAAAGGCTGGGATGATCAATTTTCCACCTTTTTCTACACAAGTACGTTTAATAATTTTCAATAAATGTTCCAATTCACCGGGAGCTGCCTCGTGCTCTTTATCACCATAAGTGGATTCACAGATTAAAAATTCTACCTCTGGCATAGGCTGCGGATCACGTAGGATGGGACGATTAGGGCGACCTATATCTCCAGTGAAACCAAACATTCTGGTTTTCCCATTTTCTGTAATCCGTAAGGTGACACTAGCGCTGCCCAGAATATGACCAGCATCGCGGAATAAAATCTCTACCTGATCATTTACTTTTACCCATCTGTTATAACCATGGCCTGAGAATAAATTCCAGGCTAATTCTACGTCTTTGGTTGTATATAAAGGGTCTTTAAAGTTTTTCCTTCCTTTCTTACGTTGGCGCTTATTGTAATAGTGCGCATCCATTTCCTGTATCTTAGCACTATCTAGTAGCATAATCGCACATAAGCTACGGGTAGCATGTGTACAGTATATACACCCATTGTACCCATCTTTAACAAGCTTTGGGATACGCCCGCTATGATCTATATGCGCATGAGAAAGAATAAAGCAATCGATCGAAGCAGGATCAAAAAGCCATTCTTCATTAAACTTATCCATATCATCTGAGCCGCCTTGATAAAGGCCACAGTCCAGAAGTATTGTGTATCCACTGTCGAGGGTAAGGAGGTGTGCGCTTCCTGTAACTTCGCGCGCAGCACCGCAGAATTTTATTTTCATGAAAGCAATATAAGAAAATTGCTAAGGAACCAGCAAAAAATAAGAACTCGAAATTGGAGGTCACTAATGCTTTGTCAATACTGAAATAAAGAGCGAAGACTTCGGAGAAGTCAGAAAATTGTTGAAAATATTTGGGGAGCGTTTCGACTTCGGATGAAGTCGTAGGTTGTATTATTTGTACGACTTCATCCGAAGTCAAAAGCTTTTTCGCCTAGGCAAAAAAGATGCGATTTCTCCGAAATCAATGTTTCAACTGGACTTTTCACAATTAACAACTCACTAGTTTGGCGTTAGATGAAGAAAGAGATATCAATTTGATTTGCTAAAGTGATATTAATGAGAAGCGGCAATCAGATTCTGACTCAATACTTGCTCAAACTCTTCAACATACTTTTTCCATGTAAAGCTATCCGCCCACTTTATTACTTCCAGTTGTAGCTGGTGTCGTTGAGTATCAGATAAATTAGATAAAGATTGCATTGCTTGATAGATGGAATGTGCATCATAGGCATCGTGATAAAATGCCCATTTTCCGCCCACTTCGGGCAGACTGGAATTGTCTGCACAAACTACGGGGCACCCACAGCCATATGCTTCTAATACGGGGAAACCAAAACCTTCATACTCAGATGGATAAATAAGTGCAAGTGCATGGCTGTACAACTCCGTGAGTGCCTCATCAGGTACAAAGCCAGGCAGGATGATATCTTCCCGATAAGGATGTTGCTCTAGTGCTTCAAAAAAAGATTCCGATTTCCAGCCTTTTTGTCCAACAATCAGCAAGAGTGTTTTTTCATTGTGCTTATCGCGAAATAGGCGGTAGGCTTCCAAGAGCCGCACGAGGTTTTTGCGAGGCTCAATAGTGCCCACTGAAAGCCAATAAGGAGATTGTATCTCTTTTTGATTAAGAAATGTTCTTTGTCTAGTACGTTCTCGTTGAATATGATCTACTCCAAGGAGGATGGTTGCGGTTTTATTTTTTGTTTGTGGATAATGCTGATGAAGGTCACGGGTGGTGTTTTGAGAGTTAGACAGTACCAGTTTGGCACGGCGAAGAATGCCGGGGAGAAATATTTTTTGCAATTGCTGGCTGTGCCAATTGTGGTATTGAGGGAATAGAATAGGAGTCAGGTCGTGCATCATTGTGATGCGGTGAATCCGTTTAGGCAAGTTGAAAGGGCCAAAGTGAGCGGGTTCTAATACAGCGTCCACTCCTTTGCGAGCTAATATCCAGGGTACTGCAAAAAATTGACGCAAGGCTGCAATGCCTAAGCCCCATCGAAAGTTAGGAACTGCTATTTGTTCAATGCCTTCTAAATCGGGGTCTATACGTTCGCGAAGAAGCAGGTATTCGTGATGCTGGCTATGTGTTGCGAGTGCTTTTACCAGCTCGCGGGTATAGACATGTATGCCTCCTTTCTGATTATCTATCGGATCAGCTATGATCGCTACCTTCATGACGAATCACTTTTTCGTATACCAATAATGTTTCAAAAGCAGCTTTCAGCCAGGAAAATTGATGCGAACGTTTTAGTGCTTGCTGGGATAGTGTCTGCTGCAAATCTTTATCATCGACCAACCTGGCAATTTGTTGAGCAATCTCTTTCACATTTGTAGAATCAGCAGGGAGCCCGCTATCTGCCACCACTTCAATCATAGCACTGTTGTTGCCATAGATAACAGGTGTGCCACATTGCATCGCTTCCAAAGGGGGTAAACCAAAACCTTCATAATGAGCTACATAGCAAAGCCCTACCGCATTGGAAATCAAAACGGGCAGTTCTTTTTCATCTACATAGCCCGTAAAGTAAATGCTTTCCGCAAAAGGATGATCGGGGTCTAGCATTTCCCCAACTTTCCAGCCTCTTCGGCCGCATATGACGAGTACTAAATCACTGTCTGGATTTTGTTCTTTGTATGTGAGAAAAGCCGCAATCGTATTGCGCAAATTTTTTCTGGGTTCAATTGTAGAAAGGCTTACCAGATAAGGGCGATTGGGGAGTTGATATTTTTCTCGAGCTTCCTGGAGCAACTCCGGATTGTCTACCGGGTGGAACCATTTTTTGTCAGCGGCTTCATATACTACCGTGACACGCTCTTCCTCAAAATCGTATTCCTTACAAAGGTCTCGTTTTGTAGATTTCGAAACAGCAATCGCATGAGAAGCTTTTTGCTCTATAAATTTCATTCCCCGCTCTCCAAGCAGAGAATTATCTTTCTCATGAAAGAGAGGGAAGTATTTATGAGTGAGATCGTGTACAGTAACAATAAAAGGTGTATCGAATCGGCTGGCAAAGTAATAATTTTGCGGAAGCGGAATATGGATCAGGTCATAGGCTTCCTCTGATACTACGTCCAGTTTTTTGAGTTTATTCCAGGCAACCGAAGTACGTACATAGCGTAGCCAGTCGCGAAAAGGCATTTCCCTGTATATCTTACTCAGTGGGTCATAAATAGACTTAGGAAGGCTTTGTTTGAGCTGATTTTTAAACTGTAGCAGCATGCGTTCATAACCATACACATTTTCGGGAATGCCTTCCTTACTCCTTAATCCCCGCGTTTTTACTCTTTGCTTGTTGATCTCTTGTACGACTTCCAGAATAGAAACAATTTTATCGCGCAGCAGGAAATCTATTTGCCACTTGCCCGGTTGCCGTGACTGGAATGCCAGAAAACCATGAATTAGCTCTTCCTGATAGCGTTTTACGCCATCCATCTGCTCTGCCAAGACCTTATCTGCTTCCATCAATATCCGGTAAGGACGCTCAGGTATTGTAAAAGAAGTTTCCTGTGCTCGTTGATATCCCACCATATTCATTGCATCGCCGTGCAACTCCCAGAATAGTTGTTCTAGTTCAGGAGGCATCTCGTCTTTCCAGGAACCGGATTTGCCTCTGCGGAATGCCTTATCCTGCTTCCCTCGTTCACCACCATATTTAGGATCACCAAATTTTAGTTTTTTGAAAGTAGGTAGCTTTTCAAGGTCAGGTTTCGGAAGATCCATTATTTCGCGTAAGCGTTCTACCTGCCCAATAGGATCTTTGATTAGGTCTTCATAACGGATAATGATATCTGCTACATTAGCCCACTGCTTCACATTTTCGGACCAGCCACCAAAGTCAACATCCTCCAGTCCTAGTATACTTTCCAATAGGTTGTTGTAAAAATCAGTATCTGGATATATAATGTCTTTTTTGTGATGCGCCATGGAAACCATTGCATCCCGGCCATCTCGTACCAGATATACTTTTTTGATAGAAGCATCTGCTGGAACCAGATCGGCAGGGAGCAGGTGCGTTTTTACAAAAGGAAAATCCTGGTAATTTTCAATGACTGGATAGTGGGGGTCACGATGAAAGGTACTGGATTCCAGTCCATACACCTGATACAGAATATTTCGAAAAAAAGTATTACCTGAACGAGGAAAGGAAGCCAGCCAGATCATAGGAATAATATTTGAACTGTAAAACAGCAGAATATTTAATATAAAATGTAAATGGCTTGAACCTTCCTTTTACATTTTACATTTTTCTTCGGCGAAAATAGTATAATTCCAATGATTGTAACTGCTATTCCGTTTCTCCATTATTTCTAAATAAGCTACTTTTGAAGTTAAATGTTGATCCCATGCTTAGGTATTTATCTCGCTTCCAACGGTGGAAAGAACGGCAACAGAAGGCTGATCTTGAATTGATTTCTATCCATATACCCAAAACAGCGGGCACCTCCTTTCGGCATACGCTAAAAAAGATATATGGGCAAGAAGCGGTTGTTCGCTTAGATATTAAAGTGAAAGGCCCTACCGTTTTAGTCAATGAAGTGCATTACCAGGAACGACATTTACCTCCCTGGACACGCGTAGCTCATGGACATTTTAATTATCCTTTACTGCAACAACACTTCGATTTACCTGATCGCAATATTCCCGTTATTACCTGGGCACGGGACCCGGTGGAGCGAGTGATTTCTCATTATCATTATTTAAGCAAGCGCCTGGCAGAAGAATTGGATGAATCATCTAAAGGACTCAATATATTGGCAAAAATGCAGCGATCACTTATAGAATATGCCCGTACGCCTAAGAGTCGCAATCGCATGGCACACTTTTTTAAAGGCATTCCTCTGGAAGAATTCAGCTTTATTGGAGTACAGGATTATTATAGTGAAGATCTCAATCACCTCGCTAAAATACTGGAATGGGATGGTTTTAAGGAATATCAACACAATCGAACAGGCAAGTCTTATGATGGGATAACACCCCAACAGATAGACGAAATTCGGGCACTAAATGATGAGGATGTACGCATCTATGAGCAAGTACTGGCATTGAGAGAAAAACGCCTGGCAGAATATAGCTAGTGTCGTTAAGTACTGAAGATTTCTCGATTATACTTAAATAAGCTACTTTTGCACATTCGATATAAATCAAAGAACAACTTTTTTACAAATTCTTCTCAAACAGGGCTTTTAGCACTCAGGAATTAGTGAATTCGAACAGTTATTTTTTGATCGTTTCTAAATATCAATCCCATGCTCAGGTATTTGTATCGCTACCAACGTTGGAGAGAAAGGCAAAAAGCAGCTGATCTCGAACTCATTTCTATTCATATCCCCAAGACGGCAGGTACATCCTTCCGCAATACGCTCAAAGGAGTGTATGGTGGGGAAGCTGTTATACGACTGGATATAGAGTTGGAGGTGCCTGTAGTGAAAGTCAATGAAGAACTTTATACCGAGCGTCAGTTACCTTCGTGGACACGGGTAGCGCATGGGCATTTTACTTACCCTTTATTACAGCAGCATTTCGATTTGCCAAATCAGGATGTTCCCGTCATTACCTGGGTACGTGATCCTGTAGAAAGGGTAATTTCCAATTTCTATTATTTATCAAAAATATTGGCTAAAGAATTAGACGAGCCATCGAAAGGCTTGAATATACTGATCAAGATGCAGCGCCAGTTAATGGAATATGCTCGCGACCCTATGAGTTGTAATCGAATTTCTAAATACTTGAAAGGAGTAGCACTGGAAGATTTTACTTTCGTGGGGATACAAAAACACTATAGTGAGGATATGAACAGCCTTGCTAAAATTCTCGACTGGCAAAACTTTGAAGTATACGAGTACAATCGTACTGGCAAATCTTATGATGAGGTGACACCTAAACAGCGAGATGAAATCAGGGCCCTGAATGATGAAGATGTACGCCTTTATGAACAGGCTTTGGAACTAAGAGAAAAACGTATGCAAGAGTATGCTTGAGTTGATTTCTATACATATTCCTAAAACGGGCGGACAGTCCTTTTACAATATACTGGAACAGGTGTATGGCGATGAGCTATCTATCTATTATCGCAGGCGGGATTATGAAGCAGTGATGAAGGAGCATCGCCGTTTTGAAGATAGTATAGATGAACAATTAAGAGCTATTCACGGGCATCTCTACTATAAGGAGATAAAGCGCCTGCATAGATCGAGCCAGGCCAAGGTGATCTGTTGGCTGAGAGATCCTGTAGAACGTGTTGTATCCAATTTCCATTTCTTCAAGAGTAGGCTCGAACGCCCTGATTTGAATCCTGAAGTATCTCGTCTTAATGCGCATCGTACCGAGGAAACACTGTTAGAGTATGCTGGACGCCAACATACTCGCAATAGAATGAGTAAGTTTCTAAAAGGTATAGCACTGGAAGACTTGCATTTCATTGGGTTCTTAGAAAACTACGATGAGGGGCTTCAGCAGTTACAGAATTTGATGGGCTGGCCAGCAATTGAAATCCCACATTTAAATAAAGGCAAAAAAAAGCAACGAGCCCCACTAGATGAAAAGACCTTAGAACAGCTAAAGCGCTGGAATAAGAAAGATATAAAACTATATGAAAAAGCCCGAAAAGTTGCAGGGTACTGATAGTGAAAATCATGGATGATTACTCAAATATAAATAGCGTAGCTGAGTTGATTCAGCAAAGAGCCATTAGCCACCCGGATTATGTAATATTGACATACCTCGCTGATGGTGAAAATGATGAACAATCACTGACTTATCAGGAATTTGACCGACAGGCAAAGTTGGTGGCAGGTTATTTGCAGGAAAAAGGCTTAAAAGGAGAACGAATACTACTGCTTTTTCCACAGGGACTGGAGTATATGATTGCCTTGTTTGGTTGTTTTTATGCCGGAGTGATTGCAGTGCCTGCATACCCGCCTCGGAATAATAGAAACTTGCAGCGATTGCAGGCGATTATGCAAAACTGTGATGCAGCCGCTATACTTACGGATCGATCGGGCAAAGATTATATGTTTAAGATGGAGCATGATTTTTCTGCTTTCCCAATCATGGCTTATGAGGATGTGGTATCAGCGGGCAAAACATGGCAGCTTCACCAAATAGATGGAGAGGATATTGCCTACTTACAATATACTTCTGGTTCTACTGGCTCACCAAAAGGAGTGATCGTTCGGCATATCAATATGGTAGTAAACGCAGCATGTTGCCATGAAGCTTATCCGGATGACATGGCATGTGCAGTCAATTGGCTCCCCATGTTTCATGATATGGGCCTGATCATTATGATGTCTTATATACTTAAAAATGCTTTATGTGTTTTTATGTCGCCCACCCATTTTATTCAAAAACCTATCCGATGGCTGAAGGCGATCGAAAAGTATAAGGGAGAGTTTGTCATAGCTCCAAACTTTGCCTATGATTTGTGCTATGAAAAAATAAATGAAGAACAGGCACGGACGATTGATCTGAGTAGCCTTCGAAGTGTAGTGTCGGGTTCAGAAAGGGTGCGCCTGGATACGCTCATTAACTTTTATGAGCGATTTAAGGACAGTGGATTCAGCATTCCTATATTCACTCCTTGTTATGGTTTGGCGGAAGCTACTCTTGTGGTTAGTGTAACAGGAAATGATGGGATAAGTAAGTATACACCCAAAGATGCTCCAGGCAAGGTGAAGGAACTTTGTGTGGCTGATCTACCTATCGAAGCACCTGAAAAGTATCATGTAAGTGCTGGGCGGCCTGTTAGGGGAGCAGAAATTCAAATTGTTGACCCTGATACTAAAGAAGTGCAGGCTGATGGTAATGAGGGAGAAATATGGTTACATTTTCCCAATTCGCTTTCTACCGGTTATTGGGAAAATGAAGAAGTAAGCCAAAAGGTCTTTTATAATTATCTCGCAGAGGAACCTGGTAAGCGCTATCTCCGGACTGGAGACCTTGGGTTTATGCTGGAAGGAGAGATTTATATTACCGGACGGATAAAAGATATAATCATTATTCGGGGTCGCAATTACTATCCTAATGATATAGAATTTGTGGTATCTCAGGCGCATCCAGCATTACAAGTTAATAGTGGAGCAGCTTTCTATATAGAAGAAGAAGGTAGAGAACAATTGGCAGTAGTACATGAGGTACGACGCGCTGAGTGGCGTAGTGCTAATCCTGACGAAGTGATAGAAAAAATTCGCGCGGCTATTTCAGAAGCTTTTGAGTTGTCACCTGCTCGTATTGTTCTAATCTTTCCTATGAGTTTGCCAAAGACTTCTAGTGGGAAAGTCCAACGCCGACAAACATGCCAGTTGATGTTGGATGGGAAGTTGCGTGTGATGAAAGAGTGGAAAAGAGAAGTGAGAGTGGCCACAGAAGTGATAAAGCTGGAGCATGAGTCTTTAAATGAAGCACAATTGCTACAATGGCTGCAACACAAGATGGCAGCAAAGGCTAAAATGCCTGTTGAAGCGATTACTCCTGATAGTGCTTATAATGACTATCCGCTAGATTCCGTAGAGGCAGCTGAGATGGCCGAAGAGTTAAGCCAGCAATTAGGTTTTCAGATAGAAGCAGAATCTTTCTGGGCATTACCAACGATAAGAGCTTTGGCAGAATATCTTTACGAACAGTATCAAGCTCGTTAATTTATGCTGTTTAACTCTATCGACTATTTTTTGTTTCTACCTCTTGTAGCGGTAATATTTTTTATTACCCCGGTACGTTTCCGCTGGTTGTGGCTATTGGTGGCGAGCTACTTTTTTTACATGTACTGGAATCCCTGGTACATCCTGCTTATTATAGGCTCTACACTGATCGACTATTTTGCGGCTATTCAGATATACGAGTCGGATAATAAAAGGCGAAAGAAGCGCTTCTTATGGCTGAGTATTATTGCTAATCTCGGCTTGTTGTTCACTTTTAAGTACTTTAACTTTTTTGGTGGTCAACTTGAACAGCTACTGCATAATCTGGATCTGGGTTCAGATTATAACTTCCATTTGAATGTGCTACTACCGGTGGGTATTTCCTTTTATACTTTCCAAACCATGGCCTACACTATAGATATCTATCGGGGCTATGCGGCGCCAGAACGGCATTTAGGTAAGTATGCACTATATGTCACTTTTTTTCCTCAACTGGTAGCAGGGCCTATCGAACGCTCGCGTGATTTATTAGGACAATTCCACTTTGATTATTCTTTTAATTATGAGCGAGTCGTACAAGGCTTGCGGCTGATACTTTGGGGTATATTCAAGAAAATAGTGATAGCGGATCGGCTGGGGATGTTTGTAAATAAGGTGTATATGGAGCCCGCCAGTTATGAAGGTTTTGTAGTGTGGACGGCTTCTATCTTTTTCTTGTTTCAGATATACTGTGATTTTTCAGGCTATACCGATATAGCCATTGGTAGTGCTCGGGTCATAGGTGTAAAGCTTTCCAAAAACTTTGATAACCGAATTTACCTGGTTACTTCTTTTAATAAATTTTGGCGTGGTTGGCATATTACGCTGACTTCCTGGTTTCGCGACTATGTATATTTCCCATTGGTACAAAGGAATAACAGTATTCACTGGTTGATAGGAGCAGGAGTTATCGCTTTTATGTTGAATGGTTTGTGGCATGGTGCGGAATGGACATTCATCATATGGGGAGCAATCAACGGTTTGTTTATCGCAGGAGAAAACTATCTCGAGCGGCCAAAACAACGATTATATGAGCATTTTAAAGTTCCTCAAAGAGTGCGTTGGATGTTAGGTTTTGTAGTTGCTTTTGGGCTGGCCAATTTATCTATCATCTTTTTTAGAGCCTTTAATGTATCGGATGCAATGACACTTATTCGCAATAGTTTTCATTTTGCACCTGTACAGATACACCAAAGTATTGTACTGGTGAGTGCGTTTGAGTTTGCTGTATCTGTTGGGCTGATCATATTGATGGATGTATTGCACATATTCATGAAAGGAGAAAGAATAGATGTGTGGTTGGGAAAACAAAGTACAGTGGCACGCTGGGCTTTTTATGTGATCATTTTTCACCTGATATTGTACCTGGGAGTACCTGAACAAAACCAGTTTATTTATTTTGATTTTTGATTAGTACTTGGAACGTTCTTAAATACATCGAATAGAAAATTTATGCTATTTACTTCTCTGGAATATTACCTGTTTTTGCCTATTGTGGCAATAGTATATTTCCTGACCCCACGGACTTATCGTTGGGCGTGGTTGTTGGTAGCGAGTTACTTTTTCTATATGTACTGGAATCCCTGGTACATCGGCCTGATTGTAGGTTCTACAGCACTCGACTATTGGGTAGCACTAAAAATGGAGCAGTATAAAAGCCGAAAGGAACGCAAACCCTACCTTTGGCTGAGTATTATTGGCAATCTAGGCCTGCTGTTTACATTTAAATATTTCAATTTCTTCAATGAACAGGCTGCTTACTTCATTAATCAAGCATTACCAGGCGATACTATATACAATTTCCATTTAGAGGTCTTATTGCCGGTCGGTATTTCTTTTTATACCTTCCAGACAATGGCCTATAGTATAGATGTATATAAGGGCTTTGCTAAAGCAGAACGGCACTTCGGTAAATATGCCTTATATGTATCCTTTTTCCCACAATTAGTGGCAGGGCCGATTGAGCGGCCGCGCAATCTATTGGGACAGTTCCATTTTGACTATAAGTTTGATTATAAGCGGGTACGTGCGGGCTTGCAACTGGTCCTTTGGGGGTTCTTTAAAAAGTTGGTGATAGCAGACAGGCTGGCGATGTATGTAGATGAAGTCTTTGCTCAACCCGAAGCTCATCAGGGCGGAGTGATATGGATTGCTGCATTCTTTTTCCTATTTCAAATTTATTGTGATTTCTCCGCTTATACGGATATTGCTATAGGAAGTGCACGAGTATTGGGTATTCGACTCTCCAAGAACTTTGATAATAGAGTGTACATTATCACATCCTTCCAGAAATTTTGGCGTGGCTGGCACATTACGTTGACTTCCTGGTTTCGCGATTATATTTATTTCCCGCTTTCGCGAATGAGGAAAGGGTATCGCTGGTTAATGATAACTGCCATCATTACCTTTACGTTGAATGGTTTATGGCATGGTGCAGAATGGACATTCATCATATGGGGAGCATTGAATGGCCTTTTTATTGCTGTTGAAATGTTGTGGGAAAAACCTAAGCAAAAACTATATGATCGCCTGGGGATTAAGGAACAGTCCTGGTTGCGTTCTGCTTTAGGTTTTATGATCGCCTTTCCTTTAGGACTTTTATCTATCATCTTTTTTAGAGCAGAGGATACTGCGGATGCATTATCCCTGATAAAAAATAGCTTTGCTATACACCCTATTCAATTACATCAGAGTCTGGAAGTGACCAACCCTATAGAGTATTTGGTCAGCTTTGTGTTAATTTTGCTGATGGATGTGGTGCACCTATGGGCTAAAGGGCGCACAATAGATCAACTATTAGGAGATCAGAATTGGCTGGTACGTTGGTTGTTTTATATTATCATCCTGCAGATGATATTGTACATGGGGATACCACCGCAGCGACAATTTATCTATTTTGAATTTTAATAATCTTCCATAAAAGTATGCCAAAGTATTTACAACTTTTGCTTAAGCTATTAATACTGATTATGCTAGGAGGGATTCCCTACTACATCTATTTGCATAAGCTCATCACTGAAAATGATGCCTTCTATTGGAAGTCTACTTATAGTTCTTCAACCCTGATCATAGGTGCCTCACGAGCTACTCAGGGAATTTCTCCTGATATTTTGGAAGAAGAGTTAGGACTTGAGCACAAAGCACTTAATATGGCTTTTACTGGGATTCATAGCCCTTACGGGAAAGAATATCTGAATCTGATTAAGCGAAAGATCAATTACGAGGATACTCCTGGTTTGTTTATTTTGTCTGTACACCCTGGCAACCTGGCAGATTATGAAGGGGGAGGGGGTAGAAGAGAAGAGGCGTTCCGATTTTATGATATGTGGATGGTGAATAGCAATCCAAATCCTGAATATGTCATCCGTAATATAAGCGGGCGCCAATCCCTACTGCCTGTTATCATCACTAAAATTAAGCCAAGAAGAGACTTTGATATTTTGCACCGCAATGGCTGGATAGAGCGTACGACTCCTCCAGAAAAACGATTGAGAGATATAGAAGACCTGAAGGCAATGCAGTATGAGCCTATTCGTTCTCCCAACAGAGAAAAATATCTGGAACGTACAGTGGAATACCTAAGCCAGTATGGGAAAGTTGTGATAGTACGCATGCCTATTAGCTTTAAAGCAAAATGGAGAGAGGATGTTTTCTTCAAGAATGGCTTTGATCAACTAATGCAGGAGATCGCAGATCGCCATGGTGCTCAATATATCGATTATTCTACCGACGGGGCTTCCTACGAATACAATGACGGTATTCACCATTTGGATGGGCCGAGTGCAAGGCGTTTTACTAAACGCTTGGCAAAAGATATAGAGTAAGAGCTTATAGATCACGGAGAACTCTAAGTTCTCCGTGATCTATATTATTTTACACACACCTTTTTGCAGTCTTATCTTTCGGGACTATCTTCGCAACACCAAACGAAAAAGTAACAACAACATCATTCAGTACTAATCAAAAAAGAACTTCATCATCTGAGTTTTAGCTCTTCACATAAGCCAAAACAATGAAGTTACTTTTTAATCCATCATCAAGCTATGTCATTAGACGCATTTGAAGTTATTGGCGGCTCCCCACTGAAAGGCGAAATTATTGCTCAAGGTGCGAAGAATGAAGCCCTCCAGGTACTATGTGCCGTACTACTCACCGACGAAAAAGTAACCATCTCTAACCTGCCTAATATTCTGGATGTCAATCGTCTGATTGATTTATTAAGAGGCCTGGGAGTTGCGGTAGAACAGATTGCAAAAGACACTTATACATTCGAGGCAAAAGAAGTAAATCTTGATTTCTTTCAGACTCCTGAATTCCGTAAAAATGCCAGCCGTATTCGTGGCTCGGTCATGCTTATTGCGCCTTTATTAGCCCGGTATGGCAAAGCTTTCCTGCCAAAGCCAGGGGGAGATAAAATAGGCCGCCGCCGCCTCGATACACATTTCCTTGGGCTAGAGCAACTGGGAGCGGTCTTCAACTATGAATCGGATAAAAGACAGTACTCTATTGAAGGCGACAACCTACAGGGAACTTATATCCTGATGGATGAAATATCTGTTACAGGTACTGCTAATGTAGTAATGGCTGCCGTACGAGCTAAAGGCACCACACAAATCTATAATGCTGCTTGCGAACCTTATGTTCAGCAACTATGTCGAATGCTCAATCGCATGGGAGCTAAAATTGAAGGCATAGGCTCTAACTTACTCACCATCACAGGAGTGGATGAGATGCATGGCACGGAGCACCGCCTGCTACCAGATATGATTGAAATAGGCAGCTTTATTGGGCTGGCAGCTATGACGCAATCAGAAATTACTATCAAAGATGCACAGGTACAAGAACTGGGCATTATCCCTCGTATGTTTGATCGCATGGGGATAAAGATGGAATTTCATGGTGATGATATCTTTATTCCTGCTCAGGAAGACTATACGATACAGACCTTCATTGATGGCTCTATTATGACGATCTATGATGCGCCATGGCCTGGATTTACACCCGACTTGATGAGTATCATGTTAGTCATTGCTACTCAGGCTCATGGTAGTGTATTGATTCACCAAAAGATGTTTGAAAGCCGCCTCTTTTTTGTAGATAAACTCATCGATATGGGAGCCCGTATCATCCTGTGCGATCCACACCGAGCTACAGTCATTGGCCTTGGACGTAAAAATCAGCTTCGTGGCATAGAAATGTCTTCCCCTGATATTCGCGCAGGTGTAGCTCTTCTTATTGCCGCACTATCTGCTAAAGGAACCAGCATCATCCACAATATCCACCAAATAGATCGTGGTTATCAGGATATTGATGGCAGGCTAAGAGCATTGGGGGCCAAGATTAGGAGGGTAGAAGGCTAAGGTAAGGTTTAGATTGTAAGGGTATAAATGAAAGTATAACAACAACATTGGACATCTGATGAATGTTATTAATATAGACATTTATCAGATGAAATGAAGAACCTGCTGATCCTGCTTTTAATATCAATAATCTCTCAAAATTGCAATCGCCCAAATTTGCAAAATGATCAATGGAGAGAATGGGCAATCAATAATACCCAGGAAATTAAGGCTCTTGAAATGACGGAGAGCCATGCTGATCTGAGTTTGCTAAAGGAAATAGTAGGAGATGCTTCAATTGTGTGCCTCGGTGAGAGCAGGCACGACCTACATGAGCAATTCCAATTGAAGCTTCGGTTTATAAAGTACCTTGTAGAAGAGTTAAATTTTACCACCTTTGCTTTAGAAGCAAGCCTGCCATACTCAAAAGAAATAAATGAATTTATACTTGATGGAAATGGAGATATTGATCAATTATTGACCAATATGCCTGGGTGGTTTTTGTGGGATACCGAGGAAATAAAAGAATTATTGCTATGGCTTAGAGCGTATAATGAAAGGGCGGGGCATCAAGTCAATTTTTATGGCTTCGATATTGTTGCTCCAAATGAAGGCTTAAATCAGATATTTGAATACCTCGGAGAGGTAGATACTTCTTTTTTCGAACAGATAAGCAATAAGAACTTTGGGCAACACCTTATAGAAGATAATTTTTGGATGACGACTTTACAACGTTATGCAGAAGCCACTACAGAGGAAAAAGGTCTCTTTGCGGTCAATTATCAGGAATTGCTTAATCATATTCGAGATAATAAAATAGACTACATTTCAAAATCATCCGAACAGGAATATGATTGGATTGCTCAACTTGCATTTTCGGCAAATGCAGCCAATAAGATGTTTTCATCAGAAGATAGGGTAGAAATGGGCTTGATTAGAGATGGAGCAATGGCCGAAATATCTTCATGGATTATAGCGCAAAATCAAAGAACAATTATCTGGGCACACAATGTACATATTGCCAAGTCTGATTTTGTCATGTCGATGTTTCCTGACACCAAAATTGAAGGTATGGGGTATATTTTAAGCCAACAGTTTAAGGAAGAAATAGTCTCAATTGGAGCCGCTTTTGATGAAGGAACTTTTGAAAACGAGAACAGGACATTTCAACCTGCTACACCATCTTCCATTGATGGGATGCTTGCCGCTTTAGCGATGGATTATTTTCTCATGAATTTAGATGATTATTCTAAATCTGAAGAGCTTGCTACCTGGCTTTCACAGGAACAATTAATGCAGGGACAGGAGTTTGAAATGAGCTGTATTCCTTCAAAAGCATTTGATGCTTTCTTTTTTACGAAAAATATATCAAAGGTTAGATATAATCGAGCTACCTTAGAGAGGTTAAGGAACTAAAAATATTCTAATAATCACCCGGGTTTTAAAGAAAATAACATGATAAGGACTATTATTCTCCTCCTTTGCATCAATGTGCTAGTTCTACCTGTTTATGCACAAAGCACTGTTGAAAACCACCTATTATACTCATCACACCTTCAGGAAAGCAGAATGATTTCTGTTGCACTGCCCAGTGATTACGAAAAAAACGATAAAGCATATCCTGTACTTTATGTGCTGGATGGAGAGTATATATTCGATTATGCAAAAGGTACTGTAGATTTCCTAACAAATGAATTTGGACACCTGCCCAATATGATAGTGGTAAGCATTCCAAATACAGATAGAGGCCGGGATATGTATGTAACCCTAAACGAAGAAGATGCCTACAACAACTTTGTGGCTTTTTTGAAAAATGAGGTTTTTCCATTCATTAAGGAAAAATATCGTATTGGGGAGTTTGAAATACTTTACGGATGGTCTTCCGGATCAAGCATCTGCACTTATATGCTAATGGCTGAACCCGATTTGATTCAGGGATATATACTCACAGGAAGTGGCATTGGCAAGCGCTCTTCTGCTTATATGAAAGAGCATGTTGGCAAAGATGCATTTCAGGATAATACTTTTCTTTATGTGAATACAGAGCAGGGGCCTAGAGAACCGGGTTTACGAAAATACCAGGCAATTATTGATTCTATACAGCCTAATAATTTAACATACATGTTTGAGGTGGCTGAACAATCACATGTAGAAGTCATGCATACTGGCCTGGCAACCGGGCTGAAGTTTATCTTAGCCGACTTTTACATACCAACGGAAAACTGTTTGCAAGGATTTGATGCGATACTCCGCTATTATAAGGCAGTAAATAGTAAGTATAATATTGATTTCGAAATACCTGTTGGTGCTATCAATGAATCTGCTGGCATCCTGTATTATAATGATAAAAAAGAGGATGCTATCAAATTGTTGAATTATGGAGTAGAAATTCATCCATATTCTGCAGCCCTTTACGGAAGTCTTGCTGAAATACATATAGCTGAATCAAAACCACAACTAGCTAAAGAGTATTACAAAAAAGCACTGGGCCTTTCTGCTGATAATATGCAGGATTTTATAAAATATAAGACTTTAATGAAGGGAATGGATAAGCATTAAAAAAGATATTCATTCTATAACAAATGGTGAATCAATGGTGTAAGAAAAACATGACAGAAGCCACTACATTCAAACAATTCCTTCGCCAATTTCCTCACTATACAGAAGCAGCGTATGCTGTAGCAGCTCCCTATATTTCGAAGCAGTACATAAAAAAGGGAGATCACATTCTGAAACAGGGAGGTTATTGCAGGCATATCTATTTCATTATTTCTGGAATATTTAAAATATACTATCTGCGGGATGGAGTGGAAGTAACCACCTGTTTTTGCAGAGAAAATCGTTTTGCTACTTCTTATCAAAGTCTTCTGTCTGGTCAGCCTAGTGAGCTTGGGATACAAGCAATTGAGGACGCTGAAATTCTTAAAATCAGGTATGAAGATTTAAATACATTATACGCTCAATCTCCTTTCTGGCAGCAGATAGGGCGCATAGTTGCGGAGCAAGAGTATATCATTGCAGCCTGTTATACCCGCCTGATCAATGACAAATCAGCTAAACAACGATACCTGGAAATTTTGGAAAATGAACCGGAATTACTCCAGCGAGTACCTCTGGTCGATTTGGCTTCTTATCTGCAGGTGACACCTGAAACAATTAGTCGGATAAGGAAAGAACTTGCTACTTCTTGATGTAGATCAATTTTTTCTGAAAAAGTCTGCTCCAATTTAGTGCCATTATTAAAAAATGAATCTTATGGAGCAGATAATTATTTTAAGTGCTACGATTAGCGTATTACTATTTGGCCTAATTGGCATCATTGACGGTTTTTATTTTCATCTGTGGAAATTCAAACTGCATAAACATTCCGAAACTCGTTTTGAACATTGGACACACACCATTCGAGCAGCAGCATTTTTAGTTTTATTGTATTTACTTTTTTTATACGATTTTGGAGGGGTCTATTTACTGATTGCTGTAGGAATTGTCTTTTTAGATATTATAGTGCTCATCATTGATCTCATTGCTGAAGGCGATAGCCGGGAAAAACTTGGTGGGCTACCACATAATGAGTACATCGTTCATGTGATCGCAAATGCCTTACATTACATTGCATTGGCTCTGATTTTGGTTGCTAAGCCATTGCAATATTGGGATATAAATGCACCTATTACAATCGGCAGAGCCTTTCCGGAATTTACTAAAATGGTGGCCTTTAATTTAATGCCTGGAGTAGCTTTGTTGCTTGTGTTTCATATACTGTTACTCCATCCTAAAGCAGCTAGAATGTTTGATTTACTTCAGCAAAAGATAATGACAAAAAACAGCTGATTGTATGCGAAATGATATGTTCATTCTTAGTGTATAAAGCTTATTTTGAGGGCGAAGAGAATAAATATTTTACATGACACGCATAACAACTAAAGATGAAGCATATACTACTTTATTCCTTTATGGGATTGCTGCTTTTGGGATGTAAGCATCAGAAACATGATGACTCACCACTGGAGCTAAACAATGGGCAAAAATGGGAAGTCAATGAAGATATGAAGCCTCATATAAATCAGGCAGAAGTGATCTTAAAGGAATATATCTCAGCAGGAGATACCGATTATAAAAAGCTGGCAAAGGCATTAAAAGACCAAAATGCTAAGCTTATAAAGAGTTGTACAATGGATGGTAAAAGCCATGATGAATTGCATAAGTGGCTGCATCCTCATATGGCTTTGATTGGTCAACTTGGAAAGTCAAAAGAAATGGGAGAGGCCCAAGCTACTATTGAAGCAATTACTCAATCTTTTGGAAAATACCATCAGTATTTTGAGTAAATGAAAGAGAGAGTTAATTGTTAGAATTAGCTCTCTATTACTCTTCTTAGCTTCGATGACTATAACATTCCCGTTTAAAGTTGCTCTACAATCTAGTGCTTTCTTAATGCTGAAACGATGAGTGAGGTGTCTGTGAATTTTATGCTTAATCCCTGCCCGCCGTCAAGACTTTGGCAGACGGGAAGGTAGAGATTCCTGTGCATAGCTGTTCCTCCGCTAAAGCTTCAGCGACACGCAGAGCGCTATGCAAGAGGTTCTCTAGCGAAGAGTAAGCACAAAAGGCACCACAGATTATCCGTCTTTCCAGTGTTAACAGAGCACTAGTGTTTATCAAGTGTGAAAAACTGAGGCTTGGCTGGTCCACGAATTACTCGAATTACACAAAAATCATAATAATTTGTGCAATAAATGCAATTCGTGGACCATGGAAAAAAATGTTGACTTATCGTAGCGAAACAGAGAGCCGTATGGCAGCCAATACTATCTAACTTCTCATTTTGATCCTTAATAAAGCTCTAATTTCTCTCAAGGATTTTTTTCAAAAAAAGTTATCCCCTTTTGTCACACCTCTATTTCTGGCTTGTCTAACTCACAAATTTTAAAAAAGAAGATGAGAAAGACATTTTTAATTGTAGCCCAGGCACTGTTAATACTGGTGGCCTGTGCGAATAACAATTCAACAACAATTGCTAAACACAGAACAGAAACAGAAATGGAAAAAGCTAATCAAAACCCTGTTTATGAAATCGCAGTATTTAAAGTGAAAGACGCTGATGCCGTTGTAGAAGCTAATCAAGCTGCCATCAGACATATATCGGCCTATGACGGATACATTTCCTCCAGGACCTTTCAGAGTATTGAATATTCGGACATTTTTATGGATATCGTAGAGTGGTCTTCCTTAGAGGCTGCTAAAAGAGCACAACAAGATTTTGAAAAATCTAAAAATGAGGAGGTCGCTAATTACCTTTCTTTGATCACTGAAATAATTTACTTCGGGCATGTATCAGAGATTGAAGAAGGTGTATTGAAGTTTAATGAATTGGGTAAGGATGATGTTTTAGAATTTGCTATGATTCAAATCAATAGTGAAGATTTTAAAGAATATGAAAAGGCCCATATTAATGTTTTGAATCATATAGGCAAAAAATATGATTCATTCAAAGAAGTACAAACCGTTCAATCATTGGACAAGGCTTCTCAATTTATTGACCTGGCTCGTTGGGGAAGTGCAGAGCAGTGTTATCTCGCACAAAAAGAGATGGAAAAAGATCCCCTATTTTTGGATTTTGCAAGCCATATAGATATGAGTCAGGAAATGATAATGCAATTTTTTGTACAAATCAGATAGAATGAAAGCCAGTTTATTGGATCAAAAATATATAGAAACGGCAGACCTCGAATTGAGGTCTGCTGCTCTTGAAGGCGATAAGAAAGCATTGGAAATGCTTATTGGCAAACACTACTCCTTTATTTACAATCTTGCCATGAAAATGACGCTGGATACTTCAGATGCTGAAGATGTAACTCAGGATGTTATTATAAAAATCATTACACACCTGAAAAGCTTTGAAGGAAAATCTGCATTTCGTACCTGGTTATATCGCATAGTTGTTAATCATATTCTAAATATGAAAAAGAGGCATTGCGAAGTTCTGATCAATGACTTTAAGGAGTATGGCAATAGCCTTGAAGCAATGGAGGATAGCCCATTCCCTACAGAATATAGTAGTAATCCCGAAAAGCAAATGATTCTAAAGGAAACCAAGTTAAGTTGCACAGCAGGTATGCTCATGTGCCTGGATAGAGAACAACGATTGATATTGGCAATAGGAGCAATATTCGAAATTAATCATGAGATAGCTTCAGAGGTATTGGGCTTGTCTAAAGATAATTACAGGCAGAAGCTTTCAAGAGCAAAATCTCAACTCTTATCTTTTATGAATGATCAGTGTGGCCTGGTTAATAAGAGTAATAGTTGTAGATGCCATAAAAAGGCTCGGGCTTTTATGAAGGAAGGTATTGTTGATCCTAAAAAAATGGTATTTAATGCGGACTACAAGATGAAAATCCGAGACTTGTTAGATGAAAAGAATGCCAATATGGAAGAAGAGTTTGAACGGCAATCCCTTTTTCTATTTAAAGATTCGCCCTTTTATGATAAGCCACATCTAAAAAACAAATTGCTAAAAGTCCTGGATTCTGATAGCTTCAAAAGGGCTTTAGAGTAGAGTGGGCAGTTATATAAATGGGGAACCAGCATAAGTAATCGTATTAATTTGACATCTAAAGCTTATAAATCAACCCCATCCCCAATCCACTGAAAGTCGAGGCATATTTCATGTCAAAAAATGAACTTTTACCATATGGATAATAGCTAAAATCAGGTCGAATCTGGATGGTGAATTTTTGATTGAACTGATAAGCTACAAAAGGATTCAGTCTATAAGATACAACAAAAGATGGTCGGGGTAGACTAGCGGCTTCCTCATCATTAAAGGCTACGATTAAATCATTAGAGTTGATGATTTTGCCTGATTGCGATTGAAGAAAGTTAAGCCCTATACCTGCGTTTATGCCATAATAGAATTTACCTTTTTGCCTTTGTAGCCCTATCATTAAAGGAATAGAAATAAACGCATGCTTGTTATTATGCCTCACCTTGCGAATGGCTTTAGCATTAATTAGTTCTGTATCAGGTATATTGTTTCTCCAGATAGTTGTGTCCCAGGATTGAGTTAGGTTAAATTCTTCAGTCGACTGGAAATATGCAATGCCTGTCTGAAAATGCAGATTGGGCCTGATGCGGATGATCGCTTCTGCTGAAATAGCATACCCTATTATTGGGTCAAAGCCTTCATTTAATATATCTCTTCTTGCTGCTCCGTTTTCATTAATTGTTTTGAATTGATTCCTGATGATATGAGAAGAAGCAAATAAGCCGAGTTGAATACGCTTGTTTACGGACTTAACAGAATCTGAATAAATGGATATGTTCAAAGGAATGCTTTCTTTTTCCTTTAATGTAACATGACTCAGCAAGCTTCCTATAGGCATTAAAGGGAGGACAGTGCCTATGCTTGTGGCAGTTCTTGGCTTGTTAATAGTTTCCTCTTTTTCAGCAATTGAAATGAGTTCTTTAGTAGGAGTAATAATTTTTTTTGTGTTGATTTTTTGGCTATTAAGCTCTTTTAGGATGGTGTTTTTGGGGGCTATAACATTGGATTTTTGAGGTTCTACTTCAGTGAATTTTCCTTGACTACTGAGTGGATTGGTAGATTGGGCCTTGTTGTGTGAATTAGTAGATTCCTCAATTGGAATTATGGTTGTAGGCTGTTTATGCTCTATTGCTAATTTGTTCTGGGATTGCTTGGTTTCCTGTTTGGGTCGACTATTTGAATAATAGAAAGCTACCGTTGAGATCAGTACGCCTCCTAAAAGTAAGGATAGAAAAATCAGTAGCAATACCTTCCTGTAGTTCTGGCCTCCGGAAAGCTCATTTTCAATGTTATTCCACAAATCATCAGCATCTATATTACCTGAAGAGGTTGCGTGCTGGAGCCGGCCTTTTATTTCTTTTTCAATATTATCCATAACAGCTCAACTAATTTTTAAGGAACCTTGCTGAAAATTGATTGTTAATGCCTTCTCTTTTTTTTAACCACTCTTTTGCTCTACTTAATCTTTTACGAGAAAGGGCAGAGCTTATTCCCAGCATTTTAGCTATCTCGTCATGAGAATACCCGTCAATGACATACATATTAAAAACCTCGAAATATTGAAAGGGCATTTTTTTAAGCCATGCTACTAATTCGTCATTATTCAACGTCTTAATTGCATTCGGTTCAATCGATTTATCATGCAGATTAACTATTAATTCTACAGTACCTGTACGGTGATTTCGTGCATTATATTTCAAACAATTATTGATTGTAATTTGAGTTGCCCAGGTTTTAAAACTTGATTTTTGGACATCAAACTTTTCCAGGTTTTTGAAAATATGGACAAAACTATCTTGCAATACATCTTTTAACTCAGGATCATTTCTCAGATATCTCTTACCAATCATCTCTAGATAAGGCAATAGTATGTTGTACAACTCCCTTTGCGCTTTCCTGTCTTTTTCCAGGCACTTTGAGATTAATGATATGGTAATTTGATTTTGCAATCTATAGAAATATAAGGGTTAAAAGATTTGGAAGGAGTATAAAAGGCTCCTTCCAAATTATTAGTAACATTTGTGAATACTTGTATTACAGTTCACACTCGCAATTTGCATTTACAGTACCTACATTCCCATTTTCGTCTATACAATCGTTTCCAATCATCCATTGGTTATCTGGGCAGTCAAATTCACACTCGCAGTTAGCGGATACAATACCAAAGTGGCCATTGCCATTACTGGATTCACACAAATCGCCAATGTCAAGCCCTAGGTCAGGGCAATCAACTTGTTGTCCAGTTTCACATTCGCAATTCGCAGAAACTACTCCTGTGTTGCCATTCGCATCTACACAAGGATCACCTATGTTCAGTCCTAGGTCGGGACAATCAACTTGTTGTCCTGTATCACATTCACAGTTCGCAGAAACTACTCCTGTATTACCATTCGCATCTACGCATGGATCACCTATGTTTAGTCCTAGGTCGGGACAATCAAGCTGCTGTCCAGTTTCACATTCGCAATTCGCATTCACAGTACCTACATTGCCGTTCGCATCTATACAATCATTTCCAATCATCCACTGATTATCCGGGCAGTCGAACTCACACTCACAATTAGCAGAAATAATTCCAAAGTGACCGTTCCCATTAGTAGATTCGCACAAATCGCCAATACTGAGTTCAACACCTTCGCAGTCGAATAAAGGGATTAAAGTCGTTTCATCCAGATTGTCCTGTTCGCAGGAAACAAGGAATACTAAGCTAACAATAAATGCTTTAGTGCAGAAAGTTATCCAATTTGTGTTCTTCATTTTTGTTCATTTTGTGACCAAGTAGCAATTGACAAAAAATCAAAACTATCGACTCATTTAAACCCTATGGATGATTAGCCATCAAGTGTTTGTTTACCATTAGAAGTACTCGCATAGAGAACATTGATAAATTTTCATTTCGTCTTGCTACTTGGCTGATTTTACTACTTATATCCTGGGGGCAACATAAATGTGACACTTGACGGAAAAAAGTATTGTACGAGCTTAGATGGAATTTGTATAAGTGAGTTCTAAACCTTTGGTAGTCAATGAAGTCTAATAGTCTAAAAGCAAAACTATGAAGGAGCCATTATTTTTAATACTCACTTTTATGCTTCATTTTTTATGCCATGGGCAATTAAGCCATCTGGAGATCGCAGCCATTTCAACTCACTCTGAGATTGATCTGGATTATACAGAAGGAGATACAGTGAAACATCAAATCTTCGTCAATCAGTTTGTGCCTTCTAGAAATAAGCTATTAGTTTTTCTTCCAGGAACAGGGGGGCGGCCCAAGGATCATTATAGCGAGTTTTGCAAAACTGCGGCTAATGAAGGATATCATGCTATTGGTTTGGTTTATAAAAATACCACTTCTATTTCTGGTATCTGTGGAACAATGGCTACTACGGACCCTTTGTGTTCAGAAAATGCCCGGATGGAAATAATCTATGGTACAAATTTAAGTGAAGAAGTAGAGGTTGATACTGCTAATAGCATCCTGAATCGATTGACTAGATTACTGTATTATTTGGCGAGTAATTACCCTGCTAAAGGCTGGGAGCATTATATAGATGTATCCACAATGAGTTTGCACTGGGGAAATATTGCTTTGGCGGGGCACTCTCAGGGAGGAGGGCATGCAGCACTTATCGCTAGAGATAATATAGTAAACAGAGTCTTGTTT
This sequence comes from Chitinophagales bacterium, assembly GCA_022360175.1. Classification (GTDB taxonomy): domain Bacteria; phylum Bacteroidota; class Bacteroidia; order Chitinophagales; family Saprospiraceae; genus JAKSDI01. Next base: position 35,707 of record JAKSDI010000068.1, read on the forward strand.
TTTAATTGCCCATCAGATGTGAATTTAAATATACCTACTCCTCTAAATCAACCTTCCTGGTTTTATGACACTCCTATTACACCAGACTCCTGTTATTATGCTTTTTACCATCAGCAAAATGGAGGGCCTAATAGATTGGCCATTTATAATTTGTTTGGCTTAGGAAATTATGGAGAAGCTGTTAATGTAGATAATACCTCCCCTGATTATAATTATACACATATCTTATATTCAGACTCTACAAGTTTTGATTATGATACCTATATCAATTACACTTGTGATGAGACACCACCTATCAATCCGGCATACAACCCTCACTCTGATATAATAATAGACTGTGAAATACCTAGAGATGTCTTCAATAATAATCCATATGAAGAGGTATGGCAGTATATGCTTATCAATGATGTCTCTTTATCAATAACTTCTAATCAGGAGCGTGCTGCAAAAAAAGAAACCATACCTATATATCCCAACCCAACAAGTGGAGCTATTCATCTAACGGTTAAAGACGAGAAACTTAGTTTATCTATCTATTCATCTACTGGTATTTTAATGGGGCAGTATTTTAATGAAAAAACGATAGATCTATCGGATTATCCTATGGGGATTTATATTATTGATGTGCGATTGAAGCAAGGGCAATTTTCAAAACTTGTGCTTAAGAATTAGGTATGAGTATTCATTTTATCATTTGTTAATGAAAGAGAGTAGAATGTGTTGGATTTTTGTTCAAAAACAATGATAATGCTAATGACAACAATTACACTCTTCAACGCTGGAATACAATCACCTGCACCTGAAAGTGAAAACATAAATATAGAAAATCAGAATGTTACTTTAAGCGCCACTATATATGCTAAAGCTGATGCTGAAACCATCCTGCTGTTGCATGGAGGTCCTGGTGTGCCAAATGAAATGAAGGAGGTAGCTAATCTTTTGAGTGAACAATACCAGGTCATTTTTTTTGAGCAAAGAGGAACGGGCAATTCCAGGTGTTCAGATTGTAGTTACACAATGAATGACTATATATCGGATATAGATGCCATTGCTGCCTTCTTTGGCCTAAATAAATTTCACCTTTATGGGCATTCATGGGGAGGGCTTTATGCTCAAATCTATGCCGAAGAGCATCCATCTAGAATTAAAAGCCTCTTTTTATGTAGCCCAAGCTCTGGTACTAATGAAAACTGGAAAGCAACAGAGATGGAGGTGATGAATTATAATAAGAGAGCTTGCTCTAATGGAGAATGGATGAAAATGGGTTGGAATTCTTTATTGGGCAGGTTGGGAAATGACAAGGCTTATAGAAAGTTATTTAAACAGGTATACCAAAACTATCATAGCAATTTTATTAAACAGGAAACATCGAAAGAAGAACTTGAAAAAATATTTTCCGATCCTATAAATAAGACTCGAAAAGAAATCATAAAGTATAAACCACTTCTTCCTATGGTTGATCCTGTGTTTCCAATTTGCATTACTTATGGAGAAAGTGATATTTATGGTGATAGTAAGAATAAGCTAATAGATCGCTATCCTACAGCTGAGCTGCATATGCTAGAAAAATGTGGACATATCCCATGGCTCCATAATCCAGCAGCGTTTAATAAAATACTGGATAGATTTTATGGGTTATGAATAAAAATATAGTTGGGAAAATAGAATTAATCAGTACGTTTGAGTAATATACAATTAAGATTTTTTTATTATATACCACTAAGCAAACACTCTAGAATATGAGGTATGCTCACACCAATATTATCAGTAATGATTGGAGAAAACTGTCTCATTTTTATGTAAAAATATTTGAATGTAAAATTGTTCCTCCCATTAGAAATCAATCGGGAGACTGGCTTTCCAGGGGGACAGGGGTGGAAAATGCAAGATTAGAAGGTGCTCATTTACTCTTGCCAGGTTATGGAGAAAAGGGGCCAACTTTGGAGATTTATCAGTATGAGAATATTGAACCACAAGAAGCTGTTCACCCTAATACAAGGGGGATTGGTCATTTAGCTTTTGAAGTTGATAATGTGGAAAAAGTCCTACAGCAGATGGAATTAAACGGAGGAAGTAGGTCGGGCGAAGTCACCTCCAGGCTAGTAGAAGGCGTTGGCAAAATTACTTTTGTTTATGCAAGAGATCCTGAAGGTAATTTGATTGAATTACAAAATTGGGAAAAGGAATGAAGAAACTAATAGACAACTTTTCGAAACAGTCCACGACTTATAAAAAATATAGGCCAGAATACCCTACGGATTTATACGATGTGATCTTGAATATGTGTCAAGAGCGGAATGAATGCTGGGATTGTGGGACAGGAAATGGACAAGTAGCGAAAGAATTATCAAAACACTTTAAGAAAGTCTCAGCAACGGATATCAGTGAAAATCAGATAAAACTAGCTGAAAAGAGAGCGAATATCGATTATCGGGTTGTAAGGGCCGAAAATACAGATTTTGAAGAAAATCAATTCGATTTAATAACGGTTGCTCAGGCTGTTCATTGGTTCGATTTTCAAAGTTTTTATAAAGAAGTACGAAGAGTGGGGAGAGTAGGTGGTATCATTTGTATTTGGGGGTATGGCCTATTGAAAATAGAGAAAGGCCTGGATGAAGTAATTAGTAAGTTTTATCGTGAAATTATTGGTCCTTATTGGAATGAAGAAAGAAAACACATTGATGCGGAATACGAAACGATAGAATTTGATTTTAAAGAATTAGAAAACCCAAAGGATTTATCTATTCAAGCAACTTGGAGCTATCACCAACTAATTGGTTACCTGAACTCATGGTCGAGTGTTCAAAACTATATAAAGGAAAACGGAGGTGAAAACCCGGTAGAAGTAATAGCAGAAGAAATATCGCGGATATGGAAAGAAGGTGAAGTTAAGCAAGTGAGGTTCCCTGTTTTTATGAAAATGGGTTTAATAGAGAAATAAACCAGTTCTATCGATATACTTTTTGTTTAGCAATAATCGTCCCTCCACGCACTGCCTATTTCCCTTAGCATTGCGTAAAAAAGAAATGAAAAATTTAACACTGATCACAATTTTATTGTTCTTTGGAGGCGTAGCAAAAAGCCAGTTTCATACCTTGACAATGCCGCAGCCGAGCCCACCGGTATTGGAGCAACAACGTATAGGCGTTACTCAAATTGAAATTGCATACAATAGCCCATCTGTAAGAGGCCGTGATATTTGGAATGACCCAAATACAATCCCACAGAAAGGAGAGCCTATTCCCTGGCGTGCGGGTGCTAATGAAAATACGACCATCAGTTTTAGTGATGATGTAATGATTGAAGGCCAGAAATTGAAGGCAGGTAAATATGGTTTTCATATAATTCCTGATGGTCATAATCATACGCTTCTATTTGCCTCTGTAAATAATTATTGGGGGAGTTATTATCTGGATGTGGATAAGGATGTTGAGTTGAAAGTAGAAGTAAAAGATACGAGTGCTGCTTTTTCAGAACACCTGAATTTTGAATTTACTAACAGAACCAGCAATTCGGTACAAATTGCATTGGTATGGGGTGATAGAAAAATCCCTTTTACAGTAGAAGTAGACCTGATAGGAACAACGGTGGCCAAGTTGCGCTATGAACTTAATGGAGAGAATACCTACCAATGGGAGGCATGGAATGATGCTGCCGCCTGGTGCCTGGATCACGATGCCAATTTAGATGAAGCCCTAAGCTGGGTGGAGCGTTCTATAGACGGAGGTTATGGAGGCTTTTCAGCCAATAAGAATCTGACTAATATGAGTACAAAAGCCAGATTGTTACACAAACTGGAACGAAAGCAAGAGTTGAATGAATTGTTAAAGGAAGCTCAAAGTATGCACTATAGTGTTGATGAAGCTCACTATTTCTCTTCTGCACTTCTGCAGATAGCAATGGATAAAGAGGCGGCTAGTTTTATTAAAGGCAGCCTGAATACTTATCAGGATGATTGGGTACTTCAGTATTTTGGAGCTGTGGCACATTATTATCAAAAAGACACTGACAAAATGAATGATTATATTGCTGCCTGTACCAAATCATGCCCTCAGGGATTTGTTCCCAGGCTTGAGGCTGTCGCCGAACAAATGAAGGCAGGAACTTATCAGTACAGAGGGCGTGGGTAAGAGAGGAGCTTGCCTTTAAAGCAATATTATATTTTAGCAAAGCAAAATAGCATTTTGAATAGTTCGTTGGTGTCTCCAGGCATCAACGGACTATTTAAAATAATAGCCTATACAGCAAAGTATTTACTTTAAACAGTGTTGTTGACTTCCCTTGTTTGAAGGCAAAGAAATTTTTAGTAAATTTAGACAAGCTCTTAAGTACACTGTATTAACTAATATCTAGAAATATGAAACGCTTATCTCTCTTATTCTTCCTATTAGTCAACTGTGCGTTGTGTGCTCAGAATACTGAAATTACCACAGGCTATATTCAAACTAATTTTTTTGATCCTGACAGAGATGAACACTACAACCTGTCTAATTATTCCAATAGAGGTGGATTTGGGCTGGGGTTAGCAATTGAAAATGTGATGATAGATTCTGTAAGAGTACGATTTACTTTGAGTTATAGCAAATACGGTGGAAAAATAAGTAACTATAATGGCGGAAAAGGCTCGGGTACGATTACAAGGGTAAATATGAATAAATCCATTGTGTCTTTAGGCTTTTTTCCTCTGAATTTCAGAATTTTAAATCGGATTGACTTAAATTTTGGATTCGAAGGCTCCATATTGCTTCATGAGCGTTTCAGCGGAACTAGTAGTAAGTGGAACATCATAGGTGGAGGTGGAACTCAAAACCTGAACGAAGAAGAACGCTTTAATGCTATATCCTATACAGGAGTTTGTGGCCGCCTGGCCTATGACTTTAAATGGTCAGAACAAATTACTATATCACCTCAATATTCTTTCCATTTAGGCCTAACAAGAGAATTTAAAGATCATATTAAGGGAACTAAATCTAGAAGGCAATTCTTTGGATTAGGGATTCAATGGGCATGGAAGTAGAGACGTGGAAAGGATCTTAAAGAAGATCATGTACCCTGGAAATTTAGGCTTTTCATATAATGTATATGCTTGTAATTTAAACCACTTCAAGGAAAGCAATTATATTTATAGATATTTAGAGCCTGTTTGGGATTTATTAATCGGACTCATTTCGCCACTAATTGGGTTATATCTTGTTGGGAGAACGCTCATTTAGCTTGCTCCTCCGCTAAAGCTACGGCGGCACGCGGATGGCTAAAATATATGCAGCCCATCCGCTATGCGGTTCACTCGCTCAAAAGTCTTCAAGACTTTTGCTCTACGAGTTCGCTCTTTCAGGCCTTATCTAATCCAATTAATGACAAAATCGTCTCAAAGAACAAATTCCCAAACA
>JAKSDI010000067.1 GCA_022360175.1 Chitinophagales bacterium
ATATTGCCAAGTGTCACGCTTTCTCCTTGACGGTCGCCTATTTCCTGCCTTATTGCCAAACTCTTTTCCAGGTATTCTAAGGCCTTTTCGTATTCACCCCTTACTTTATAGATTTGACTGATATTGTTCAGCGTCGTGCCTTCTCCTTGACGGTCGCCTATTTCCTGACTTATTGCCAAACTCTTTTCCAGGTATTCTAAGGCCTTTTCGTATTCACCTATTGCATATGCATTGGTAGCCATATTGTTCAGCGTCGCGCCTTCTCCTTTACGGTCGCCTTTTATTTTATCTGCTTGCAGTGATTTTTTATAATAATGAAGAGCTTCATTATTATTGCCGTATAAATTATGGATTAAGCCAAGATTATTATATACTCTATCATTAGTTGCTTCTTGTAGTAATTGCTCTGTCTTACTTCCATAAACATAACTCATACGAAACTGAGAAATATCATGGAAAAACTGGCACAAACGATCTCCTATCTCATTTACTCTTTCCTTGCTTTTTGCCAAATAATAATGATGATAAGCCTCTTCCAGGTCATTATAATTGTGATGGTTGACATTCTTAACTATGTAGTAGTAATAATTACCAGCTTTATGATGAGAAAATGCAGCTATCTTAAAATCAGTCTGCTTTAGCATACCTCTTACAATCGGTGTGAGGTAATAATAAGTCAATGCCCCTTGCCTGACAGTCCTAATATTTTGTTGTTTCTCCAGAAGCGTCATTGCGACCAATTGCTGTAATGCCTGATCTATATTCCTGATACCCGTTTCCTGCAAGTCAATTGCCATAGGTAGTACTGGGCGGCGATAATGATAGAAAATTCCCAGACATTCTTTTGCCTCTTCATCTAATAAAGACAGGAGTTGATCAAATATCAGGTTTTCGCTCATTTGATTGAGCACATCATCTTTGTATTGCTCCAGATAACTATCCAGCGTATCCAGGGTATGGCCTGCTTTGATGCTGTTTTGCTGGTACAGCTGATCAAAAAACTCTAGTGCGCGATAGTTTCCTCCCAGGCTTTGGTATAATCGCTGTACTAACTGTTGTAAGCTCTCCTGCTTTGTTTTTTTAGAAGCATGGAATTTTTGCTTATGCAAATTGCCAATATTCAATTGCTGGCACTTTTTCCAAAAATCAGCAAAGCTGACCTGATTGAGATTGATATCTACTACATCTGGAAAATCTTCCAGCGAGTAGCGGCCAGTGAGCAACAAAGGGAAGACTTTATTTTCATATAAAAATCCAATCACTTCTCGCATATCCTGATGCACTTCCTTAAAAGTACCTCCTGGTTTCTCCTGTAGGCTTTCCAGATTGTCGAATACAAAGATGGGATCACATAACTTGGTAATTTCCTGAATCAGGTATAAAAATTGTTTAAAGGCTTTACTGGAAAATTGCTCTACTTCTGCATCAATAATAAAACGTTTATGCTGCTGACGCAGATAGTTTTTTAAGGCGTTCAGTACATTTTCCAGGCTGGCTGTATGTTCATTAAAGACAAAAGGATGAATCCGGCCATTTTGTAATGCCAGTCGTTGTATCAGGTGCTCTGCCATAGAGGTTTTGCCCACTCCTCCTTGTCCTCTTAATAGCACCGCCTGTTTCTTGAGTAAAGGTTGCAAAGCCTTTTTGCGCTCTCGTCTTCTACCCAAAAACTGATAACCTTCATGTCTTTCTAATAAGAGTTCATTTTGTCCACTGATGAACTTGTAGTTATGAAATTCCAGAGGGGTATGAGGAGCTTGCCAGTCTGCCAAATGCTCTACCTGCCCATTGCTATACAAATGAGGAATCATCCATTGAGATGGCAGGTGATTGGGGTCAGGAGATAGCTCTTTTTCTATTTTCTTGGTCAGATTGACTGCCGTTTTGAATGCTCGATACAAAGGTTCCTTATCTGCCAGCTCTTTGTACAGGCAAGCAGCAAAAACAGTGGCAAAATAATCACTGATACTTAGTCCCATCGCTACTACAGAAGGTATTCCGATTTCCAGCAGGCGGTTCGCGACTCCTTTAAACTCTGTACCCGAAGCACCTTGTGCGGTCTGGCAGGAAGAAAGCAAAACCAGGGCAGGAAGGTGTTCTGGTTTAGCATTTAGTGCCTGAGCGAAGGCTTCAGCAGTAACCAATTGCTTTTGCATGGTGATCTCATCTTCTAACTCCAAAAAACCTTGCTCTTTTTTATAAGTGCCATGCCCACTGAAGTGTAAGATATGGTAATGGTTTTCTTTTAGCTTACGCTGAAGGCTTTGCAGGGAACCATCCTCTGTAAAGTCTAACTGTACCAAGCCGTGCTCAAAGAGTGGTTCAAAAGCTCGAATGATTTGCTCTTCTTCTTCCTCATAAGACAAGCGAGCATGCGTATCTTCCGGTGCAGAAATCATAACCAGTACCTTAAGCGGTAGTGGCTGTTGCAGAGCATATTCACTATTACTGCTTGTAGGGAGTCCCTTGGTAATGAATAATTGGGGGATGTCTTCTACCGCCAATCGCCAGGGCAGATTGAGTATGTTGTTGTCCGAATGATTGAGTTGTACAAGGTGGTGCTCTGTTTTCGCTTTATCTATTAATTCTGCTACTCCACTTTGGGCTTCCAATAACTCCCGCATCGACTTGCGAAGGCCATCCAAAAAGGATACCTCCAATTGCTTTTTATTTTCTAATTTATTGATGAAGCGTTCCTGTTGATCCAGCAGTTCTGCATGCTGATCGGCAGTAATTTGTAAGAGGATAGAATGAAATTGTATCATAGGTGTCTCAGGGCTTTGACATTTACATTGGTAAAATGCAAAAAAAGATAGAATTATTATACACCAATGCTCCCTTTTCTATGATAATCGAGCAATAGACTGCAATACTTTATAAAGTAGGATTGATATTCGACGAATGGAATTAAAATACGATCTCTTGGATTTGGACTTACGAAGGCTTGTCGCGGAATGCTTCTACGATGCTATGTGCTCATTTTAATAAGCATACTTGATCTTGGTATATTTGTAATAAGATGGGTCTACGAATTACACTTATTTCACGAATTCTCATCCCGTTCGTCGCGAAATGCTCCCGCGATGCTATGTGCTCATTTCAATAAGCAGATCGTATCGAGGTTTCAAGCATTGACAAACGTTTCTATATAAGTCATACAGAAATTTATGATTGTCTTTTTTATTTGACCACGTTTTTTTCTCCGATTTAGGAAGAGAAGTATTTATCCGCGCTTCAAAGTACAACGCCACGTGCAAAGATTGTTATTAATTAATATGAGAAAGGCGAATCTAGCCTTCGTAGTTTTTCTGGTAAATACGAATAAACGCCCCTTCTGATAGTCCATCTATTTCTTTCAGGCGATAGCTTTTTTTCTCAGCATATTCTCCTGCATAAGGGTGGTTAAAATTTGCGAAAGCATCCTGTCCAGAAATGGAAGAGGTTTCTGCTACAAAATCAGGCCCCAAGACAAGCCCAATTTTGCCATAATCATTAAAGAAATACTCCTCCAATAAAGGAACAATATGCTGTTGAAATATTTTTTTCAGGCCTCTCAAATCTCGTATCCCCAGCAAATAAGCATGCCCAATAGCATAGTCATCACCTAATAAAAGTGCGATGCGGGTATTGATGGTTACCAACATTTTATCTAGTTGAATACCAGCTTCCATAGGTTCATTGAGTTGTGGGATAAGGTCGGGGCGGGCGGGCATTACTTTAAAAGTAAAACGCCTTCTCAGCGCCATATCCAACACTTCCGTAGAACGGTCGGTCGTATTCATTGTAGCCAAAATATGAAGATTAGGAGGTACACTTAGTGGCTGCTTGGAATAAGGTAGAACGACCGTGATCGCTTCCTCCAATCCCGCTCGTTTATCATCTTCCAGCAGGGTGATCAGTTCACCAAAAATGGAAGGAATATTCCCACGGTTGATCTCATCTATAATCAGCACATAATTGGTAACTTTTTCCAGCACATGAGCTGGCAAAACAGGTAGTATAAAAGGATAGTCTGTCGCGGTATTTTCTTCTTCAAGCTCCTCACCCAGTTCATAGGCAGCTACTCGGACTGCGGCTGTAGCCTTTCGGCAAATATTTTTAAAAATACCCTCTTCTATTTCATATCGTATATTGCCATCTGTAGTTCTTGGCTTGATACCTTCTACAAAATCTTCATAAGAAAAAGACGGGTGAAAAGTAACGAAGGCGATCTGTCCTTCTTCTAAATACGCATTGAATCGCTGCCGAAGTCGATTACGAGGCTCTAAGGCAAGTTCATCCAGCGTTCTGCCCTCTATAATTGCTAATGCATGATTGATTGTCTGATAAGTTTTACCAGTACCAGGGGGGCCATAAAACACTTGATTTAAAGGGTAAGTGATCACATCACGTGGCAGGTATTCCACAGCAGGTTCGTTGACAATATCCTGTTGTAGAACATATTGTTCGATAGCCTCGTACTGGGCTTGAGTAGCGACAAAATTAGTACCTGGCAGTCCCGCATGAAAATCATCCACAGCTACCAACTGTTCTAATTCTGTTTTATTTATAGGTTGACTCCACAGATTGTATTCGATATGTAACTCAACACGTTCTATTAATGTTGGTTCCTCTTTAAAGAAAGGTAATTCCTGCGCCTCAGGTTTTCTCACATCAGGATCTTTACTCACTACTGCCAATCCATAACAGGCTGCCTTTTTTCCTGTTTGCCACAGGATAACCTTGTCACCTGCTTTTATCTTATCTTTGTGGCTCGTTACAGCAAAGGTGCGTAAAACCCCTAATCTCAATGCTGCTTTTAATCGAAAAACAGAGGGGTTTGCCTGGAATAACCAATATTGATTAGAAGGGGTGTCGCTCATATTGCTGATAAAATCATTTAATAAAGCTAAGATATAAATCCTACTCAACTATGGGAGCAACAATAGAAATTTTTAATCCAATCAGTGACGGAGGTTTCAATACCTTTATCATCTCTACCGTAGTGTCACTAGTAGCGCTAGGTATCTTTGTATGGCATTTCAAAAAAGGTGGAAGTCGAGAAAATTACAATATGCGGATGCTCATCTCTATGCTACTCTTTTTCACTTTTGCCATTAGTGGCAGTACAGCAGTATTGAGCAGCATGAAGTATAAAAAAACCAGCGCGGTAAGCATTTATGAAAATGGCATAGAAACCACTTATGGGAGCGTAGAATTTAGTGACATTAAGAATGCCAGTATTATTGCAGATAAATCACCTTCTTACGTCAATCCAAATCAGTCGACCCGAATTACCAAGCTATTGATTATTGAAGAGAATAGTGGCAAAACACACGTACTCTCTGAAGAGGATTACCCTATACAGAACATTCTTCGCACGATGAAAAATGCAATGAAAAAATAAGAAGAAAAGGCATAAACATGCCAAAACATCTTAGAAAAGTAAATTCTTCCTTCTCACCTATTGGATCTGAAAGCTAGAGTGATTTCGCAGAATAACCAAGACCTTCCCTGTCTGAAAGGTTCTCTTACAAACCTACAGTATAGTTAGTAATTGCTTGTGAAATTCTGCGAAATCTATTGGGAAGTTCTTCCATCATGCTCTTATTCCAATAAAGTAATTACGAGCATAATTCAATAGCCTCCCCGGCTACAGAGTAGTATACAACCTCCAAAGATTTATCATAAGGAGGAAGATCAACAATAAAATAAAGATTAATTATTTTACTGTAACCGAACGCTTTAGCGAAGTGGTAAAGGAACGGAGCTCAATTTCGTAAGTTCCGTCGCCGTATTGATTGAAATCAATCTCGTAAATCGTATTTACAGGTAGTTCGAAAACATCATCCTGTAGAACGACTTCTCCGTCTTTACGGCGAACGACGATGTCGCTCAAATTCATACTTAAGCTCTCAAAATCAACGTAGTACAACTTATTTTCTTCATCTGCATACAAAGACCAATTGTTGTCATCCATATCCAACAAATTGGACTCAGCCGCCGCTGTTGTAGAAGTTGTAGCCTGGTACGTACCATTGAAAGCTGAAGATTGAGCGAGGCAGGTAGTCAGTCCTGCGAAGAATAAAGCAAGGAATAGAATAAATTTCCGCTGCATGATCATATCCGATTTAGTACACGTTCGTAACTGGGAACGGTTGCAAATATAATGAATAAATGTAAGGTGAAAAATTTAAAGGCAGGATTGAAGGATACTTTTTGGCTAACAGTAGACATTATCAACTGATTAATAAGGACTAAGAAGCTAACACAAAATTTTTATTGGTTATACGCCGCTTTCGTGAATTATGTTTCAAAATGATATATGTTTTTATGTGTTAAGAAAATGTTAAAGTCGAATTTAGCACTATACATTTGTCTTCCTTTCAGCCTCTAATATCTCTTTGATATTTCCGTAAATCCTAAGATTTTCCGCCATAAAGCCTGGAATTGAACGCCAAACTGCCTGTTCTATATCTTCTTCAAGCTGTGGTACCAATTCAACACCTTTAGCCTTCATTCGGTACCAATAAGTTACTTTAAGTATTCTTTTATTTTTTTTGCTCCTGTAGGTATGATAAGTTGTCTTGATATATGGTCCTAATTCCAGGCCACTTGCACCTGTTTCTTCTTCTACTTCTCTTATCGCCGCCATTTCTCTGCTTTCTCCTTCTTCTATTTTACCTTTTGGCAAATCCCAGTTTCCCATGCGATAAATCATCAGGGCTTCTCCTCTTTCATTATAAACTACACCACCAGCCGCTTCCAAAACCTTAAACTGGCTGCAGAAATCTCTGAAAAGTTGCTCTATATCATCTGCGTAAAGTGTTAAGCCTTGGATTTTATTATTCTTCTCTAATAGATCGTGGTAATTCAGGACAGATTTTGGATTTCCGGTATAACGGGCCACCATATTTTCCAGTTCGGATGAAGGGTTGTTTCCCACTGCTGTTGAGGTAGTTAGCGTAAGAGGCTTATCATTAATGTATATTTTGTACATTTGCCGTCAATTTGAATATTCTTTCAACTTATGTTTGTGTCACATGAATTTGCAAGATCGATTTTTAATGACTCGAAGCATATAAAAGGTAAAGCATAATTATACGTTTGTCCTTTGTTATTTTGCAGATTCACATTTTACATTATAAAAACCGGCTTCTATGAGTGTTGCTGCCGATATAGCTAAAAGCCTACTGCAAATAAATGCAATAAAACTGAATCCTCAAAAGCCTTTTACCTGGGCAAGTGGACTTCGATCTCCTATTTATTGTGATAATAGAATTGCATTATCTTATCCATCTATCAGGAAACAAATCATCCATGCATTTGCCGAAAAGGCAGGCCAGTTTAGCACATTTGATGCCATCGCTGGGGTTGCTACTGCAGGTATTGCTCATGGTGCTTTATTGGCCAACGAATTAGATAAACCTTTTGCCTATGTACGTCCTAAACCCAAGGGGCATGGCAGACAGAATCAGATAGAAGGATATTTAGAACAAGGAACTCGGGTACTTGTAATTGAAGATCTTATCTCTACAGGAGGGAGCTGCCTAAAAGCAGTAGACGTATTAAAAGATACCGGGTGCGAGGTAGTAGGTGTTTTAGCTATCTTCACTTATGGATTCGAACAATCTGTTCAGGCTTTCGCCAATGCCAATTGTCCATTTGACACATTAAGCAATTACGAAACTTTGCTGGATGCAGCACTATCCGCTAATTATATAACAGAAGTGCAGAGCAAAACACTATCTGATTGGAGTGCAGACCCGAAGGGATGGAGTGAGAAGGTATCGTGATGTGGTGATGTCCCAACTACGCTTATCAGCTCCGTTGGGCGAAGAGTGATGTGGTGATGGAATTTCACTAAAATAATTTTGCTCACCACTATAATCATAAATCTTATTTTCTGATCGTTTGATAATAATTTATATTTGCTCGGTTGAAAACAATGACCTGGAAGCAAGTAATATAAATCTCAAAGCTATACAATGTCTATAATAACACCCAAGTCTGAAGACTTTCTAAAGCAATATCTAAACAACGCATCTCCAACAGGCTTTGAAGCACCGGGCCAAAAGCTTTGGCTCGATTATATCAAACCGTATATAGATGAATGGCATTTGGATAACTATGGTACTGCTTATGCAGTAATCAATCCTGGTAAAGAATTCCGTGTAGTAATAGAAGGGCATGCAGATGAGATTTCGTGGTTTGTACATTATATTTCGGATGATGGTTTCATTAATGTAATCCGTAATGGAGGATCAGATCATATGATTGCTCCATCCAAACGCGTCAATATTCATACTAAAAATGGAATAGTAAAAGGTGTATTTGGCTGGCCTGCTATCCATACTCGCCATGGAGAAAATTCCAAATTAACTCCAAAGACAGAAAATATATTCATTGATGTAGGTGCCAAGGATAAGGACGAAGTGCTGAAGATGGGAATCCATGTAGGTTGTGTAATCACTTACGAAGATGAGATGATGGTTTTAAACGACCGTTATTATGTAGGCCGTGCATTGGATAATAGAATTGGCGGTTTTTGTATAGCAGAAGTAGCTCGTCTGATTCATGAGAACAAAATAGAACTGCCTTACTCATTATATATTGTCAACTCTGTTCAGGAAGAAGTTGGACTGAGGGGAGCTGAAATGGTAGCCCAAACGATCAAACCCAATGTGGCTATTGTTACAGATGTCACGCATGATTCGCACACTCCTCTTGTCAATTCCAAGCAGGTGGGTGATGTAAAGAGTGGCAGTGGCCCTTCTGTAACTTATGCTCCTGCTGTTCATAATAAGCTTTTGAATCTGATCATTGATACTGCTGAAGAAAAGGAAATTCCTATTCAGCGAGAGGCTTCTTCTCGCCGCACAGGTACAGATACGGATGCATTTGCATATTCCAATGGCGGCGTACCGTCTGCTTTGATATCTTTGCCGCTTCGCTATATGCATACTACCGTTGAAATGGCACATAAAGATGATGTAAATGCTGTGATTAATTTGATTTACGAAGTATTGCAAAAAATTGAAAACGGACATAACTTTAAGTACTTTTAAGACTTAGAACTTGTTTAGAGATCGTCCGTTGGACTATTCTCTATATTAAACAAGTAATTTTTTGTCCAAACTTCGGTAGTGCCCATGCGGCATATCAATGCTTTTATTGATCTTATTCTCTACAGTAATCTTTGGATTGCTTTGGCAGCGCTTGCTATGGCTGCTCAAACTCAATTTCTGCTCCGCGGACATTTAGAAGCGACTCCTTTATTAGGTTTTATTTTCACCGCTACTTTATTGTTATATGCCGTCCATCGAATGTTTGGATTGAATCGAGCTCAACCATTTAAAGGTAGTGGGAGGTATTTTGTTATCCAGCGTTTTAAATCACATATCTTTTTATATGCTTTGATTGCTGGCTTAGGAACTTTGTATTGTTACATTCAGATGCCTTTGCGCCTTCAGTTAGGGGTTTTAGCACCAAGTTTGTTATCAATAGGGTATGTAGTACCTCTCTTTGGCAAACAACGTAGATTGAGAGATTTCAATTTTGTTAAAATCTTTCTAATAGCTGTTGCCTGGAGTTGGATAACCGTTTTATTGCCAGCCAGCGAATTGGGCATGTCTGGCAATTTTGTGGTTATCATTATGTCAATTGAAAGAGCTTTGTTCATTTTTGCGATCACCATTCCTTTTGATATACGTGATCTTGAAATAGACCGATATAATGGTGTAAAAACATTGCCCTTGGTTTGGGGGGTAAATCGCTCTAAGCAAATGGCTTATATAGCGCTCTCGATGTTTGTTTGTTTGATTGCACTTAATGTTTCCATGAGTGCTTATTCTTATAGTACAGCTTTTGCATTGTTTATCTCCGCTGCACTTTCCGGAGTATTGGTATATTACTCCGGGCGTTTTTCCAATGATTATTATTACACTGGTTTAGTAGATGGTATGATGGCCTCTCAAAGCGTATTGGTATATAGCCTCCATTTTATTTTATTCTGGGTTGGGTAGGCCAAACTTAGCCAACTTATTAGGATAATCTATCGTCAGGTTGAAATTGCTTAGGAAGTTTCCACCCAAGCTACCCATTGCTGGAATATTTGTAAAGCGAGCCATGTACTCCAGGTAGTTGATATCTGGGCGAGAAGCGAACCATACTGGCCCTACTGTTACACCTGCAATTGTTATCTCTGGCACCTGAATCATGCTTACATTACCCATCTCAGCATCTGCAGTTTCTACTACTTGCCACTCAGGGTGAATCGTTTTCCAGTGCTCAAAGATAAAGTCGATAATGAAAGACATCGCTACAGGCTCTTCAGTATACGTACCTAATGCGGCACTAGCTTCTGCAGTTGGCTCCATTTTAGCACCAGTATCAATGATGAATGGAATATCCACTCCTTCGATACTAGCAAATACTAATGGTAGGTTAGACATGCGCTCACCACGATCGTTTTCCTTAAAAGCAATCTGTACAGTGCTTGCATCTCCAGAAGCCAGTGAAAACTCATTGTAAACCAATTCCTGATTTTCATAATCAAATTTCCAAACATGATTTGCAAACCAAGATTGTCCGAGCTCTCCGTGAATGCCTGGCTGTAAGCTAGATTCTTTATCATTTACTACCAGTGTCATTTCGCGTTGTGTGGTTGGAAGCCCAGCTTCTTTTAGTAATGCATCCAGTTTTACGAATTCGGTACCATCATTATTTTTTACACTCTGTAATCCATAATCATCCACTGTGCTTTCCAGCAAATAAGCTCCACCGCTAGTATTAGCCATCATATTGATAGAACCAGAAGCGGTTGGTATTTGTGCGTAAATAAGGCCATTTTGGAAATTAGCCTTCAAAGGGCTTGCCCACTGCTGTGCAAAAGTGGAAGCGGTTACCATCAGTACAAACAGGAAACTGAAGTTAAACTTGAGAGTCATAGTAAATTTGTTTTTTTTGTTTTTATCAATCAAAATCAAGTACACTAAGACTTATGCAAAAGGTGTGCCAAAAATGAAAATAGAGGTGATTTTTCCTTAAATTATAGAAAAAAATGTGTGGCCGCTCTTTATACCCCACGGCTTATTAAGGATGGGCTGATATCCTCAAATATCTATTTATGTTATAAAATGATGATGGTTAAAAAAATCATCATCATTCACCGTACCTTTTAATAAGTATACATGGTATAATAGATAGATAGCATTTGGTGTAGTTCATATTCGCATTGTCCGGAGTTTTATACGTTTTCATTTGGATAAAACTTCTTAGAATGTCCCCAATAGACCCTAAACCTCAGGTTTGGCTTCAACAGCTGGGCCAACAAACCGATAATCACTACCTGAAATTGGTTGCGGAAGAACTGATGAAGGCACATATTACATTTTCGGAAAAAAGCAACGAGGAAAATGTATATGGTATATTATTGGCGGATGAATCTCTTCTCGAATCCTCATCAACAAAATTACTTTGTGAATATTTAGATCAGTGCGAAAACCTCATTCTAGTGTATACAGGTGAGAAGCCACTCCCCTTTTTCAAAGTTTGGGAGTTATTAAAGACGGGAATTGAAGAAGTTTTAAGCTTCCAGGATAGCTCTACTCTTAGCCACACTCTTAAAACAAAGCTTCAGCGATGGTCTGTGATAAAACGGATCATGCAATCTGATACCATTACTGATTACTTAATAGGTAGTAGTAAAAGATGGATTAAAACGCTTCGCCAAATTGTAGAAATTGCCTGTTTCTCATCAGTTCCGGTATTGATACAGGGAGAAAGCGGTACTGGCAAAGAATTGGTAGCACGCCTGATCCATGAACTAGATAAAAGGCCCGACAAACAGGATTTGATACTATTAGATTGTACAACTATAGTTCCTGAATTATCTGGTAGTGAATTTTTCGGACATGAAAAAGGTGCTTTCACTAATGCTGTTGCTTCCCGCGATGGTGCCTTTGCACTGGCAGATCGAGGCACATTATTTCTAGATGAAATTGGAGAACTCCCTATGCGTTTACAGGCGGAATTACTGAGAGTAAGCCAGGAAGGTTTATATAAGAAGGTAGGAAGTAATCACTGGAGGAAAACAAAATTCAGACTGGTAAGTGCTACTCACAGAGATCTTCAGGGAGAAGTAGAAGCTGGAAGGTTCAGACAAGACCTTTATTATCGTATACGTACCTGTGCTATCAGATTGCCCAGTTTAAAAGAACGGAAATTTGATATTCTGGAATTGGCGGCTCATTTTTTAAAGCAAAGCCTTAATAAAAATGATGTTCCTGCATTTTCCCCAATGATGATCCGATATTTATTGTCACAAGATTTTCCCGGTAATGTCCGAGAGCTTAAACAATTAATAGCACGAATCGCCTATCGATATTATGGTTCTGGAGTCATCACTTTAGGGCATCTCCCTATAGCAGATCGGGAGCAATACGATTTTCAGGAAGATGAATGGAAAGAAAATGGCTTTCACGAAGCCATTAGCCAGGCTATTTCAGATGGTATTGGACTTAAAGAAATAAAGAAAAGTGTAGGCGAAATAGCTATAGATTTTGCTATAAAAGAATCGGCAGGCAACTTACAACAGGCTGCAAAAAAACTACAGGTTTCCGATCGTATGATCCAGGCTTATTGGTCTGAAAAAAACAAGCGTTCGGGTTAAATATTAATTTTAAAGTACAAGCTCAAGTATCAAGTAAGCCTGGAGTATTGATTTCGGAGAAATCGCATCTTTTTTGTCTAGGCAAAAAAGCTTTCGACTTCAGATGAAGTCGCACGATAACATAACATGCGACTTCATTCGAAGTCGAAATTTCCATCATAACTTTTTCAATAAATTTCCGACTTCTCCGAAGTCTTTACCCATCTTTTCAGTGAAGTTGTTTAAGAATGTCTGATGAGTCGATTAGGATAAGATTTTTGCCCTCCTTGAATTTTTTTTGAACTTCGTAGTGGGGCTACGGAGTGATAAAAAAATGAAAAGG
>JAKSDI010000066.1 GCA_022360175.1 Chitinophagales bacterium
AATGGCGATGGTACCTTCACAACGATCATTACATTGAATGTAGAAAACTTTGGGCAGGTAGATTTAGGAGATATTCAGGTAACAGATGATTTGAGTGCATTTGGAACTCATGTTACGCTGGCAAACTTGGATGCAGCAGATGAATATACTGTTAGCAATCTGTTGATTACCAGCAATAGTGCTGATCCATTGAGTGTTAATGGCGGATTTAATGGAGATGGAGATATAGAATTACTCAATGTAGTAGCAGGTGGTACTTTAGCCATTGGCGAGACCGTAACGATTAGCTTCCAGTTGCGCTTCTATCCAAGCCAGGATGCTTATCTCAACCAGGCAATAGCAAGCGGAGATGTACCAGCGAATGATGATCCAACAGGAAACCCGGATAATGATCCGGATGATACCACAGATGATTCTACGGATGGCACTGATCCTGATCCAAATGATGATGATGATCCAGAAGAAGACGTCCCTACACCTATTGACCCAGACGATAGTCCAGTGGCCAATGATGATACGGCTAATACAGATCAGGATGTAGCGATAAACATAGATCCACTGCCAAATGACGATTTCGGTACTGATGGTCCTAACAATGGTTCCATTTCAATACTGGTTCCACCTACTAATGGTACCGCAGTAGTAGATAATAATGGTACCCCTACAGATCCAACGGATGATACGATAGATTATACACCAGATCCTGGTTTTTCAGGAACAGATCAAATTACTTATCAAATATGTGATAGCGATGGCGATTGTGATGATGCTATAATTACAATTACGGTTAATCCAACGGCTGTCAAATTACTGGTGAAAGTAATGCTTCAGGGAGCTTTATTAAATAGCCCAGATAATCTGATGCGTGATGATTTACGTTCACGTGGATTTATTCCAGCAGAAGAACCTTATACACTTCTGGATTTTGCCCATGTTAATGGAGGAGGAGGTGAGGTTGTTGCTAATCCAGGAGCAGTATTCGCCAATAATGGTGCTAATTCGATCGTAGACTGGGTGTTTGTTGAATTGCGTAGTAGTGTTGACCCAGAAGTCGTAGTCGCTACTCGTGCTGGTTTGGTGCAAAGAGATGGTGATGTGGTGGATATAGATGGCCTTTCTCCACTTTGTTTCGAGCAGACGCTACCAGGAACATTCTATGTAGCTGTTCGTCATCGCAATCACTTAGGCACAATGACTGCTTCAGCGATCGCTTTATCTTCGAATGGTACAATAGTTGACTTTACCAATCTGGCTACACCGCTTTGGGAAAACAATGCTAGCTTCGACGGATTCGAACAGATCACTATTAATGGAATTTACGCACTATGGGCAGGCAATACTTCTGTGGATAATAAAGTAGTATTTGCTGGTCAGGATAATGATAAAGATCCAATCTTTAATGAGATTGATCAAGCTCCAGCTAACATTCTGAAACTACAGACATTCATTTTCCCTGGATATCATCCTGGTGATGTGGATCTTAATGGTGACAGTATCTATGCTGGCCAGAATAACGATGTTGATCCAATCTTTAATAATGTAGATGGTCATCCGGTGAATATTTTGAAATTACAGACATTCGTAATTCCTGAGCAAATAGCAGGTAATTAATAATAATTTAAGAGGGTTTGGGCTAAAAGCCCAAACTCCTCTCTCATACAATTTATTAAAATGAAGAAATTAACAAACTGCTTAGTGCTCATTATGGCACTATGCTGGATTCCAATAACGGCCTCTGCTCAAAAAGTTTCCTTTGGCCTGGAGCAGGATGTAGATAATCCTTTTAGGGTTACAGTAGTCGCATATCCTGATTTTAACTCTGATAATGTGACTATTTCTACGGCCGTAATTACAGTAATGCTCCCGGAAGGAATGGAAACGACTGCTAATATTGCTCCGGCTCCTGGTGCTGGTAGTTTTGAAAATATCACGGGAGTATGGAGTGCACAACGGATCACATCTGACTTATATTCCTCTGTTGGATTTAACCGTGCTGATCTTGAAGGGAATGATGTATACCAGGTCGTATTACAGAATGCTCCTGAAGTAGACAATGTAATGGACGGAACGCCAGTGGAGCTATTTACTTTTGAACTTTCAGGGGATTGTTCAGAAGGCACTATTCGTATATTGAATAATTACAGTGCAATACAACAGTCTATCATCAATAACCTCCAGGCGAATTTTAATAACCAAATGTCTGTGAGTGTTGATGATGAACCATCAAGGGATTTATACGAAGGGAATAATCCATTCACTTCAGAATTGGATTGCCCCTTAAATGGTGCGGTGTCCAGTACAATAGAATTAGATGCTTCTACTCGTTTGCAATTACAGCCTAATCCGACTACGGATTATCTGGATGTATATTTATACAGTGATAAGCTCTTAGAAGTAATGCTCGAAATTTATGATGTTAATAATATCATTCACTACAGAAAAGGATACCAACTCACCAGTGGGAAGAATAAAATTCAACTTGAATCGGTCAGAGATCTAGTACCAGGTACTTATTTTCTGAAAGTGAGTGATCGCGATAATACATATCAGGAAAAATTCATCAAAGTAACTTATTGATTGATGATTGAATGATAGATAGTGCCCTATTTTTTTTATGAAATAATTAAGAACGTGAAGTGGTTTGAACTTTTCTTAGAGCATGTTTGGGAATTTGTTCTTTGAGACGATTTTGTCATTAATTGATTTAGATGAGGCGGAAGGTTGCGATTTTAGCCTACGCTAAATGAGTGTTCTTCCAACAAAATATAAGCCAATTAGTGACGGAATAAGTCCGATTAATAAATCCCAAACACGCTCTTATTAAGGTGCTAAAAACCAGGATGTTAAATTATCCTTTAGTGACTTAATATTTATTCCTTCCCGCTTTTAGCCGACCCTGTTTGAGGAGATATAGGTACTGTGCTCCCTCGGGGGAGCTGCCGCAGGACTGAGGGGGATATTTCATAAGTTTAAACACGTTCTAAGGCACAGGATTCAGTGATTAAGTAGGCCGGAAGTAGTTCTGGAAAGAGGGCTACGTATTATACACGCTATTGAAATGTAATTATAGCGTCCAGTCCTACCTATGCTTTTATCAAAGCATTCAAGCTAAAATATTTATTAAAGCTAGCTGCTTTCTCTATGGAAGGCGGTCTGTTCGAAACTTTTATGAAAAAGAAAAAAGATTGAAAATGAGACGATTTCAACAACTAAGGATTTGGGTGATAGCCACCTTGTCTCTATTTATGCTCCATACGCAATCTAATGCTCAAAACGTAACTTATGGTTTTGTTCAGGGGCTAAATCCATTAGAGATTACAGCTGTAGCTTATCCCAATTTTACATCTAATGATGTGACAATGGTAACTTCCGTGTTTTCCTTCCTTTTACCGGAAGGGACTGCAACACTTCCTTCAATCCCAATTGCCCCAGCAGTTGGTAATTTCAATAACATCACTGGTTCCTGGGATGTTCAACTGATAACTCCTACTCTATATGGCAATCTAGGGTTTAATGGAGCGGATCTCTTAGGCAATGATGTTTACCAGGTAGTATTGCAAAACTCACCTATTTTGACGAATGTGGTGAATGGCACACCTATTGAATTATTTTCTTTTGTACTGCCTTCTGACTGTATGGGAGGCAATGTAGAAGTATTAACGAATGATGGAGCTATCCAGCAGTCTATTCTGGGGAATCTATTCTCAAATTTTAATAATCAAATGTCATTGAGTGTCAACAACAATCCTGCTCTTGATACTTACAATGGTAATAACCCGGCTACATTCTCGCTTTCGTGTCCATTGGTTCCTACACCTGTTGGAGTGCCCATCGCTGTTAATGATAATGTAACTGTACCAGAGAACTCAACAACAACAATTGATCCTTTGATCAATGATGATTTTGGAATGGATGGGCCTGGTACCATACCTGTAACTATCATCACTCCTCCTACAAATGGTACGGCGGTTGTAAATGATAATGGCACTCCAAATGACCCGACTGATGATACTGTAAACTATACTCCGAATCCAGGTTATAATGGAACAGACCAAATTACTTACCAGATTTGCGATGCTACTGGTGATTGTGATCAGGCTATTATTTTTATTAATATAGTTCCGGCACAAACTTGTTTCCCACCAGCAAATGTGCAGGTCATTCCTGGTTGTGACGGTTCTGTAACTATCAGCTGGGACCCTGTACCTGCTGCCACTTCTTATACTTTGGATGTGGAGGATGGCGGTGGCCTTCCTGTAGTGAATTTCGTGAATATGACAACAACATCTGTAACGATTGCACCAGGTACACTAACTCCCGGAGCAACCTATTTTTTTGCAGTAACGGCTAATTGTGGAGTAGCAACAACGGCTTCTACAACTGGTACTATTAATAGTACAGATGTATTGGATTTACCACCAATAATCTCTATTTCAAATGTTATAAATCCAAGTTGTCCAACAACAAATAATGGAAGTTTTGATGTAACGGTCAACGATCAATGCGGTGCTTTTTATGATATTACAGTAGGTGCAACTACATTCTTCAATGTACCAGCA
>JAKSDI010000065.1 GCA_022360175.1 Chitinophagales bacterium
GCGTGCCGCCGTAGCTTTAGCGGAGGAGCAAGCTAAATGAGCGTTCTTCCAACAAAATATAAGCCGATTAGTGGTGGAATAAGTCCGATTAATAAATCCCAAACAAGCTCTAAGTTTTAAGAATCGGTAGCTAATGAAAAAATTCACCTCACGTTGTGTTGGTTCTCAACACGCGTTGGCGTATTTTATAGTACTAAAATGCGCTTACTTTCTGTTTTCTGCAGATACTAAAGCTACTCGTCCAAGGTATTACTGTAATCGTATAAATTAAGGCGCTCTTCCTTCTAATCATGAAAACGATTTATACACTTTTAACTGACATCTACCTAATCATTGTATTACCAGCTCAAAAGGCTAACATGCCTCCCCTCTTTGAGCAAAAAATTAATTGTTCATTTTACTAGTTGTACAAATTGCAAACTATGACGAGTTACATTACCCTATTATTGCTACAATATTTTGCTGCTACTATTCCCAGCATTACAGCTCCCAACGACGCATCAACCCTAATGTCGGTTGATGCAGGCCCTGACATACTGATTTGTGAACCCGGAGAAACCGTAACTTTAGTAGCTACGACCTCCCCAGATGTGGTTTATTTAGAATGGTCTCCCGCACAATTTTTGGGAACACCTTTTTCTAATGCCACCTCTGCTACTGTGCCTACCACAACCACTTTCACCGTCACAGTAGGTACCCCCTCTACTACGAACTTATTCGTCAATGGAGATTTTGCTGACGATGACTTTGACAGTTATTTTACTACTCAGTATAATCCTGACGGACAGGGGACGAATGTTGACCAAGGGCCTCTCACAGAGCCTGCTCAATTAGCAATCTCAAACGATGCCAATAGTCAAAACACCGACTTTATAAACTTTCCGGACCTGACAGGTGAAGGGAATATGCTCGTAGTCAATGGGCATATTCAAGGGCTTCAAAATATTTTATGCCAAACAATTCCTGTTGTTCCTGGTAGCCACTACCAATTAACTGCCTATGCAGCAACCGTAGTGGACAGAGCACCACCATTCATTAGGGCAACCATTAATAATATAGCAGTAGGACAAGCTATGATTCCTATTGGCCCAGGAGTATGGCAACCAATTACCGGAGTATGGTCATCTGGTGCTAGTACAAGCGCTACTATATGTTTTCAGGATTTAAATACAGAATGGAATGGTAATGACTTTGTTATGGACAACATTACCTTCAGCCCACTAATCATGGACTTTGACCAGGTCACCGTTTCTGTTATGCCGCTAGATGCTTCTATCAGCTTGCCTGACTCTATGTGCGTAACAGAATTTCCTCTTAATCTAGATGACTATCTGGAACCATCCGCTGATGTTGGAGGTTTTTGGTATGTTAATGGTGATCCAAGCTTTGATTTTAATCCTTTAACATTAGGAGAAGGCGTACATACCGTTACTTATTCCGTTGAGGTTTTCCCTTGTATGGAAGAATCTTCTGAAACGATTGTAGTAACCCCGCCTCCTAATGCCGATTGGATAGGGCCAGAGATGGTCTGTGATTCTGATGATCCCATCGATATGGATGATTGGCTGACAGATAATGCAGAACCTGATGGCACCTGGAATATCAATGGCCTCCCTGCTACCGAATTTGATCCCGGAGATTTGGGGGTAGGTTTGCATGAAGTAATATACACTGCCGGAGATATTGCTACTGGCTGTACCAATGATGCCATAGATACGATAGAGGTACTTCCCCAACCTATTGCCAGTTGGGATGTTCCTGCTCCTTTATGTGCAGATGATGAACCTTTAATTTTGGATAGCTTACTTAATCCAGAAGCCACAACAGGTGGTACCTGGATAGTCAATGGCATAGATACTGCCATCATATATCCTGGCGATTTAAACCCTGCCGAGTATGTTGTTAGTTATACTGTAAGTAATCCTGTCTGTGATAGTACACAAATAGATACTATCCTGGTGGTAGGAGCACTTTCTTCTGCAATTTCCTTACCAGCAGATAGCTTCTGTGTAGGAGATATTGCTACCCTCAATTTTGATGGCACCAGCAATGATACGACTATCTTCCATTGGGATTTCGATGGCATCGTTGCTACTCCTGATACAGGTATGGGCCCTCTTTCTTTAGATTTTTCCACTGCTGGCAATTATAACATCAGCTTGTGGCTGGAAGAAGCCTCCTGTACTTCAGATACTAGTATCCTGACTGTTGACGTGATTCCTCCATTAGCTACTCCTATGCCAGAATGTACTGTGCTGGGCAATTCCAGCCTTTCTTTTTCATGGCCATCCATACCTGGTGCAGATAGTTATTCAGTAGATGTAATAAGCGGTCAAAGTGGTAGTACTCCCAATGATACTACCTACACTCTTACAGGACTTTCACCTGGCGAATCTGTACAAATAGTTGTTACTGCGACCGGTAATATGCCTTGCCCGGCAGTAATGAGTGATACTATAAGTTGTGCAACACTGGATTGTACTCCTCCTCTGGTTGAAATTGACTCTATTGCTCCAATATGCTTCGATGCAGCCACATTAATGCCTTTTACACTTAACGTTACAACAGCTCCTACCGGAGGCATAGGTGCATGGTCAGGCTTGGGAATTACGGATACCAATACAGGCGTATTTGATCCTATTGAAGCAGGAATAGGCACTCATGTAATTACCTATACTTATGAAGTAGATAATTGTACAGGCATGGATACCATCCATATCAATCTGCTCCCGATACCTCAGGCAAGTTTTAACTTAATAGACAGTGTTTGTATTAATGATACTATTGGCATCCAATTTACAGGAGTGACAAACACTGGCAGTCCTATTTTTAACTGGAATTTTGATGGAGGAGATAACCTGGATGCACCAGAGAGTACGATTCAAAATGTGAGCTGGAATACAGATGGAGAGAAAATCATTAGTCTACAGATAACAGAAAATGGGTGTACCTCCCCTATTTATCGTGATACAATCACCGTAGTAGCACCATTAGCCCCCCCTGTTATAGAATGTGCTACCACAGAAAATACTGTCAACTTTTTCTGGAATGCTCAGGAAGATGTTAGTAGTTATACAGTTGTTGTCATTAATGGCCCAACAGGGGTTATGACTTCTGATACCAGCTATTTCTTTGATAATTTAATGCCTGAAGATACTGTAGGCATACAAGTTATTTCTCATAGTGCTACTGCTTGTCCGGATATTGTCACTGAACAATCTTGTATAGCAGCCGCCTGTCCTGAAATAACAGTTAGTATTGACCCCGTGGCAGATATATGTCTAGTGGGAATGGATGCACCATTTCCTCTTGTAGCTACTGTTTCTGATGGAGACAACACAGGATCTTTCCAATGGTCAGGTACAGGAATCACCGATGCGGCTAATGGCATTTTCTCACCCCAGGATGCTAACATTGGCGATAATAATATATCCTTAATCTACCAACGTGGAAGCTGCTTTTATAATGCTTCTATCCAAATTGCTGTTTACAATACCCCTACAGCCGTTTTCGCAGCAACTCCTGATACAATTTGTGTGCTCAATGAAACTACTATTTCCTATGAAGGGAATGCTTCTAGTTCAGCTACCTACAATTGGGATTGGGGGACTGCTAATGCGGTACCAGGCACAGGCCAGGGTCCACATCAGGTATCATGGCCACAAGCAGGTACTCATACTATTAGTTTGTGGGTAAGTGAAAATGGATGTGTTTCTGACACACTTTCTCAAGAAATAGTAGTAGAACCTACACTCGAAGCCATTGCAGTTAACTGCGAAGCTACTTATTCCAGTGTATTATTCAGCTGGAGCCCCGTAGCTAATGTGGATTCATTTGTCGTACAGACAATTAATGGTGGACCAGCCGGTAATATGCTAAGTGATACTTCCTATCTGATAGATGGATTACAGGCAGAACAAGAGGTAAGTATCTCTATAGAAGCTTTTAGCAGCAATAGCTGTCCTAATTATCAGATTGAAGAAAGCTGTACAACTTTAGCCTGTCCTGATGTCATTTTAGAGGTTGATGATTTATCAGCGCAATGCTATGATAATATTTCAGATACCCTGGCAATTAGTTATACCCTTTCGGGGAATCAAAATAGCGGTACACTTAGTTGGAGTGGTGCTGGAGTTATTGATCCTGATACCGCACTTTGGGTGACAGATGCCAGTCAGGTAGGCCAGAACAATTTACTCATAGCAACCTGGGTAGATGATGTCTGTACGGTAAGTGATACCATTACCATTGAACTCAATGCAACACCTGTTGCTGCCTTCAATGCAGATGCTATCATTTGCGAAATAGATACTGCTAATGTCTCCTTTACAGGAACGATTAATACAGCTACCCCTACATTCAATTGGGATTTTGATGGAGGCACAATCATCACTGGTACTGGTGAAGGCCCTTACCAAATAGAATGGGATGCTCCTGGCGATTATACGATCAGCCTATTTGTAGAGGAAAATGGATGTGTTTCTGATACAGTAGATACGATCATTAATGTAGAGCCTGTACTAGAAGAAGTACAGATCAACTGCCAGGTGACTACCACCTCTGTTACTTTCATATGGAATACCATCTCGAATGCATCATCCTATCAGGTAGACGTATTAAGTGCCCATACCGGTACGATGACATCTGATACCAGCTATTTAGTTGAAAATCTTGATCCGGATGAAGCGGTTGACATTCAAGTAACCGCAATTAGCAGCAATAGCTGTCCTTCTGTAAGTGTTCAACAAAGCTGTGCTGCCAGCAATTGCCCTCCTGTTACCGTAGACATTCAAGCAATTGCCGATCATTGCTATTCAGGAGTGGCTGATACTATTCCATTGCAAGCTCAATTATCTGGCGACAATGGAAATGGTATGCTTGTTTGGAGTGGTGCCGGAATTTTTGATGCTACACAAGGGCTTTGGGAAACAGACATCTCTCAAGCGAACCAATCTAATGAGGTTATTGCGACTTGGATAGATGGTGTATGTGTTGTTGCTGATACAGCCTATTTCAACCTATACGAAACGCCTATTGCTGATTTCGTAGCACCTGATACCATATGCATAATAGACACGGCATTAATAAGCTATACTGGAAGCCCGGCTAGTGTTGATTCTTATAATTGGAACTTCGATGGTGCTACAATTATTAGTGGCACAGATGCTGGCCCCTATCAATTACAGTGGAATGCAGTAGGCAATTATACCATAGAGGCATGGGTAGAACATAATGGCTGTCCATCAGATACGGTATCCATGTCCGTCCAGGTTGATCCTACTCTAGAACCTATTGTAGCAAATTGTGATGCCGATTACTCTTCTGTACTTATTACCTGGGACCCAATAGCTAATGCTACTGGCTATATTGTAACACCGGCTTCAGGAACGCCCACCGGCACAATGCTTGCTGATACTGCTTATCTAATTGAAAACTTATTGCCGGAAACTACTATTGAAATAGAAATAAGTGCTTTAAGTGCAAATGCTTGTCCTAACATTAGTACTATTGTTAATTGTACTACGCTGCCTTGTCCTGACTTAACTTTAGATATCCAGCTTCCTACTCAACAGTGTATTGGAGCACAAGCTGATACTATTGACCTTCAACTTAATATTATCGGTGACCCAAGCAATGGTGATCTAAACTGGCAAGGTGATGGTATTATCAATCCTGACACAGGGCTTTGGGTAACTAATCTTAGCCAGGTAGGTCCAAATAATCAGGTGATTGTCACCTGGACGGAAGATGTATGCGTTGTAAGCGATACTTTAATTTTTGATCTTTATGAAATTCCATCTGCTGCCTTCAGCATTGATCCTAACATTTGTGTACAGGATGAAGCGACGGCAACATATACAGGTAATGCATCATCTTCAGCTACCTACAACTGGGATTTTGATGGTGCTACTGTTGTTAGTGGCACAGGTGAAGGCCCTTATCAACTACAATGGGGTACTGCTGGTACTTACACGATCAGTTTAGAAGTGATTGAAAATGGTTGTGTTTCTGAAACGGTACAGGAGAATATAATAGTTGACCCAACACTTTCTCCTTTGAATATAGATTGCGAAGCTTTCCTCGAATCAGTAATATTTACCTGGACTTCTGTTGATAATGCTACAGGCTATGAGGTAGAAGTACTCAATGGTTTGCCTGATGGAACTTTCTTGAATGATACGACTTATCAAGTAGGAAACTTAATGCCAAACCAAATGGCGAGTATCATAGTCACTGCTACGAGCAACAATACTTGCCCTGATGTGATGGCAGAGGCGAGCTGCATTACGAGCGAGTGCCCTAATGTGTTAGTAGATTTAGAAGCGACTCCCGCAATATGCCAGGGAGAAGATTCTCAATTGACAATTAGCTTTGCTGGTGATGAAAGTGGCCCTTACAATATTACTTATACAGTAGGAGGAATGTCTGTTACTTTAAATAATGTTACGGCAGATCAGGTCATTCCATTTACACTGGATATTACGACCAACTTTGCTATTACAAATATTGAAAACCTAGGAGCTCCTGCTTGTACGGTAAACCTACCACCGGCAACTAGTACGACTGTAGATGTTCCGGTTAGTGCAGGTACATATTCAGGTCCTGTTACTGTGTGTAGTCGTACAGATACGATCATTCAATTATCAGATTTACTGGAAGACGAAACAGCAGGAGGTAGCTGGACTTATCTGAATGGCCCTACACTGGAAGCGGGTAGTTTTGATATGAATGCTGGTACTTTCAATCCCCAACTACAAACGCCAGGTATTTATACCTTCCAATATTTGGTGGCAGGCCCAGGTACTTGTCCGGATGCCTCTACTCAGGTGCAGGTTATTATAGAAGAACGGCCTAGTGCCGATCCGGGTGATGCTACAACACTTAGTTGTGCTCAAAATGAGGCAATACTTGGAGGCCCAGGTACTAGCCAGGGAGCAAATATTATTTATAGCTGGACCAGTGCTAATGGATTCCCTATTAGCAATCCTACTGCAGCAAATATTACAGTTTCTCAACCAGACACATATACACTATTAGTTAGCAATACATCTAATAACTGTACAGAAAGTGCTTCCGTTATAGTTGATCTTGATGAAAGCTTCTTACTACCTTTCGGTAGCCTTACAGATATTAGTTGTTTTGCAGCTAATGATGGTACAATTTCTATTGATTCTGTGGATGGAGGTACTCCTCCTTATCTATACGGAATCAACGATGGACCATTGAGCAGTAGTCCTCTTTTCTCCAATCTGACACCAGGAAATTATGAGATTATGGTAGAAGATGCCGCTGGTTGTCAATCTACTATTAGTTTTGATTTGCTGGAGCCAGGAGAATTGACAGCTCAACTATCTACCAATTTTGAAGGTAGTGACAACGAAATCGTTTTAGGAGAAAGCCTTACGCTTACTGCAAATGTCAGTGTACCAGAAAGTGAAATTGACGCTATTATCTGGCAACCTGATACACTTGCTTGTGATTCTTGCTTTACAACTACCGTGACGCCTACTCAAAGTACGCTGTTTTCCATTACAGTAATAGACGCTAATGGTTGTAGTGCTTTTGATGAGTTATCTGTAATTGTTCGCAAAGATGAAGGTATTTATATCCCAAATATTTTCTCTCCTAACGGGGATGGCAGAAATGATTTATTTACCATTTATACAGGAGTACAGGTAAGTAAAATCATTTCCTTCCACATATTCGACCGCTGGGGTGAGCAGGTACACTATCGGGACAATAGCCCTCCCAATGATCCAACACTTGCCTGGGATGGAACCTTCAAAGGAAGCCTTCTTAACCCTAATGTGTTTGTATACTTTGCAGAAGTAGAATTGGTAGATGGCTCTACAGTAACGGTAAGTGGAGAAGTCCTCTTAATGAGATGATAGAATAGCAGGTTATACCAAATTCCTAGCTATGAAGTAATAAAAAGGGAGCGATCCATCAATTCGCTCCCTTTTCTTATTGGTAGTGAGTTTATCTTAAAAAAGCCAATAGAGTACTACCGCGCATACAAAACCAGTAAGTGCCAATATGGTAATCATTAGCGTCCAGGAGCGAAAGGCTTGTTTTTCTGTCATACCTAAATATTGTTTCACCAGCCAAAAGCCACTATCATTCACATGAGATAGGATGGATGCTCCAGAAGCAATCGCTACTACTATGGCTGCAAGTTCGCCGCTGCTCAATGTATTACCACTACCCAATATCAGCGGAGCAGTCAGGCTAGCTCCTGTTATCATGGCAACAGTTGCAGAGCCCTGTGCTATACGAACCAGGCTTGAAGCAATAAAGGCAAAAGCAATGACAGGTAAACCTGCGCCTGCCATCGACTCTGCGATCAGTTCACCAGCACCTGTGTCTACCAGCATTTGCTTAAATACCCCACCAGCTCCAGTCAGTAAAATAATAGTTCCTGCTGGTGCCATAGATTTCGTGCTTACATCCAATAGCTCTTTGGTCGTATACCCTCCTCCTACTCCCAACACATACCAGGCGATCAGATTGGCAATGATTAAAGCAGAAAAAGGATGTCCTACAAATGTTATCAAAGGTATCAACGAGCTGCCTTTCGGCAAAAGTAAACCTGCATCCGTCAGGGTGCTTAGGAGAATCAATAAAATAGGGAGGGCTATAATACCTAAAATAGGCGCTATAGGCGGTAATTTATCAATAGGGGGTTCTGTTGTCAGGTCAGGAGCTTCCAGGTGAATTTTGCCTGCAATATATTTACCATATAGCAGTCCACTGATCAATACAGTGGGAATACCCGCCAGAAACCCTAACAATATTACCCAGCCTAGATTGGCACCCAGAATTTCAGCAACTGCTATCGGGCCAGGTGTTGGAGGGATAAAAGCATGTGTTACAGCCAAGCCCGCAAGTAAGGGTATTGCATAAAGTAAAAGTGATTTACCTGATTGCTTTTGCAAAGCATAAACGACTGGAATCAAAATGATAAAAGCAACATCAAAAAAAACTGGTATGGCCACTACAAAGCCAGTAATAATCATCGACAAAGGTGCTCGTTCCTGCCCCATACTACGCAATAGGAAATGAGCAATAGCCTGTGCACCTCCGCACAATTCCAGTATAGCTCCAAACATAGCTCCGAGTCCTACTACTGTAGCAACAAAACCTAGTGTTCCTCCCATACCTGTTTGTATGCTCGAAATAATCGCATCTCCAGTTTGCCCAGCAATAAAGCCTGCAATAATACTTGCTATCAATAATGATATAAAAGCGGGAATTTTCAACCGGAGGATAAGAAATAATAGGATAAGAATGCCTGCTAGGGTGCCTACGACAGGTAAATACATCTTAGGGTGTTTTAAGAAGTTGTTTCAAAATATCTCAATGTCCGCTAGAAATATCTTTTTATACTCCTCTTCGTTTTTTCATCACTCCCTAGCCCCACTACGAAGCTCAAAAAAAGCTCAATGAGTATAAAAACCTTATTCCAATCACCTCATTAGCCATTCTGAAACAACTTCATATTGTTTTAAAGAAACAACCTAAGATACAATTTCCTCAATAGGTCTTAATAATTCACAAAGGCTTTTAATCAGCTACGGTATGAGCATCGAGTGCTATGCTAGACATGAAAGAATAAGAGTATTTATAAAGACTTCAGAGAACTTGTTTACGATTAGGTAATGATTAAGCGAACATTTTTTTCAGGGTGTCAGTTCAGAAATAACATAGGATACCACCTCTTCAATAGGTTTCGAAATATCTATCTGTATAGCATCTGAAGGTATCTCCAATGCATCAAACTGAGAACGCAACAAAGCAGGAGGCATAAAATGTCCCTTTCGTACTTCCATCCGCTTGCTAATCAGCTCAAAACTTCCTGATAAGAACACCCATTTCACACTAGCTGGTACTTCCTTTTCCAATAAATGACGATAAGATTCTTTTAGCGCAGAGCAGGCAATTATGAGAGCACCTCTTTCTTCTATATGATTAACAGAAAAAGCACGGATAGCTTCCAGCCAACCTTGACGATCTTCATCATTCAACGGTTGACCGGAAGCCATTTTATCAATATTTTCCAGGGGATGAAAATCATCTCCATCATAAAAAGGCCATTCTAATTTTTCTGCTACAGCTCTTCCTATAGTAGATTTTCCGGAACCAGAGACTCCCATTACATATAAGACGGTAGCAGTATCCGGCCTTTGCATTATACCATATTCTCAGGGCGTACCCATTCATCAAATTGTTCCGCAGTAAGTAGTCCCAATTCAATAGCTACTTCTTTAAGCGTCTTATCTTCTTTGTAAGCTTTTTTGGCAATTGTAGCGGCATTATCGTATCCGATATGCGTATTTAATGCCGTCACCAACATTAGTGAGTTATTGAGATTTTCTTTGATACGATTATAGTTAGGTTCAATTCCTACTGCACAATTGCTATTAAAGCTTTGACAAGCATCTCCAATCAGGCGGGCAGAATGCAGGAAGTTGTATATCATCATTGGCTTAAAAACATTCAACTCGAAATGCCCTGTCATACCACCTACATTAATCGCAACATCATTGCCCATCACCTGAGCCATTGCCATTGTTAGTGCTTCCGATTGAGTAGGATTTACCTTACCTGGCATAATAGAAGAGCCCGGCTCATTAGCAGGAATCAACAACTCCCCAATACCACAACGAGGCCCTGATGCCAGCATACGAATATCATTACCTATCTTCATCAAAGATACCGCTACTGTTTTCAAAGCTCCATGTGCTTCCACTATTGCATCATGTGCAGCTAATGCTTCAAATTTATTTTCAGCAGATACAAATGGAAGCCCTGACAGTTTAGCTATATGAGCAGCCACATTTTCTGCATAGCCTTCAGGCGTATTAAGTCCAGTACCTACAGCAGTACCACCCAATGCCAATTCTGCCAGGTGTGGCAACGTATTTTTTATAGCTCTGATACCATGATCCAGTTGACTAACATAGCCTGATAATTCTTGTCCCACGGTTACGGGAGTAGCATCCATGAAATGGGTGCGGCCTATCTTTACAATATCCTTGAAAGCTTCAGATTTCTCCTTTAGCGTATCGCGCAATGCTTCCAGGCCTGGTATAGTAGTTTCAAGAACCATTTTATAGGCTGCAATATGCATCGCAGTAGGGAAAGTATCATTAGAGGATTGGGACTTATTTACATCATCATTAGGATGTAAAAATTTCTTTTCATCTGTTAATGCACCACCTTTTATCACGTGTCCTCTATTGGCTACCACCTCATTAACATTCATATTTGATTGTGTGCCCGAGCCCGTTTGCCATACTACCAAAGGAAATTGATCATCTAGTTTTCCCACTAGAATTTCATCACATACCTGAGCAATAAGTGTTGCTTTCTCTTCTGCTAATACTCCTGCTTCCTGGTTGGTATATGCTGCTGCCTTTTTCAGAATTGCGAAAGCACGTATGATCTCTATCGGCATGCGGTTATCCGCAATTTTGAAGTTTTCAGAAGATCTTTGAGTTTGTGCTCCCCAGTACTTATCAGCTGGTACGTCTACGTAACCTATGCTATCTTTTTCCTTTCTGTATTCCATGGAATATATTATAGATTTTAAATTCTTTTACGATCGTAAAAGCCTGGCCCTCTTGAAAAAAAGCCCTTTATTATAATCACCGCAAAGGTACAGAAAGTTGTATAATTGTATAGTCGATAATATAAAAATCGCCTACCCTGACTAAAGCCTAAACTAATTGAATCCACTTGTGTTTAAATGGTAAAATTTACTCTCTGGAGTTTTAAATCAGAGAGCAACCACTTTAGACAAAATATTAGTAATTAAAAAACCACACTATGTCGTTTAAACTTCCCGAACTACCTTACGCCTACGATGCGCTTGAGCCAAACATTGATGCCCGCACGATGGAAATCCACCACACAAAGCACCATGCAGGTTACACAAAGAAGCTAAATGCTGCTATTGAAGGAACAGATATAGCAAATGCCAGTATCAAAGATATTCTAGCGAATGTATCCCAATATTCTACTGCTGTTAGAAATAATGGTGGAGGATACTACAATCACAAACTATTCTGGGAGGTTATGTCTCCAGATGGAGGTGGTGAACCTTCTGAGCGTATGAATATTCATAAAGCAATCATGCGTGATTTTGGTTCTTTCGAAAATTTCAAAGATGAATTTGCGAAAGCAGCTGCTACCCGTTTTGGTTCTGGTTGGGCTTGGCTTTGTGTAGATAAAGATGATAAGTTATTCGTTACTTCTACACCTAATCAGGATAATCCATTAATGGATGTTGTTGATGCTGAGGGTACTCCTATCCTTGGCCTTGATGTATGGGAACATGCTTACTATTTGAATTATCAAAACCGCCGTCCTGACTACATCGAAGCTTTTTTCAATGTAATCAACTGGCATAAGGTAACAGAAAATTATAATGACGCTAATGAAGGTGCTTCTTCATTCTAGTCAAAAGGAATAGAATTTTTAGCGTAAAAAGGGGAATTACCGTAAAAAGTAATTCCCTTTTTCTTTGCTGGCATTGAAGCCAATGTTGATAAAAAGTCGCTGATGATGCATTTCACTTGTTGCGGAGCGTTGGTAATAATTGTATATTTGTGCAAAGTTTTTTGACAAACATGCTTTGGGTGGAAGCCTTATGAAATAGAGAACACTATCAAAAGAACAGCTTTTGGCCAATCCACCCTCATGAGAAGGATGGCTATTTATTTAAATTTCTCAAAAAAAACTTTATCCCATGATCATTCTAGGCATTCTTCTATTAATCCTTCTTTTCTTCAATTTTGATTTGTTGAAAGAAGCGTTTTAGAAACTAAATCCAAAAGAAAAAAAACTCGCCTTCCAAAGCATATGCCGGATGGCGAGTTTTTTTGTTTTACCTCTAAGCATAAAAATTCCCGTTCCAGCGAACCGAAACGGGAATCCCTTAAAAAGTAGTTTTGTATTACAATAATACTACTTTAATGCCCCTTCCGCAAGATTCTCCAATAAGTTTCCTTAAAAATTCATCTATTTCCTTTCTATTTGTATAGATTTATAATTTCATATGCCGCCCTAACCTGCACTACTAAATAGTAATTTTAAACAAGTATCATTATGTCAACTATTACTATAGACAAGCAGGCTATTATTAAAGCATTGGAACAAACTCGGGACGCAAGCCGCAAATTAGTATTGTTGGAAGAGTCTACGATCAATGAAATGCTGGAAGAACTAGCTGATCTTACAGTTGCAAGAACAGATTTTCTCCTACAAGCTAACCAACAGGACCTGGATCGTATGGACCCTTCTAATCCTAAATACGATCGATTACTTTTAAATGCTGATAGATTAAAAGGTATTGCCGGAGATATACGAAAAGTAGCACAACTTCCTTCTCCACTCAATATAAAATTAGAAGGCCGTACGCTTCCCAACGGATTGCTACTCGAAAAACGCAGCGTTCCAATGGGAGTCATAGGCATCATCTTCGAATCTCGTCCTAATGTGACTTTTGATGTCTTTTCTCTTTGCTTGAAATCTGGCAATGCTGCTGTATTAAAAGGAAGCAGAGATGCTCATTTTTCTAATCTTGCTATAAAAGCATTGATTGATGAGGTAGTAAATAAAAGAGGGCTAGCAGGTGTTTGTTATCTTGCCCCTAGTGTCCGTGAAGCACTACCCATTATTCTAAATGCGGTTGGATATATCGATATAGCAATACCAAGAGGTAGCCAGGGTTTAATCGATTTTGTAAGAAAAAACGCAAAAATACCTGTTATCGAAACGGGAGCAGGAATAGTACATACTTATTATGATAAATCGGCAAATCTGGAAAAGGGTAAAAATATTATTACCAATGCAAAGGCTCGACGCGTAAGCGTATGCAATGCTCTTGACTGCCTGATTATTCATGAAGAACGGCTTGCTGATCTTCCCACATTGGTAAAAGACCTGGGATCACAACATCAGTGTATCATTTATGCTGATCAAGCTTCCACTGTTGCCCTAAAAGATCACTACCCTGCAGAACTTTTACACCCTGCCAATGAAACTTCCTTTGGAACGGAGTTTCTTTCCATGAAAATGTCCATTAAAACAGTAAAAAAACTGGAGGAAGCGTTTGATCATATTGCTCGTTACAGCTCAAAACACAGCGAAGCTATTATCACTGAAAATGATGAAGTAGCCCAACAGTTCCTGAAACGGGTAGATGCTGCTGTTGTTTATGTCAACACTTCTACTGCATTTACTGATGGAGCACAATTCGGGTTGGGAGCTGAAATAGGCATCAGTACACAAAAACTACATGCTCGAGGGCCTATGGCATTAAGAGAATTGACCAGTTATAAGTGGGTGGTTAAAGGGGATGGACAGGTGAGGAGTTAGGAGAGATGTATTTCAGGACAAGACAAGTTTAGGTTGGTTTAGGAGAAGGTTTAGAATGTTTAATGGAGGTTTGAGGTGTACAGACAGGTGATACTCCAACTACGCTTATTAGCTCCGTCGAGTGATTGGCGATGTCCCAACTACGCTGATCAGCTACGTTGGGCAAAGGGTGAGTGGTGAGTGGTGAGTGGTGAGTGGTGAAACAACTTTGCTTGTAGCTATTTAGATGAAAAATGATGCGATAATATTGTAGTGCAGGTTATAACTTTAGCAATCCGCTCTTATAATCGAAGCTGTTGGAAGTAAGATTCGTCGGTGCTGTATTTTCGTGGGTTGGTGGGACCTGGATCTACTGGAATTAAAGTATCAGGCTGCCGATCTGGAGATCAGTGGTACGTGTTAAAAAAAATGCACCGCCCTATGACAGGACGATGCATTTTTCCGTTCAAACAAAAATATATATTAGCCGTTTTCAAGAGCAGCTGCACCACCAACGATTTCAAGAATTTCATTGGTAATTGCTTCCTGACGGGCTTTGTTATACATGATTTTCAGATCACGTAGCAATTCGTTAGCATTCTCTGATGCTTTATCCATAGCTGTCATTCGGGCACCATGCTCAGAAGCATGAGTATCTAGTAGATACTTCTGGAACTGAGTTTGCAAAATGGTAGGTACCAGGTATTCTAACAATGAAGTCTGATCTGGCTCGAAAATGTAATCCGCTACTGTATTATCATTTTCGTCCTTTTCAATTTTTGGTACCGGCAAGAACTGATCAGTAATAGTGTACTGAGTACCAGCATTTTTAAACTTACCGTAGGCTACAGATACTGCATCATAGCGGCCTTCCTCAAAAGCTTTGATCAGCATACGAGGCACCTTAGCTACATTATCAAAGCTAAGATCATTGAACAGGTCCATGTAATCTGTATTGAAATTTACACCGCTAACACGTCGGCGTAGGTATTCATATCCTTTCTTACCTATACAAAGGACATCCAGATTACCCTGTGCTTTTACATCCGCGAATTTGGTTTCCATTGCTTCAAGAGCAGACTTGGATACGTTGGTATTGAACGCACCACAAAGACCGCGATTAGAAGTAACTACTACCAGGCATGCTCTCTTGATTTCGCGTTCTTCCCCTAATGATGTTTGAGCATCTCCTTCCAGGTTAGAGAGGATATTACTCAACATTACATTCAGGCGGTCGGCATATGGGCGCAGGCTGATGATGGCATCCTGTGCACGACGCAGCTTAGCGGCAGATACCATTTTCATAGCTTTAGTAATCTGCTGCGTATTTTTTACCGACTTGATTCGATCACGAACCTCTTTTAAGTTGGCCATTTAGACGCTATTTTATTTCCAGCAGGTTTAACTGCTAATAATATCAAAAGTTAAAAAGGCTAAAACTGTTTTCAGTACTACTTATGAGTACTGAGAAGACAATTCTTTAGCCAATGCCTCTACTTTATCAGTTGCATCCTTATCCAGTTTACCAGACTTAAATGTGTCTAATACTTCAGGATGCTTTTGTGCTAGAGTTGTCAGGAACACTTCTTCAAATTCCTTCACTTTATTCACAGGCACATTTCTCAATAAGCCTTTTGTTCCTAGGTAAATGATAGCTACCTGCTTTTCTACAGGAGCCGGAGAATACTGAGGCTGCTTCAGGATTTCCACGTTGCGCTGACCCTTATCAAGTACTGCTTTAGTAGCAGCATCCAGGTCAGAACCAAACTTAGCAAATGCTTCTAGCTCACGGTACTGAGCCTGGTCAAGCTTCAATGTACCAGATACTTTCTTCATTGACTTGATCTGAGCAGAACCACCCACACGTGATACGGAGATACCTACGTTAATTGCTGGACGTACACCTGCGTTAAACAAGTTTGATTCCAGGAATATCTGACCATCAGTAATAGAAATCACGTTGGTTGGAATATATGCAGAAACGTCACCCGCCTGTGTTTCAATAATAGGAAGAGCAGTCAGAGAACCGCCACCCTTGATAATAGAGTTGCCTTTCTCATCTTTTGCTTCCTTCAAAGATTCAGGAAGGTCGTTCATATTGCGAGCAATATCATCGTTGTTGATGATTTTCGCTGCACGTTCCAGTAGACGAGAGTGTAGGTAGAATACATCACCTGGGTATGCCTCACGTCCTGGAGGGCGACGAAGAAGTAGTGATACCTCACGATAAGCAACTGCCTGCTTAGAAAGATCATCATAAATGATCAATGCCGGACGGCCTGTATCACGGAAATACTCACCGATAGCAGCACCTGCGAATGGTGCGTAGAACTGAAGTGGTGCAGGATCGGCAGCAGAAGCAGAAACGATTACAGTGTAATCCATTGCTCCATTATCTTCCAATGTTTTAGCCACGTTTGCTACTGTAGAAGCTTTCTGTCCAGAAGCTACATAAATACAGTAAACAGGCTCACCACGATCATAAAATTCGCGCTGGTTGATAATAGTATCAATTGCAATAGCTGTCTTACCTGTCTGGCGGTCACCAATGATCAACT
Organism: Chitinophagales bacterium; assembly: GCA_022360175.1. Classification (GTDB taxonomy): domain Bacteria; phylum Bacteroidota; class Bacteroidia; order Chitinophagales; family Saprospiraceae; genus JAKSDI01. Next base: position 16,920 of record JAKSDI010000065.1, read on the forward strand.
CACGCTGTCCACGACCGATAGGAATCATAGAGTCAATCGCCTTGATACCAGTTTGTAGTGGTTCGTTTACTGGCTGACGGTAAATAACACCAGGTGCTTTACGCTCTAGTGGCATTTCATAAGTCTTACCAGCAATTTCACCTTTACCATCGATAGGATCACCCAGTGGGTTTACTACACGGCCTACAAAACCTTCACCAACGTTGATAGAAGCAATACGGCTAGTACGGTGTACGCGAGAACCTTCACGAATACCATCGCCAGGCCCCATCAATACTACCCCTACGTTGTCTTCCTCAAGGTTCAGTACGATAGCCTGAACACCTGTTTCAAATTCTACCAGTTCACCAGCCTGAGCGCTATTCAGGCCATAAACACGTGCGATACCGTCACCAACTTGAAGTACAGTTCCATACTCTTCCAGCTCAGTAGTAGAGCTAAAGCCGGATAATTGTTGTTTCAGTATTGCTGATATTTCATCAGGTTTTACATCAACCATATCTTGAAATTTTTATCGCTGCTATTGCAGCTTTTTTGTTTGAACGGATTGTTAATTACTTTGAGACCTTAGAAACGTATAGGTTATTTCTAAAGTCACGCTTTAATTCTTCCAGCTTATTAGCGACGCTGGCATCGTATATTTTATCTTCTAGCTCGATCACAAAACCACCGATCAACTCAGGGTCTACGGCTGTTTTGATTTCCACATGTTCATCCGTCATTTTGCTTTCTTCCAGCTTCTTACGGATTGCTTCCACTGCATCTGCCGTCAAGGCTTCTGCGGTTGTTAATTTAACAGTGGAGATGTGTTTGATCTTTTTATATTGATCGAGGTATTCGTCTGCAATTTCTGGCATATATGCTTCCCTTCCCTTAGTGGTTAGGATATTGAGGAAAGCCAATGTCATTTCATTGAACTTGCCTTCAAATAATGCTTTGAATACCTGCTTCTTTTTGTCAACACTGACAATAGGGCTTTTCAGCAACAAATAGAGGTCGCGATTGGCCAATGCCCCTTGAAAGGACTTGATATCCTCGGTGATATCCTCCAATTTGTTTTGCTCATTTGCCAACTCAATCAGTGATTTGGCATATCGGGAAGCAATTCTGTGTACAGACATAATTACCTACGATTAATAATGATAGAAGCGATTGCTTCTCTTCTTTTTAATTCAACTTAATTTCGTCTACCAGGGTATTTACAAACTTCTCCTGGTTGGCATCTCCTTTAAGCTCTTTACGAAGCACTTTTTCTGCAACCTCAATAGCAAGAAGGCCTACCTGATTTTTCAGGTCAGTCATAGCTGCCAGGCGTTGCTGCTCGATCTCTGTCTTAGCACTAGCAACGATCTTCTGTGCTTCTTCTTTTGCTTTGGTTTTTGCTTCGTTGACGATAGCGTCCTTAGCTTCTTTCGCCTCTTTAAGTATTTTGGCTCTTTCTTCCTGCGCTTCTTTGATCAAAGCTTCATTTTCAGCTTTCAGATTAGACATCTCTTCACGTGCCTTACGAGCTTCATCCAAAGAACCTTGGATATCATCTTCACGCTTTTTCAGTGCCTTCTGAATTGGCTTAAAAGCCATAGTACCAAGGATACCCCAAACAAGGATGAATACCAAGGCTGTCCAGAAAATAAGACCTGGATCCGGTTTGATTACAGAAAAGTCTGCCAGAAACAATACTTCAGTCATGATAAATATCTTGAGTTAGTTTTTTTCGACTGGAGAGGGGTGGCACCGAAACAGCCAACCGCTGTCAGTATTGCCACCCTTTCTCATTTCGTTTTGGTGCAAAAGCCTTGATTAGCCATTTGCCAAAAGGCCAACAACGATTGCGAACAGTGCTGCACCCTCTACAAGTGCTGCTGTCAAAATCATGTTGTTACGGATGTCACCAACCGCTTCTGGTTGACGAGCGATTGCTTCCATTGCACGGCTACCGATCAAACCGATGCCGATGCCTGCACCTAGTGCTGCGATACCAGCTCCAATTGCTCCCATGGTATGAGATATTTATGAATTAAAAAATAAAGTCGTTTTCAATATAAATTGACAAACACACTACTTTTAGTGTGCATGTGCTTCATCATGATGATGCTCTTCTACCGCTGCTCCAATATAAGATGCAGATAGAATAGCAAAGATAAATGCCTGTAGTAATGCCACCAACAACTCAATCAGGTTCATGAAGGCTGTAAACAACCCTCCAATCAACGCACCACCTGCTGCACCACCTACATTTTGTCCGTTATCTCCAAATAAGAAAGTCAAACCAATCAAACTTAGAATGATGATGTGCCCTGCAGAGATATTCGCAAACAAACGAATCATCAATGAGAATGGCTTGATGAACAAAGACAAAATCTCTACTGGTGTCAAGATAATTTTCACCCATCCAGGAATGCCTGGCATCCAGAATATGTGCTCCCAGTAATCTTTTTTACCATTCAGGTTGGTTACAAGGAAGGTAAAGACTGCTAATACAAGCGTAACTGCCAAGTTACCGGTTACGTTAGCACTACCCGGGAAGAAAGGTACTAAGCCCAATAGGTTAATAAACATGATAAAGAAGAACAAAGTCATAATGAATGGCTGGAAACGCTCATAGTGCTTTTCACCGATCATTGGTTTCGTTACTTCATCACGAATAAATACGAAGAATACTTCAAAGAAAGACTGAATCCCGGAAGGTGCCTTTCCTTCATTTTTCTTATATCCTCTAGCTACTGCATTCCATACAAAGATGAGTAAAATAGCAGCCAGGAAAAGAGTAAATACATTCTTAGTAATAGAGAAATCATAGAAAGACGTAATACCTCCTCCTAGGAAACCACCATCTACAGTACTTGGAGGGTCTAGTTTGAAAAGCTCCCCTTTAGCACATACATAGTATACGTCTTTGTTTTTACCGTTTACTTCTTCTACTTTATGAAGAATACCATCAATATGAACTTCTCCCATAGGGAAGCTATCATCTGCTACTCTGTTGACACGGCCGTGATTAATTACGTAACGGTCTACGGCCTGATGTCCATGATGGAACATACTAGATAAGCCTGTAGTCCATCCATGATCAGGAGCATACAGGAATAATGGAAGAGGGATGTGAACACCTTTCCAAACGTGGAATTCATTCGCATCAGCGATGTGATTCATTACAGTGGATACTGGGTCATACCCACTATCTTCATGATGATCTCCACAGCTACCGCCGTGACCATGGTCATCAGCATGTGCGTGATCATCATTGTGTGGCTGATGTGTTTCATGAGTATCATGGTCATGTCCATCATGAGAACCATGATCATGATCTTGCGCTAAGGCGAAAGTAGCCCCAAAAACAAGGGCTAAAATCAACATGGAGAGTTTTTTGTATTCCACTATCTCACTCCTTTTCGTTAGAAGGTATTCTTAAATCGGTGCAAAAGTAGGTACTTCTCCCCTATTAAAAAAACCAATTTTATCTTTTTTTTTGGTTGGACAATGGAATCGATATGTTGAAAAACAGTGAGTTATGCTTTCTATACGCCAATAATAGTTGGATGGTATTATAAAATTTTGACTATATCTAAACTATTCTTCTATGAAAGGAACCATTAACAGAATAAAAATTTGCCAAACTAGCGTCAATTCATATGTTGACCGAGGCAATATAGACGAATTATACAGGCAAAATTCTACTTAACTTTTTTATTACACGTTTACTAAACCTTTGAGGTTTAGTAAACGTAACGGATAATGTTAAGATTTAAGCTATGATATAAATATTAAGACCCCACTTTTTATTCTAAATAGTCTATTCCATTATCCAACTTAAAAGTTCTATGATATTCTTTAAATGCTTTTACACTTTGATTAAGGTCTTCGTGAAACCACTCTAATACTTTTGTCCTACTTAAAAGAGTAGATTTAGTACTTACCAAAGCAGCGTACGATGAATATTTCCATGTAAGAAAATCTTTCGTAAAACCATGATGAATAGGATTATGATGAATATAAGCTAATAAATGCCATAACTTGCTCTCCGTATTTACGGATACTCTTTTAAATCTTTTCTGAAAAAGACTCCCGGTACGATTTTCTTGTTTATTGAAGGCTAAAGCATAAGATGAAAACAGACGTTTAAATTGATCTTCTAAAAAATCATTATAGCTGATTTTATTCTCTGTAAACAATACGCTTTTTGATGTTTGCTGTTCTTGTACTAGTCTTAGACTTATATTTGATATGCTGTTTATTCGTATGAGAAAATGAAAATGGTTAGGCATCAGGCAATAAGCTAGCGTTTCGCAAAATGGATGAATAAGTTATGTCCATTTTTGAAGAAAAAAGTGATAATTTTTTGTCTGTGTAAAAATTGTAGTACCGTTTATCCCTCTATTATAAAGATGATAACAAATATCTCCTTCAAATTTTTCCCAATAGTTTATTCTGGCCATTGTAGTTCTTTTACACTTAAGTCAGCTTCATCTATCACTTATATATCTTGTCACGTTTACTAAACCTTCGAGGTTTAGTAAACGTTAAACCTCAAGCTGACCTATTGTTCATCATTTTCATAGTATTGATAACCAGTAGTTGGCCTTTCCTGCTCTTTTTGCTCTTCTTTTTTGCCGAAGAGCAATTTGTTCCAGAATTCTTTCCGTTTTTCACGGCGCCCTTCTTTTTCTTCCAGCCGTTGTTGATGCGCTAAAATTCTTAATAAATAATCTTTGTCAGATTCATTAGGCCGTTGGGGAGGTACATTTATGATGCGGCCTTCTTCATCTCTATATGGCTGATCAAAAATGCGATCCAATAAGGAGCGGCTATCTTCAAAATAATAGTAGCCTTCTTCGTAGTCAGCGAGAATGGGCATTTCTTCAAAATAAGGCGGGCATTGCATTAAAGCTTGTATGGTATCTACAGCTTCTTTAAAGCGAGCGTAGCGGATGTGTTTGTATTGTTTGTCTCGATACAACTTCTTCATAAAACGCCCTACTATTGGCAATGCAGAACTAGATCCCTGTCCGTATCGCATTGAACGGAAGTGTACTCTAGGATTATCTGCCCCTACCCATGCTCCCACGGCTATCTCAGGGTTAAAACCAATAAACCATCCATCGGATTGATTTTGGGTAGTCCCTGTCTTACCTGCAATATCATTGTATAAACCAAACTCATAGCGCAGTTTGCGGGCCGTGCCACTATCTACAACCGATTCTAGCATCTTAATCATCATATCCGATTCGTTCTCTCCCAAGACCTGTGGGAACACTCTTGGATCAGGATGGTCATAAGCTACTAGAATCCGTCCATCACTGGTTTCTATCCGATCGAGATAGTGAAATTCGGGGCGACGCCCTCTATTGGCGAAAGTAGCATACACCTTAAGCATATCATACAAGGAAGCTTCCACTGCTCCCAACGCAATAGAAGGTACCTGAGGAATAGTACTGCTAATGCCCATTGAGTGAGCCAACTCGCTTACAGAATCGACCCCACTACGCATTAGTATCTCAACCGTAACCGTATTAACAGAATGACTAAGTGCTCCTTCCATTGAATAAACACCACCATAATTTCCATCTGAGTTGCGAGGAGACCAATTGTCATAACTCGCGTAGGTTACTTGTTCGTTTGATGTATATTCGCAAGGAAGCATTCCATTTACCAGAGCACTGGCGTATACGATCGGTTTAAAGGTAGAGCCTACTTGGCGGCGCGCAAATACATGATCGTATTTAAAATATTTGTGATTAATGCCTCCTACCCATGCCTTGACCAGTCCTGTAGATGGTTCCACTGCCATGAAGGCTGTATTTAAAATCGTCAGGTAGTATTTTACAGAATCAAGGGGCGTCATTTCTTTTTCCTCCTCTCCTCCATCCCAACTAAAAATGTGCATTTTAACCGGAGTATCAAAAACAGCATCTATTTCCTCTTCACTCAATCCTCTAGCTTTAAGTTTTTTATAGCGATCAGATTCCTGCACAGCTCGCTTCAATACTTTGTTACTCCCCCAGGGGGTCCCTTTTTTCCAGTCTTTGTAAAAAGTTTTTTGCAGTTGGGCCATGTGTTCTTCTACAGCCTGCTCGGCATATTCTTGTAAGCGAGCATCTACTGTTGTATAAATTTTGAGGCCATCTGTATATAGGTTGTAAGAGGAGCCATCTTCTTTAGTATAATCCTTAAGAATTTCATCTATCTCGTGGCGAAGATGTTCTCTGAAATAGGTAGCAATCCCCTGATTGTTGCCTTCTTTATAATAATTTACATTTAGTGGTAAGGCGGATAAAGAATCTCGCTCCGCTTCTGACAGATATTCATAACGCACCATCTGTCCAAGTACGACATTTCGCCTTTCCTTTGTTCGTTCGGGATGGTGAATCGGGCTATAATATGAAGTAGCCTTTAACATCCCAATCAACATGGCGGATTCTTCTATACTTAAGTCAACTGGTGCCTTATTTAAAAAACGCTGAGCTGCGACCTTAATACCAAAAATTCTTTCTCCAAAGGAAACCGTATTTAAATACAGGCGCAGCAATTCTTCTTTGGCATATACTTTTTCCAACCTACGGGCAATAATCATTTCCCGCATCTTATTGATCAACATAGAAAAAGCGGCATAGTCTTTACGCCCATACAGGTTTTTCACTAATTGTTGACTTAAAGTACTTCCTCCTCCCGAGGATTCATCGGATAAAAGAATAGATTTAACAAGCACACGCATTGCTGCTCTAAAATCGATACCGCTATGTTCAAAAAAACGAGCATCCTCGGTAGCAACCAAGGCATTGATAATATTGGGAGAAATTTCTTCAAAATCGGCATTAATGCGGTTTTCAATATAATATTTACCAAGTAATACCCCATCATCAGAATAAACCTCTGATGCATTGTGGTTTTTAATAGCCTGTAACTCCGGATAGCCAGGCAATTCTCCTAATGTCTCTGTATACACCAAAGCACTGATTGTCACCAATGTAAGCCCAGCTAGAGTACCCAGCCCCAGGAAGGCAGTCATGATTACCGTTAAGACAGGTTTGTTGTTGTAGTGGCGGGCATACCAACCAGAGAAGGTATTCCATTTTTGCTGGAAATAAGCCTGTATATTTTTTAATTGTCGGGTAAAGTCCTGCTTGGTCATATTTGATGAGTACTTATCTTAAATGCCTCAATTACTAAATAACACTCTCTAACGCTAAAAGCTGCATGCATATTTTTGCAAAACAAAAATACACAATTTGTTTAAAAAAATCCATTTCAAAATAATCTAAAAGACAATCACAGTAATCTCCGTATTAGAGAATAAAATATATTTATTTATCCAAAAGGGCAAAATATCCATAGCTGATCCTTCCTAATTTTGTCATACGCAACATTAATTGATATCATCAAACCTTAGCCATGAAAACTCATTTCGTTTCTAACTATGCTCTTACTATAGTTGTTTGCCTTATTGCTTTCTCAAGTTGCACGCATTTATCATATAGTCAAAATATTATCCAAATGCCTCCTGAAGAGCAAGTATTTGATGCTAAATACACCGTAGGATTTTCGTGTAGAGGTATTTACAATTTTCATAGTCGATTCAATGGCATTGGTGCTTTTTCTCCTCATGAGAATTTCTGGTTCAATCCAGAACTTCAAGTAGAGAAAATCATCAATAATAAGATATCTCTTTATCTATCTGTAGGCTTCTATAAAATTAAATTTGATGATGACAATTTGGAAGATAAATATCATGAAGTAGCCCATCATTTTTCTCAGCAATCTGGTCAAAGTTTTCATACCAACTTAGGGATAAGTTACTCCCTATCAACCGATAAGAAAGGAATACCAGTAGCTACTGTTTATACCAAAGCGGGTTATCTGAACCAAAAGCTTCCTGAAATAAGTGAGCAGTTCATTTCCAGTACTGATTATTTTCAAAAGAATATCCAATACGCTTTTGAACGAGGTCATGGTGTTAATTTACAAGTAGGCTTGGATTTGTATAGCTATTATAGCAAGGCATTTCATATAAAAGTAGGAGGCTATTGTACTTATAATCAAAGCAGACAATCCTTAAATATTACGTCTAGTGACAGCTCTAAGGAAACGGGGCACATGACATCCAGTTTTATTGGTTTGGGAGCTCACATCAGTATTTTTTCTCATTTCATAAATAAAGGATAAAGCTATGACTAAATACATAATTTTAATCGGTGGATTGTTGCTACTCGGTTTTGGGTGTAAACATCCAGATACTAATGAAGTAGAGGTTACCTATCCTAGCGAAGAACATTTCCAAACAAGAGATACCTTCGCCTTTTATTTAAATGATTTGTTATGGATTCCTCTAGGCGTACATTCCAGCTCTGGTTTTTTGGGTGGCAGCATCCCAAATACCCCTAATTTTTCCTATGAATATGATGCCATTCGGAATATCCATCGCTTACATATTTCATGCCAAATGACTTTCAGAAAGGAGGGTAGCATTACTTTTGATCAGTATTTCATCCTAAGGATGAGATACTCCGGTGAATTCCCTGCTACTATTCCACTCGACTCTGCAGATTTTAACAATTTTGTTATTTCGGATAGATATCGTGATCGTTTATATTCCAGTGCCTCTTCAGAAGAGCCCGTGATATTAGAAATTACGACTTTGGATACCCTCAATCACCGCATAGAGGGTACTTTTGAAGGCTCTTTAATACGATCAGATACAATTGGAGAGCCCGTAGAGATAACAAGTGGAAGGTTTTCATTCACTTATTGATACATTCTGAGTTGGCTTACATCACTTTTTATATCTCTACTCTATAGAAAACAGGCAAAAGAAAAAGGCTCTACAATTTTAACAGCTGTAGAGCCTTCTTTTTTCAATTATAATGAATCTTTATCGTAGTATCGTTACATCACCACGATAAGTCAATGTTGTATTATCAAGGAACTCTGCTTCAATGACATAGACATAAACGCCTTTGTTCATTAATTTGCTCTTGAAGCGGCCATCCCATAACACCAGACCACCAAGGCAGAATAAGCCACTACTTACATCCACATTATCTGCCTGGAAGACATGATTACCCCAGCGATCAAAAATATTGACGCTTTTGATTTCTGTTACACCAATACATGGGAAAATCCGGAATTCATCATTCGTACCATCACCATTAGGAGAAAATACGTTTGGAATATACAGGTTGCGGTTGGCATCCAATTCAACAAATACAGAACCTTCTCCTTCGCAGCCATTTTCGTCAATCACCGTTAGTGTATAATCAAGTGATTCCAGTGGACGAACAAAAGGATTGCGAACAGTATCAGAAGACAGGTAGTCAGAAGGAGTCCAGATGAAAGAATCAATCTGCAATCCAGCAGGTGTAATAATTGGCTGTAGCTGAACACTTGTGTCACCTAATTCCACAACTACATCATTGGGGAAGGTCACCAAAATTTCTTCAGGCTGCATAATTTCTACTACTGCTGCGCCCGAACAACCATTGATATCAAAAGCTTCGATTATATGCTCACCATCACCAAAGATATCAGCGGGAATATTTGGCGAAAGCAAAATACCATTGCCATCTACCATATACTGATAATCATCCAGGCTTGTTCCTACACCACCATAAATGGTATCAATAAATACCTGAGTAGTAGAGTTGAAGCACGGAGGATCTTCAGGATCTGGTACAATTACTACCACTTCTTCTGGTTCTGAAATTGTGTAGAATAAAGAATCCTGACACCCTTCTACATCTGTAATAGTTACAGAATATGTTCCTGCTGGCAAACCTAAGGCTACTGGCGAACTAGCTTCTGCTGATCCGGGAGGAACATTAGAAGACCAGGTATAAGGAGCACTGCCTACAGGGTTAATCAGATCATTGCTATTATATTGTACTGCCAATTGGCCATCTTCTTCACCAAAGCAAGAAACATCATCCGTATTTAAGGCATCGACAGATAGTACAAGTGCAGCTGGTTCTGTTATTTCTACCTGCTGTTCTACTTCACAAAGATTATCATCCGTAATAGTTGCATTATATGTACCAGCATTCAAACCGGTAATTGTAGCAGTCACATCTGGCACCTGCAACCAGGCATACGTAAAGTTACCAACTCCTCCGGATGGCATCAAAGTGATAGAACCATCACTGGCTCCATTACAACTTACTGCTTCTGATTGTATCTCTACCATAATTTCATCAGGACTATCTATCATTACAGAATCCTGAATAAAACAACCTTCTTCATCCTGTACTACTAATATTTGATAATCTTTACATAAGCTTGTGGCGGTAGAAGTGGTTGTCATATTATCAACTTCGCCTGATTCCCAGGTAAACATAAAGATACCTGTAGTACCGTCGCTGTATTCAGCAGTAGCTGTAGCCTGTCCATCACATACCCCTTCAAAACAACTTACAGGCAATACATTAGAGTAATCTACAACTATACTAGCTGGATCAACGATTGTCCCTAATCCACTTACTGATTCACAGTTATTCGCATCAACTACAGTCACTGGATAATTGCCAGCCATCAAGCCAGGATATAGATTATTGTTAGTTGTCTCGTTGCCACCAGGCAAGCCCCAGGTATAAGTATACGGGCTTGTACCTCCGCTGGCAAAGATTGCCAGGGTACCATTACCATCTCCAGGACAGTTTGGAGAAGTTCCTACTATGCTATCAATTACTAATGGTTCGGGGGCAATTACATTGGCTGTATCTACTACAAAACATCCATCCTGTGCCGTGACTGTTACAATATATTGTCCTGGTCCTAGTCCAGTAATGGTTGCTCCCATATCCGTATTATCCCACTCATAAGTACTTATTGGAGCTCCTCCAGGAGAAGCAACAACGGTCAGGGTACCATCTTGGGAATCGAAGCACGTTAGCGTATCATTATCCAACATATCTATAGAAGGAGGTGTAGGTGCTGTAACATTATAAGTTTCACTAGCCATACAGCCATTATCGTCTTCTACATCTATGGTATACATACCTTCTGAAAGATTAGAAGCAATAGAATCAGGCTGCATATCTGACCATGTATATGTATATGGGTAAGTACCACCTGTTACTCCAATAGTAATCTGACCATCATTTCCTCCATTGGTACAGCTTTCATTCAAAAGCTCTATAAGGCTAATCTGTAATGGATCAGGTTCTACAATTTGGAAAGTATCCAACACCATACAGCCAGCCGGGTCCTGATCTGTTACTGTGAGTGCATAAAAACCAGGCGCCAGGCCTGTAATTAAGCTATCGGAGAAAGTAGTTCCTCCAGGTAATAATTCCCAATTATATGTAAACATATCATTGAAAGGAGGTAGTCCTGTGGTTGTCCCTGCAACCTGTAATACACCGTCATCATCACCATTACAAGTGACATCAGACAAGAAGATTAAATTAACATCCAGTGTTTTGCTGGCAGCAACCGTATAAGTATTTTCAACCATACAACCATTGCTATCTGTTACAGTAAGCATATAATCTCCTGGTTCCAGATTACTCACCTGCGAACTTCCTGCAGTTACTGTACCTAAGCCTCCACTCCACTCATAAGTATAATTTCCACTCATATCTGGTGTTCCTCCCGTTGCTGCTACCAGGATACTACCATCCATTGCACCATTACAAGTAGCATCCTGAATGGTCGTATTATTATCCAATAAACTCAATGGTGGTGGCTGGGAAAGGCTACCAGAATCGGTTTCTTCACAACCTGATGCACTAGTTACGGTTACAGAATGGGTTTGCGTACCTATTCCACTTAATACCTGCCCATTTTCTCCAAGAACATCCCATTGAAATGTGAAAGTAGATTCGGGATCTACTACCGGCACACCGTTTATCGTTACATTCGCAATTAACTCGCCATCCAGTTCTCCAAAACAGGAAGGGCTACTTAATTGTGCTACGTTAACTGAAAATTGAGGGTCCTGAAATATTTCTACTATTACCGTATCCATATTCGCAGGCACATCTGAATCGGTCACTATAATCCGATAATCTCCTGCCGGGAAGCCGCTTACAGTAGAAGTACCTCCTGACTGAGTGATTGATTGAGGGCCATTCTCAGGACCTGAAGGTGGGCTTGTATTCCAGGTAAAGGTATATGGAGCTACTCCACCAGATACCGTCACTGTAAATGCTCCATCAGCAAGCCCTGCGCAACTTACACTATCTGCTTCTGCTAATACCAGTAGCGCTGAGTTGGTAATGAATATCTGGCCATCTCGCAATTCAAAAGGATAGGCAGCAGGTATATTATTAGGGTTACCTACCTGTATATCCGTTGGCATATCTGTAAAAGAGATAGGACTTGAATCATCCAGATTACCAATCAATTCAAAGCATACCTCAAAAAGAATAGAACCATCAGGGAGACTGTTGGTAGTACCCAGTATATCGAACCAGGCAAAAGGCAACTGGCCATTATCTGTGAAGTTTGACGCTGTATTAAAAGATCCTGCATTTAATGCAGATACAGAACTATTAATATTTTGTACTTCTATAAACTGAACAATGGTTTCATCCCATGTCAGCGTGAACTGAGCATTAGTAATATCAATAAAATTACTCACGGTTACAGCTACACAAACTGTATCTCCAGGCATCCCATTAGCTACTTCCCCTTCAAATATTACTGGCATCTGTACCGTATCTACCAATCCACAGCTTTTGCCATCTTCTACTACCACTTCATATGAACCAGGACGAGGGACAGTATAAACCACCGTATCGCCATGCCCCGTATTAGAAGAGGTAACGGTGCCCGTAATAGTAGGATCATCAATATGAGTTAATGTAATGGTTGAATAGCTAGATCCTGTTTCAAATTCTGGCAAACCACCTCCCAACACAAAACCACCTTCTAGTCCAGGACCGTAATTTGGAAAGGTTTCTATAATTTCAATAGCTTCAAGGTAGACAACAGAGAAAGCTTCATCAATTCCCACTGTTACACAATTACCTTCTGGCAAACCTTCAAATCCTACATTATCAAAATCATCTATGGTGATAGGAGCAAACCAAAATTGAACAGGTGCGGGGTTTCCTCCATTAAATCCTTCCTGTAATGTTCCATCGTTGATGAATGGGAAACTACCACTTGGTGTAGTACCAGTAGCGATCCAAATTCCTTGCGTTTGAGGAAATTCAGCTCCATTAATTACTAATGGTGAAGTGGTATTAACACAATTATCGGTCAGGATAGTAGTGATATCTGGCCCGTCTATCGTTGGAGGACAATCATAAAATGCATATCCAAAACCTGGTACTGTAGCGGGATTAGGATCTCCCATTAGAGAACCGCCATTATGAATTACAGGGAGAATATCTCCAAAACACATGTAAATGGTATCTAGATCGACATCGTTACTCTGCCCGATCAATGCACCAAAAGAAACCGTACCTGCATCATTTTGGGTACAAGGTACTCGGAGCGTTCCTTCGCTCAGTGGGCCGTCCAGTATTATGTTTTGGGGTGTTTGCGCTTGTACTGTTACAACACATACAAGTAATAAGGCTAGTGGGATAAAAGTTTTGATCATTGTTCCGGATTGTATTTGATCATGTTAATGGGATACGATAGCTAGACCCGATGGGATAGCCCGCCGTTGCCTGTTGTACCGCCGCAAAAATATAGCTTGAACTGGTACTATTGTAATTTATAATGGGCTTTATTGGTTAAGCCTTTGCATTGAGCCGACATTTCTGCTCTTGGCGAGTGCATATTTATACCGAGTAATCCTTGAATTATTGTCGTTTGGTACCAATCAAAAACGGATAAATCCCTTTTTGATCGGCACCTAGGATTACGGAACGCAGATGGGGATGTTAAAATTATCCCTGGATAGAATAATTCTTGTAGCCTAGTAGGCCTTTAACTTTTCCAGTGCTTCTTTTAGCCTGTCTTTTGGCAAGAATTGCTCCTCCAAAGCGCCTGCAAAAGGCACTGGAGTGTCAAGACTAGCTACCCGTAGAACCGGAGCATCCAGGTATTCGAATAGATGTTCTGATATATAGGCTGAAAGTTCTCCTCCGATACCACCTGTCAGCGTATCTTCATGCAAAATAAGTACACGACTATTCTTTTGTACTGTCGACTTAATTGCTTCATAGTCGAGTGGAAGCAGGGTCCGCAAGTCTAAGATATCAGCATTAATGCCCATTTCTTCGCAAGCCTCTACAGCCCAGTGTACGCCCATACCGTAAGTAATAATCGATAAGTCTTCTCCTTCTCGAGCTAATCTGGCTTTACCAATAGGAGTTGTATAATAACCCTCTGGAACCTCATCTGTAAGTTTTCTGTAAAGGCCTTTATGCTCAAAGAAAAGAATAGGATTAGGATCTTCAAAGCTGGCTAAAAGCAAGCCTTTTGCATCTTCAGGATTGGATGGATAAACTACCTTTAGCCCTGGTGTATGAAAGAACCAGGCTTCATTGCTTTGCGAGTGGAAAGGCCCTGCCCCCACTCCACCACCTGAAGGCATACGAATAACAACATCAGCCTGTTGTCCCCAACGGTAGTGCAGTTTAGCCAAATTATTTACGATCTGGTTGAAGCCACAACTCACAAAATCTGCAAATTGCATTTCTACCATAGATTTATATCCTTTAATACTGAGCCCTAAAGCAATTCCTATAATCGCACTCTCACAAAGTGGGGTATTACGCACTCGTTCTTTGCCAAAAGCACCTGTAAAGCCTTCTGTAATTTTAAATACACCACCATATTCTGCAATATCCTGCCCCATCAATACCAGATCGCCATGCTTTTCCATTGCTAGTTTCAAGCCTTCAGATATAGCATCTACGAAGCGTAAAGGGTGAGTCGTATCGCCTGCAGGAACCACCTCCTGAGTATGAGCGGCATAAACATCTTGTAGTTCCTCCTCTAGAGAAGCTTCAATTGCAGGTTTTTCAAAAGTGTCTTTAACGTCTTTATTGATTTGCTTCTTTAGTGACTTGCGGATACTCTCTACTTTATCTTCCGTCAATATTCCTTCCTGTATCAAAAACTGCTCATAATTATCCACAGGATCTTTAGCAGCCCATTCGTCCATCAGTTCTTTGGGTACATATTTAGTACCGGAAGCTTCTTCATGACCACGCATTCGGAAGGTCTTACACTCTACCAATACTGGTTCTGGATTTTCTCGCAACTCAGATGCCAATTGGCTCAACTGAGTATATACTTCCAAGATATTATTGCCATCCAGAATCACCGAGCGCATACCATAGCCTTTCGCCCGATCCGCCAAATGCTCACAACGGTATTGCTCATTGGTGGGAGTAGAAAGACCATAACCATTGTTCTCTATAATAAAGATAACTGGCAATTGCCAAACAGCCGCCGTATTTAGTGCCTCATGGAACTCACCTTCACTCGTGCCTCCTTCACCGGTAAATGCCAGTGATACTCGCTGCTCACCAGATAATTTGTGCGATAAAGCCACCCCACTTGCCAGCGACAACTGCGGCCCCAGGTGCGAAATCATCCCAACAATATTGTAATCGATCGCACCAAAATGAAAAGAACGGTCTCTTCCTTTGGTAAAGCCATCCGATTTCCCCTGCCACTGTGCGAACAATCTGGTTAAAGGAATTTCTCTGGTAGTAAATACTCCAAGGTTACGGTGCATTGTAAAGAGCAACTCATCTTTTAGCAAAGCTGAAGTAGCTCCTACAGAAATGGCTTCCTGCCCTATTCCAGAAAACCATTTACTAATCTTACCCTGACGCAGCAAGATGAGCATCTTTTCTTCGATCAGGCGTGGCAACAACAGACGTTCGTATAGCTGTACCAGCTTAGCATCGTCCAATCCAGCACGATCATAGGTTATATTTGGTTGAGCTGTTTGTGGCATTTTATTTTCCTTGTTTTCTATTTTGGGGCAAATGTACAAAGGTTTTTGATATGGGGGAATACTTCAAACATACTCTAGGCGACTAAATTCATACAGGATCTGGAATATAGCTAATTATCCCTATTCCTCTTTCTTCCCCAACAAGGGCTTCGGAATTTGCGGCATCCCTACCCACTGGGCAATATCATTATAATAGCGACCTATATTCTGAGCCATTTCTACGCCATGTTCCAGGCCAGAGACTATCTTATATAATTTAGAATCTTCATCCCCCAGATCTTCAACTATACGCTTTAGTCGATTAGCTACTCCTTTTTTCTTTACCTCTTTGGGGTTTTCTGCATTTTCTACCTTTTCTAATAGGGCAGCAGCTCCTTCCAGGCGTTTAGCCTCTTCCTCATGGCCATTGGAAACGAGTGATTGTGCCAGGTCATTCAGTTGTCCTTGCAAATTGATATTGCAATCCTGAAAATTGAAAGTATTATGAGTGAAATTTTCGACCTGGCTTCCCCAAAAAACGGTACTGTTTTCAATCTTATATAAATTTACTACTTTTTCCATTTGAAGTTGCTCTCCTGTCACATCATCATAATAGGGCATATTCGCTGCATGGTGATTTACAATTTTGTTTTCGGACAGCCAGAGTTCTTTTGAGTTAGGCCCCAGAGCAGATCGAATCTCGCCATATTCTTTTATCCAATAATGCAGCTCTGGTTTTTTACTCTTATAACTATTGAAAATGTCATTGAGCGTAGCCCTTAGTTCTACAATATAATCCGACTTACTGCTTCCTCTTACAGAAACACTTATGCTACGATCCTCTTCCCGCACCAAAGCAATACTTCCTTTACCATTTTCAAGCACTACTCCATATCGCCAGACAATTTTATTTCTGATTTGCTGATTATGCCGCACTATAAAGCGGGAAATGGTATTAGGAGGTAATGGTTGATCCGCTTTGTACTGTATTTTCAGGCTTTCGCCAACAGGAAAATCGGGCAGTTTTTGAGGGCGGTCTTCTTTAAGCAAATGAGGGATAATCAGCCTGGGTTTGTCAGCTCGTTCATAGGCCAGCTCGTAGTATTTTATCAGGTTGAACAAAAACTCATAGCATTTTCTATCTGGATATCGCTTTTTTTCTGCTTCAAAAACACTATTAAAATCCCTGAGTCCCAGTTCATGTTTGCTATGATTACTTGCCCAATTGATAATCTTATATACACCATGGCTAATCCATTCCGGATTGAGTATAAGGCTATCAAAGTCCATAATATTTTTATACCACAAACTAATACCCAGAGCATGAAGGTCTTTCAATAGTTGTTCTACATCCTCTACCTCATGTCGCCTGGCAATTTCCTGAAAAGTGTCCATAGGAATGTGTTCCTGCGGCTGTTCTTCATCACTTTCGTGAAAAAGATTCTGTAACTCTTCCTTTACTTTATAATAGCTTGTAGGAATATCTTGTCGTTTCCAGGAAGGATTATTTTTGATATAGCTAGCAACATCCGATCTGAATGTTTCGAGTGCTTCCCTATCTTTCTTAATAGAAAAATCGTATAAATCGATAATGGGGTATTGCTCCTTTAAAACATTAATAGGTAACTCTACTTTATGCTGATCCCGCCGGTTGATCAAAATGATTGCGCTGGAATTTCCACCATAGTTTTTCATATGATTGAGCCAATACACCAGATTATTTCTTTTTTCAGTCCTGCCATCGTATACCATGATATATAAACACCGCTCTGAGAGAAAAAACTGATGCACAGCATGTGTCACAGTATGCCCGGCAAAATCCCAGATATTGACATTAATGGCTTCTTCTCCTTCTCCTATTTCCCAAAATGAGGTATCTACTCCAGCTGTACTCTCCTCTACAGTCGTCATGGGTGCATCAGGCTCTGCCAGCCGGCGAGCTAAACAGGTTTTCCCAGCCCCTTTGTCTCCAAGGATGATAACACGCGCCTGATTTAAGCGTTTAGCTCCTTTTTCCAGTTTCCTCAGGTAATGCCCTACCGCAACTGCCCCCTGTTTTCTTATTTCTTCTGGTACATTCAGGCGCCTTTCTAGGGCTTTGGGATCTAACTGAAAGTTATTAGTAAAAATATCTTCATATAATTTAGCCCAGTATTCACAATCATTAGATTTTAATGCTTTTTGGAAATTTTCCCAAACCTCACCATAATCATCTATAGATATCTTATAATAATTGGATGTTTTGATTGCATTAGCATCTTCTAATATACGGCTTTTAATAATGGAATCTTTACTGACCGCGGCGGCGGCAGAAAAGGAAGAAGAGGCGGAAGAGGAGGCGAAGGCATAGACGGCAGCGGCGGCGGCATTGGAGGCGTAGGCAGCAGCGTAGGCAGCAGTGTAGGCGGCAGGGGAAGCGGAAAAGGGGGCGGAGGAGAAGGCAACAGCAGAGGCAGCAGAGGCAGCAGAGGCAGCAGCAGCGGAGTCAGTGGTGGTGAAGGAGACATCAGAGGAAGTCAAATCTAAAGCATACAAAACGCTATATAAATGAGTACTTTTTTTATTTTCTTCCCAAAAACCGAAGTGTCCCCTATTGCCCAAATAAGGGAGTGATCTGACTGCACACCGCCAGGCAAATTGTACCTTCTGTTTTTTTGTCAACCCTTCCAGAATTTTTTCTATTTGTGCTCTAAATTCTTTTGATGTCATTCCACTTGTTTTAGGTACTCGGGTGAAGAAAGAGTCATTATCCTTCCAAATTTAAATATTTTGTCCTGCATTGTTGATATGTTTTGTGACTAATCTTTGCATCCCTGCATCCCGTGCACCTGCTTACAGCTGGCGTGCGGGTTTAAACGTCAAAACCAGATAGCAGCAGGACTATATAACTTGAAAGCTTAGGCAGATCTATGAAGTAACGAAGCCAAGACACAGCGGGAAGCTGCATCTCGGCATGAAACAATATTTTTGCAGTTTACGGTTTCAAGTTGCAGGCATCGCAATTTGAATTACTTATTTTTACCCTTAGAACCTGTAAAAAGAGCACACATGTTAAAAAAACTACTAATGGTGCTGGCACTGGCTACTGCCTTTACTGCCTGTCAGAACGATACCAACAAAAAAGAAGGCGAAGATATGTCTCAGTTTGTTGAAGACGAGGAGTTTAAAAATGCTCACGAAGAGCCAGGAGAAGCTAATAGCAACGGAAGTGGGCAAATGATCGAATTTGCTACCGCAGATGGTGAAACTGGCAGCGCATATGTACTGATGCAGCCCGACAGCATATCGAGCAAAGATTATCTTTTTGTGATCCATGAATGGTGGGGGCTAAATGACCATATCAAGCAGGAAGCAGAACGCCTCTTTGATGAATTGGGCAATGTAAATGTAATGGCTCTGGATCTTTACGATGGTAAAGTAGCCACCACCCGTGATGATGCTGGTAAATTTATGGAAGGCGTTAATGAGGATCGTGTCAAAGCGATTATTCAAGGGGCAATTGATAAAGCAGGAACTGATGCAGAAATATCCACTATTGGATGGTGTTTTGGTGGCGGTTGGTCATTAAAAACAACAATCATGGCTGGAAGTCAGGCAGAGGCTTGCGTAATGTACTACGGCATGCCCGTACAGGAGGCAGAAGCACTAGCGCCACTTGACGCGCCTGTATTGTTTGTGCTGGCTAGAAACGATGAGTGGATTACTCCTCAGGTAGCCAAAGACTTTAAAACACTGATGACAGAGAATAAGAAAGTCATGCAATTGGTATCTTATGATGCTGATCACGCTTTTGCCAATCCAAGCCAGCCGAGTTATAAGGAGGCACAGGCACTAGCGGCCAACAAGGCTTCTTTACAATTTTTGAAGGATTTTATGTTTAACTAATTGAGTTAGCAGGATAAAAGCAGTTATTTTATCCTTTTGATGATCTTAAAACACATTTTTTTGAAAAAAGAACACGCATGTTAAAGAAATTATTAATAATACTGGCACTGGCTACTGTTTTTACTGCCTGTCAGGGTGAGGCGAATAGTACAGAAGGTGGAGACAATCCTCCATCTACTGAAGATGCTCAAGATGCTCCGGAAGCACTAGAAGTAAGTAATACCAGCATAAGTGGTGAGATGATCGAATTTCCAACATCGGATGGTACACCTGCTAAGGCGTATTTGCTGATGCAACCCGATAATACCCCAACCAACGATTATTTATTCGTTTTCCATGGGTGGAAAGGATTGAATGATTACGCCAAACAGGAGGCAGAGCGTTTATATCAAGTATTTGATAGTGTGAATGTCATAGCGATAGATTTATATGATGGTGAAAAAGCAAATAATCAGTTGAAAGCTCGTAATCTTATAACTAGTGCTGATAAAGATCGCTTAAATGCTGTCATTCGGGGTGCTATTGACAAGGTAGGCCCTGACGCTAATATTTCTACCATCGGTTGGAGTTTTGGTGGAGAATGGTCTTTAAGAACAGCTATCATGGCAGGAAGCCAGGCTAAAGCTTGTGTAGTCTATTATGGCCGCCCGGTAAACGATGCTTCTTTATTGGCTTCACTTGAAGCTCCTGTATTCTATGCCTATGCACGCAACGACAAGCTCATCAAGCCTAATATGATCAAAAATTTCAAGCTGTTGATGCAAAGTAGCAATAAACAGATGCAGCTAATATCCTATAATGGAGGGCATTCTTTTGCCAATTCAAGCACAAAAAATTACGAGGAAAGTTCGGCACAAAAGGCCAATGAAGCCTCTATGGAGTTTTTGGTGGAGAATATGTGGCGATAGGCATAGGTGATGTTCCGACTACGCTTGTCAGCTACGTCGGGCGAAGGGTGATGTGGTAAAGATTGATATGGTTAGAAAGTTAGAGGGTGATTAGTGATTAGTGGAATATCCAAAAATGGCTTTCAAGAAATTTATTACTCAGCATTAAAATGAGACAATTGTGTTATCAGTAATTGAAGCGAAGATACAAGATTGGGATACCGCCCAAAATACAATCCGGCAGTGGCAGGAACATGGGGAACAAATAGTTTTCACCAATGGCTGTTTCGATCTATTACACTATGGGCATATTCATTACTTGGCACAAGCCCGAGCGCTTGGAAATCGTTTAGTAGTAGGACTAAACTCCGCTTCATCTGTCCGCAGATTAAAAGGAACAAACCGCCCAATCAATGATGAACAGACTCGGTTATTTACGCTGGCCTCATTACAATTCATTGATTTAGTCGTCAGCTTTGAAGAGGATACGCCATTTGAATTAATTTCAACTCTTCTACCCAATATTCTGGTAAAAGGAGGAGATTACACCATTGAAACCATTGTAGGGGCAGATGTTGTTATCAATAATGGAGGTGCCGTAAAAACACTGCCCTTTGTAGAAGGCTATTCAACAACATCCATCGAAGAAAAGATAAGAAACCAACAATCATGAAGATACAGGACGTCATAGCGGAACTAGAACACCTCGCTCCTCCCCTATACCAGGAATCTTATGATAATGCAGGGCTAATAGTAGGTGATGCACAAGCTGAAGTTTCAGGGGTACTTTTTTGCCTCGATTCAACGGAAGCAGTATTGGATGAAGCTATTGAGAAAGGATGCAATTTAATAGTTGCTCATCATCCAATCGTGTTTAAAGGATTGAAGCGGTTTACTGGTAAAAATTACGTTGAGCGGGTTGTCATTAAGGCGATCCAAAACAATCTGGCGGTTTATGCGATTCATACCAATCTTGATAGTATGTACCATCAGGGAGTGAATGCTAAATTTGCCGAAAGGCTGGGCCTCAAAGACACTGAGATTCTTTCTCCTAAAGGGAAATTAAAAAAACTTAGCGTGGTAGTACCTACGACTCTTAGTGATCCAATCAGACAAGCACTATTCAGTGCCGGAGGAGGTTCTATTAATGGCTTGCAACAATCCAGTTATGCATCTCTAGGGGTTGGCACACAGGGGGTGAAATCTGAAGCGCAGGTGCGCCTGGAAATTCTTTTCCCTGAAGATCGTACCAGAGCAATATTATCGGTACTGCACGAACATCAAGATGGGCAACTCTTTCCCTATGATATTGTTTCTATAGAAGGTAGCAATGCAGCAGTAGGCTCTGGCATGATAGGTGTTTTGCCAAAAAAAATGGCAGAAAAGGAGTTTTTGAAGTTACTCAAAAAGCAGATGAACACTGATTGTATAAGGCATACTGCATTATTGGGAAAAAAGATCAAAACGGTTGCCTTATGTGGTGGATCAGGAGGTTTTCTGCTATCAAAAGCCAAAGCTCGCGGAGCTGATATTTTCATCACTGCCGATTATAAATATCATGAGTTTTTTGATGCAGATGAGCAAATCATTATTGCTGACATTGGCCACTACGAGAGCGAACAATTTACTATCGAGCTGCTCTATGAGGTTATTTCTCAGAAATTTAGTAATTTTGCGGCTTATTGCACGGAGGTAAATACCAATCCCGTGTATTATCATTATTGATCAATATCAAACGTAAATAATAAACTATAATGGCAGGAGAACCTTCTGTTGAAGAAAAGCTAAGGAATCTATACGGGCTACAGTCAATTGATTCCAAAATCGATGAGCTTGAAGTTTTGAAGGGAGAGCTTCCTATCGAAGTGAGTGATTTGGAAGATGAAATTCAAGGACTTGACACTCGTATCAAGCGCTTGAACGGCCAAATTGAAGATTTTGATGCTGATATTAGCAAGCATCAAGCAAACATCAAGGAAGCGGAAGCACTGATAGAGCGTTATACTACTCAGCTTGATAATGTAAAGAACAACCGGGAGTACGATGCACTTACCAAGGAATTGGAAATGCAGCGCCTGGAAATTCAGCTTTCTGAAAAACGCATTGGGCAAGCTCAGAAGGACCGCGGCATGAAAAGTGAAACACTGGAAGCTGCTGACAAGCGAATGGAAAGCAAGCTTAAAGACCTGGAGACCAAGAGAAAGGAATTAGAGGAAATTCAGAAGAAAACAGAGAAAGAAGAAGAGAAGCTGCGAAAAGCATCAGAGAAAGCACGTGAAGTCATTGAGGGCCGCTTGATTCGCGCTTATGATAAAATCCGTGAGAGCTACCGCAATGGCTTGGCTGTTGTAACGGTAGAGCGTAACTCTTGTGGAGGTTGCTTTAATCAGATTCCTCCGCAAATTCAGCTGGAAATTGCTATGCGCAAAAAGATCATTGCGTGCGAACACTGCGGGCGTATTCTGGTTGATGACTTTATTGCTGCCAAAGAAGAAGAAACAGCGTAGGTTATGTAGTAGAGGTGATTGGTGATTGTGAATATCTTTTGGGATATTACTTTTATACTAGTGCCCCCAAAAGGGAGTAGACAACCTCTTAAAACATACGCTATACTATTGATATGATGCCGGGATAAATTGTTTGATAAGCATTTATCCCGCTTATTTTTTATTCCCCTTCGAATTACTATTAAAAATAATAATAACTCCACAACTCCAATATCTTCATGCGAAGGGCCTCTATTTTTATAATCCTGTTTTTCTCTCTGGCTTCGGCAACTTCCGCTGAAAAATATTTTGATTTCACTCCTTTGGCTCGTTCTGCCTATGAAAAGGCAATATCACTACGTTTTGGCGAGGCTTATGCCTTGATGGCTCAGCTTCGTTTGCAGGAGCCTGACAATCTCATTGTTTATCATATTGAAAACTATATCGATTTTTTCACCGTATATATCACAGAAGAAGAACAGCAATATAAACGCTTGAAAAAGAAAGCCGCGGAGCGACTGGCATATATTGAGCAGGGAAATGCTTCTTCACCTTATTATTTATATGTACAAGCAGATATACGGCTGCAATGGGCATTGGCAAAACTTCGATTCGAAGACTACCTTGGTGCATTTACAGATGTAAGTAAAGCTCACAAATTATTAAAAGCCAATGAAGAAGCCTATCCAAACTTTATGCCCAACAAAAAGGATTTAGGCATCTTACACGCAATGGTTGGTACCATCCCGGATAGTTATAAATGGGGCGTAAAGATACTAGGAGGCCTTAGTGGAACAATCGAACAAGGCAAAAAAGAAATAGAGTCTGTATTAACATATGCAGAAGAAAATGACTTCATCTTCGAACAGGAAACCTGGGTCCTGTATGCATTTCTGCTTTTGCACCTGAATAATGAAAAAGAAGCTGCCTGGCAGGCTGTCAACAGAGGCAAACTAGAACCTGCCAACAATCCTCTGCACTGCTTTGTAATGGCTAATATTGCTATGCGTACCGGCAAAAATGATACTGCAATCAGGATATTGGAAACTCGTTCTCAGGGCAGTGGTACAATCGATTTCCCTTATTTAGATTATATGCTTGGCTTAGCAAAACTTCGAAGATTAGATGCTGATGCGGGAATCCAATTTCAATCCTATCTCAACAGATATCAAGGGCGAAATTTTGTTAAAGAAGCCTACCAAAAATTGGCCTGGCAGGCATTGCTCAATGGAGACATAGAAGCATACCACGCCCACATGCGAGATTGTCGAGATAAAGGATATGCGATTGCGGGTGGAGATAAGAGCGCACAGCAGGAAGCAAAGGATGCTAAAGCTCCACAACTCGATTTGTTGCGGGCACGATTATTATTTGATGGTGGTTATTACCCCAAGGGTTATGAACTATTGAAATCAGTAGCTCAACACAGGCCCTTTTTTGGTAAAGATGAGCTAGAGTATTATTACAGATTAGGGCGTCTCTGTCACGGTATGAAAAAATACGACAGAGCTATTGAACACTATCATTCCACTATTAGTAAAGGTGCGGAAAGCAAGTACTATTTTGCGTGCAATGCGGCACTACAAACAGGCCTTATCTATGAAGAAATAGGCGATAAAGAGGCAGCTCGTAAAGCTTTTGAGAAATGCCTCCGACTCAAACCAGAAGAATATCGACTGGGTTTACACCAACAAGCGAAAGCTGGATTAGCACGGCTGAAGTAGGCTTGAGTACTAAATGATGAAGTTATTTTAAATTGATTCTTAAGCACTAATTTATCGGTATATCCATATAATTGAGTACTTTTAATCCGTTTAGTATATCGATCATTACTGACGACAAACATTCTCCACATGAGATTCCTTGCTTTTATTGTTTTTTTACTTTTCTGTGTATTTGCGCTTTTTGCACGTTGGTACTACGTTTGTGAAATCCGCCATAATTGTGGCGAAGAGCCAATAGAAGATATTCGATTACAAACCCTAGAGTTAACGGAGGGAGATGTGATATTACTTAGCGGTTATGATCAATTCGCCTTCGATTCAGCTAGTATCACACCTCGCCTAAACCAGAACAATGAATTATTTCTGGATACTGTTGCTGCTATATTAAGCCAAAATCCTGAACGCAATCTTACCATCACCGGCTTTTACCGGCAAAGTGAGCAGTCTATTGCTCCTGGTTTTTTCGAAAATATTGGTTTGGCCCGTGCAGATCAAATTCGCAAATTATTAATGAAGAAAGGGATTAGTCAGGATCGCTTTTCACTGGATCATGGTATTAGTGAATCTGTCCGTTTGCCAGAACCTTTATTATTTGATTTATATGATCCCAATAGCACGGCAAATGAATTTGAGAAGGTTGTATTTACCTTTACCAATATGACTTTTTCAGATGCTAATTTCGAGTACAACTCTGATGTATTCAAACCTGGTGAACCTCTAAAATTATATGCTGATTCTGTAAAGACTTACCTGGACCTTAATACCGAAGCCCTACTTACTATCGTTGGACATACTGATAGCATAGGTTCTGATGCTTACAATTTGGATTTAGGACAACGTAGAGCTGAAAATGCAAGGGCTTATTTTATTGACTCCCTGGGTGTAACTACCGATATACAAGTAAGCTCTGTGGGTAAAGAACGCCCGGTAGCTCCTAATTCAATGTCGGATGGAAGTGATAATCCTGAGGGACGTCAAAAGAATCGCCGTGTGAATTTCATCTTAAGCAGTGATGACAATGCGGAAGGAGTAGATAGTGATGGGGGTAGGTGATGGTTGGTGAATGGTGATTAGTGAGTGGTGATTAGTGATTGGTGATTAGTGATTGGTGGATACCTTTTGACAAAGAAGATAAAAATATTTACTTTTAAGTACTAATAAAAAAATACATGGATACTAGCAATCTCTTTGCCCAGTTTAATACCGAAGACAGCATCTATATTCTTCTTTTTATGCTGATTGCCTTCCTGTTTGGACTGCTTGTAGGTTACATCCTCCGCAGCCGTAAGGTGATTGCATTAAAACGAGAACTAAAGGATAAAAAAAAAGAACTCAGTGACGCCCAGGCACACATAGATAGCCTAAAGGAGGAATTGGCACTGAAGGAAGCTGATCTGAAAAAGGCCGATTTTGCAGTGCATGAAGCCGAAGCCCGAGCAGAAAGGATTGAGCAGGAAAAAGCGGCTCTTCATAAGCAAATATTTCAGCTCAACCAGGAACTGGATAGTAAAGAGAATATCAGTGTCGACCCTGCTTATGAGACAACAATTGAAGAGTTGAACAAGGAAATTGATGTTCTAAAAGCTAGAAACCAACAATTAGAAGCCAGCCTTGCTTCATCAGATGATTCTACAGACAATCTAGCTCAAATGCAGAGTACATATAATGCTACTCGCTATCGGCTAGAAGCCCTGGAGAATCGCATCGAAGAGGTTGCCAATGAAAATCAAACATTAAAGGAAACCATTGCATCTTTGCAACACTCTCCTGCTAATCATGATGATGAGGCCCTTACTTTTGGTACTCCTCCATCTGCCCCTGAAGTAGTCAATACTGCAATACATCCTATGCCTGGCTTGCCAGATGCAGAGTTAATTGAAGAAGAACCTGAAGTAATATTCAATCGTGACAAGACGATATTAGAAGAAAAAATAATCCTTGATCAGGGTCCTAAAGATGATCTTACACTCATTGAAGGCGTTGGTCCTTTCTTAGAGAAAAAGCTCAATGAAATAGGCGTATACACCTATGGCGAAATTGCTACCTGGGATTCTAAGAGGATTGCTGAAGTAACTGAAGCTATCGGGCATTTTAAAGGGCGCATTGAAAAAGATCAGTGGGTAGAACAGGCCGCACAACTAACCCTTAAAAAACAACAAACTCCCGAAGCATTTACCTCTTCTTCAGTAGAAGCTTTTTCGCAAGATCCCGAAGATTTAAAAGTAATTGAAGGGATCGGCCCCAAAATTGAGTCTGTGCTTAAGGAAGCAGGCATACTAAATTGGGAACAGCTGGCGAATACCAGTTCTGATCAAATCAGAGATATTCTGGAAGCAGCTGGAGGCGCACGCTACCGAGTACATGATCCTGAAACCTGGCCCAATCAGGCACGACTGGCTCATAGTGGAGAATGGGGCGTACTGAAGGAGTATCAGGATGAATTGGTAGGAGGCAGAGATTTGGAGGCTTCGTAAAGAATCACGTCAAAACATATAAATAAATGCTGTGCCGATTAATTTTGGCACAGCATTTTTAATTTCTCCTGTTAATAATAATAATTGGTGTGATATGTTCCAGTAACTCCTGGAAAATATCCATGTATATGCATTTGGGATATCAATACAGGGACATCAAATGCATAAGGATAACTTAGGCTATGCACGCCATTGGGATTTAAAGTTGTACCTAGTAAATTAGTAGTGCCCGGAGGATTGAGCATAAATGGGCTATCAGATGTTCCACCAGACAAGTTATTATAAAAATACTGTCCAAAGCTAGTCTCCCAATTCAGCCTTTTCCAGGAATATTGCCATGACCCATTGATATAATCTATTGGATTATAATTGTTACTAGTTCCCCAATGTTTATCCTTATCCCAACTCCAATAAGGCCTGCTTTCAGCTCTCGCTTCTGTATAGAACTCTGTTGTCATAGAAAATAAACTCTCACTTATAGAGGATTTAAAATCCACATAATGTTTGAATCTTTTATGTGAACTTTCATAGTACCATGTCGGATCGCCAAGGGTGCCATGAGTGCCAAAAATATTATCCAAATAAAATTGATTTGTAGTTCGGCTGCCTGTTTTGAAATTGAAAAAAACGATCTCTTCATTTCGGTCCTTCTCTGCATTTTTCAAAACTTTTAAATCATCTCCTCCCTCATATTTTTTGATAGCTAAGAAATCGTTAGTCCTGAGATGAATACTATCATTAACAATATAAAACCCTTGTTCATTTGCTATAAATATTATACCAGGGCTTAATAAAGATAAATGGGTACTATAAGATCCATCTTCCTCCCGAATTTGAGTAATGACCCCCTTTTTTAGATATGTATTATACAAATCACAAAACTTGGCGGGTTTTCCTGTTTTTTCAAGTTCTTCTATGCTCAAACCAGGTTCAATGCCTTTGTAGTATTCCTTTTCAAATTCATTTTGGGCTATCGAAATTTCATCCGAAATAATCTGAAGTGTTTTTATTTGATTTTGTTGCCCCCATGTTATCCTTTCCTTAGTAGTCATCGAAGCAAACAAATTAATAGCCGCATCAAGTTGAGCCTGATCCTTAAATGCTAACATTCCATCCTTTGTTTCAATTATTGAATTGGAAGTGCCAGGTGTTTCAACATCATAGGATTCATTTTCAACTGGAGTGGCTATCTCTCTTTCACAATTAGCGAATAACAGGCCTATTGTTAAAAATAGCGCGGTCTTTTTAAGCAATGATCTCATTCAAAGTAAATTTTAGAACATGTTTGGGATTTATTAATCGGACTTATTTCGCCATTAATTGGCTTATACTTTGTTGGAAGAACGCTCATTTAGCTTAGGCTAAAATAGATGCAGCCCATCCGCTAGCGGTTCACTCGCTCAAAAATCTTCAAGACTTTTGCTCTACGAGTTCGCTCGTTCAGGCCTCATCTAATCCAATTAATGACTAAATCGTCTCAAAGAACAAATTCCCAAACACGCTCTTAATGTTTCCCTACTCTATTTCTATGGCTTTTCAGGAATCGCCATTAGATCGATCTACTAATAGGATACCTATTAGTAGATTCATTACCCAGAATGAGGAAATTTTTACCTTTTATACCATAAGTAAAGTAAAGGAACCACCAACAGAAGTGTTATTAAGATATATTTCAGGAAGGAATATCGATAAGATAGCACA
This sequence comes from Chitinophagales bacterium, assembly GCA_022360175.1. Taxonomy (GTDB): domain Bacteria; phylum Bacteroidota; class Bacteroidia; order Chitinophagales; family Saprospiraceae; genus JAKSDI01. The sequence goes on from JAKSDI010000065.1 coordinate 45,915, forward strand.
ATTGGCTGAGCGCTTCCTGTAAGCGTATACGATGCCCAATAATAGGGTAATATTTCTGAATGTTGGTGAGTTTTCAAGTAGGTTATTTTAGCAGCTTGTAAAGCTTTAGACTTGGATCGGCCATCTTGGAGATGATCATAAAATCCCTGCATAATTTTATTTCCTGATCTTTCATTCACATTCCACATCGCAGCCAAAACACTTTGAGTTCCATTATAGAAAAAACCTCTTGACAGATTGATTAAACCCTCTCCTGAAGCTAGCTTACCTTCATTGGTTTTACAAGCATCCAAGACTATTAAACTTGCCTGATTCTCTACACCATATAACTCGTTCAAAGTCAATTTTTCTTTTCTAAAAGCCAACCAGGGTTCCTGATTTAAAGAGTCAAGTCCGGCATGGGTATTTAAGTGAATAATTTCATAGTTATTGATATGATCAAAAAAGGTGCTTTTTGTTGCATCTTCTCCAAATAGGATTTTAGTCGATTTAAATTCAGATAACATATCCATGCTTCCTCTGGTACCTGATAGTGTAGACAAACCTTCTATCTGAAATTCATGAGGGCCAATTCCTAAAAGTTTATAATTTGGGGCATTCTTTTTTTGTTGAATTTGCTGAAAAACGGAAATGGATTGCAGGTAAGAAATTTCGCTAAAATTGATTAGATAGCTTTCCCCTAAGCTGGACTCAACATTCACAGTAAGTGCCTCAAAAGGAATATGTTGCAAGGTATAATCCGGAATGATAACAATTTCTTTACCTGACAACTTATTGAGGGCATCAGGGAAGGGGAATAATTTATTAAAAACGGCCTGGGCAGTTCTTCGAAATTCAATTACACTTGTTTTATCAAGGATCGGCTTAATCAAATAGTGTTTTAAATCTGTCAATTCGGCATGTAGGGCAGGAACATCTGGAATTTTAAAGAATTGCTGCTCCGTTGTAGAACAAAATATTCCATAGCCATCTTTTTCATTTAATATGTATTCTACAAAGCATTTTTCATCTGAAAATGAATAAAGGCGAGAAGCTTCGTTTAAAGGTGTAATTTGTATTTGCTCTTTTGTTTTAGTATAAGATGGATAGGTTTGCTTTAAAGAATCCATAAAGGATAAATAGGCTTCATTTTTTAATGTATAAACCTTTTTAAGCTTTATATCGTCTGATTGGCTTTGCAGTTTTTCATATAAACTCAATCGCTGATAGTATAAAGCATATTCTCGTTCTAAAATTTCAGTAGAGACATCTAATTTCCACCTTGCCTGTAATGTTTTTATGTTTTCCTGTAAAAGCAATGCTTTATTCTTCTCCATGAAGTAAAAAGCTTCATCTATAGCATCCAGTAAATAACATACCTCCACTCCCAGCATATAGGTATCTACTCCTTTTTCAATCCAAAAAAGCTTAGACTGTTCACTCAAGCTTTCATAGCGAATCAATGATACTAATTGATCAATCAGGTCCAAAACCTCTTTTGCCTTATGCAAATAATAAGTTTCATGATTTTCCTTGTAAGACTGAGTAAAAAGGCCTGCCAGGTCAATCAAATAGATTAATATATCAGGCTCATAATTAGATTCCCTAATTTGTTTCAGGCCTGGAAGCGCGAAGGAGTCAACATCCCTCCTGATGTTTTGATTTAAAATGACATCAAAAGCTTTAAAGTAGTAAGGAATCTTTTCTTGTGTAGAATCAACTTTTATAAAGTACCCCATATCCACATAGGCCGTAGCTATTTGTTCGGGGTCTGAAGATTTATTTATTATTTCCCAATAGCACTCATTTGCCTGCTTGTATTTTTTTTGCTTAGAATAGATCAGGCCTATGTTTGTCAATGCATAAAGAGCATTGAGTGTATCTTTTTGCTGCCAGTAAAAATGCATGCACTTTGTATAGGAATCTAAGGCGATATCCAAAGCTCCATAAGCTTCGTATACGATTGACAGGTTGTTATACATCTTATATAAATGATCTACCTTTAATCCCGAACGCTCAAACTTTCTTTCTACTTCCGCTTGATGCTTCTTCAGAACTTCTACTTCAGGATTATTTTCATCCTGTTCAAAGATATCACCATATTTTAGGGCATAGATAAAAATGATTTTCAAGCGGATGATCAACTCACGATGTACTTCACCAGTCAATGCTCTATCTGCCAAAGCTGAATTGAGATATTGTAAAGCTGTCAAATAATCTCCCTTTCTCGCAATCACACTGGCAATATCAGCATGAGCAAAACAAGTTGACTCATCCTTTCCCCTTTCATCAATAATCGTTTGTAATACCTGATACTGTTTGTCGGCTTTTCGAAGATTTTTAAACAGCTTAGCCAACTCATATCGACTTTCATTAAGTTGCTTTAAATGAGTTGGAATAAATTCTTTTCTGATTTTAATGGCTTTCTGAAAAAAATCAATTGCTGCTTCATTATTTCCAATAGCCAGATGAGTTAATCCCAGTTCATGATATAAAATTCCTTGTGCCCGAGAATGCTGGCTTGTATCCTCTTGCGTTAGTAATTTGTGATATTGATCCAGCCTTTCCTCATCAGATTCTATTTCTTTAATCGCTTCTATATCTGTTATCAATCCACCTTGGGCACTTAGGGTAATTGATTGAGAACAACAGCATAAGAGTGCTAATACCAGGCAACGTAAGGCAAAATTCATGAACTGTATGTTTGAGTAATGCGATGTAAAAGGTATTTCCTCTCTCCTCCTATTATCTAACAATGAGATAATCTCTTTAGCAAATATAATTTAAATCGCATCATCAAAGTGAGCCTGATAATCAGGCTCGACAAACAGGCTTTCGAAGCACTCTTATTGCTGTACTATCTTATAAGATTCTATTTATTTCAAACACTCTATTCAACCATTAAAGAAAAGTATTTATCATGTTTCACTTTTCCAACACATGAGGCTGGGACAGCTAATCCGTTTTCTATCAGATCATCAATTAAGTCCGATGGAGATAAACTATCATCATAATATAAAAACTTAGCAGCTATAGCAGCTACCTGTGGAGCTGCAAAAGAAGTTCCTGCCAAACCGGGTTCTATTGGATTATATCCATAATCATAAAAAGGTACTTCCTCACCTACAGCAAAAAAGTCTACACTTTCCGCTCCATAATTAGAAAAATAGGCGGTATCTGTTTCTGTCGCATTCATTGCTGCTACAGCAATCATGTTTTCCGTATCATACGATGAAGGATAGTGAACTACTTCATCATTGTCTGAAGCCTCATTGCCCGCAGAGGCAACTACGACAACATCACTATGCACTCCCAGCAAATAATTATAAATTGTATTTTCAAAATCACCAAAACCATCATCATACCACCCCAAACTCATTTGTACCACATCTGCCCTTTCGAAAGCATATTTAGACGCACACAAAAATTTGAAGTAGCTAGTCTCTCCTGCTGCATTGCATATTTTTAATGGCATAATCTGAAATGGTACTCCAGCATTGCTTAAGATATTCTGAAATATATAACTGATTGCTGTGCCATGTTTCCCTGGATTATTATCAAAAGGGTTATGATCGTAATCGACATAATCCCAACCTGACAGCTCTTCCCCTGCAGCCATTTCAGAGGCATTGTAAAGCATAGGGACAGGAATATCTTCCTCATCATACCAAAAGGGGAAAAATGGATCAAAGCCAGTATCCAACACAGCGATGGTAACCCCTGAGTTAGTTGGTACAATCAGAGATTCATAAGAAAAATCTTCACTTGTACCAACTTCTATGTCTCCAAGTTCAGAAGTAAAATCAAATTCATAGTCCACATCAGCCACTCCTCCCCCATAAGCTTCTATTGCTTGTTTTTTAGGTTCGATTTGAATTACAATATCAAAAAACCATTTTTCAATACTCTCATCTAAGCAGAGCTGACAAACTTCGTAATTCAACACATCGTGAAGTTGTCGTAAAAACATCTTGGTAGAGTCATCTAAGCCTGGATCGTATCGTACAATCAGCTCATTTTGAGCATATACAGGAATATTATAAGCTCCTCCCGCTTGAGATTTAACTATAGATGGGTTTCCTGAAATAAGCAATTGATGTGGCCTTTCCAGGTGAACTAAATTTTCTTCTTTATTGCAAGAAAAAACAAAGATCACTAAAATAATCATTAAGGCTTTTTGAAGATTCTTCATAGCATTAGATTTTAATCCTCTTTCGATAAAGGAAGAACAGGTGATACCTGACTGAATCAATCTCGTAAGAGTAGTTGTTAAAAAGAGTTTTATATTGAACTTATCTAAATATAATGGGTACTAAAACACACTATACTTTTATATGAGTCAAATACTTTTAAACATTACCCATTTTGCATAATTTTATCACATGGACAATAATGAAAGGTATCTAAATGCGCTATTAACAGGAGATGACCGGGTAATTAAAGAGATTTATGTTCAGTTATTTCCAAAGGTCCAGTCATATGTAGTTTCGAATAAAGGTACGAGAGACGATGCCTTAGATGTTTTCCATGATGCCTTGTTATATATTATCGTTGCATATAAAGAAAGGAACATTTCTATTAAATCTTTTGAAGCCTACCTTTACGTGGTTTGTAGAAATATATGGAAAAGAAAGCTAAAAACTAAGGTAATAAATTCTAAACTCGATACACTAGAAAACAAAGCGACTGATTTGAGTCTTTACATACTGGAACAAGAATGCTTTGATTTTTATATAGAAAAGTTTCAACTTCTATCATCCAATTGTAAGGAGATTTTAGGCAATTATTTCAACGGATGGTCCTATGAAGAACTTGTAGAAGGATTAAATTATGCAAACATCAATACTGTAAGGCAACGCGTTTTCAAATGTAGAACGAAATTGATTGAATTAATAAAAAGCGATAAAAGGTATCAAAAATTAAGAGAATGGAACATCATTTAACAAATGCCTTACTAGAAACCATTGATCGATACATCAAAGGAGAACTTGTCGAAGAAGAACTTTTAGCTTTTGAAGCAAAAATGAAAGAGAATGCTGCATTAAAAGAAGAAGTCCTGATTCAGCAACAGCTATTCAACACGTTAAATGATAAAACTACAGAATGGGCCTTATATAAAGAGGACCCTAATAATAAGCTACAACAAGAACTCAAACAAAAGCTTAATACTCCCGAATATCAGTCTATATCAGAAAAAATACAGCATATAGGCCAGGAATATATCCAGGAATTACCGCCTAAAAAAAACCTTTCAATTCGTTATAAACGATTCATCTCTGCTGCCGCAGTTGTCCTTTTTTTGATTGTTGCAGGGATTTCATACACAATAATTAACAATCAATCTGTTGACCGTTTTTATTATGAATATGCTCAATGGGAAACAGAACTACCTTCGTTTGTTGAAAAAAATGCTACTGAAAGTACTTTTGCAGAAGCAGAGGCTTCTTTTAGAAATAAGGAGTATATAAAAGCGATTCAATTATTCGAATCTATTGAAGAAGATAATGAACTATACCCCTATAGTCTTTTATACATTGGTGCATCTTATGCAAGCTCTAATAAAGATTTGCAAGCTTTAAAAGCATTCAATCAACTAGCTCAAATGGATGCTTTTGCAGAAAGTTCAAAAGGTTTGTGGTATGCAACCTTGATTCATCTCAAACAGGGTGATAAGGATAAAGCTGTAGATCTTTTAAATATCATCATAAAAGACTCTAACAATTATCATTATAACCAAGCTATACAATTATTGGAGCAACTATAAGATTAAAATTTCAATCCTTCCTCCAAATCATCCAATTCATTCTGGACGTAATGTTTTTTTGTAAAAGCCCGCTGCTTTTGCCGCTCCAATACCAACTTAGCCAATGCAATATTGGCTGGCTCTTCACAATGAGGAGATAATGCCATGTTAACTTTTTGCTCATTCACATCTAATCTATACATAAGGCTAAGCAAAAATTCCAGTCTGTATTCGATCATCTGAGCAATTTGATCTGCTAATAGTTGAAGTAATTCCTCTTCTGTCAATTTCGTTTCTAGTGGCTCTAGTTCAAAATCCTTCACTATTAGCTCGGTAGTAGTAGTCAGAGTATCTTTGTCCATAAACACTTATTTAATAAATGCTTAAGTAAGAGCCTGTTGGGAAATTATATTTTGTACTATAAATTCACAACAGGCTCTAAGAAATGCTATATTAGTATCTCTTACTTAAGCCTGCACTAAGCGAGTTTGATCACTTATTTTAAAGTGTACCTCTAAGAGCTTGTTCCCGCTCTATTGCCTCAAAAAGTGCTTTGAAATTCCCTTTGCCGAATGAGCGAGCTCCCTGGCGCTGAATGATCTCATAAAACACCGTAGGGCGGTCTTGTACTGGTTTTGTAAAAATTTGTAGAAGGTACCCTTCATCATCTCGATCTATCAAAATATTCAGGCGCTTTAACTCCTTGATATCTTCATCAATCTCTCCTACTCTATCCATTACATCTTCATAATAGTTGTCTGGCACGTAGAGAAAATCCACACCACGGCGGCGCAATTCATCGACCGTAAAGATGATGTCATCTGTTGCTACAGCGATATGTTGTACCCCTGCACCACGATAATAATCAAGATATTCTTCTATCTGAGATTTTTTCAAGCCTTGGGCTGGCTCATTAATAGGAAACTTGATATAACCATTTCCATTAGATACCACCTTACTCATTAAAGCAGTATATTTTGTAGAAATATCTTTATCATCAAAGGTCACCAGTAATTTGAATCCCATCACATCCTGGTAGAAATCTACCCACTTATTCATCATCCCTAGCTCCACATTTCCTACACAGTGATCAACATACTTTAGTCCAATAGGAGTCACCTCCATTGGGCTTTCTTTAGCTTCAAAGCCAGGCATGAATACACCTGAGTAATTATTGCGTTCTACAAAAGTGTGGATTGTTTCGCCATAAGTATGAATGGAAGCAGTTGTTACTGTACCATTTTCATCTTCCAGTGTCTGTGGTTCAGCAGCAGCTTTAGCTCCTCTTTCAACCGCTTTTTCAAATGCATCCTTAGCGTCATCCACCCAAAGAGCAAGGACTTTAACACCATCGCCGTGCTTTTGCACATGTTGAGCAATTTCATGCTCAGGATTGAATGCTCCGGTTATAATAAAACGGATTTTATCTTGCTGTAATACGTATGAAACCGTATCACGACAGCCCGTCTCTGGTCCGCGATAGGCAATTAGTTTAAACCCAAAAGCGGTTTGGTAGTAATGCGCCGATTGCTTGGCATTACCTACATAAAATTCGATATAATCAGTACCATTGATAGGGAAAGTATCCTTTTGTACTCCGGCCTGATTTTGAGTTAATGTATCCATATCGTTTAGTTCTATTAATAGTTAGGACTAAGAAAGCTTGTTTAAAGATCGTTTTCGATGCCATATTTCATCACTTATTAGATTAGACAGGGCATGAAATTCAAACAAGCTTTAAATATTTTTAATCATTGGCAAATTCTTCAGGAAGCCAACTTTTATAGTATCCCTGATCTTCCAACTCGAGCCCTTCTTTGGTAATCATCAGAGGCTTAAAAGTGTCTACCATTACAGCATATTCTTCGGTACCTTTAGCCCCTATACTTTTTTCGACCGTTCCTGGGTGTGGTCCATGAGGGATACCTCCTGGATGTAAGGTAATCATTCCTTGTTCTACATGTTTTCTGCTCATAAAATCTCCTTCGACATAATATAATACCTCATCACTATCGATGTTGCTATGGTTGTAAGGAGCAGGTATCGCTTGCGGATGATAGTCATATAGGCGAGGTACGAATGAACAAATCACAAAACCTCTAGCTGCAAAAGTTTGATGCACTGGAGGTGGCTGATGGACCCTTCCTGTAATAGGTTCAAAATTGTGGATAGAAAATGCATAAGGATAAGCATATCCATCCCAACCGATCAGATCAAATGGATGATTGAGGTAATAATACGGATAAATGTTATCCTGCTTTTTTATGTAAAATAAGAATTTGCCTTGCTCATCATGAGTTTCAAGGTGTTGAGGCTTTCTAATATCCCGCTCACAAAATGGAGAATGCTCCATTAATTGACCAAAATTATTACGGTAACGCTTTGGTGTAATAATCGGGCTAGTAGATTCAACAATAAACAGGCGATTGTCAGTACTATTGAATTCCAGTTGGTAGATCGTACCACGAGGAATCACCAAATAGTCTCCATAAGCAAAATCAATATTGCCATACATGGTACGCAGGCAACCATCTCCTTTATGAACGAATATAACTTCATCTGCATCTGCATTTTTGAAGAAATAATCCTCCATGCTCTTACGAGGAGCAGCCAGGCTGATTTTACAATCATTATTCACTAGTACTGGAGTACGGCTTTTCAGATAATCGTCTTCCGGTTTTACATCAAACCCTTTAAGACTGCGGTGCTTTAACTGCTTATCTTCTACTATCGTAGGAGCAACAGAAAAAGGATCTCCCACCTGTACAATCTGCGTTGGAGCATTAGCATGATAAAGCAAAGAGTAGAGATCACTGAAACCTTCAGTAGAAAACAACTCTTCATGATAGAGAGAACCATCTGGCTTTCTAAATTGGACATGCCGTTTTGATGGCACTTGTCCAAGACTATAATAATGCATACTAGGCGGTTTATTCGGTTAGAAAATAGAAAGCCTGGAAGCCCAGTAATACTTCCAGTCTTCCTTTTTTGATGGTTTTATTTGGTATCCTCAGAGCTGAGGTTGTTAAATACAATATTGAGTGTCTTAACTAGATGATCAATATCTTTATCAGGGAGTCCTCCCCAAGCTTTCTGGCGAGCATCCTTAATAACTGGCATCAATTCAGCAATACGCTTATATCCTTTAGGAGTTAGCTGTATCTTGAAACGACGTCGATCCTGATCATCTATGACACGTTGGGTAAGCTCTTTTTGACACAAAAGGTCAATGATTCGAGTTATAGTAGGAGCATCCTTAAAAGTAGCTTTAGCAATTTCCAACTGGCTTAAACCATTCTGCTTATCCAGCTCCTGCAAAACAACCCATTGATCTATTGTTATGCCAGCAGCCGCAGCAGCTAGGGATTGTTGAAAGTGCTGTTTCATTCTCTTGGCAGTACGTTCAAGGATGAAACCAGAAATTTCTGATTTCTTAACGATGTCTTTTTGGGCAGCGGTATTGGCCATTGCGATTTCATTCGATTTGCGAAAAACTTAGTACAAAAATAGTTGTTATACTAATTATTTCAAAATGAAATTAAATTTAGATAGACAATCTTGGAATGATTGTGTAAATCATACTCAGTCATTTCTTTTTTTTCAGGCAAACTTATTAGGGGATAATTACAGAATCACTGACCAGATGCCCCATTAACAGCAGATTTAATAACATCCTCTTGCAGCCTGACCAGATACTGTCCTGCCAGAAAAAGCAATATTTGTTCATCCTTCTTCATACTATATTTGGTTCCTATATAGGTTAGTAATTCATACAATATTTGTTCGTTAGCATCACTTAGGCTCTTATTTTCGGAAAGCAATTGTATCATTTTAGCCATTTCTTTTTTCAAATCAATCACTTTAGGTACTTCTGCTTTGTTGTTTTCTAACAGCTGATAAAAGCCAAAAAATACAGGCGTAATTCCTTCTTTTTCGCAAACGACCTTGATATCTTTCACCAAAGTAGCACGACGGGCATCCAAACCACTTGATGGTAAACGTGCTAATACATTCAGTGAAGATATTGCACCTTTCTTGGTAGAAAATGTATAACGATTACCAGATGCATCTGCATCGACAACCAGTAATACTTTTTGTGGACTGCCATCCTGCCTCAATACCTCTAATGCAGAATAATACCCTATATTATCAGTCATTGCTCCATCAATAAGATGCAAATATTTACGTTCGTTGTGGAAACTACTTTGCAAAGTGGAATTAGAGATGAGAACAGGGAAACTACCACTAGCCTTTACTCCAACTGCCAGGGGAACCCTAAATGGATCTAGGCTATCTTTTTTTACCCTTCTCAGCCGATGGGCATATCCCTTGACATGATAAGCATTCAGTATATCTGGTGTGAAAGGAAAAATTGCCATCGTTTTTAAGGTTGAACTATTGGTAATTAACATAGGAAAGCGTACCCTTAATCTACTATTGGCAGGGATAAATAAATCACCAAGTAATATACTTCTATTCAGATTCCCATGTGTCCGTTTTCTCTTTTTATATCCTAATACATAGTCGTCAATAGCACGTTCCAATGCATCTCCATCATCCACAAAAGAGAACCATAGACGTGGACTGAAATTTGCTCTTAGCAAAACGCCTGTATAAGAATAATTCAGATCTTCATCGATCCCTTCTTCTATATAATCTCTCAATTTAAATGCTTTAGCTCCTTCCGTTTCATGGTACTCATATAAAGCAGCAACATAAGCCCCTCCTGCAAAGCCTCCTCCCGATACAGTAGACAAATAATCTATCTGATCTAATACGTCCTGTTCATTGGACAAACGAAGAGACTCTAAACCAAGCATAATACCAATTCCAAAATTTGCCGCTCTGGATCCGCCACCTGAAATAGCCATTGCTACTGCCAGATTACTATCCTGACCTGGCCGCTCCTGTACACTTTTATAATAGCTTAGATCAATTGTTGGGCTAGTTTCTCCATCTTTTATAAATTGGCTCCTATCTGGGTATAGTGTTTGGCTACAGCCAGAAAAAAAAATCCATAAACAGATAATAAATAGAAGTGTTAAGTTTCTCATAGGTGTATATTGGTTTTTTGAATGAAAGAAGGGCAAGCTGTTTCTCTAAAAATGGCAAAGATGCCCAGCTCTTAGAACCTGTTGGAAATTTTGCTCTTCAAGTAAAAAGAGGTATTTTTTCTCAAATCAAGGCACGAAAACCGGCCCCAATAGCTATCGGGGAGCAGCGCTAAATGAGGATTTTTGTAACGCTGATTTGAGGGAAAAAGTCCTTTTTGACGACGATTACTAAAATCCCAACAGGCTCTTAATCTTATAAAGCTCTATAATTGTTTATAGAAAACCGAAGAATTATACCCTAGATTGATTGTTTAATTATGACCACTAATGACTTTAAGGCTATTTCAGATACTATTCCTCGCCAACCTGGTGTTTATCGTTTCATTGATGAAACAGATACTATCTTATATGTAGGCAAAGCTAAGGTGTTGCGGAATCGAGTTGCTTCCTACTTTGGAGAACGTAAAGGACGGGCCCATAAAACCAGGGTTATGGTTAAGAATGCTCATCGTCTTGAATTTACAGTAGTAGAAACGGAGGCCGATGCTCTGCTCTTGGAAAACACGCTCATCAAAAAACATCAACCCAGATATAATGTGATGTTACGAGATGACAAAAGTTATACCTATATCTGTATAAAGAATGAGCGTTTCCCTCGAGTCTTTATCACCCGAAATGTAGTAAAAGATGGTTCTACTTATTTTGGCCCATACACTAGTAAGGCCCGCATTAAAACCATTTTGGAGCTCATTAAGCAATTATTTCCTTTACGTACCTGTTACTTCAATTTATCCAAATCAAACATTGAAGCTAATAAATTTAAGGTATGCCTCGAATACCATATTAAAAACTGCCTTGGCCCTTGTGAAAACTTAGAAGATGAAGAAAGTTACAATAAGAAAATTGCACAGGTTAAAAATATTCTAAAAGGAAACTTTGGTGCTGTTAAGAACCATTTTAAAGCTGAGATGGAACGCCTGGCAGAAGAACTCGAATTTGAAAGAGCTCAAAAAATAAAGGAAAAACTGACTGCATTTGAAGATTATCAATCTAAATCAACTGTAGTAAGTACTACTATCCAGGATGTAGACGTATTCTCCATTGCTTCGGATGAAGAGGAGAAAGAAGCTTATATCAATTATATAAAAATTGTAAACGGAGCTATTATTCATACACATACCCAGGAGTTAGTTAAAAATCTTGATGATGATGAGCAAGGCCTCCTTGAATATGCTATCCCTGTCATTCGTGAGCGCTTCAACAGTATTGCAAGCGAAATCATCTTAGCTTATGAAGTACAATTAGAAGATGGTGTACAAGCCACTGTGCCAAAAATTGGTGACAAGAAGAAGTTACTTGACTTATCTCATAAAAATGCCAAGTACTTCATGTTACAGCGTAAGAAACAACGGGTCAGTCACCAAAAGCGTCAGACTTCAGCAGAACGTATTCTCCGTACACTGCAGTCTGATCTCAATATGGATCAATTGCCTTTACATATTGAATGCTTTGATAATTCCAATATACAAGGAAGCCATCCTGTAGCATCTTGTGTAGTATTTAAAAATGCTAAACCCAGTAAAAAGGACTATCGGCATTTTAATATCAAAACAGTTGTTGGCCCGGATGACTTTGCTTCTATGGAAGAAGTCGTACACCGGCGTTACCGCAGAATGCTTGACGAAGATGATAGCCTTCCTCAATTAGTGATAATAGATGGTGGTAAAGGCCAACTTAGTGCTGCTGTAAAAAGCCTGAAACAGTTAGGTATTCTTGATAAGTTAACTGTGATTGGCATTGCCAAAAAGTTAGAAGAAATCTTTTTCCCAGGAGATTCAATCCCTCTATATATTGACAAAAAATCAGAATCACTTAAACTCATCCAACAGGCTCGTAATGAAGCTCACCGCTTTGCTATTAACTTTCATCGCAATCAGCGGTCTCGAAATTTCACTAGTACAGAATTAACTACGATACCTGGTATTGGAGAAAAAACAGCTCAAAAATTACTTACCCACTTTGGTTCCGTCAAAAAAATTAAGACCGCACTCATTACAGAAATAGCAGAAATAATAGGGATAAATGCAGCAAAAAAGATTAAAGCACATTATGATAAATTAAATAAAAACAAACAAAAAAGTTGATACTTTTTGTTTGTAAAATATAGTTTTACTATCTTGCTGTGAATACTAACGCGCAAGAATGAAAAAGCAGAAACAAGTCTTTCAGCCAGATGACCGTATCTTCCGTAAGATGATGGAGGATAAAGAAAATGTAAAAGCCTATCTAGAACATTTCTTTCCAAAGATTGCGCAGATAGCCGATTTAAACAGCTTAAGACAAGAAAATACATCCAGCTTACTTCCTGATCTCAAACTTTTCCTGTCTGATATCATTTA
>JAKSDI010000064.1 GCA_022360175.1 Chitinophagales bacterium
GAGTGTAATAGCCAAAGTTATTAACACGAGTACGCAAGGCAGATATGGGTAAAAAGATGAATTAAAGGTGCTCTCTTACTTAAAGAAAAACTCTTAAACAGAGAGGGTGAGATAGATTATAAACACCTTATCCTCTTCGTTGAAAAGGCGAAAAATAGTATGATTAAAAAAGTCTCACTAAGGAAAGCTATTATAAATGATATGCCAGCTATAAGAGATCTGGTATATGAATTAGCTGTCTATGAAAAAGCAGCTTCTGAATTTGTAGCTTCTTTGGAAGATTATAATAAGAATTTTGAGGAAGGTATCTTTCAAGCCATCCTGGCAGAAGTAGAAGGGAAAATAGTTGGGATGGTGTTGTATTATCCTGCTTATTCTACCTGGAAAGGTAAAATGATGTATCTTGAGGATTTTGTAGTTCTTGAAGAATATAGAGGATATGGAGTGGGGTCTCAATTATTTGATGCCTTTATTGAAGATGCTAAAATCCAAGCTTGTAAAATGGTGAAATGGCAAGTGTTGGATTGGAATGAACCAGCTTTGGCCTTTTACCAAAAGAAGCATGCTACCATTGAAAAGGAATGGTGGAATGGTAAGCTTATTTTTGACAATGAATAAAGAAGCCACCTTAATTGAAATATATTGAGTAACAAATTATTGTTGCTTGAAATAAATACAATCCCCTCTATTTGCCATACGGCAGGCTATATTATATTTAATAATAACTAAAAAGAAAAGTAATTATTCGTACTATTATAGCTTAATATTATACAGTTATGCACTTGATATCTTATATAATAGCAACTAGCTGCTGTTTTGTCTAACACAAACATGTAAAACACTACAATCGATGCTAACTAGAACCAAACTGTACAACATTTTATTAATTGAAGATAACCCCGGAGATGTTCGATTGACAGAAGAAGCTTTTCGCGAGAGCAAGAAGAATGTTAATCTGGAGGTAGTTACAGATGGAATTGAAGCCCTTAAATTTTTGCGTAAAGAAGAAGATTATTTAGACAAGGCAACGCCTGATTTAATCCTTTTGGATCTCAATCTACCCAAGCGGGATGGAAGGGAAGTATTGGAAATTATCAAAACAGACAGGCACTTGAAAAGGATTCCAGTAGTTGTATTAACAACTTCAAAAGCAGAGGTCGATATTTTGAAAAGTTACGACTTACATGCTAACTGTTTCATCAATAAACCAATAGATTTTGATAATTTTTTTGATATTATCCACAGAATTGAAGAATTTTGGCTTTCAACTATAATTCTTCCAACCGCAGTTGCCCATTAATGTGTACCTTGTACGCAACATGGATTATTCCATAATGGAACTAATACTGGTCATGCCTGAAACCAGAAATTACCCGCACTTGTTATTTTGAATTGACACCAGGATATGTGAAATTAAATTATGGTAAACACAGATATCCTTATTATTGAGGATAACCCAGCAGATATTGCACTAATCGAAGCTTATCTTAAAGAATCGGGTTTTAAGCATACCCTGTACAAATACGATTCTTTAGCAGGTGGGCTAAGTTTTTTGAAAGAACAAACAGTAGACCTTGTTCTACTAGATTTGAAGTTAGTAGACGTAGAAGGATTTAAGACCCTACAATTGTTCAGAGAAAAAGTGCCAGATATTCCTGTGATTGTATTGACTGGTTTCAAGAATGAAATTATGGGGATACAATCTGTAAGAGCAGGGGCACAAGATTTTTTGGTGAAAGGAGATTTTGACCCTAGAAGCCTTACTCGAACAATAAGATATTCTCTACAACGATTTGAAGCTCAAGTCAAGTTACAGAAAAAAGCTAAGCAACTAAGTCAGAGTGAACGTCGTAATCAGCTAGCTCATCAGATTGCTCACTTTGGTAAATGGGAAATGGACATTGTCACCAATGCAATGAAGTGGGATGATGAAATATTCAAATTCTTTGATTTTTCTCCCCAAAGCTTCCAGCCTACTCTTTCTGATTATATCAAATACGTACATGTAGAAGACCGGCCCAAAGTAGAGGGCTTTTTTGAGACGGCTATAAAAGATGGACAGCCACATCATATTGATCACCGAATCGTGATTGATAATACAGTGTTGAAGCATTTGCAAATTAAAGCGCAAGTCAGTTACGATGAGCAAGCAAATCGAATACTGTTAGTAGGTGGGGTGCAGGATATCACCAATCTGATAGATCCCCCGACCACTAGTAATCAGCAGGTAGATACTAAAGAAGAAGTAGCATCAGTACCCGATATTGAGGAAAGTATGTTTACGGAGTTCAACTTTAATATCCGTACTCCAATTGCTTCTATTATCAACTTTTTGTATCTGTTGGAAAAAACAACAACAACAGATCAACAGAATGACTACATATCAGGCATTAAATCTTCTTTGGATGATTTGTCCTTTGCACTGAATAATTGGTTCAATTTGGCTACGCTTAAAGAAGAAAAACTGGATATTAAAAATTCTGAGATTTTACTAGATGAGATGCTGCGTGTATTGGAAAATGTATCTGCAATAAGAGTAGAAAATGCAGGGATGAGCATCGTATTTGAAGTTTCTCCCAAACTACCGGGAGTAATCATCACTGATCAACAGAAACTATCCCAGATATTATACAATATTATTGAGACGGCAATTCATCTTGGAAAGAAAGATCAGGAAATACTACTTAAACTCAATACCAAAACAGGACAAAAACCAGTAATTCACTTTTTGGTGAATGCATCTTTTGAAGTAAATCCTTTTGATACCAAAGAGCTGGATACACTATTGGCTCCTGATGTGGACTTTAACGAAATAGCCTATAAAAAGCGTGACTTTTTGCCTGTAGCAATTACTTCTAAGCTGATTAACTGTATGCAGGGGCGCTTTGAGTTAAAATCAAAGGCCGCTGGTAAAAGGTTGGAAATCGCTTGCCAAATCCCGGTTGTAGCCAGTGATAATGGAGAGTTGAATTTGCCAGAAACACCAACTGAGCCAGTCGATATTTTATTGGTAGAAGACCATGATTTACATCGCCTTGCTACCCGCAGAATGCTCACTTCCTGGTCGGATATGGTATCTGTAGATATAGCAGAGGATGGACAACAGGCAATTGATAAAGCTAAGAGTAAAAATTATGATGTTATCTTAATGGATATTCAAATGCCAATACTTAATGGCATAGAATCTTCTATAAAGATACGGAGTAAGAGTGATACCCCCATCATTGCTTTAACAGCTAATGAATCAAAGCAGGAGCAAGAACGTTGCTTCATGATTGGTATTAACGATTATGTTGTAAAAACGGTTAAGCCTCAAAATCTATTTAAAAGAATTATGCGGCAACTTTATCTAAACCGTTCATAAATAAACTAACCTTTTTAACGTCCTGGCCGAATAAAACCTCTGAGAGGTTGTTGGGATTTTGCTTTTAGAGCGAACGCAGGCAAATTTTATATCTGAACAAGGCGTGATGAAGGAACATAGCTGAAGCTACGTGACTGAGGAATAACGCAGAGCAGATGAAAATTTGGCAAGAACAGCCTGAAGGGTAAAGTCTCAACAACCTCTTAACAATACACTTTGTTACTTAGAGAGAAAGTAACAATAGGAATCTTTTGTATTTGTAGTATAATGCTGATATCAGGATATGGAATATTATGATGTTATTATCATTGGAGGCGGTCCAACAGGCTTAAATTGTGCTATTGCAGCTCGAAAAGAAGGCCTTAATTATCTGGTTATAGAAAAGGGGCTTCTAGTCAATTCTATTTATCATTTTCCCGATAATATGACGTTTTTTTCTACTTCCAAATTATTGGAAATAGGGGAGGTGCCTTTTATTTCTCATACAGAGAAGCCAACACGAAGAGAAGCACTAGAGTATTATCGCCGTATCCAGCAGAGTTGGAAACTCAATGTACACACTTATGAAGAAGTACAAAAAATGACGCCTGCCACTAATGGAAGTTATTTGATAGATACGAATAAAGGAAGCTATAAAACGTCATCCGTTATTATTGCGACAGGCTTCTACGATACTCCTAAGTTGATGGAAGTAGCAGGTGAAGAACTGCCTAAGGTGAAACACTATTATGATGATGCTCATCCTTATATTGGGCAAAAAGTACTCGTCGTAGGAGCGGCCAATTCTGCCTGCCAGGTTGCCTTGGAGTTATGGCGCAAAGGGGCTGAAATTACGATGTCTATTCGCGGAGAGGATATCTATAAAGGAGTGAAATATTGGATAAAACCAGATATATTAAATCGCATCAAAGAAGGGAGCATTCGTGCTCACTTTAATACGAATGTAAAGGCAATCACTGCTAATACGGTTCAGTTAGAAGGCCCTGATGGCGTTTTTGAAATCGAAAATGATTGGGTGCTTGCGATGACGGGATATTTACCCAATTATACCTTGTTGAAAAATTTAGGAATTACGTGCAATGACGATATCCTAACTACGCCCACTCACAATACTGAAACCCTGGAGACCAATTTACCCAATGTCTATCTGGCAGGAGTCATTTGTGCAGGCAGGGCAACCAATAAGCTGTTTATAGAGAATACAAGGGAACATGGAGCACTAATCATTAATCAAATCAAAAATAAAATTTCAACAGTAGCGAATCATTAAAAACGTAAGGTGTATTATCTTTGCGAGGAGTAATAATACATTGAACTTGAAAGTAACGCACCCTACAACCGTCTTAGGTATCTTCCTATTAACAGGATTTGCCCTAAGGTTCATTTCCTTTTTTCCTACTGTTATTGATCATGATGAGTCTACCTATATAGTGATAGCTGATCTTTTAATGAAAGGCTATACTTATCAAGTTGACTTCATTGATACAAAACCCATCGGAATCTTTTTAGTTTTTGCAGCCTTGCAGGAGTTATTCGGCAACTCAATTATGATGTTGAGGGCGGTAGCTACAGCTGTCATTGCACTTACCAGCTTTTTCCTTTATAAGGCTAAAAGACAAAATGGGAGTAGCCATTCTGCTGCTCTTGCGGCAGGTATTATTTATATTTTTTTGAACTCTATTTATACCAGATATGGTGTATCTCCTAATACAGAAACCTATTTTAATCTGTTTACAGCTATAGCTCTATGGCTCTATTTTAGTAAGGGAGAATGGTGGAAATATGGACTGGCAGGCTTAAGCTTGGGAGTTGGATTCATCTTAAAGTATGTCGTGCTGTTTGATGGAGTAGCCTTTGGTTTGTTTTTATTGTGGTTGGCATATCGAGAAGAATACGAATGGAAAAAGGCATGGCTGAATAGCATATTGATGGCTGGCTTAGCCGCTTTACCTTTTTTATTGGTATTAGGGTATTATTATAATGCAGCTTATCTGGAAGACTTCTGGTTTCACACATTTGTTGTTAGTGGCCGATATCCTTCCTCAAAAGGCGGGCTTCATTATTTGGAGTTCTTTTTTCAATTTTTTCTACGCTATCTTCCGGTAACTGTATTTTTTATATTGGCGCTGTGGAGTAAACAGGTCTCCAGGCCAACCAAACAGTTTGGTATTTTCTGGAGCCTCTTTGTACTGATGGCTGTTTTAATACCTGGAAACTCTTATGGGCACTACTTCATTCAGTTTATGCTGCCTTTCAGTTTTTTGGCAGGCTCGTTTTTTGAGATTGAAAAAGAATACTTGCCCCGCTGGATTCGCTGGATACGACAGGCAAGGATAGGATATAGTTTGTTGGGATTACTATTCGTGGCACATTTGTTTTTCCAAAAAAAGGATTACCTGGATCACCAAGATTACCAATTAGAAGCAGCCAATTATCTTAATACTCACCTTGAAGAAGGAGATCGAATTTATATGGCTGAAGATCATATTGTTTATCATCTTACGGACCAGGTGCCACTAACGAAGTATGTACACCCTTCTCTCTTCTGGGAAGAAAAACATATTAAGGCGCTGGAAATGCCATTGGAAGAGGAAATTAACCGAATTAAAACAGCTAAACCTCGTTACCTGATCTTTAGATTACCATATGAGGATTTAAAGGATGATCGTTTTGATTCCTTTCGGGAAAATTACTATCATCCTGTAGATACAATTGGCGATGATTTTATCATTATTCTGGAGCGTAATACAGAATCATAAGCTTATCGTATCAAATTGATTTCTCCACTGGTGTTCAATTCCTTTCCATTGGTATATACCAATGTAAGCATGAACCCATATACACTTACAGGAGCAGTTTCACCATTAAAGGTACCATCCCATCCATGAGTGGGATCATTGGATGGAACATCCTTTTGTTGAAATACCATATTCCCCCAGCGGTCAAAGATTAAAAACTCTTTAATTCCGACAAATTCAGACCCTGTATTTACGTATAAAACATCATTTCTGCCATCACCATTTGGCGAGAAGGCATTGGGTACATAATGGCGGCTGCGCTGTGTTACCCGCACGCTAATTTGGGCACTGGAAGAACAACCATTGATATCTGTTACAGTGACCTGGTATACTTGTGATGATTCTGGTAAGAACGATACATTTAAGCAAGCAGAACAAGTATCTGGAGCTGGCGACCAGTTAATCGCTGCTATTTCAGCATCGGATTTATTAATATAAGCCTGGAGGTTCAATACATCACCAACATACAATTGATCGTTGCTGGAAGAATGATTAATAATTTCAACATCCAATTCATTGATTTGAGGAATTTCAAGGCTGGAGAGGCCTTCACAACCATTGGCGTCAATCACCATTAAAGTATGGATTCCAGCTTCTAATCCTAAAAATTGACTGTTGCCAGAAAGACTGCCATTATCCAATGCATATTGATATGGACTGTTACCATTGACAACCGTATCAACGAGTATCCCTGCACTTGAAGGAGCATCACAACTAGCAGGTAATATGGTAAATACAGGCACAGGGTCGGTAATAATTTCTTCAATAATAATAGTATCTGTATCTGAGCAAGTATGTTCGGGTTCAGTAACAGTTAGTACATAAGTTCCGGGGCTGGAGGTGCTATTAGTAGCCATATTATTGGAAGTAATATCTCCACCATTTAGTGCAGCCCAATGATACTCCAGAGTGTCAGCTATAGAAGTGCCAGGACCACCCAGGTTGATGGATAAGATACTGCAATTGAGCGCCTGGTCAATACCTGCATCAGCAATAGGTGTTTCGTATATCGTTACATCGACCGTTTCACTTTGATCTACACAACCAGGAGGAGCATCTATCGAATATTCAAATTGATAGAATCCAGAAGCGGCATTTGCTATATCAAGTACATTATCAGGCGAAATGAAAAAAGTAGCAGGGGAAGAGGATACATCTGACCAGGTACCTCCTTCATCTGCAAGTTGTAGTAAAGAGGCCAATGGCAACAATTGATTCCCTCCAGGACAGTTTGCATAACCAATGGCAACACCTGCCGATGGTTGTTCATTGTAAGCAATCGTTAATGAAGGTGGTAGGTTACTTATGATACAGTTGGCAGCATCTACAATTGTAAGACTGGTAATTTCAAGCATCATATCATCACTGATAGATAAAGTAAATGAATTGATGCCGCTGTTTAAGTTGTTGTAGTTTAATGTGTTCTGGCCGTTGAATAAAGAAAGTTGATAGGGGCCAGGATGATCACTGGTGATGGTTACTGTAAAATCGAAATCATCATTATAATCACATACTGCATCTGGAGCATCAAGTGTTACACTGACATCCGGACAATCCAGTGTGCTACAACTAAAACTAGTAGTTGTGGTACATCCATCAGAGCTAATTGCAATAACTTCAAAGTCGACAGTTTGATTAGACGAAAGCCCATCGACAAGGTATTCGGTGCTGCCCAGGAAGCTACCCGCTGGAGCATTCAAAACATTAACTGTATAAGAATCGGCTCCAGTTACAGCATCCCAGCTGAGTTGGATAGAAGAGGAAGTTGCATCGCAATTGACAATAGGGGCAGCAGGCGCTTCTCCTACAGTGATCGTTACCTCATCGGTATAAGTACATACAGGAGAAAAGGCAAGATCGTCAATTGCAAAATCGTTACCATCCAGCTCTTCATTTACATTAACAACACAAATTTGAGCATTGGTAGAAGAACCAGAAAACCAGGTTTCAGCAAACTGTTGCCAGGTACAGGTGAGAATTGTAGCATCAAACTGATCACCTAGCAAGTTGCCATTAATGGAAAACTGTAAGTTGGCGGGGTTCTCTGAAATAACAGTAGCTACCCAGGCACTAAAGGAATACAGGGTATTAGGTTGTACCGTTACATTTTGGCACCATACATCATCCGGTTGGCCAGAGCCATTGATCACCATCATATTACCTCCGCCGGTATGATCTCCACAACTGGCAAAATTGGTATGAGTATCATTGGCATCAGAAGCAATTGCATAATCTCCTTCATCAGAAAGAATGCCATAAGAGCCTCCATTGCCATAATCATAATCGGTAGTGAAACCAACATCGCCAAGGCTGAAATCGCCATTAAAAATGAGATTTTCTGGGGCAACAGCCTGGATTGTTACTTCATAAGTGGTCGTGGTATTGACAGTAGCTACCGGATTGAGAATAGTAGAAAAGTTGAGGCCTGACTGTGGCGACCAGTTGACACTACTCACATTTCCAGTAAATATCGCTTCCAGGCTTACTGCTTGCCCTGGTTCGCAAATGCTCGTATCTGAAGGCATTGTAAGGGTATATACACTACAATCCTGGGCATGAATATTAAATGAAAGGGCAACTACGATCCATAGTAGTACCAGAGGCCACTTCTTCATAAGTTTATTTTTTCGTACCGTGATAGGTTTTGATATAGACAGGTCGCTGATTATTCCGATAAGGGTGTGTCTGCAAATATATCAATTATCTAATATATTGGCTAGAGGAGATAGAATTATAACAAACTTTTAGCAAAAAGCTGTTCAAGATTTTATTTCGTTAAATAACGGCGTTCACAGTTTTTTATTTAACTTAACAGCTTAAAACCTTATTAATTACAAAAAAACTAAATGTAAACATGAATTATTACATTGAAGTACTGAAAAAGTATGCTGTATTCGAAGGCCGTGCTCGTAGAAGTGAGTATTGGTATTTTGTGCTCTTCAACATGATTTTCTCTTTTGGACTTGGCTTTTTAGATGGTATGATGGGATTAGAGTTTGGTATTAGTTCTATCTACAGTTTGGCCGTTTTAGTGCCTAGTATCGCTGTGGCAGTACGCCGTATGCACGATGTAGGTAAGAGTGGCTGGTTTATTCTTATTCCTATCTACAACCTAATACTGGCTGTAACCGAAGGAGATCACGGTCCAAATGAATACGGCCCGGACCCTAAAGACCCAGCAGCAGCTGCCGATATCGTAGATCATTTGGTAGAATAAAACCTGAACCAAAACAGTCTGGCAATGTTTGCTATCTTGTGCCCGATTTAATCATTGAAGTGATATCTAACAAGAAGCATGAAATACGCAAACTTTGCCCAAGCACTATCAGAAAATGCAGAGCTGGTTTCTAAGTATATCGTAGAATCCACTCAACAAATGCAAAAGGTGAAACCTCAGATTATTGAGGAATGCACCATGAGCTATATACGGGGGGGCGGAAAAAAATTGCGCCCCACCGTTCTTATCCTTTCCAGCCTTGCTATGGGCGGTACTCGTAAAGCTGCGCTCCCTGCCGCTGCCGCCGTAGAATTGTTTCACACCTGGACACTTGTACACGATGATATAATCGATAATGATGAACTGCGCCGAGGTGTAGAAACCGTTCATATTACTGCCGAAAAGTTTGCTTTAAATCAATTGAATTTACCAGCGCCAGCAGCTGAGAAATACGGCCGGGATACCGCTATCCTTACTGGTGATATCCAACATGGATGGTCTGTTGCACTGCTTTCGCGAAATTTACCTAAAGAAGGGGTTCGCCCTGAAATAGCCCTTCACCTTATCTCCTTATTACAGGTAGAAGTATTGCGTACCTTGCTGGAAGGAGAGATGCTGGATGTAGACTTTGGCCTGCATTATGAAATCGATGATTTGGAAGATGAGCAGATTCTCGACATGCTCTGGAAAAAGACAGGCATCTTTTACGAATACTGCGGCCTGGCTGGTGCACTTATCGGTCGCAATGAACTGGTTTTTGATGATCAGGTGAATGGCCTAAAAGATTTCTGCTCACTCTGTGGCACGGCCTTTCAGGTACGGGATGATATCCTGGGATTAGTAGGCAACCAAAAGAGCCTGGGTAAACCAATTGGCTCCGATATCCGCGAAGGAAAGAAAACCTTACTCGTAAAAGAAGCACTACGTAATGCGAATGAGGCACAAAGTCATGCCATTCGCCAGGTATTGGGCAAGCAGGATGCAACACTAGCAGAAATTGAAAAAACCACCAAACTGATCGTAGACCTGGGAGGTGTTGAAAAAGCCCATGCAGTAGCCATGAGTTACATCAACAAAGCCATCCCTAAACTAGATGCTTTACCTGATTCTCAATACAAAGACTTGCTCTACGAATGGGCCAACTATATGGTGGATCGAGATTATTAAACCATTTTAATATAAAATGTAAATTGGGTTAATGTAAAATGTAGAAGGCCTGAAGGATTTTGGAGAAATCACATCTTTTTTGCCCAGGCAAAAAAGATATTGACTTCGGATGAAGTCGCACAGATAATATAAAACTTCATCTAGTCCAGCTATAATCGCAGGGAGAGTTGAAGTTCTTTATCCTTATTTACAGAAATTGTAATTGACAGAGCTTAGATTAATACTTTAACAAGGACTCTTTTCTTTACATTCTACATTTTTGAACTTGTAAAAAATGGAAAATGACTTATCTTTACATCTGCTGCATTATCAGCATTTAGAAGCTTAGAAGTAGCTTTTCATTTTTTTCATTATGGGGATATAGCTCAGCTGGCTAGAGCACTTGCATGGCATGCAAGGGGTCGGGGGTTCGAATCCCCCTATCTCCACTTTGGGTCGTAACTTGTTGATGATCAATGGGTTGAAAGACCCCACAGACAATTGCTTTGTCTGTGGTATTCCAAGCTTCTGGCATTTCAAGATATGCTAGGAGAAAAACATTGTCTGTATTTACTTACAGTGTATTTCCCTTCTAATTTTCCTGCCAATTGTTTTTTACTACTTTTGATAAAGCGACTCTAATGCTTTATTATGGATCAATTTTGGAAGTACTCAGGAATAGCCTTATGGATACTAATTGGTATTGGTATACTGTTCGCCTTATTCTATTGGAATCGATGGTTGGTAGTAAAAAAATATATTGGTAGTAATCTGGTAGATTCGATGCAACAATTGAGAGCAGAGATAAAAGCCAAAAATGTACAAGAAGAGACTGTCACTGAGGTCGGTACCAGAATCTTTATGAGATTTACTAAGATTGGCATCTTTACTTTAATTTTAGCTA
The DNA here is from genome assembly GCA_022360175.1 of Chitinophagales bacterium. GTDB lineage: Bacteria > Bacteroidota > Bacteroidia > Chitinophagales > Saprospiraceae > JAKSDI01. The sequence goes on from JAKSDI010000064.1 coordinate 11,430, forward strand.
TCATCCCAATAGTGCTCATTCTGATTCAGACGTTGTTGCTACGGAATCAAAATGATTTATTACGTTCTCAAAATACTTTGTTCAAGTTTCAAAATGAGCGTGTTGATAAACAAACGAGCTTAATAGAACAACAAACTGCTTTACTAGGAAGTCAGGATGAAAAATTTGGTACTCAAAACCAATTGCTGGAAGATCAAAATCGCTATGTAAATAGGCAGACTGGATTATTGGAAAGTCAGGACTGGAAACTTGGTCAGCAAAATGAATTGTTTTCCCGACAGAATAATATGCTCGATACTCAAAACTATCGCCTCAATCTTCAAAACAATCTCATTGAAGCCGAACGACGAGGTGCATTGATCATCCTTATGAGTAATATCATGGATCAAATGAATGAGGAGATTAATGAACAGAAAGGAACAACACGGGATAGTACAGGGTATGTATTAAGCGATCCGTTGATTGGCCGCATAGCAGCTTTGAGTCAGGGCTTTTTACCATATCGATCTCTAGAAGGAGATACTTTGACAGAAAAAGCTACTAGTCCTGAGCGAGGACAATTATTGTTGGCTTTAGTAAAGAGTAATTTGGATTTGGAAACTTATGATGAAATTTATAGGACTTCAGATTTTAGTTTCGCCAATCTTCACAACTCAGACCTTCGTAACACCTATTTTCATTATATCAATCTCCACAGTGCTGATCTTCGCAACGCCGATCTTCGCAATACTGACTTTAGTGGTGCGGGTCTTCGCGATGCCGATCTTTGCGATGCTGATTTTAGCGATGCCAGCCTTCATTACATCGATCTTGGCAACTCTGACCTTCACAATACCGACTTTCGCAATGCAGATCTATACTTCGCCAATTTTAGTGGTGCCAACCTTCATTCCGCGAATCTTAGCAATACGAACCTTTACTATGCCGACTTTAACAATGCGAACCTTTTTTATACTAATCTTTACAGTTCTGACCTTAGCTACGCCAATCTTAATAAAGTTAAAAACTTGGTTGCTATTCGATGTAAAAAGGCTTGGCGAATGTGGGAATGTAGGAATCTTGATGCTATCTTAAAAAAACAATTAGAAGAAGAAATGCCTTGTTTATTTACAGAAAAAGGCTGTGAAAAAAATAAATCTCGATGGGCAAAATAGGCTTGATAGGTTTTAGAGCCTGTAAATAACCATCTTACATCGCATTATTTTCTACTTTGTTCTCATTCTTTACATATGATTCAATTTGCCTTGTAAAATACTGACATTAAAGTTTACAATGTTTATATAACACTCCTCAAAAAAATGTTATATTATCAGGTAGATAATTTAATACACTAAATGGAAAGAAGACAGTCTGTTAAGACATTAGGTCTGACAATAGGAATGCTTTTGGGAGTAAATCCACTTAAGGCTTTAGGAGAGGAGAATGATTTGATAGAACAGCAATTGAAATTTTTTCGAGAAGAACTTACCAAAAGCCAATTGGTTGATTTTATACTTCTGGTACTTGATCTTATGAATGAAGCATTGGCTGATTTATCCGAACTTAAAGAGGAGGAAATAGCGAATGTAGATTTTTTTGAAATTATGAAGACAGAAATTTTTGATCAGGAAATATCTGTAGAAACCTGTGAACTATTGATGGATGGCTTAAAGAATTATGATATTGCAATTAAGAATTTGAAAAATGAAGAACCAACAATTTCTACCTTAGATAGAGTAGTACAAATAGAATCTACTGAAGGCGATGGTCAGTTTGCTGCGGCGATAAAGCTGATACATTACCTCAGAGATGATCTAGTCAAAAGAATAGGTGAGAATGTAAGGAAAGAACTTAAAATAGGAAAGAATAAAACATAAAAAACAACACCCGAAAGTCAATGAATAATCAATATCACATACTCAATGGTGACGCTTTAAAGCAACAATTCCCTAATGAGATTTATGGAGAGCAGATAGTGGCTCGAGAGTGCCTGGTGGATGGAGATGTAAAAGGTGAGAGTCTGGAAGAACTATTTCAAAACAGGGCTCAATTCCTTTCTACCGCTTATGGAGATGGTAGTATAGAGGAGTATTATCAGAAAACGGTAACGGAGTTTGAAAAAATTCAGGCAATACCGGAAAATGCGGTCATTAATCTATGGTTTGAAGATGATTTGTTCTGTCAGGTAAATTGTTGGTTTGTGGCTCATTTGATAGGCCAGTCTAATAAGAATTATACCCTTTATTTAGTCCGGCCCGAACAACATAATCAGTATGGTTTTGGAGGCTATGCGGAGTCGGAATTACCAGGCTTGTATGAAAATAGATTACCATTGAGCGCAAGCGATGTGGACAAGATAGCCAGCCTTTGGAAATTTTATCAGGAAGAAGATCTAGAAAACTTGACAGCAGTTGCTCAGATGCTAGCAAGTAAATATCCTTTTATACTTAGAGCGGTGGAGGCTCATATAGATCGAATACCTGCTAATGGGAATATGGGTAGGCCTGTCCAGTCCCTTATGGAAATCATGGAGAGGCTTGATACGGATAACTTTGGTCCTGTGTTTGCCGAGTTTAATAAACGGGAAAGCATTTATGGCTTTGGTGATTTACAAGTGAAACGGCTTTATGATGCAATAAAAAATAGAGCATAACGAAAAATACAATGCCGATTAAAAGATGCTCTGATCAGAACCCAATAAGCCTCGAAGCTTTTTATCAGGGACTGATAGATACCAGTACAAATCATTATAAAGAAGTTGGGAAAAGGATGATTGATATTGTAGAAGTGATCAATCAAACTTTTAAAGAAACTATGTTGTGGGGATTGACTTCTCATGCAAGGCTGGTCATACAATCTGAAGATAGTTGGGAATCTGCCTGGTATGTGATCATTTCCAGTATTGGCATGGAAGAATATTATATCGAGTATTTAATACCTGAAGATAAAAGCCCCTGGAAGAATGCAATGGTCAGAGCACAAGCACAAAATTTAGAGGAAGCCAAACGTTTGTTAATTATAGCAATAAATGAAAGCGAAGGATGGAAGGGGAATAAAGAATTGGAAGCTTTGGTAAAGAACGCTTATAAATGACAAAGTAATTTTCTTATCAGCGAACTAAACATGTAATAGAGGCTATAGCTTGTACGATTGGCAAGAGGAAAAGTGGTCCACGAATTTCGCAGATGACGCGAATGGCAAGTACAATATTTAATTGAATGAAAAAAGCAGTCGATATAAAATGTGCTGATGGGTACAAACTTTCAGCGATGCTATTTGAGCCTGATCATTTGAAATCAGCAGTGATGATTGCGCCTGCAACAGGCATTAAAAAGACTTTTTATTATTCATTCGCCGGCTTTTTAGCAGCAAATGGATATGGGGTTATATGTTTTGATAATAGAGGCATTGGAGCTTCAAGAGATGGTTCTATTAGCAAGTCTGAGGCATCGCTGGTCAGCTGGGGAAAATTGGATATGACGGCTGTATTTGAAACATTAAAAAGCAATTTCCCAAATACAGATTATCACCTAATTGGGCATAGTGCTGGAGGACAATTAGTGGGATTGATGGATAATGCGATGGATTTAAAGTCTGTATTTAATATCGCTTGTTCTTCGGGTTGTTTAAGAAATATGGAATACCCTTTTAGATTGAAGGCGGTATTTTTCATGAACTACTTTATTCCATGTAGCAATTTATTATTTGGGCATACAAAATCACATTGGGTTAATATGGGAGAACCCTTGCCTAAAAAAGTGGCTGCTCAGTGGAGTGAATGGTGCAATGGAGAAGGGTATGTAAAAGTAGAACTGGATAAAGCAGCGTTAAAACACCATTACGACACCCTAATGTTTCCTTCCCGTTGGTTATATGCAACAGATGATGACATTGCCAATTATAAAAATGTGAAAGACATGATCAGGGTCTTCCCTAAAATCGATGCAGAGATCATTCCGTTAAAGCCTGCTGATTTAGGATACAAGCATATCGGACATATGGGCTTTTTTAGTTCTAAGAAGAAAGATCTTTGGAGGTATGCGGTGGATTGGTTGGAGAGAAAGATATAGTTATGTGGCGATATGGTTATGTAGTCAGAGGTGTCATGTGGTTATATGGTCAGAAGGTTATGTAGAGATAATCTAGCGGTATTTTGGTCTTATGGTGTGGAGGCCTTGAGATGACAGATATATTACCAAACCCCAAAATTTACTATGGAAGTATCAAAAATATATTTGAAGAATCCTATTACCCATGAGGCGGTGAATGAGTTGATTCTGGGTATTTTAAAAATAGAAAAGCCAGCTTTGCTTTTGCTGAACTTCGGCGATCATAATTTTGAATCTCTGAAGGTGCTGAAGTATTGTAAAGAAAAATTGCAAGAGAATGAAATGGCTTTAAAGAAGTTTGAAAAAATTGCAATGGTATCTGTTCCGCCATATAGGAATCCGGATAAAGATCAGATGAAATATTTTCATTCAGAGCAGGAGGCGGAGGAGTGGTTGAGGAGAATGTAAAGGTGGAGGGGAATACTAAGCTCATTTTTGAGGTGACTCTTGATTAATCGAGGGGAATGGATATTTTTTAAAGAATGTTTACTAAACTTCAAAGTTTAGTAAACATAAGCTTATCGATTTTTTCTACAAATTATTAAATCCTAATCGCATGAACAACGGCATAAAAATCACCAAAACAGAATTGTTGTCAGACAATTGGTACCGACTCAATAAGGTAACTTATGAGTACCAAAAGAAAAATGGAGAATGGGAAACCCATATAAGGGAAGCATATGACAGAGGAAATGGCGCTGCAATATTATTGTACAATAAAGAGCATCGAACAGTTATCCTGACCCGACAGTTTCGTTTGCCAACTTATGTAAACGGCAATAAAGATGGGATGATGATAGAAGCCTGTGCCGGATTGTTAGATGAAAATAATGCGGAGGACTGTATCAAAAAGGAAACGGAGGAAGAAACTGGATATAGAATTGATAAAGTTCAAAAAGTATTTGAAGCCTATATGTCTCCTGGTTCGGTAACTGAAATTCTCTATTTCTTTGTGGCTGAATACGATAAGGAAATGAAAATTAGTGAAGGAGGAGGGCTTGCTGAAGAACAGGAAAACATTGAAGTGCTTGAGCTGGATTTTGAAGAAGCTTTGAATATGATCCGTACGGGTGAAATCAAAGATGCCAAAACCATAATGTTGTTGCAATATGCCCAAATTCATGCTTTGCTATAAGAGAGGGTTTGATAAAGTCGGAAGTTAAAATTTTACTCCTAACTTCCGACTTCTCATTTCGTTAAGCGACAGCTTCCTTCTCCTTTTCCTGTTTGTCCATAAACTTAATTAGGAGATCAGGTACTTTTTCAAAAGCAGCGGCGAGGCCACTATTTGATTTGGTACTCACAAAAGATATTTGGTCTGCGCGAGATACGAGGAAGCCAATAGGCTCAATGCCTAGGCCAGCACCAGCACCTCCGCCTTCACCATGCCCTTCTTTAGGAGCAGCCCCTTCGCCACCTCCTGTACCAAATCCCATACCTGCTCTAATGACAGGAATACAAGTAAATTCACCAAGCGTGAAAGCATCACCAATCACCGTTTCGGTTTTTACCTCATTTTGGATGAAGCTAGTCACCTGTTCGAGCATTTTTTCAAAAGGCATATTCATAATGAGATATATTTGGTTAAAGAATTAATATTATAAAAGTATGGCTGTAAGTATTCTGTACAGCCTATTTTCAACTATCATATGAAGACTTAATTCTCCCTGATAATTGATATTTAGTCTTCTGCCTTGTTTGCTTAGAAAAAAGAAAATAGGGTAGAGGTAGGCATTTATTACATAATCATCTGTATCCAGATTTACATCAAATGCTTTAAAATCAAAAGATTGAAAAAGCCGTTGGGTTTTACGCTTGATTTTGCGGAAAGTCCAACGGCTTTTAGATTTGTTTTTCGTTTTGTTTGGATGCTTTTGCTTTTTGGAAGGTTTTGTCTGATGTTGTAATGGATAAAAATCTTTCTTCCAGAAAGCGATTTGAAACTGAAGATGAATGTCGTCCGCTTCGGGAATTAGCCTAACTTGTGCAATCCCCTTCCACTTCAAGCAATAAGTATTTTGTGGGCTGCTGATGTACAACTGTATGGGAGCAATGAGCAGCCAAACAAGAAAGAGTAATATAATGGATAATATCACCCATAAAATAATCATGGCTGATGTGTTGGTTACACCAGTAAACTATAGCTGTTTGAAGTAGAAATAAATGAGATCAGTCAACTGAGAGGCTGATTGTTATCACCCTTCTTTGCGATAGTTCTCGTAGCCTTCTTTTTCCAATTTCTCGTACTTCTTTGCCACGCCTTCAGCAAGGTCAATTTTGTATTGTACCATGCGTCCCTGAAGTGCTGCATCTGAAGTGCCTAGAATCTGGGCAGCCAATAAGCCCGCATTTTTTGCTGCATTTAATGCTACCGTTGCAACAGGTACTCCATTAGGCATTTGCAAAATAGAAAGCATGGAATCCCAGCCATCAATAGAATTAGATGATTTAATAGGTACACCTATCACAGGAAGAGGAGAAAGTGAGGCTACCATTCCAGGTAAATGAGCAGCGCCTCCGGCTCCAGCAACAATGACTTTTATTCCTCGCCCATGTGCTTCTTTAGAAAAATTGAATAATCGCTCGGGAGTACGATGAGCAGAAACAATTGTCAACTCAAAAGGCACTTCCAATTCTTTTAATATATCAGCCGCTTGTCTCATCACTGGCAGGTCAGAATCAGACCCCATTATGATGCTTACCATATTTTTAGTTTTTTATGTTCAGTATTTTAGTTGGCAGTATTCAGTGTTTCAGTTGGCAGTGTTCAGTTGGGCAGTAGGCGGTGTGTGCTGAGGGTGAAATTCAAATCTCGTTTTGCTTGCATGGCAAACTTCGAAGCCCATAGGTTAATCACCAACTCCTTTTTTATTTCACCTTGCATCCACCAATCACAAATCACCAATTATCACATCCCTCTAACTAAACACCACCAAATTACCCATCGCCTGACGAAGCTGATAAGCGCAGTTGGGATATCACCTTCTGACTACATAACTACATGCCTCTCTCACCATATCACCTCTCACTACATCATCTCCCTCTCAATCGGGCAAGTCATACAATGTGAGCCACCGCGCGCACGTGACAATTCATTAGAAGGTAATAGGATAATCGTATTTTCTACCTCCTCAGGAGTAATTTTACCGCTCTTGAAATCAGCAAGTAAGTCGTGAGCATGAATGGTCTTATACCCTTTTTCATGGAAAGCAATTTCCGTTTTTGGGTTTCGATCATAGGTGAAAGCTACTCCGGGGCGAACGGCTACCAGATTGCAGGCATCTGTCCATTGTTCTCTTTCCTGATAAGGAGATTCTCCCTGTCCACTGAGGATGAACTCCATTTTAGAATTAATCTCTGAAACTAAAAATTCCTTGATGGAATGGTAATGCCTGGTAACACCGTCTTGCCCATATACATTGATATAAGAGCCAAGCCCATCTACTACTATCGGCTTAAATGCTACCACATGATTATGGTTAATTTGCGTGAAGATAGTATCAATGTGCATATAGCTTCTATCGCTTGGAATGGTGATCTGTACTACATTTTTTACAACCCCTCTTTCCATTAGCGCTTTTTTGAGCGAATGGATAGCATGTTCTGTTGTACGCTCACTAGCACCTATCAATAGGTAGTCTTCGTTTAGCATCATCATATCACCTCCCTCTATAGAAACGGGTTCTCCTTTTCGCGAAGGAGGGAATTTATCTACATGATTGAGATTGATGATACGATTTTCATTTTTCAATTTGCTGAAAATAGGGTGCGCCCAGAATATAAAACGGGTTAGGAAGTTTTCGCGAAAGCGAGCTTCTTTTGCAGCTTTGGTAATGATAACATGATCATTTACGGTCACTGCAATATCCCTGGTGAAAATGAAATTAGGAATAGGATCAAATAAAAAGAAATCTTCTTTTGGATAATAGCCAGATACCAATACTTCAGCCAACACATCATTGGGAAGGCTGGTAAGAATATCTTTATAGTTGCTAGGTAGCTCTTCATAATCCATAATGCGATTCAGCATTTCGTCCTTGGCATCCGCATCATGTTCGAGTGCTTCACTGAGTAGAGTAGTGGTCTCCAGCACGTTTTCTTCACCCATAAAGGCTTTGAGCAATTCGGTGAAAATATCGTGTTCTTCCTGCATTTGAGGTAAAAAAACGATATCATCAAATAACAGTTCTTCTGCTCTTTTTGGGGAAACTCGTGCAATACCCTGGTCAGGACGGTGTACAATAACTCTTTTTAAGGGAGCTATTTCTGAAGAGACATTAACTTGATTGGTCATTATGGTAAGGCTTTTATATTAAGGCTATAATCGAATCACTTTTTCAATTTCGTAGATGGAGTTGATTTTGCCGGCAAAGATGCAATAAAATAGTGGATTTTCATTAAGAATTGAAATCTCAGTAGGGCGTCCATCATCGATGTAATTGGCTTTTAATTTTGACTTGATGGTGAACATAGATGTGAAATAATTCAACTCGACCTCATCCGTAAAATAATGCTTTATCTGCCCCAGCATTTTGCGATAATTTGATTGAGGCTTTACCGGACAAGCATTGCAAACAGATGTAAAGGCTGGATTGCAATCCGGATTTTGAGGCTGGCAGTCGAAAGTAGGCAGGTTTTCGTAGGAAACTTTGTGATGAGTGTAAGCTACTGAAGAAAGAGACAAGAGCCCTGACAACCCATAAGGCATCAGGCTACCAAATGGTCCATCCATTACAGTAAGGCCTATATTTTGAACTTGAGGAGAACTTACAAATGCCATTTCTGAAATCTCATGCATCAAATTGATATCCCTTACTCCAAATAGCTGATTGATAGAATTACTGCCAGCATAAGTAGCATTGATCACCTGGCTGGCTCTGATCTCCTGAAATGTTTCGTCATTTAATGACTTAAGCCTGATTGTCCAATGCTTGCCCTGAGCAGTAGCCTCAGCCACCTGAGTATACATTTTTACCTCTATTTGCCTGGACTGTTTCAGGAGTTGCTCTTTGTAATAATGGGCGATTAGAATTGGATCAAATGTATATTCAGTAGTTTGATATAAAGCTTCTAGTCGGTGAAAATTGAAATAAGGATGTTTGCTAATTGGCTCACAGCGTATATCAATAAACTCGCAGAAGCGCTCAAATTGTGCTGCATCAGTTAAGGAGCCAAAGCGATCTATTGCATAAAATTTTTCAAACCTGAAGTTGATAAACTGTTCATGATCTTTAGTGAATCTGGCCTTGTTATCATCCGACATCCGGGCAGTGGCTACAGAACGGGGGTAGTGGTATCCACTATGTAATCGGGCCTGATTTACAATAGACGCCTTTTTCAGTAATTGCTTTTCCTTTTCTATCAAACAAATACGAAGCCCTTTCTTTGTAAGAAATAAGGCAGCATAAATGCCAAATATTCCTCCCCCTATAATCACAAAGTCATATTCCTCCTTTACCATAATTTATTCCAACAATTTTTGATAGAAATCAGCATATCCATATTCTTTAATTTGTTGATGGAATGCCAGGCTATTTTGAAGCTGCTCCAATTTAGAAGTCCCCAGGAGTATACCACTAACACCAGGACTATAATACGCATAGATCATCCCGCACTGATTCATACTATTGATAGCTGGCCTGTTGGGCATTTGATTAGCCGTCGCTATGATGCTATTTAGCTTTTCTACAATAGGAGGTGCTTCTTCGATATTGCCACCACGGGCAGCCAATGAGCTATTGACTTTATAACGCTCTGGCGATAATTTTAAGCCTCCTGCATTGATGCCATAGGTGATGAAGTGGCCACTTTCGTGGAATAATTGATAGCGTTCATAATCAGAATACAAGAGATTATGTTTAATCTGTATTCTAAACTGAAAATGGGTATCCTTATTCAATTGATGATAGAGCTCCGGATGCCGAATACCTGATAACCCAAGCCGTAGCCCATCAGTTTGAGCTTCTTCAAAAGCTTCAAATGTTTCTTGCATAGCGTGGATGTCATCCCTGTTGTCCCAATGAATCATGAAGGTGTCAAGATTAACATCAAATCGCTGTTGGTATTCATTGAGCATAATCAATAGAAAGCTCTTGCTGAGGTTGTGATCAGGCGTTCGCATATTATTAAGGCTGCCTACCTTCATCATTACTTTGAGATCCTGAATGCCATGAGCTTTTACCCATTCTTCCAGAATTTTTTCAGCAAGGCGAAAATCCTCAGGTTTTTTATTGATAGGATAATTGGTAGCAGCATCTACCTCACGCCATCCTTGTTCATAAAAGTGGGTGAGCATTTCAAAGCACTGTTCTTTGGGAGTCGTCCATCCCCACATTGCAGTACCCAATATTGGTATGGGGGCTTCTTTTGTCATTAAACTTGAGGTTTTTTCTTTTTCAGATTAATCATAGAATTGATATAACGCTTTGCTAAAGACACAATTTTTACTTTGCTGCTGCTAATATCATCTGTCCATTTCACAGGAAGCTCGTACAACTTAAAACCTAACCACTCAGCTGTTACCAGCAATTCCGTAGAAAAAAACCAGCCATCATTTTCGGCTCCGGCTTTGTGGAGTACAGGGTATACAGAGCGTTTCAAAAATTTAAACCCGCACATACCATCAGAGAATCCTACATTTAAATAGGTTTTGAGCAAAAAGTTGAACCCGCGAGATGCAATTTCTCTTTTTAAAGGGCGATTAATAACCTGAGCATTTTTATGGAGTCGTGACCCATAAACGATATCGTAGTCCTGCTCATTTATAATCTGATATACTTCCAGAAAATGTTGAAGGTCTGTGGCTAAATCCAGATCCATATAGCCCACAATATCTGCCTGGCTTTGCCCCCAGGATGTTTTCAGAGCCAGGCCAACCCCACGGCGTGGAACCTTGAGATATTGAACTGCTTTATGTTCTTTGTCCAATTGCTGGGCGATTTCCTGGGTACGATCAGTAGAACCATTATCAGCAATAATGATTTTCCACTGATCTTGATTGGGAAAATGCTGGAGAAGAAATTGGTGCAATATGCCAATGTTTTCTGCCAGCGTAGCTTCTTCGTTTAATACAGGTATGGTGATGTCAAAAGTCATATTGTTAAACCTTCTACATTCTATATTCTACATTTACAGGGGGTGAAGATAATAACTTTCCTTATTCAAACCGCTTCCTACATTTTTGTTATTTCGTATATTACCACCGTTTATTGGTCTATGAATGAAAACTTTTACCTTTGCTTTGAATATTAAGAGTATTGGGACATAAATAAAAGAAGCCATTCAGCTAAATTGTGGACCATCGTAAGGTAATAACGCACCATCACCATTATGTGGAAAAACATTAAATCATTATTTGTTATAGAAGAAGAGGGAGACAGTAAGGCGAGTAAAAAACAAACTGCTAAATCTGCACCAAAAAAACAAAAAGCTCCACAAGCAATACCTGAATCCAGGAGCGGTGAGCCAGGGAAAGTAAGTAAGAAATTTATGGAGGTACTCTTAAAAGCAATGGAAGCCAATAATATTGAAGGCTTTGATTATCTGGAGTATAAGCAATCCCTAAATTCTCTGAAAAATATGCCGATGGATGAAAAGACAAGGTATCAGTCGGCATTGGCTATGGCACAAACGATGGGAGTGACTCCGGCTAAACTAATCGATACTGCTCAGCATTATATACGTATACTACAGGATGAAGAGAAGAAGTTTGAACAGGCTGTAGCCAATCAGATTAATACACAGATAAAGAGTAAAGAACAGGAAATCTCTAAGCTGGAAGAAACGATAAAGGCAAAAGCAGCTAAAATCAAAGAATTGACACAGCAAATTGAAGCCCACCAAAAGAATCAGGAAAAGCTGAAAACTGAAATTCTGGACTCGAGCCGCAAGATGGAATCAACCAAGAATAATTTTATCGCTTCCTACAACTCATTGGTTGGACAGATACAGGAAGATGTCGAAAATATGCAGCAGTATCTGAAGTAAAGTGCTTCCTGTGCGTTAGTATTTATCAGAGAACTATGTTTTAATATATTACAAATAATGGAGAATTTTAATTCTGAATTTAAGAAGAAATCGTTTTGGCAAAAGCCAGAAGGAGTGACCGGAACGATATTTTTGGCAGCACTCATCTTAGGGGGAGGGTATCTGATAGCAGTTAGTTTACCAACACTGATTGCACTAGTGTCTAATACCTTGTATTTAGCGGGATTGTTGGCCGTTTTAGCGGCAGTGGTATACATGGTGCTCGATCCTAGAATGCGCAATCTTGTTTGGTATGGTTATAAGAGTGTTATGCGTTGGATCACAGGCATTTTTGTGCAAATTGATCCTATTGGGATACTAAAATCCTATATAGATGAGCTGAAAAATAACCTGCGCAAAATGAACCGGCAAATCAGTATTCTGCGTGGACAAATGCATAAACTGCAGGAAATTATTCACAATAATAAAAAGCAGATTGAAAGCAATTTGCAGCTAGCTAGTAAAGCAAAGGCCAGTAATAAGCAAAATATCATGATTCTTAAGTCGCGCAAAGCAGGGCGATTGAAGGAATCAAATATGCGTTTGGAAGACCTCTACAAGAAAATGGAAATCCTGTATCGGGTGCTCACAAAGATGTATGAGAACTCGCAGGTACTTATGGAGGATATTAAGGATCAGGTAGAAGTGAAAGAACAAGAGCGCAAAGCTATACATGCCAGCCATAGTGCCATGAAATCAGCGATGAGTATTATGTCTGGAGATCCTGATAAGAGAGCGATGTTTGATGCTGCTATGGAAGCGGTGGCAGATGATGTAGCTAATAAAGTTGGTGAAATGGAACGCTTTATGGAAATGTCTGCCAGCTTCATGGATTCAATTGATTTGCAAAATGGTGTGTTTGAGGAAGAGGGCATGAAGATGCTGGAGAAATGGGAAAAAGAAGGAGTATCCCTGATTTTAGGTGAAGAAAAACACAACCTACTTGTTCAGGCTAATGACGATACACAAATACTGGATTTGGATGAACCAGCTCCCGAAGTTGTTCGAGAACCAGGCCATAGAAATCAATACGATAACTTTTTTGAATAGTTTTAAACTAAACTGAAAAACCAACAATAATGGCTAGAAGGCTAACCACATTTTCTAAATTTTTAATTGTTTTATTAGTAGTAGCAGCAGCATTTTTTGGCATTCGATACCTGCAGAGTTCTGGTATTGCAGATGATATCGTCCAAAATGATAGCAGTAATACCAAGTCTGAAAAGAAAGATTTGCCGCGTGGAGTTGATGAAGATGATGTGATCAATATAGGAGTCGTAACATGGGGTGGATATGCTGGAGGACAGTATTTTAATGAAGGCTTTGAGGCATCTCAGGAATCCCGATTTTATAAGGATTACGGCTTATTAGTTGACTTCAAAGTATTGGATGATTTTGAAGCTTCTCGTAATGCTTTTCGTGCAGGCGAAGTAGATTTATTGTGGCAAACCATAGATGCCTTTCCTACAGAAGTAAATGGCTTGAATGCAGTTGATCCTGTTGTCGTTTGGCAGGCCGACTGGTCTCGCGGTGGCGATGCAATTGTAGTAAGAAGAGGAATTACCAAGGTTGCTGACCTTAAGGGTAAAAAGATAGCAGTAGCTGAATTGACACCTTCTCATTCGTTCCTTATCTGGCTACTAGATGCTTCAGGGCTTACTGTAAATGATGTTGAAATCGTACCTCAGGCAAACGCAATTGACGCAGCAGAAGTATTTAAAAGCCAGCGCGTTGATGCTGCTGTAGTATGGAGCCCGGATGATATCCTTTGTACGAAAGCGGTACCAGGGTCCAGAATATTGGAAAGTACTCGTTCAGCAGCTTATATCATTGCCGATGTATTTATGGCCAAGCGCGAATGGGTAGAAAATAACAGAGAGACTGTACGTAATCTATATGAAGGCTGGATGAAAGGGGCTGCTGAAATCAATAGCTCGCCAGATGCAAGACGTAAAGCAGCAGAAATATTATCGCGAGAATTTACAGAACGTGGTACGGCATTGAATGTAGAGGAGGCAGACGAAATGATTGGAAATGTGCGCCTCGTAACACATGGTGATAACAAAAATTTCTTTGGCCTGAATACCAACTATAAAGGAGTGAAAGGGGAAGATTTATATACCCGAATGGCTAATGAATATCGCGATCTTGGTTTCATTGAAGGCAGAGTACCTGCATGGCGTCAGATTGCTTATCCTGCTTTAGTAATGAATTCTACTTTTACAGGAGAAGAACATTTCCCAGAGCAGGGTAAAAGCTTTACTAAAGTGGATGATGATGAAGGTAAAGCAAAAGAAGCCTTTGCTACCAAGCGCGTAAGTATCAGCTTCCGTACAGGTGAATACAAACTGGATGAAAATGCGAAGTACATTATCGACAAAGAATTTGTAGATATTGCCAAGGCTTTTGGTAATGCTCGGATTCGTATAGAAGGTAATACGGATAATGTAGGTAGTCGCTCGAGTAATGTATCTCTTTCCAAGCGTCGTGCGCAATCTGTATCAGATTATCTGGTATCAGAGCATGGCATGGATGCTAACCGCTTCATCGTAATCGGTAATGGCCCGGATAAACCAATAGACTCTAATAGCACTGAAGATGGACGTGCTAAAAACCGCCGCACAGATTTTGAATTAGTGAGAGATTAAGAGCGTATTTGGGAATTTGTTCTTTGAGACGATTTTGTCATTAATTGGTTTAGATAAGGCGGGAGGTTGCGATTTTAGCCTA
>JAKSDI010000073.1 GCA_022360175.1 Chitinophagales bacterium
ATAGTTGGTCGGACGGCTTTCTACATTAATAGCTGGCAGTGGAATTGGAGCATCCACAATCCCCATTAAGACATACATTTGTTTAGTTGTAGGCGTATTGGTGCCATTGGGATTGTATTGCTCTTCATTGGGCACTCGTACAGCTCTTCCATAATGGGAGTATTTTAAATTAATCCCATCCTGTTTGAACATGATAAATTCATAGATTTCCGAAGCAGTAGCTGGCTTCCCATCTTTGTTGGTATACTTTGGGTTGTTTTTCCAAATGAAACAAGGAACGGGCCTTTGCTCAACTATTTGCTTTTGCCCATAAATATCCCGATAACGTATTCCTCCGTTTTCATTTCGAGGACCGAATTTTCCCCACATAAGGCCATCAGGGGAAACCTGATTAGTGGCTAACTCTACATAAATCATTTTTCCAGTTTCCGATCCCTCTCCTGATAAGAAGTATGCTTTGACTCGTCCGGCTGGATCCGTTTTCATTTGAACTCCTCCGGAGATACCATGCCAGACTTCTACATTCCAGTGATAAAAAATGGAGCTGTCCCATTCTTCAATGGGTTTCATTTGCATCAATACAGGAATATAGGCGGTCTTGGTTTTTTGATTGAAGAAGCTAAGCACGAAGTAGATGTTATCACCATTCACTGCAAACCAATCCATACTTATCTGATCTCCAAGTTCTTCCTGCGTTTCGGGCAGTCCAGATTTCGGCCATCTTTTGGAACCATAAAATTCCTGGTAGTGTGACTTTACTGCTGACCAGTAAGTAGTCTGTCCTTCTGCACCTGAAGGCCAATTATTGGTATCAAAGGCATAAAAACAAGAAGTTGTATTATAATGACAACAAGCTACCAGATAATCGCCCCAGGCAACTACACAGAAATTTGAATCAAATGCAAAAATTTCATTATTGGGGTTTGTATCTGTTAAACGAACGGGAGCACTCCAGCTAATTTCACTTTTTGCATCCCCTGGATTCATTCGGGTAGCCCAAACACTTGTTGATTCCTGTTTGACATAGGTGTCTGATCCACCATGATCATCTTTTTGTACCCAAATCAAATACATATACCCATTCACAACTACTAAAGAGGGTTGTCGGGCTGTATTCACCTTGATTCTGTCTTTCAATCCTGATTGATCCTGTGTTTTCTCATTGATCCAGTAGTCAGATTCTTTTTTAGTATCATCCGGATTTAAGTGGTCTAATGTTCTACCTGTTGTCCAAACATCAGCATCATGTCCATTACCGATATACCATAGTCGGTCGTTAAAAAATGCAGCAGCCCCTGGGTTTTGTTGGGTGCCGATATCAGGGTGTAAAAGGCCGGTGTAATTCTTCATTTTAGGTGTTTTTGATATGGAAGCTGTTTAAAAACTACTCACAATGCCTAAAAACTGGTTTTTTGCCCTGCTTTTTGTTTCGTACTTAGCTAATAGCACCACTATTAGCTTCCGTGCGTGCCTCAATCAGTACTAAAAATCATGTTTTTTGACTATCGCAGCAATTTTCAAACAACTTCATGAAAAAATATGGAAGTCTATTTGTTTAATGCGCTCGTTTTTAGTGTCTTAATGATATGGGTTGAAGTCATTTGGAATGCTAAAAGTGAGATCAGCATTAAATCTTTTTGGCTGACCTTACTCTGGCGTAAACCATTACTATTTTGATATTATAAGTTGTTCCACAAAAGACTTTTTATTGTCGGAAATTAAATAAACCCCCTCAGGCAGATGCTCAATTTCCCAATCTATACGATTGGCTCCTGATTCCAGATACTGGATTTCTACTAGTTGGCCAAAGGAATTATAGAGTTGAAGTGTAGTTGATGATTCAATTGGCTTTTCAAATACGATACTAAAAGAATGATCTGTAGGATTTGGGAAAATAGATAGCTCCAAATTAGAAGCTACTTCATAAGGCTTAATCTCCAATGCGTCTTCGTTTATATTGAATACACTATTACCTGTGCCGATCGTCACATGGCTAAATACAGCTTCCGTTTGAGCATAGGGCTGATAAGTAAAACTGGCCATCCCAATTTCTACGCACTGCTGCATAGGTACGTATACCCCATGTACATACTGGAAATTACTACCAGTACTGCTGTAATAGGCAAAGAACCAATCTCCCTGGCGTTCCAGCTTTAGCCAGAATGGAGAAGGTTTAAAGAATGCCTGCACTACCTTATTGGCATTTATTAAATAACGGGTTTCATGACGAAGTACATTGGTTAGATTGGAAAAAATGGAAACTTTCTTACTATTAGGAGCATTTGTCTCGCGAATGCTAAGACCTCCGTAGCCATTAGGAGTAACACTTTCTATTTTGGCGGTGATAGAACCATCTCCGCAAAGACTTTGGTGTGCAAATGCTATATTATCGGAAGTGGTACCAATGGCGTTATTCCCACTTCCTGTTATTGTAAATTCACCTGTTGCAGGATTGTCATTTGCGCAAGGGTCAAAACTATAGGCATTGCCAATTGTCACTTGACCAATATCAGATGTATTCCACTCATCTGGTAAGGCATCACCTAAAACAACTGTAATCAGAGCATTACAATTAGCCATATTAGCAGAAGCATCCGTAAGAGTCAGTGTTATGGGGATAGTCAGGTCTAGATCATCACAGCTAAATGTCGTTGCCGGAAAACTAACTGCATCAATTGCACAATTATCAGAGCTGTTGATAGCATCATATACATCTGCTTCTGTGAGAACATATAAACCATTGGGCTGAATTTCAACGGTAGTATTCTTACAAACTGCTGTTGGAGGAAGATTATCTATTACAGTTACTGTGGCATTGCAGTTGCTGGTGTTACCATTATTATCTGTCACGGTGAGCGTCACGCTATTGTTTGGACCAATATCTGCACAAGTAAATGTAGTATTGTCCAGGCTTAAACCTTGTATTCCACAGGCATCAGAAGAATTATCGTCTACATCTGATGGATTAAGAGTACCTGCTCCATTATTATCAAGGGAGACGGTAGCATCCATACAATTCGCCATTGGAGGAGTAACATCCGTAACCGTAATTACAGCTGTGCAGGAGTTGGTATTTCCGCTATTGTCTGTAACAGTGAGCTGAACGGTTCCGCCTCCAATCATAGCATCGTCACAATCTACAATCGGAGGGTTTAGCTGTAGGGTTTGAACACTACAGTTGTCACTTGAACCATTATCAATCTGATCAACCAACAAGTTCTTAATACCATCTTCGTCAAGCGTAACAGTAAGGTTATTACATTGTGGTATTGGAGGTAAATTATCTACTACTGTAACCGTTGAAGTGCAGGAAGCAGTAAGGCCGGCCGCATCTTCTACTGTTAAAGTAACTGTATGATCACCGAGGTCATCGCAATCGAAATTGGTTTCACTCAGTGTCCTCATGACAATACCGCAATTGTCAGAGCTATTTTTATTGACCATGCTTACTTCCAGGGTGGCCATTCCTTGTTGATCTAATTCCAAAGTATGATCCTTACATCTTGCCTTGGGCGGAGTGAGGTCAGGTTCATTGCCAGTGACGGAATAATAGGCATAATCCCAGCAATCTGTCCCAAATGGATCGTTTCCTTCAAAAGCGATGAAATAACCTTCTGTACCAGAAGGTATATCAAATACGCCTGTAGTGCTTGTTATGATTCCGTCAGCAGTACCAAAAGCTGTAGAATATACGATTCCTTCATCTTCAGTATGAACTACTGGTAAAAAAGTCAAATTATTTTGTGATGTTTCTATTGTGACCCTGGAGTAAGAACTACCTGGGCAGCTTTCAATCTTAAGCCCGGTAATTAAATCAGTACATGTACTTTTGGTCAATAGGAAGGTATAGGATGCCTGGGGTAGTCTTGACGTCACATAGATATAATAGGTTTTACCTATCTCTGTTGTAAATGTCGTTGGCCCATTACCATCTTTTCCTAATACGCAAACCAAATTGCTACAATTGCCTTCGTAGATGTTGTAATGTATTTCATCTGATCCAAATGCAATGAAAAATAGTACTGCCTGAAGATTAGCATTCAACAAATTGAGATTATAAGTTTGCCCATCTCCGATCATTTGATACCACACTCCTTTTTCATTATCTTGTAAACAAACAGGAGGTGATGAAGCCGTTGCATTAGCCGTTGAACCCAATAATAGAGTTTCGGGCTCCCATACGATGTAATCGCCACAATCATCATTGACGGCCTGCTCATCCGCACTGCATATTTTTATTCCCCCCATTTCAGCTAAACCAAAAGCCATTAGTTTAATAAAATACCGCTGGCCATCTATTGAAGAAAAAGTAAAAGTGCTTTCTGGTGTGCCTCCAATAAAAGTCAAATCTGTACAGACGTCTCCTTCATAGACCTCCATACCATTTATTGGATCATCTCCCCAATAATCTGTAATTGTAATATCATTGCCATCTCCAATGATCGTCAGCCACCCCTCTTCATAGACCCTTACATTTTGTACCGCACAAGAAATGCTGTATTCCTTATACGTAATATTACAAGGATCATCATCCAGTCTTATACCAACGGCACATGAACTGATGACCATGATGATTAATAGCAAAAAAGGTATCCAGTATTGTTCAGGTGTTTTTACCCATTTCATGGTTAGAATATTTAAAGCTTTAAGTGAATCTTGTAGTGCTACAAATATGTCTACTTAAGCTTCCAATGGGCCTGCATTATTTATTCAAGATTCTGGACTATTCTTTCAATAGGAATGAAAAGCCTTATTATTTGCGGGTTTTACTCGGAGGGAAGCCAAACTCTTTGGCAAATGTTCGGGAAAAATAATTAGGGTCAGCAAAGCCAACTTCATAAGCTATTTCCGCAATACTTAGCTCTGTATTTTCTAATAATTGCCTGCCTTTCTGCAAGCGAACACTTCGAATATAGATAGCGGTAGATTTACCAGTAAGGGCTTTTAGTTTGCGATAAAGCTGGGATTGGCTAATGTGCAATTGTTGAGCAAGTTGATCGTTCCCGAAATGGGTATTGTGCATTTCCTGATAAATATGCTGTTGCACTTTTTGTAAAAAGACTTCTTCCGTGGATAGCTCCTGTTTGGTACTGGCTGTAATTGGTTCATTGATGATACGGCTGTATTTCGTTTGCAGGCGCCGGCGTATTTCAATCAGCTTTTCTAATCGAATCTTAAGCTCTTCTCTGTTAAAAGGTTTTGATAAATAAGCATCTGCACCACGTTTTAGCCCTTCCAATTTTGAGATTACATCTGCTTTAGCCGTTAATAAGATAATCGGGATATGGCTAGTGCATTCTTCTTTTCGCAAAGTTTTTACCAACTGATATCCATCCTTTACAGGCATCATCACATCACTGATAATGATATCTGGTATTTCCTTAATCGCTACATCAATCCCTTCCTGTCCATTTCGGGCAATCAGTATATTATAAGAACTCTCCAGGCAGGATTTGATATAATAAATCACATCTTCATTGTCCTCTACAATCAGCAATAAAGGCAAGCTGGTATTTGTAGTAATGGATGATGGGTTGGTAGTTGTTTCTAAAATGGGAGGAGTATAAATTGCTTGTTCTTGAGAAATAGCTTCCTTGTGTCTTGTTTCTTTAATAAGAGGTAATAAAAGCTTGAAGGTAGTACCTTTTCCTTCTGTGCTTTTTACCTCAATAGTGCCATTCATTAATTTTACAAGTTCTTTTACGAGGGTCAAGCCAATACCTGTACCTTCATTTTGGCGGGTATGGGTATCATCTACCTGATAAAAGCGATTAAAAATATAGGGAAGCTTGTCTTGAGCAATACCAATACCTGTATCCGATACTTCTATTTTTAGATGTTGGTTTTCCAACATGAATCGGACTATAAGCTGCCCTTCTTCTGGAGTAAATTTGATGGCGTTGGCAATTAAGTTGGAAAGTATATTTTGTAATTTATTTTTATCAATAGCTACATCTAATTGTTCAATAGCGGTATAAAAAGCTAAATCAATCGTTTTTTGCTGAGCATAAGATTCAAAAGAAGAAACTATATAACGAAGGTAAGCGACTATATCTACAACAGTTATATTTAATGCTAATTTTCCGGCTTCCAGCTTAGAAAGATCAAGCATTTGATTGATTAGGCTCAATAAATGCTGGCCATTGCTCTTTATTAGCTCAATTGCTTTATAGTGTTTGAGGTTTTCTCTACGATTATACCATTTTTCAGCCTCTTCTGCCATTCCAAGTAATACCGTAAGAGGAGTACGAAATTCATGTGTTATGTTGGTGTATAAACGCGATTTTAATTCGTCCAATTCCTTTAAGCGCTTAGCCTCTTGCTTATCCAGTTTTCGTTGCAATTGGAATCGGGCGATCATTCCAACAATACCAATGATACCAAACAAGTATATCAACCAGGCCCACCATTGTTTGTACCATACTTGTTTTACAAATACCTCCAACCTCAATTCATTAGAAGCGGGATTGCCTGCATAATTTTTGGCTTTTACTTTAAAAGTGTAATCACCAGCAGGGATGTTTTGATAATTGGCAATAGGGGTATTGCCCGAATGCCTCCAGGCTTGTTCATAGCCTTCTAAATACCAACTATAGTGATTCTTTTCTGGACTTGTAAAACTGGATAGTGCAAAATAGAAAGTAAAAGATTCATCGCTCGGCTGTAAGATGATTTTTCCATCGGATACAAAATCTTTAGGGAGCGAGTTAAATAGTGTATCCAGTCGATTGTTATAGCAACTAGCTTTTATCCAGGTCAAATTAGGTGATTCCGCTTCTGTGGCATTGATCTTATCAGGAAAAAAGGCATTCATTCCGTTTAACCCTCCCATCCAGGCTCTTCCATCGGAAGCTAGATAGGAAGAATGTGTATTGAATTCGTTGTGACATAAGCCATCTTCTACATAAAAATTTCTAAAAATCCCATCTTCCAAATTGAAGTGACACAATCCTTCTCCTGTGCCTAGCCAGATATTGTTATCCTTTTTAGTCAGGGTATAAATGATATTATCGGGCAAGCCGTCTTGAATTGTATAATGAGCTAATATCTCTCTTTTAGTATAGTTGAATAATACTAAACCGTTGGTTGTACCCAGCCAAAGCGAATCTCCTTCTAGAAGCCAGGTCCGGATATGACTAGTACTGTCTTTAAAGATTTTATAGTTGGTCGTTTTTCCATCAGGAAAGCTTATCCGAAGCAATTCATTGGATGCAACAGGCTGTGTCCAAAATACATTGGCGATAGAATCGAAATAAGAATAAATTGCTACTTCATGATCACTGAAATGAGGGATTTTATAAGCTTCTTCTTTTCGGGGGTCAAAGGCAATCAAATTTCTGTCCGTTGTGTACACTATGATTTGATTGGGACTGATGATGAAAATCCGATTATAGTGGACCTTTTCATGATATAATTTTACGGACCGCTGCTTTAAATCAATGCAATACAGCCCTCCATTCATTCCATCTACTGCCCATAACAGGCTATCTCTTCCCATTTCCATATCAGCAAAGCGTACATTTTTTAGCCTGGATCGGATAGAAGGTTGATGTTGAAAGGTTTCAAGTGCTAACGGACTGACTTCTTCAAGTGTTGGATTTATTTGGAAGATTTTACCATTATTCAGATGACAATAGATATAGCCATTATGACCTTCCACTATATTGCGCATGCTATTAGCAATGGGGGGAGTTGATCCCAACTCAAAAGCTTCATCAAGGTAGTTTTCAAAGAGCTTTTTGTTTTCTACTATTTTTATCAAACCCGATTCGCTAGCAATCCAAATGACCTCTTCTTTATCGATGAAAACAGAAAAATTGACTCCGGTAAGTTTGAGCGTAAATTGTAAAATTCCCTTTTGGGTGTCGTAGCGATACAATTCCTTCTTTTTGGTGACTAACCAAATGTTCCTATGATTATCTACCTGTAGATTTTCCCAATCTTCAACCCGAACATTTTGGGGTAGTTGAAAGAACTGAAAGAGCTCTCCAACTGGTTTAGCTGCAGGATACCAATATCGCTTTTGATGATCTATTGGAAAACGAGGGTGAGCCATGTCTATACTTAATACCTCTTCTAGATCATAGTATATCCATTCTTTTTTGGATCGGTCAAACTGAATGTAATGATGCCAGTCAGAGGGATGTTCGTAGCTTTTTACATTGTTTCGCCAAACCCAGATACAGGAAGGGTCATTGGTAATAGAAGGGGCATTAGCACTTAGCAATTCTCCTGTACAGAGATCATTAAGAATCGCTTTACCCGAATCCTTTCCTTTTTTATTGATCCATTCTTTTATAATGGGCAAATAAAAGAGTGTTCGTTCTTTAATGATTGTAGTATCGTGAGCTGGAAGATGGAATTCGGCTTCCGGATTCCATTCATCATAGGCAGCTTTATAAGGATCATAAATATTATGATGAGCCTTATCTTTCAAAATCCAGAATTTTCCATACTTATCTTCTGACAGGTGTGTTACTGATTGATTGGTAATAATGGTGCTAGTTTGAGGGCTTAATTCAATTGTTTCGAAATTCAGGCCATCATAACGTACCAGGCCTCCTGCTGTGCCAATCCATAACAAGCCCTGAGCATCTTGAAAAACAAAATGCACCCAGCGATGAGGTAAGCCATCTTGCTGTGAGAATTGCTCTATTCTGAAACTTGATTGTGCATTGATTCCCAATACAAATCCGAGCAATATTCCAATACAAGTCAAAAATCTGACACTCATGAGATTAAAGGTAGAAAAACGCTATGATTGGACAAAGTCTTGAGTATACACCTATCGTTTGGCATACAAATATGATGATCCGTTCTTCTTGGTATCAAATGACGAATCAAGAGGTGTCGGCTGCCATATGGCTCTCTGCTTTACTACGATAAGCCAAATATTTTCTTATAACCCACAAAGCTTTTTACGGAGTAGGTATATCTTGACCAGATAAACATAATTGGAGGAATTAACTTGGTCAGATCTCGTGAGAAAAGTTGTGGATAAACTACACTTTGCTTAACGATTTCGGAGAAATCATATCTTTTTTGCTCAGGCAAAAAGCTTTCGACTTCGGAAGAAGTCGCATATTATATTATTTGTACGACTTCCTCCGAAGTCGAAATGTCCACCATGAACATTTTCAATAAATTTCTGACTTCTCCGAAGTCTATTCTCTTTATTTGATACTTGAATTATATAACATTTCTATATGGTGAAAAGGCTGCCCACATCAAGCAGACAGCCTTCATTATAGTATTGAGTTAAAATTAAATTTATGGCTGCACTACAAAGGCTTTCACCCGCGGAGCTATTCCTTCAGCCGTTAAGTGCATGAAATAAGTACCTGCATTCACCGCTGAGATATTCCATTCTATCGTTTTACTTTGTGGTGCCAGGATTTTCTTTTCAATGATTTGACCGTATTGATTGTATAATACCAATTGTACTTCCTCTTCAAAATCCTGATCCAACTGTAAAGTGAAGTTGCCATTGTTTGGATTTGGATATAAGTGTAGCTTATTCTGTACTATGGTAGTAGAGTATTGTGGTGCTGGGGTAGTTACTGTATCATCATCTACAGCCATCCCTCCATTGCCTCCACTAATAGTCACATTACTGAATACTGCTTCTGTTTGCGCCCATGGCAGCCAGGTAAAGCTTGCCATACCAAATTCTACACAGCTTTGCATAGGTACATATGCGCCGTGTACATACTGGAAGTTATAACCATCATAGCTGCTATATGCAAATATCCAGGCTCCCTGACGATCCAGCTTCAACCATATTGGATTAGGCTTAAAGAAACTACCTACTATTTTCATACCATTGGTAGAACTCCGATATTCATGACGAAGGGTATTGCTTAGATTGGAAAATAAAGATACCTGCTTGGCACCTGGAGCATCATCCTCCCGAATCATTACTCCTCCATAACCATTGGGTGTAATGCTTTCTACCTTTACAGTAATTGAACCATCTCCGCATAATTGATAGCCAGCAAAGGCTACATTATCAGTAGTGAAGCTGATGCTATTATTTCCACTACCCGTGACAGTGTAAGTTGGCAATGCATCACATGCTGCATAGTAGTAGTCGTTGCCCATGCTTATCTGGCCAATATCGTAGGCTGCCCAGCCGGAAGGCATATCACCGCTTTCTTCTACTGTGATGGTTGCTGTGCAGGTAGCGGTATTGTCATTGCTGTCTTCTGCTATTACAGTTACTGATATCGTATTACCGTCATCTGCACAAGTGAAGCTTGCAGGGCTTGAGCTTACATAACTTACCGTGCCGCAATTATCTGTGCCGCCATTAAAGACATCGGCTTCTGTGAGCGTGTAGTTACCATCTCCATTTAGATATACAGTAGCTGTTTTACAAGTAGGAACTGGTGGTGTATCATCTTCAACGGTAATATTGGCGATACAAGTAGCGGTATTGCCACTGCCGTCCTCTGCTGTTACGGTTATGGATACCGTATTACCCGCGTCTATACAAGTGAGGACTGCCGGGTTTGAACTTACATAAGTTACCGAACCACAATTGTCTGTACCGCCATCAAAGACATCCGTTTCTGTGAGTGTGTAATCACCATTTTCATTCAGGTATACGGTGCCTGTTTTACATAGTGGAGTAGGAGGTGTATTGTCTACTACCGTGATATTTGATGTACAATTATCATTATCAGCATAACCATCTGTGATAGTGTAGGTAACTACATTGGGGCCACCGATATCATAGCAATCAAAGTCTGTTTCAGATAAATTTTCAAAGGCCAGGCCACATGGTGCTTCACTTTCACCTGCGACATCTTCAAAGGTGATGCTACCTTCGCCATTACCATCCAGTATTACAGTGAAATCATTACATACGGCACTTGGTGATGCACAACAATAATTGCCAATGTCTTGTACGGTAATATTAGCTATACAAGTGCTGGTATTCCAGCTATTGTCTCTCCAGGTCACCTCTACAGCTATCGTGCTGCCTATATCATCACAATCGACACTTGCAGGTGATGCACTTACAAAGATATTCTCATTGCAATTATCAACTGATACTGATGTTACATCGCTGGCACCAAAAGTAAAGGTCCCATCATAACTTAAATTGATATTTCCTGATCTACATACCAGTTGAGGGCCTTGATTATCATTTACAGTGATGGTCGTGGTGCAATTATCGGTATTGCCACAAACATCAACTACGGTATATATTACTGTAGTATTGCCTCTATCGAAGGTACCGGATGCATCGCCTGTCCCATTTTCGGAATCGATAATGGTGTTATTACCACAGCCTCCTGTTGCCGTAGCGGCAGGGATACTTACATAAGCATTACATACTCCCTGGTCAGTATCTACGGTAATATCATTAGGGCAGGAGAGTTCTAATGGAGACATAAGGTCATTTTCAAACCATACAATTTTTTGAAATTCTGATCCATAAGGGTCCAGGTCGCCATCGCCATCGAGGTCTGCTGCCTTGAAGACATAAGCTTCACCCGGATTTGCATCTATCACGTATTTTGTAAAAGTGGGGTTAGCCCCACCGCTATTATGTGCCCACTCAAAAGCATCTCCAAAAGCATAGGAATAAAGGATATCCATGTTGCCATCATTATCAAGGTCTGCTGGGTAAACATAAGTTCCGATAGGGACACTCCCTTTCTTTGCTTTGGAAAAGGTTGGATTCGTGTTATTAGGATTGTAGATGCCAGAGTTTTCCAAGTAACCAATATCGGGGCTAGAAGACCCATTTTCTCTGATTGTCATTAACACATCCATGTGTGAATCGCCATTCATATCAGCTACGGCGTAATTTTCTGTAAAGAAGCCCGTTGAGATGGTGCGGTCCTGAAATTGTTGCCCGCCAAGGTTACGGAAAAACTTGACCTGGACAAACACATCATGATTAACAATGACATCTTTTTTGCCATCTTTGTTATAATCAGCGACTACCAGGCCTCGTTTGTTGGCTCTGACTGGAGAAGAACCTAATTCTGTAGTCGTAAAGGATGGCATTAAATTACCATCATTCCAAAGCACGATTAGTTTATTAGCAGTAGCAGCCTGCCCTAATACGGCAACATCAATATCACCATCATTGTCCATATCGCCTGCGGCAAGATCTAATGGCCCATTGAAGTTCTTGATAATTTGTTTTGTGAAAGTGGGTGTACCTGGCTCGCCATTGTTCAGCCATACGGCTACCTGATCAAGGGTGTAGGAGCCATTGATGATATCTATACGCCCATCGCCATTCAAATCTACCGTTATAAAATTTTGAGCTTGTTCGAAGTTGTTGTCAAACTGGATTTTGGTAAAAGAAGGATTAGATGCTCCATTATTTTTCCACCAATGCATCTTTCCTGTAGTAGCTTCTGCACTAATGATATCAATATGACCATCGTTATTAAGGTCTGCATGATCTACTTCCCGTGGAATAAATGAAGTACCGAGCGTCTGTTTAGTGAAATTTACCGGCTGAGCCAGGGCCGTTTGCCAAATGCTTAGGCACATAAAAAGAGAAAGGGTAAAAGTCAATACGTTTTTCATCGTTTTAAATTTTGGTGTTTATGGTTGCTGAGCACAGATGTATTAGAGGAATTAAGTAGATAGATTTAATCATTACTGTGATCATGTGTCGAACATTGATGTAAGGATGGGGAAAAAGGATACCTCCTCTCTTGTTATTTATCATAAAGCTATGGCTATATGGAATAAGCTTCAATCACTTCTTTCCCAATGGCAGGATTCCTTTCCGAATGGTAGTTGTTTGAGGATAAGTGCCTTGAGCGGTCCAGATAATTGAATGAAAAAGCCTTTTCGTAGAATAGAAAGTGAGTGTTTCGGGTTTGAATGAGCGCCGATAACCCATACCTTAACTTCAAGCTAAGGTATGGGTTATAAACAAAACTTAAAACCTGCACGCCAGTTGAAAACTGGTATACAGCTTTGTATATTTCTAGTTAGCGAGGTACTGCATTACAAGTTTTCCAATGAAATACACTAAGGGAAAAAAACTAAGACATGCTACTGCTATTAAGCGTTGTGTAGTCTTTTCACTAAAGCTGATTGGATTGGTCTTAGTGCTACTAGTTGAAGGTTTGGTGTGATTAATCATAATAATTCAATTTGAGGCTTCAATCAATACCTCAAATATGGCAGTATGATAAGGGAAGAATTCCGACAAAAGAGGGCATAAAGCTGCCAAAAGCTGTGGTAATAAGGTTTTTAAAGAAAAAAATGATGGTAGATAGCTTTAAGGGAACTCGAATATTGTATTATCTGTGTGACTTCATCCGAAGTCGAAACACCTATCATGATTATTTTTTATAAATTTTTAACTTCTCCGAAGCTTTTTATCTGAATGTATAGTCTTTCTCCGAATTATTTGGCCTGGCTACGATGTGATGCGTTCATCTGGATAGACATGAGGCATGCATGTGGTATCGATGTCATGAGGCATTAACAAACTTATGAGCTATATAAGAAAGAAGCGTTGCAACCGAAATCGCAACGCTTTCAATTAGTATTTCAAGTATATGTTAGTTTTTTTATCTGGAGATTACAATTTTGTGTAACTGATGTTCTCCTTTTGTTCTAAGCCAATAAACTCCCTGTGGTAAATCATGGATGTTCCACCTTAGTTTTTGCTGCCCAGTAGGAAGTATATGTGTTCTTACCAGATGCCCATTAGCGTTGAATAACTGCAAGGTTTTTGAGACGCCCAAAATGTCAGATGATTGTACTATAAATTCGCTATTGGTGGGATTGGGGAAAATGGTATAGGCTATGGGTGTTGTGGCCTTATCCCAGCTAGGCTTATTAGTTTCGTTGGGCAAAGGGTGTTGTGGTGTTGGGACATTAGCAGAAAATCCACTATTGTTTCCAATAATAGTAACATTACTAAATACTGCTTCCGTTTGAGCAAACGAGAAATAGGTAAAGCTTGCCAAACCAATTTCTACACAGGCTTGCATAGGAAGATATACCCCATGCACATATTGGAAATTACTACCTGTACTGCTATAGTAAGAAAATACCCAATCCCCTTGCCGCTCCAGTTTCAACCAGATAGGAGAAGGTTTAAAGAAACTGTTTACCTGTTTGAAATTATTGGTCGTATAGCGTACCTCATGACGCAGTATGTTAGTTAGGTTTGAGAATACAGCAACTTGTTTGCTTCCTGCATCGGTTGTTTCTCTAATCATCAAGCCACCATAGCCATTCGGGTCTATATTTTCTATTTTTGCAATGATGTATCCATCGCTACACAGGCTTTGATGCGCAAAAGCTACATTATCTGTAGTATTGCTTATTACATTATTACCAGAGCCTATTACGGAGAATTGTCCGCTTGTAATACCACAAGGCTCAAAAGCATATTCATTGCCAATGCTTTGCATACCAATATCACTAGTACTCCAGTTGTTAGGCAGGGCATCGTCGATTTCTACTGTTAAAATAGCATTGCAAGTAGATTGATTACCATGATTATCTATGACATTAAGCGTAATAGTATTTATGCCTTCATCATCACAATCAAAGGTGTTTTGATTTAGATAAAACTGGCTGATACCGCAGGCATCATTAGAGCCATTGTCTATTTGCTGTGGACTAATTGTTATTGTTAGTTCATTCGCATCTATAGCCACTGTTAGATCTTTGCAGGCTGCAACAGGAGCTACATCATCTTCTACGTTAACAGTAGATTGGCAGCTTGAACTATTACCACTCTCATCCACAACGGTCATGGTGACCAGGGTAGAACCTACATTTCCGCAATCAAAAAAACTTTTACTTAACTGAAAACTTAGATTGCCACCTGAGCATGCATCGGTAGAACCATTGTCTAAATTAGAAGGAGTGATCAATGCTTTCCCACCAACATCCAACTGCAAGTTAATATTTTGGCACTGTGCATCAGGAGCCATTTCGTCTTTTACAGTAATATTAATCAAACATGGGAGGCTCACATTGCCATTTACGTCGCTTGCATATACTGAAGCAGCATTATCTCCTACATGTGAGCAATCAAAAGCAAGGCTGGATACTGTGTTTTCGGATGCAAAACTTACCATAAGTGGTCCGCATGCATCATAGCTATGCGAATCAAAAGCATCGCCTACCAATGCTGTACCTTGTCCATTCTCATTCAATACAACTTCGATATCCTGGCATAATACATTTGGAGCCATATCATCTATGACCGTTATCGTAGAGGTACAGGTGGCTGTATTACCATTCACATCTGTAACTGTTAATAAAACCGTATTCGGACCTACATCAGAGCAATCAAAATAAGATGGATTTACGATTGAAGGGGTCAAGCTACAATTATCGCCAGAGCCATCGTCTATATCTGAAGGTATAATACTTGCTTGGCCAATATTGCCGAGTGGTAGGTTGATGTTTTTACATAGTGCAGTAGGAGCTATATTGTCTACAACTGTAACTGTGGCATCACAGTTGCTGCTATTGCCGCTAGGGTCTGTCAGGGTTAAAGTAACTGTTTGAGGTCCTGCATCAGAACAAGTAAATGAAGTTTTGCTCAAAACTCTGGAATCTAGTCCACAGGCATCAGTAGAGCCACCATCTATGTCATCTATGGTAATGGTAGCATTACCTGAAGCATCTAATGGAGCAGTAAAGTCACTACAGACAGCAGTAGGGACGGTGAAGTCATTAATGGTGACTGTTTGTGTACAGCTTGAGCTATTGCCACTTGCGTCTGTGAAAGTTTGAGTAACTGAAACCGTACCCACATCACTACAATTAAAAGACATGGGGGTCCAGGAAGTAAACACGATTTCACAATTGTCGGTAGAGCCATTATCTAGCCCGTTGACACTCAATTGTGCGATTCCATTGTTATCTAAATTGACAGATACATCCATGCATTGCACAGTAGGTGCAAGATTGTCTTCTACTGTGATGATAGCGGTACAGGAAGCATTATTACCATTTATGTCTGTAGCGGTATAGGTAACTGTGGGATTAGAGCTTAGGTGGTTACAATCAAAATTATATTGATTTAATACTTCAGATGTGATACCACAGGCATCTGTTGTACTACCAATATCAGAAGCTTGAATAGAAGCCACGCCATTATCGTTCAATTGAACAGTATAATCCTGGCAGCTGACGCTAGGTAAAACATCATCTACCACCATTACTACAGCATTGCAGTTGCTACTATGTCCTGATCCGTCTGTAATTTCTAATGTCAGGTTGAGTGATCCTACATCTGAACAACTTACTGTTAAACTGCTGCCTATCGGGCTATTGCCATTATCTGTCATCAATAGATGGTATTCCAATGGAGTTGCACTTGCACAATTATCACTAGAACCTGCATCTAAATCAGCAGCTTGTAAAACAGGGTTGGATAAATTAACTGTGACATTCTGACAAACCGCCATAGGAGGCGTTTCATCAATTAAAGTAACGATTTGAGTGCAGGAAGATGTATTTCCGCTTTGATCTCTCACGGTAAAAGAAACCGTATGTGTTCCTGCTCCTACCAACCAATCTGCATAACGTGTAGGATAGCTTATACAAGTCCCGCTGCTACAATCTGTATATCCCGGCACTAAAAATTCCAGATTCCCACAATCATCACTGGAACCATTATCCAGGCTGGAAAAAGGTACTGAAACGGCACATTCATCGGGTTCGAGTACAATGGTCAAATCTTTGCATTGTGCTACTGGCGGCGTGACATCATTTACGGTAACGGTGAAAGAACAAGTTTCGGAAAGGCTTCCGTAAAATCCAGTAAAAGAAACCTCAGATATCCCCACTCCAAAAGTTAACCCCCCTGGGAAAAAGCCATCAAAAGAAGGTGCTGTAGTTACTTGGCCATTGGGGGCTGTATAGGTAAAGTTGCCTTCCACAGATTCAAAACAGGCATAATAAAAAGGGATGATAAGGCCTTCATTTAAAGATATAGAACAATTATCGCCTGCGTCGAGGTCAAAAGTCAGGTTATCTTGACACTGGAGCAGGATATCATCAGAGAAGCTACCTTGTAAGGAAACGGTAAAAGAACAGCTTTGTGGTGTAAGCAGGCTATTTGCGCCAAAGGTGTAAGTGACTACATTGGTTGGCATTGGGAATTCGGTATCTCCTAATACCCCTGTTCCCGACGCAAATACTTCACCATTGGTATTAGCAATATTATAGGTAAGTTCACTTGTACAAGGGCCTTCTACTACAGGTTCCAATTGATCAGCCATGACCAGAGCGGGGCAATTGCCAGCATTACCAAGACCAACAGTGACATTTGCAGGACAGGTGATGTTGGCCGTTTCAGTATTGGCTACTACATTAAACATCACATCACAACTGCCTATGTTTCCACTTTCATCTTCTCCAAATACAGTAATGGTTTGCAGGCCAAGATCAGCACAAGTCAACACTTCATCCAGTAAACTTAACTCTACAGGGCCACCACAATCATCACTAGTACTTATCCCCAGATTATCCAGGTTGATGGTATGATCCTGTGATTGAGTAACAGTTGCTGTAATAGTAGTACTAGGGCAAGTAAGGCTAGGCGCTTCTCCATCCAATACTTCGACAATAGCCGTACAATCATCAGAATCTCCACTAGTACTGACAATAATGTAAGTCACTAATTGTTCTCCAATATCTGCACAGGTGAATGTCCTGGAAAAAGAGAAAGGGTCTATTATCTGAAGGCTGATAGACTCTCCAACTTCGACTATGCTGCCATCATCAAGGTCACTAGGTACCATAGTATAAGAGCCATTGACGAGTGTAACTTCCAGGTCTTTACATTTTGCAATAACCCCCGATACTTCATCTACAAATTGATACCTTATACGGCCATGATCAGGGCTGCCATCCCTATTACCATCTTTTTTTTCAGTAAGTACAGCGGAACTATTGACAAAACTTCCGCCGCCTCCACCACCTTCTAATTCTCCACCGCCACCGCCGGAGTAGCCACCGCCACCACCGGCGCCAGTGGTACAGGCACAGTGTATACCAGCTCCTCCGCCTCCATATCCAAATCCTCCTTTTTTCGAAACATCTCCTCTATCTCCGCCTTCTCCTCCGTCAAAATTGCCCCTTTTTCCATTTTCACTATCACTATTTCCAGAAAAGGCAATCTGGCCACCAGACTTTGCACCACCGCCACCACCAGGAACGGGACCAGCGGCATTTACTGCTGAACCTCCATTTCCATTCTGGCCGCCAGGGCCAAAATTGGTTGTGCCATTTCCATCACCACCACTTTCGTCATCTCGGCCACTCTTACCGCCATATACTCCAAAACCTGATCCAAAAGCACCACCACCGCCGCCGCCAACGACCAGAATAACCCAACAACTGGCAGCGTCTGACAAATTGGTAGACACTGTATGGCAGGTAATATCATCATCACTAGCTGCCTCTGTATAAATGATACCTGTACCACCGCCACCACCAGCTCCGGCCACCCTGCCTGAGACATCATTAGCCCCTTTTTGTCCAACTATAAAACGGATACGTGCTCCAGGTTTTAAATCACCGGGAGATGTTCCTATTTCAAAGGTTCCGCTTGCTTTGGCACCACCACCACCTTTTCCTAATAATGTTCCTACTTTTCTTTTACCTCCATCACCTCCTTTTGTAAAAAAACTCACAAATTGCTTGCCATTTAAGTTTGCAGCATCAGGAATAGTAAACTCCTCATAGCCCCCTGTGTAATCAATTTCGTATTCTACACCGTCAGCATTAAGGACCTGGCTTTTAACTGAAATTGTAAGGGTCGAACAGATCAGACAGATTAAGATAATTCGGGCATGAGTAAACATTTTAAAAGCTGTAGAATAGCCAAAGATAGGCAAGCTCCGCCCATGACTAATAGGGAGATTAGTTGTCATAATGTTACATTTTAATTTAAGGGTGAAATTTATGCAGCTAAGGTATTGGCATCTGTATTAACAAATGCGACAAAAGGTGTAACAAACGCGCCAAAGACAATAAAAACAGGGATTGGGGAGGAGAAGAGATGCTCTTTGTAGAATTGATTTCGGTAAGATAGATCGGTTGAGAAAGCCCGCTGATTACCAAGAAACCTTCTCAACTTTTCTAATTTATATTAATTACATTATTCCAAATAGGAAGCCGGGCTTTTACCAAAATGTTTTTCATATAGCCTGCTAAAATAAGCTGGCGTATTAAACCCACTTTCATAAGCAATTTCTGCTACTGTATTATACACTCTGTTTTCCAGTAAATGGCGGGCTTTCTGCAAGCGGATTTCTTGTACATATTGTTTTACAGTCATTCCTGTAAGTGCTTTGATACGCCGCTGTAATTGCCGAACGCTGATAGCCAACTGGATAGATAAATAGTTGTTTGTGAGTTCCAGTCGCTTGTCAATAGCGGCCAGGCAAAGGCTTTCCAATTCTTTTAACCATTGTATATCAGCAGAAGGAGTGGATTCGAACTCAAGCTGAACTTCGAGTTTATTGAAAGCTTCCCGCTCCTCATACTTTGATATTAGGTTTTCAATTCTGGAGAATAGTTCTTCTGTAGAAAAGGGCTTGGTCAGGTAATCATCTACACCCAGTCTCAATGCATTTAGTTTATCTTCTTCTGCTGCTCTGGCGGTGAGCATAATCATGGGTAAGCGGCACCAGTCTTTGTGCTGTTTGATCTTTTCCAGTAGGGTATACCCATCCATTTCCGGCATCATTACATCACTCAATATCAGGTTAAGGCCTTCTAATTCAGGAGCATTGCTCTCCAACATAGCCCAGGCTTCAGCTCCGTTATTGGCAATGATGTAATCATAGTTGTCAGACAATAAACTGACCAGCAATTGCTGCATTTCATGATTGTCTTCTACTATTAGTATTTTATGGGCAGCCTTTCCTTCTTTTTTGGGTGCTATCAAGGGCGATGTGATTATTGACGTTTCTTCGATTAACAAAGAGGCATCTTGATTAAATGCTTCAACCATTTCAATGGGTATGGTCAGATTAAAGATGCTGCCTTTTCCCCACTCACTTTCTACCGTAAGCTGTCCTCCCATAAGGCTCGCTAGCTCTTTGGCAAGTGCCAGGCCAATACCAGCACCCCCTTCGGTGGTCAAGGATTTATTTTTAGATTGAAAATAACGATCAAAAACATGAGGTAAATCTTCCTGGGAAATACCTCTGCCCGAATCTTCCACACTGACTAAGAGCTGATTATTTCCCTGCAATGCTGCTTTCAACACAATGATACCTCCGTTTGGGGTAAACTTAAGGGCATTACTCAGTAAATTATTTACAATCTTGCTGATTCGCTTTTTATCGATTTGAACTATCGTTTTTTCGGATAGTTGATTGTCAAACTGATAATTAATGTTTTTAATTGCGGCTCCTGATTCAAAAGCGAAAAACAATTGCTGTAGATATTGATGTATATCAGTTGGGGACTGCTCCAGCTTTATTTTTTCAGCTTCGAGACGAGACAGTTCCAGTAATTCTTCTACAAAGCCTCCAAGCTTATTGGCATTGTTGTAAGCTGTCTGAATGGCTGTTTCCAGACTTTCTTCTATTTGACCTTTATGTTTTTTTAAGCCATTCTCCAGCGGTGCTGCGATAAGTGTTACAGGAGTACGTAACTCGTGAGATATATTGGTGAAAAAACGAGATTTCAACTGATCAAGACTTCTAAGCTGCTCATTGGCAGTAGCCAGTGCTTTTGCATTTTTTTGTTCTTGCTCTACCAGGAGTTTTTGTGTTTTGACCTGTCGACTGCGTAAATAAATGATCAGGGATAAGATGATAGCTACTAAAGCAGCAATAGCCATCAACCAGCGGCGGCGGGTCTCTTTTCGCTGCAACTCATTGTTGAGCGAAGCTATTTCTTTCTCTTTTTCAGCATCAATTAATTCGGCATCTAGGTAAGCTAACTTCTGCCGGGCGAGTTCAAGATCAAGGCTGTCTTTTAATTTGTAATAAGGAAAGGCGATCTCATAATAATTATTGGGTTGATTATTCCCATGATAAACATCCAATAGTAACTTTCGGGCATCCTGAAGCCATGCCGTGTTGTTTCTTTGCTTACCTAGTGCTCCTAATTCTTTAATGTATTTTTCTGCTTCAGTCCATTCTTTCATGCCTATATAAGAATCGCCTAAAGCCTCAAGTACATGAGCTTTTATCAAAACCCCAACAATACTCGAGTCTCGATTGAGAGGTAAGGCGACATCCAGTGCCTCCTGATATTTTTGCTGATCATTTAACAACACGCATTGGGCACTTAGAAACATTTGAATACCAAATGGATCATTTAATGATCTGGCCAAAGATAGCCCTTGTTCTACCCATTCTTGCCGCTCTTCTATTGACAGGTTTGTTGCTAATGCAAGATTGTACATGGGACTTAGTTGCCGGGGACGATTATTAATTATTTTTCTCAATGTCAAAGCACGGAGAAAATATTCGTTGGCTTTGTCTTGTCTTCCCAATTTTCGAAAGACAATACCTATATTATTGGCAAAGGAGGCTTGGCGTATAGTATCTCTCAATTGAATAGCTTCTTCATAAGCCAGCTCATAATGTTTGATTGCGTTTACTAAATCCCCACGTTCATCATATATACCCCCTAGATTATTATTTACAAATCTGGATGTCCTGGGATTTTTTTCCATTGCTCTATTCATATAGATAATCGCGCTATCCAGTATTCCTTTACGCCAATGGTATAAACCAATGTCATTATAAAAAATACCAGCAAAAGAATCGATCCCAATACGTTCTGCTTCTTGTATTCCCGATAATCCAATGATATACATAGAATCGATTTTTCGGCGAGCATTTGCTAATGCCATATGCAGTTTTAAGTGTTTTACCTCAGCTACTTTGGGCTCATATTGTTTGTAAAGCAATTGTAATTCATTAGCTACCTGCTCTGCCTCATCGGGTTTTGATCTGAATATTATGCCAAATAAATATTCAAGTGGAAGGATTTTATCTTCTCCTTCGACTTGATTGATCACATTTTTAACGCTATCAACTACGCTTTGACGCTGTGCTTTTAATGTATTCGTACTTGTACACAATAGGAATAGTAGGAGTAGTATATAGGTACATGGGTTCTTCATTGTTGGGAGATTTGAGTTCTTTGTGTGAAAATAATTATTGGAACTCATTTCTCTGATTATTAACTGAAAAAAGCGCTGCAACCGAAGTTGCAACGCTCATAGATAGTACCCTTAAATTAGATCTAAATTAACGGGAGACTACTACTTTATGGATTGTTTTCTCTGCATCAACCCTTAACCAATAGACGCCAGGGGATAATGCGCTTACATCCCATGTTAATATTTGCTGTCCAACAAGAAGCGTTTTTATTGCTACTTGCTGTCCAACCGTATTATAGAGCACCATCGTTTTGGGGGCTTCTGAGGGGATGGTGTACTGGAGTGTAAACTCATTGCTGGTAGGATTAGGGAAAAGGGAAAGGTTCGATGGTTTGGCGGTGTTATGGTTTGATGGTGTTATTGTGCCAGAGGGGATATCAGCAAATCCGCCATTATTTCCATTTGTAGAAACATTACTGAATACCGATTCTGTTTGAGCAAATGGGAAATTGGTGAAGCTGGCTAATCCAATTTCTATACAATTTTGCATTGGTACAAATACACCATGTACATGTTGGAAGGAGCTGCCAGTTGTACTATAATAGGCAAATACCCAATCCCCTTGTCGCTCTAGTTTTAACCATAGAGGAGAAGGCTTGAAGAAGCTACTCGCTTGTTTGAAACCATTAGTGGTGTAGCGTACTTCGTGGCGTAAGATATTGGATTGGTTAGAAAATATAGCTATCTGCTTACTTCCAGCGTCTGTATTTTCCCTAATCATTACCCCTCCGTATCCATTAGGATCGACACTTTCTATTTTAGCTATAATATAGCCATCTCCGCATAGGCTTTGACTGGCAAAAGCTACATTATCAGTCGTACTGCTGATAGCATTATTGCCTGAGCCTGTTACGTAGAATTGCCCACTGTTGACACCACAGGGTTCAAAAGCATAATCATTACCTATACTCACTATACCTATATCACTGGAGCTCCATGCTTCAGGCAAAGTATCATCTATTACGACGGTTACTGTAGCATTACAACTCGATTGATTACCATTGATATCTTCTACTGTGAGGGTAACGGTATTAGCTCCCTCATCATCACAATCAAAGGTGTTTTGGCTTAGCGTAAACTGGCCAATGCCGCAGGCGTCTGAAGAGCCATTGTCTATTTGTTGTGGTGAAATAGTTGATGTTAGGTTATCTGCATCTATAGATACTGCCAGATTTTGGCATAGTGCAACAGGAGCGATATTATCTATTACCGTTATCGTAGATTGGCATGTTGAACTATTGCCACTCGCATCGGAAACAATTACCGTGATACCGAAAAGACCTACATTTTCACAATCAAGGACGATATCCTGTTGAAACATACTGATAGCACAGGCATCCCAGGAGCCATTATCCAGATCGGATGCTAAGAGGCTATATTCACCATTGGCATTCAACTGTACGGTGATGTCTTTACATTGAGCAGTTGGAGCCGTCACATCCCTTACTGTAATACTAACAGGACACGGGGCACTGACATTGCCATTGGCATCGGTGACGTACACAAAATCATCGAAAGTGCCAATGTTCTGGCAGTCTACACTTAACGTACTTTCTAACCCAGCTTCATCAAAACTGAATCCAAGCAAGCCACAGGCATCCGAGCTGCCATTGTTGTCATTCAGGTCGCTAGCCTGAATAACTCCCTGTCCATTTGCATCCAAATCTACTATGATCCCTGCACAATCAATGAAAGGAGGGGTATTGTCTGTAACTGTAATATTGGCAATACAGGTACTGGTATTAGTCCCATCGCCAAGCGTAATGGTGACGGCATTGATCCCGATATCACTACAGTCAAAAGTAGTCTGACTGGCCGTAACTGTAGTAATCCCACAATTATCCGATGAACCTGCGGACATCATCTGTGGCGTGACGACAATTGGACCTGTAGAGATATTTACGATTTGATCTACACAGATTGCCACGGGAGCTATATTGTCAATTACGGTGACTGTAGCATTGCAGCTGCTACTATTACCATTAGGATCTGTCACTGTCAGGGTTACCGTTTGAGCACCTATATCAGAACAA
This sequence comes from Chitinophagales bacterium, assembly GCA_022360175.1. Lineage (GTDB taxonomy): Bacteria > Bacteroidota > Bacteroidia > Chitinophagales > Saprospiraceae > JAKSDI01. The sequence continues at coordinate 24,187 of JAKSDI010000073.1, forward strand.
GTAAACGAAGTTTGACTTAACAGCTTGGAGGATAATCCGCAAGCATCTGAAGAGCTGCCGTCTATATCATCTGCTGTAATAGAAGCATTGCCTGAAGCGTCTAGTGGGGCTGTGAGATTATTACATACTGCAACTGGGGTAATAAAATCATTGACGGTAACGGTAGCTATACAATTACTTTCGTTACCCTGATCATCGAAAACAGATAAAGTAATAGCATTTGTACCAACATCAGCGCAAGAGAATATTGACTGGCTCAATGAAAAGGATAGATCACCACAATTATCGGAAGAGTTATTATCAATATCGTTAGGATCGAGCGTATAGCTACCATTCTCATCGAGGTCAATGAATTTATCCTGACAAACAGCCATAGGTGCTGTATCATCCTGAACAGTAACATTGAAAGTACAGGTGGTCAAAGCTTCAACATTACTATCAAAAACCCTGATTTCGACGGTTTGCGAAGTACCATAGTCAATCAATGCACCTTCTTCAGGAAACTGATTAAAAGTTAATGGTCCATCACAATTGTCTGTAGCATCAACTTCTTCTGTGAAGTCGGGCAGGCTTGCCTGACAAGTACCGGTATTAATCAGGATAGACTGATCTTGTGGACAGCTATTGATGACTGGGGGGATATCATCAATCAAGTCGATAGTAGTAAAGGTTTCTCCAGTATTGCCTGCTTCATCTGTCACCATTAATGTTACAAGCTGCAAGCCTAATTCAGGACAACCAGGGTCGTATCCATCAAGTGCATAGCTGGCTATCGCGAAATTATCCGTAGAATTTGATCCCATTTGTTCTGCAAGATCAGTGGAAAGAAGGGAAAGCCATACAAAAGTATCTATAGCAACTGCATTGGGGGGTTCCTGGTCCGCTACTGTCACTTCGTAGGAGCAAGTTGAAGTTTGTCCTGAAGAGCTATTATGGGTAAGGTTAAAGCGATAAAGCCCTATTTCATAATCTTCATTAGAAGGAATATTCGGCGTAACATCCTGAAACTGTCCGTTTATGGATTTTTCGATGGTTAAATCCAAACTGCTATGGCATAAATAGCGTGTCGTTGGATCCTGAATTAAAGCATCAAAAGGAGCTGTAATAGTACCAGGAGTGGTAGGAACAGTGATGTTATCAGGGCAGGTAATTCCTATATCATCTGCCATTCTAACCCAGACTAGACATTCATCCTGGACTCCAAAGGCATCAGTAGCCCTAACCAGTATTTGCTTTTTTACGCCTACATTTGTACAACTGATATTTAAGCCTGGAATCTCAAACTCGGCAATATAACAATCATCAGTAGCGCTCGACAACAACTGATCAATGATAAAGGGATCAGTAGCGTCAATATCATCATATACGCTTAACAAAACTGGATTGGATGAACTTGAAGGCACACAAGTAATTTCAGGTGCATCATTTGACCCTCCACCTATCTCTACATCTACGTAGAATGAGCAGGTGGAAAGCACATTATCACCACAATTTAAAATGTATTCCACCTGATTGCGCCCTCCTTCAAAATCAAAACTGGTGAGTATACCAGATCCTTCAGTAACATTAGCAGATGAATTGCTACTAGTCACCCGCCAGAAAAGATCACCATCATCAACATTATAGTTTGGCTCCAAAATAATATTTGGCATATCTCCATCTGTGACGGTGGTAAAGCAATTTTCTCCATCATTGAGGCTAACATCAATATCATCGGGACAATCCATAAATTCATTCTCTAGATCTTCTCCTACAGTTACGGTAACGGTAAAAGAGCAACTTTGAGATTCCAGGTCCCCTTCCTCATTGGTATAGAAAGAGTTATACACAACGGTGCTGATTCCCAGCTCAAAGGTATCTCTGTCAATTCCCAAATTAAAATTATCCCCTTTATGATAGGTATCAATGGATTGATCGGGGCGAATGATGTAATAACCCAGGCTATCATTACAGGCTGGCCGGCTATTAAACTCATTGATGCCATTAATGGAGCTAAGTATTCTGTCGCAACCAGAAGGATTTATAGTAACGGGATCAGGGCAGGACAGCGTACCTGGTTCGCCTTGTTCTATTTCTACAATAAAAGTACAATAGGAATCTCGGACGCCATTGGATACTTTTAACCGCCGGGATAAGGAAGCACCAAAAGTATTACAGCCAAAATCTATTGAAGGAAAACATATTTCATTTACACCAGGTGTTCCAAAGCAAAACGAATAGGTGAGATCTTGAGCAGGGCTGTTGGGGTCATAGCTGCCATTGTCTATCATATCAGGCGTTAAGTCTACTTCTTCATCCCCAGGGATTTCTATCGTGATGGACGGCTTGCAATTGGCAACAGGTGCCAGCACCCCGCCAACCTCAATATCTGTTTTGAACGTATTGTAATAGATAAACCCATTATCAGGAGTGCGATCCGTTCCACGTTGGGCAGAGGTGCCTGTAAGGGCTTCTGTATTATACCAGCTACCACCACCACCACCTCTGGCGGCACCAGCACCACCACCACCGCCGGAAAAACCGCCACCGCCACCACCGGCACCGCTGCCAAAATCGTTTGCTCTATCTGCTGCTCCGCTGCCGCCACCGCCGTAGCCAAAACCCCCTCCAACTTTTCTACCGTTAGAGGCTCCGCCTTCTCCGCCAGTGAAAACACCAGGTTGGCCCTGAAAATTTGAATTTTCGTATTGGGTACCAGAAGATATAGGCAGGTATCCACCGCCACCACCACTGTTTATAATGTTATCTGTATTGAACCCAGGCTCTCCCCATGTGCCGTTTGAACCACCGCTACCGGCATCTGAGCCGGCCTCACCTTCAGCCCCATTGGTTCCTTGTTGAGTAGCATTACCGGCTTCTCCACCACCACCTCTGCAACTCCAGGAGCCATAGCCGCCGCTACCACCAGCCGCTACCGCCAGCAATGTCCAACAGGCATCATTGATCTCTAGAGAAGGTTCGCTGCAATTGCCATCTCCAATCACATTAGGACTTTTATACAATACAGCGGTGCCGCCACCGCCACCTGCACCACCACCAAATGTTCCTCGTGTGGTAAAACTGTTGCCTTTTCCACCAGCTATAAAACGGAGTGTTCCGCCTGGTTTCAGCTCATCATTTCCATTACCTATTTTAAATTGAGCAAGGGTTCCGGCTCCAGAGCCACCTCTCCTGGTACAAGTTCTGGTCGGCTTGGCTTTGCCACCGTCGCCACCGATCAAAATCAAGTTGATCGCATTTTGCTCATCCAGATCGATATCTGCAGGAATTACAAGGTCCTGGTATCCTCCGTTAAAAGAAACCCTATTGCTACTGCCATCTGTTATAATGGTATCGCCTCGAAAGCTGTATTTGATCCGGCCGTTATCGGGGTCATCTGTACTTCCTCCACCATCAATTTTGTACCCAACCAGAGCAACACCGGCATTAACATAACTACCCGCACCACCGCCATTGTTTGCGGAGGCATTACCATCATTACCGCCGCCGCCACCAGAAAACCCGCCGCCACCACCACCGCCGGCATCGCCACTATTTCTTCCATTACCAGCACCGCCACCACCGTAACCAAAGCCTCCTGTTCTACAACTTCCACAACTACCAAATACTCCACCAGCACCACCTGTAATACCACCTCGCTTTCCGTTTCTGTTATCGTCACTGTTGTCACCATTGGTAAGGTATCCTCCGCCGGCACCACCATCATCGCTCGCCCCGATTTCGCCACCATTCCCATTCGTGCCGCCTTTGTTGTTGCCACCACCGCTTTTTCCACTGGTACCTGTATTGGCCCCAGTTCCTTTTTTGGCGGAGGCGTTACAAACTTCAAAAGAACCAATTTCTGCAAATGATCCACCGCCACCACCAGCGACAGCAAGCAAAATCCAGGCGGTATCGGCGGATTCAAAATCCAGAGCAGGGGTATCTGCATCTGGAGGAATGGTTGCGCCAGGTTTTTTGTACAATATAGCCGTACCGCCACCGCCACCAGCGCCACCACCGAAGGTAACAATCCCATCACCTGATTGACTCTCTCCCCGCTGCCCTACAACAAACCTAATGGTACCTCCGGGTTCAAGGTTGTCCATTTCATTTCCTACCGGAAATTGAACGGTGATGGTAGCGCCTTTCCCTCCATCTGATTTATTGTCTTGCGCATCATTATCACAGGCTCTATTCTTACCACCATCTCCGCCTCGCAGTAAAAAATCCAAAATACCAGACTCAACGGAGGTTGGGATAAGGAAGTCTTCGTAGGTTCCTGTATGGTTGACTTCATATTCCAGGCCATTAACGTTCAGGCCGGTTTGTGCGTTGAGCTGCCCTGTGGTTAGTAGACAGCATACCATTATTAATAAAAAGCATAGGCTTCGCCCATGACTAATTGGGAGATTAGTTGTCATGATATTACATTTTAATTTAAGGGTGAATGCCTTCTGGCATCTCTTATGAGAAGTTTTAAAGAATCAATATGAATTGATGGTGCTAAGGTATTGGCACCCACATTAACAAGTGCGACAAAAGATGTAACAAACGCGCCAAAGGCAGTAAATATGGAAGTTTTAGAGAGATGCTAAGTTCTTTCTGAGTGGATTTGTTGTTGTGATATGAGGTTAGAGCGTTTTAATGTATGGAAGTAATCTATACTAGTTTGAAAAGTTTAGTCAAGGAATACTTATCATCTGTTTAGAAGATTTAGATTGAAATATAATCCTCCAATGATTTAGACAATTTAATAGTTGGTATTCTAAGCTTCTCTATATTTTCTCTTCCTTGCTGAATAACCCGTAATTACTTATTCCAAATAAAAGGCAGGACGTTTGCCAAAATGCTTTTCATATATCTGGCTAAAATATTTAGGGGTATTGAACCCACTGGCATGAGCAACCTCTGCTATAGTATTGTACACTTTGTTTTCCAGGAGATAGCGCGCTTTCTGAAGGCGTATTTCCTGTACATACTTCTTGACAGATAAACCCGTTAACGCCTTGACACGGCGCTGGAGCTGGCGCTCACTGGTGACTAATGTTTCTGAAAGATAGCTATTGGTAATATTAATACCTTTATCGATGGCTTCCAGGCAGGAATCTTCTAATTGTTTCAGCCATTCCTGATCGGCCGAAGAAGTGGATTCAAATTCGAGCTGTATACCTAGTTTTTCAAAGGCTTTTCTTTCTTCGTGTTTGCTAATTAAATTGCCTGCTCTGGCGAGGAGCTCTTTTGCAGAAAATGGTTTGGCCAGATAATCATCAACTCCCATTCTTAGCGCTCGGAGTTTATCTTCTTCTGCTACTTTTGCAGTAAGCATGATCACGGGATATTTTCGCCATCGGTCATGTGATTTGATGTGATTTAGTAATTCATAACCGTCCATTTGCGGCATCATTACATCACTCAGTATCAGATGGATGTTTTCTATTTCCTGCTTGTTGTGTTCTAATAAGGACCAGGCTTCGGCTCCATTATTTGCTATGAGGTAGTCATATTGATCGGCAAGTACCTGAGTAAGGAGTAATTGCATGTCTGGATTGTCTTCTACGATGAGAATTTTGTAGCGCTCATCAGTCGTTGTTTTTGAAGTATCAATAGCTGCTGTATTAACAACGGAGACAGCTGGACTGGCTTCTTCCTCAATGTGCTGTGACGTTTCCTCTGCTACTTCTACAGGCAACGTTAAGATAAATTGACTTCCTTTTTCCCATTCACTTGTTACAGCTAAATTTCCTCCCATTGCTTCTGCTAGTTCTTTAGCCAATGACAGGCCTATACCAGTACCTCCTTCAGTGGAAATGGTCTTGTTTTGGGTTTGATAATATCGGTCAAAAATATGCGGAATATCTTCTTCTGGAATTCCTCTGCCCGTATCGCTCACCTCGATTTCTAAAATATTATGTTCAGTTATATTGACATTCAGGTTTACGGTGCCATTCTGAGCAGTGAATTTTAAAGCATTACCGATCAGATTATTGACAATTTTACTAAAATGCTTTTTATCTATTAAGAGGCATAATTCCTTAGGGAGGAGATTGTGTATTTGATAATCTATATTTTTAGGTACTGCTCCGGATTCGAAGGCTGCATAGAGTTGATTGAGATAAGTATGCGCATTTATTGGGCGTTTGTGCAAGGATACTTTGCCTGCTTCAAGGCGTGATAGCTCCAGCAATTCTTCTACCAGTACATTTAACTTATTAGCATTTCTATTGGCAATTTGTACAGATTCTCTTACTTCATCTTTCATCTTACTACTATATCGTGCCAGGCTATTGGATAGGGGAGTGGAGATGAGTGTTACGGGAGTTCTTAGTTCATGAGAAATGTTGGTGAAAAAACGAGACTTCATTTGATCCAGGTTCTTGAGCTGTTTATTCACACTTTTCAATTGTAAGGCATTGGCTTTCTCTTGTTTTATCAATAACTTTTGAGTTTTCACCTGACGACTACGGAAGTAAATAATGATAGATAGTATGACAGCGATGAAAGCAGCAATAGCTAATAGCCATTTTCGGCGAGCTTCTTTTTGGCGCAATTCCGTATTGAGTAAAGCTATTTCCTTTTCTTGTTCAACATCTCTAAGTTGATTTTCTAATTCGGCCAGCTGCTTGATGTTGGTAGTTTTTCGCAAACTGTCTTCACCTGCAAAAAAATCAGGAGCCAGGTCAAAATAAGCTTTGTAGTCTGATTGGTTTCTATATATTTCAAGTAATTGTGATCGTGCGTTTTGCAGCGTTTCAAAATGTCCAATAGATTCTGCTGTCTTAATCCATTCTAAAGTATAGGTTTTAGCATTGATATAGTCTCCTTTCCTATTATAAATTTTTGCCAAAGACGATAAAATTTCCAGGTATTCGTCACCTGTTTTTGATCCACTGTAATTTTGATAGATAGGGAGTAATAAAGTAAGTGCTTCTTCATGTTTTCCACTGGAAGATAAGACGTTGGCTTTACGAGGTGCAAAAGCAGCAATGAAATAAGGGTCGTTCAATTGTTGCGCAAGGGCAAATCCTTGTTCTGTATAGCCATTAATCTCTTCCTTTGGCAGGCTGCCTAGAGTAGTCAGATTTGCCAAAGCAAATAAGGTGCCCCGTTCATCTCCAATTTGCTTTTTGAGCTCAATAGAACGGAGATAATATTTTTTGGCCCTCTCTTCATCCCCAATATCACCGTATATACGGCCTAAATTGTTCGAAATAATAGCTTCTACAGCCAGGTCTTTACTTTCCTGAGCAGCTTCAATGGCTAATTTTAAATAATGAGCTCCTTGTTCCGTTTGTCCTAATTTCAGGTATACTAAGCCCAGATTATTATTAGTGAAGATAGGATTTATAGCTTTTAACGCTATCACTTCCTTATACCAATAAATAGCGCTATCTAGCGTCCCAGCCTTTTCATGATATATCCCTTTGTATAATTGAAATTGAGCAAGTGTGGAATCCGAATGTATACGTTGACTTAATTCAGCTCCCTGATTGGCTAATATATACAGAGAATCAAATTTGGAGGTAGATTGATAAATTTGACAGTACAACGTTCCAACCAAAGCACGCCCTTTGTTAGAGTTTATTTCAACAGCTAGTTCATCCGCCTCTTTAACAATGCTTTTAGCCCGCTCTATATCACTCCTCATCACTGCTTTGAAAAGGTCAGCCAGCGCATAAATTTTTGATAAACCATCTCTTTGGTCAGCTACCCTCCTTAGGCTATCTGCTTGTTGTGAGGATTGAGCAGGCAGAGCTCCTTCCACGAGAAATAGCAGGAAGCAAATAGTAATTAATCTCAAATGTGCCGAAGTATGGTTGTTTAACATGCTCAATTCCTTAGTCAATTCATTTTCCTTCCAACAATTCTAACAACTTCGATCGTTGAAAATAGTTTGAAAGCTGTAGAATTTCCAAATATCGGTAAGAGTATGTTTAAATTTTACTTTTGAGTGTAGTTGTGAACAAATATTGTTCTGGGTAAGGCATTTTTTGTAGTCGGATGTGGGCAATCCGGCGAAAAAAATAACGCAACACAGAGCAATTTTTGCCTCAAATGCGCCGAAGTGTAATTTTTAAAGATACTCTAACTCTCAATTTATATTCTTGGTCATTTTATGGCAATTGTTTTTCTACTCTATACGTTATGGTGATATTATTTGATTTCCAAAAAAAACAAAATGAGAAAGACTTTTATTTTTTTATTTGCAATGATGACATCGCTCTCTTTTCTACAAGCGCAAAATACCTTCTTTGGGACAATTTCTTACGCCTATGAAATAAAAGGCGAGAATGCAGAAATGATGAAAATGATGATGCCTGAAAAAATGGTAGTGGTCTATGGCGAAGAAGGTGTACTCACTTATATGGATGGTGGTATGATGGGAGATATGATGGGAAAGGTGGTAGTTAATACAAAAACAGGTGAAAGCTTCGTCATAAAAGATGCAGAGAAGGCCGTGTATGTAATAGAAAAAGAGGATATGGAAGGAGTCGAAGAGGAAGCAGATGTAAAAGTGGAAGAAGTGGAAGGAGAAAGTATGGAAGTACTAGGGTATAAGTGCAACAAATATCAGATCGAAACGACTCAAAATGGGGAAACAGTGACGCAGTATATTTGGGCTACCAAAAAATTAAAGGCTCCTAATTTAGATATTCCCAATATGCCAATGAATAATGGCCTGGGCTATACGGATAAAATTGACGGCTTCCCGCTGATCATAGAAGTAGCTATCCCTAATATGAACACTTCTCTTGTTATGAAAGCTGCTGAATTAGATAAAACCAAACCAGATGCTAAAAACTTCAAGCGCCCCGAAGATTATGAGACAAAGGATTTTTCGGAGTTCATGAAGTTTTAAAATACTTTTATTGGGGAAGGCGACTTAAGTCGTCGTCCCCATGTATATCAACCCACTAATTGCCAATAACAGCATCCACTGCCCTAGCTTCAGATAATTTTTAGGGAAAGGCTTTGAAATAATGATACTTATCAGCCATACAATAGCATAGCCAAGAAAATACAGTGCCAGCAAGTTGAGCAAAAGCACCTTATCAGAAAAATAATCAGTATAATTCAACAGGAAAATACCGATGGTAGCAAAAAGCAGGTCAAGCGATATCCAGTGCCAGCCACAGCGAGCCATTGTCCAGACACCTCTTCGCCCAAAAGCAGATTCGGAAGTGCCTTCTGGTTCGATATGCCGGATTTCGTAATCTCCTATAAAAGTATGTACAAAAAAAGCAAGGCCGGAAAGTATGCCGGCAATAAGAAGTGAAGTGCTCATTTTATCTTTGATTTGGTGGATTACAAAGTTCTGATAAAGACACTTCATTTCAATTGATCTAGATCAAGTTCGTGCTTTACTGCTTCGTATTCTACTGAGTGTTTCAGGTGTGATGCCAATGAAAGAAGCAATATCCCTTAGCGGCACCCGGAGTTCTATATCTGGGTAAATTTCAAGGAGATTGTAATAGCGGTTTTCAGCTGTTTCGAATTGCAATGAAACAACTTTTCTCTGCAGGCGCAGCATAGTGCGAGTCGTACTCAGGCGGCCTAGGCGTTCAAAATCATGGTATTGATCGCAAAGCTTTTCAACGGATGCCCGATCAATGGATAAGATGGCAGTATCTTCTAATGTTTCAATATAGTGAGGGCTGGGGATTTGTAAGAAGAAACTATTGATTGCACAGATAAAGTCATTTTCGAAAGCAAACCAATCAGTAATCTCTTTGCCATCTTTTAAGTAATAGGCCTTAATCCCACCTTCTATGATGAAATATAATTGATCCGAATAAGCTCCTTCTTTGACAAGGATGGTTCCTTTTTCTATATCTAAAATCTGGCCGTAGTGTTCTAAATCGGCTATGGTGTCAGCAGAGAGGGCACAGTAATGCTGCTGAAGCTGCTGAATGGCTTGTTGTGCGATCGTAGTTCTTAAATTCTCCATGGCGGGTTCTTGCGATTGTCTCCGGCAAAATACAAAATGAGCTGATTCCCATCCACATCTTTTAGACGGGCTTCTCGCCACAGCCAACTTTTGTTATTGGGTAGCTCATCAAAAAGGACTCCCTGCTGAAGTAAAGTCGTAACATATTCATCTAAATCAGGACATTCAAAGTATATCCATATTCCTTCCCCTTTCGGTAAATACTCCACCTGGTGCAAGGAGAAAGTAGTATCTCCATCAGGGCATTCAAAACGAGCATAGTGGGGGAGGGCTTTTACGATTAACTTCAGTCCCAATTTTTCATAAAAAGGAATGGATTGGGTTAAATCCAAAGAAGGAACGGTGATTTGATTGAGATTCATAATGTTTAGATCTTATCGTTGGTGGATGAATTAGCCTATCATTCACTAATTATGTGATGAATGTATTCATACCATTCGAACCTAATTTATAAACATCTTTATTAGAAAAAAGGTGTTTCTTCTATAAAGTGTACAACTTCAAAAAATAATTAGATGGAAAAAATTACTATCGTTGATAAGCTGAACTCATTTACGGACCATTGGAATCCCAGAATTGTAGGAGAGCTAAATGGACAGCATGTCAAACTGGCAAAACTAAAGGGAGAATTTGTGTGGCATAGCCATGAAAATGAAGATGAAATGTTTCTGGTCTTAGAAGGATGGTTTAATATGGAGTTTCGTGATAAAACCGTTCGCCTGGAAAAAGGAGATTTTATTATTGTGCCTCGAGGGGTTGAGCATCGGCCTGTCGCTCCTGAAGAAGCCAGCGTAATGTTATTCGAACCGAGTAGCACACTTAATACAGGTGAGATCCAAAATGAATTGACCAAATCAGATTTAGATTGGATCTAAGTAATTGGTAAATGATAAAATTTTGAAAAAAAATACATTTCTCCCCAACCTTTTCTTAATAGCCCTCGCCTATAGTATTGAAAGTTCCAAAATGACATTTAACGGATGTCAAAAAAATACACCACTAGGATATTTTTGATCACTAATTTTAGCGTATTTGCACTAGCGCGCTCCTCTTTTAGAGCTAGAACTGGTTTAGACTTTTCTAGTGAAACCTAGAGGAATGGCTTGTGATTGTTGGCCTGCCTACACGTAGCCGTTTCGGCGAAGGCAAGGCAAAGTTCATTTTGGGTTTCATACTTGGAAAGTACGGGACGAAAAATAACTGAAGGCCAGCGAACCCAATGCATTTCTCGTAGGTCAGTATGAATAAGTTTAAACCAGTTCCTAATTAAGAGATTGAGCCTAAAAGAAGAACATTTTCTAAATTAGAAGGGATACCGTATTTTGAGGAAAGATATAAATTACTCAAGAGGAAGTTATTTAATAAACCAAGCCCTTTATGGGATTAACTGAAATTTCCATTAATGCTTTAACTCAAAGGAATTCTGTGTATCCCTACACACCAGAAAGCCAGGATGAATTATTGCTGGAAGGCTGCTTGAAAGAGAATCGCCTTGCACAAAAATATTTATACCAGCGATATGCTGGTGTAATGCTCGGCATCTGCATGCGGTATGCTGGTAGCCGGGATGAAGCTATGGAAATGTTGAATGCAGCTTTTTTCCGGGTTTTTAAATCTATTCATCAATTTGATGGATCAGGTGTATTAAAAGCTTGGATATCAAAAATTGTAATTCACGCTTGTATTGACTGGGTACGAAGCCAGGCGGCCTATCGAAAACGATTTGTATTAGGAGTAACAAGAGAAGCAGCTATTAATAATGGTGCACTCGAAAAACTGAATGAAGAAAACTTACTTGAAAAAGTACAGCTTCTACCTCCTACTAGTCGCCTGGTATTTACCCTTTTTATTATTGAAGGATATTCCCACCAAGAAATTGCTGACATCATAGATATATCAGTGGGAACCTCGAAATGGCATTTATCGGAGGCGAGAAAACGCCTTAAAGAAATGCTTAAAACTGAACGGTCATGAAGGAAGGAAAAAAATCCTTTGACGCCCTGAGTGAGAAACTCAAAAGCTTTGAGCCGTCCCTTCCACTTGGCAGTTGGGAGGCCATGGATGCTATATTAGATGGCAAAGCTCCAGTGCCTCAACCTGTAGTTCCTAAGCGAAAGCGATATCGTTGGGGTATTCTATTTTTGTTGTTGGGAGTAGGAATGGTGGCTAGTGCAGGATTAGCGAAAGTATCAGATTGGAATCTTCACTCTTTAAAGCAAGATTTACACTCATTTCCAATACCTCATACTGAAGTCGTTGCTGAAAATAAAATATCAGAAGAAACAGTTGGAACAAATCCAATACTTTCTATTTCTGATGAAGTAAGCGTTGAAACAGAAGAAACGGTTCGTTTGGAGCACACTAAAAAAGCAATTGTTTCTCAGTCTGGCCTGGATACAAAAGAGAATAACCAAAAAGCTGAGTCCTCTTTAATAATTAATGAGCCTACTAAGATAAATGAGGAAAACATTGAACCTACAGAAGCACCCCTACAGACAGTTGTTACTCCAATAGCAACCCTTGAGAAGTTACCTGTTAAAACTACAGTTTTGGATGCTTCAGAAGCATATTCATTAACAAGCAAAAAAATAATTGTTGCAAAGAAGTTGCCGAAATGGTTTGCTGGAATTTCTGGAGGTATAGATGCACATCCAAGGCAAATCAATGGAGTAGGAGGCTTGTTTTTCGGCTATCACTTACATGATAAATGGTCTGCTCAATTAGGGATTCGCTATAAGCAACGATCAGAAACAAGAGGCAATGGGCTTGCTATGAAAGCGCTGGCAAAACAAACAATTTATTTTGCACGCTTTTCGGCTTTAGCTCATTATCAGGACTCTATTCACCACCTTCATTTCATAGAAGTCCCACTGACACTTTCGTATCATGCTAGTCCTCGCTGGAGCTTATTCGCAGGAGGACAATTTGTAGCAGTAAGAAATCAATCCCAATGGAAAGAACGAATTACTGATGATGGGACGACAGGGACGATCTATCTGGGAGAACTGATTAATACAAAAGAGCAAACTTCGCCTGGAATCGTTAAATTTGATGCAGGTTTGATTTTTGGAGCAACTTATCAATTGAATCCTCAATTCGCCATTAGTGCAGAATATATACAAGGCCTGTATGATTTAACTTATGATAATTACTTCAACCGGAGTGGTGATGATCTAAATAGCAGTCTGCAAGTGTCATTGAAATGGTTTTTGAAGAAAAGATGAAAAGAAAAAAAAAATTAGGGCTACTTATTTTATGGATGTTTACTTTGCTGGCCTGTGATCAGGACTTCCCCGGAGGTGATCCAGGTGAGGATAGCAATTATGCAAGGGGGAGTTATTTCCTAAACGCAGAATTATCCTTGCAAACAGGTGCTCCACCTATATTTATTAATTGGGCAGTGGTAGATGATGATCCAACGTCAAAAGATGCTTACAATCATTATTTGATAGCAGATAATGCCTTATATTCTGTATTTAGTACGAATTTGTATAATGTTGATACCAGTACAACTGCACAGCAAGTAATAAAAAAATACGAAGAAGAATATGGCTACAGATATGGGAATGTCAATTATAGAGGCTTAGGTTTTTGTTTTTATCATCCTCAAGAAGGAGAATGGGATGCTGATTCCGCTTTTGATTTCTTCCAGGAGGGTAAATCTATTCTGTTTGATACGATTCCTGGAAGCTTGGAAATAGGCTACAATAAAAATACTAAAAACATGTTTGGCAATCCTGCCTGGGGGCTAATCACCAATCAGGATAGTAATACCTCAGGTACCTTTATGATCGATAAAATCGAAGAAGTAGAAGGTAGCCCGGGAATTTGGGGGCTACAAGTCACTGCTACTTTTGAGTGTAGGCTTTATAAACAATATATTAATGAACCTTTCGCTGATTTAATAGGCAGTGCTTCATTTTTTGTGCCATTTATGAATTGAATTCTTTTCCAATTGCTACAAGACGATGCGTATAAATATCATAACGTTTTATCCCTTTCTCTGATAAAATGGATGATACTGCATAATAGTTGACCTAAGGTAATCTGTATCTAGATGGGTGTAAATTTCTGTAGTGATAATAGAGGCATGTCCAAGCATATCCTGTACTGCTTTGAGATTTGCCCCTCCTTCTATTAGATGTGTGGCAAAGGAATGCCTTAAAGTGTGAGGACTCACCTTTTTGACGATACCTGCCGCTTTAGAGGCATCCTTTACAATATTAAAAACCATAACTCGACTAAGTGCTCCTCCCCGTCTATTCAAAAAAAGAACATCCTCAGCTTCTTTTTTTATCCGTTTTAATAGAGGGCGTACTTGATGTAGATATAAATTAATATGCTTAATCGCACTTTCTCCTATAGGAATAATCCGTTCTTTATCTCCTTTACCTATTACTTTGATGAAACCTATATCCAAATAAAGATCAGATATTCTGAGACTAGTCAATTCACTTACTCTGAGTCCACATGCATATAATGTTTCTAATATAGCTCTGTTTCTGTGTCCCTGAGGATGACTCATGTCTATGGTTGAAAGCATTAGCTGAATTTCTTCATAGTTTAATACCTCAGGGATATAGCGATTGATACGTGGAGTATCTAATAAAGCAGTTGGATCATGATTAGTAAGTCCTTCAAGAATCAGGTATTTATAAAATGCTTTTAATGCAGAAACGAGCCGAGCCTGGGAACGTATGCCTAAACCTAGTTCATTGAGCCATGCTAAAAATGAAGTAAGTTCATCAGCACTAATCTCGTTAGGAGGATAATGAAGGTTTTTGATGTTTAAATAACCTTCTAGTTTGGATATATCACGGAGATAAGCCTCTGTAGTATTAGTAGAAAGGGACAGTTCTAATAATAAATATGCTTCAAAACCTTTTATGTACGCTTTCCATTTTGGCATGCTTCAAAATTAATATTTTGTAACCAAATGAATAGTTTAAAGGGAACTTCCAGGCATGAAAAGATAAGGTAATTTTAGCTACAGTCTCTTAGTAAATTTATGTCACATAAATCACAAACAAAAATAACTTTTTGTTTAATTGTTTTTAGTGATTATTAATTGTTTTTATGTATTTTTTTGAATTTTTTGAGTGTTTAATTTATATATTTATTTTTAATAAAAATATTATTGTGACATTGATAGGGGTAATCGTTGACTTATCTTTCTTTTTAAAAAAAGTTATGCATTTATTTTAATGACTAAACAGCCTTTGGGCTGAATGTAAATAAAAAGTATTTTTGCTCAAGAAGGGTGAAAACAACATGCTATAAATTTTATAAATAAAGAAAACTTAAATCATACCCAGAGAAGGCTTGTTTCCTTATAAAATAAGGATATTTGTTAATTCTCAATTCGGATGTTTTAATCTATAGAGCTTCTCTAAACCTCTTGTTTCCCTTTCAAAGTACTGTTCTTAGCCGCGTTTAATGTGGCTTCCCAAACGATTTGCACAAATAGCTATTATTAAATGTAATTATTAAATTTGACATTTTGTTGAATGTGATAATAGTGAACATATAGCTATTGTTGCATTTTTATAAATAAAAAACAATCTTCCTCATTATTATATGGAAGTTAAAGACTGTGCATATTTGTTTAATGTTGGAGGGTCGAAGCCTTTGGGCTTCGGCCTTCGCTTTTTTAACAAACTATGTCTCGCCTCATATTCTCCTAATAGCTTCTAATGGAAATAGAAAAATTGTTGACAAAATGTTGTTTGTTTTTTAAAGGAAAACTCTGGAATATCAACAAATATTATTCCGAATAGTCGGTTTGACGATAGAAAAGAGAAGAAAAAATAGCTGTATTGATGTTGCGTTTTTTGACTGTAAAGTATTGATGGATAGTTGTTTGTTTTTGTTTTAAACCTTTATTGGTGTCACATTTTAGTCTAAGTTCATTATTTGTTTTTTTGTATATATCATTCTGTAAAATACCTTTGTGATATAATTGAGTACCATTCCCCTTATAGAAGATTAATTGTCCCCCCTTATTTTGTGTGATATAGATCAACTTAATGACTATAGCGTTAAAGCTTATTATCTGGTCATAAACTGTGACTGAATCATTTTAGGTGTCAAAGCCTACATTGATGATAATGAGGAACACAAAGTTTTTTTGATAAATAGAACGATGACGAACACTTGCACAACACTTAATTCCTGGTGTATTCCACACCAAGGAGACTATTAGGCATAACATTTTATGCCTCATCTTTAGTCTCTTTTCCTAATTGAGTTTGTACAAGCCTGTTTCGAAAGTAGAAAAAGTACTGTAAGCTGTACTAGCCTTACTGCGGATTCTACACTATGAATTGAAACTATACACTTTTTGGGCTATGCAAGCAATAAAATGCAGTTGCATAGCCTGATACTGTTATGTCCTATTGTGCCAAACACTATAGACACATACGAATTCAATTAATCGCAACCAGAATGAATATGCCGACTAAACACCCTGGTTATTCTTCAATGGACTACACATCCACACGTGGTAGTGCACAACCTGTGTACACTATTCAAACACACACACTTATGACAACGCTAACACTACTGCAAAAAGCAAGCCCCAAGAGGAAGTTTTTTGCCAATGCTGTTTTAGCATTTAGCCTATTATCCCTTCTACCAACAATGGGAATTTCGCAGGAACAAATGGATAGACAAGAGGTACAGGATTGTACCTCTCCTATGATCCTGAGTGTAACAACAACAGGTGAATCCGCTTGTGGAGCAGGAGATGGTAGTATTACCATTTCCATTCAGGATCGCTTACAGGGAGCACATACTTATAGCGTTCTGCTGGAAGAGGAGAAAGGTACTTCAGTCTTTGAAGGTATAACCGGAAATGGCGTTTTAACCCTTGAAGGAATCAAGGCTTCAGGTTTTAATGCAGTGAAAGTCGTAAGAGAAAATGACAATTGTGAATCAGAATCTTATGAAGATCACTTTATTGTAAGGCATGGATGCGATGACTCCATTATTAGAAATAGTGGCTGTGGTTCTGGTACGGTATCTTATACTAATTGTGATAATGAACTTATTTATGTGAATCTGGCTAATATTTCTCCTAATACCTACATCTATTTGGATAATGACTATATAGGATGTATAGGTTACGTGAATAGTAGCTGCCAGATTGAACCGTCGCAAGATGTTTATTGTGGAAACTATACGCTTACAGCTCCTACTCCAGGAAATGGTTATCAATATGGAAATGCTGTATTTACTAAGCATTATGGATTAACCAGTTATTTTGGGATTTCCGAATTAGCTGCTGAACGAATCAACTGGATCATGTGTAATGGTCCTTCTTTAGGATATTCTCCTTCTCAAATTAATCAGGCCATATGGTATTATACAAATACTTATAGTTCTTGTAATTCACTTTGTGCACAAGCATCAAGTGCAGTAACATCAGTTCAGGGTGGGATCGATGAACAAATGCTTGTTTATGTTCCTACTTCATCAGGCGTTCAGCCATTTATTGAAAATAAGTGCTATTGTAGCCTTGATGTGACTTGTGAATACTACACAGGAGGAAGTTGGTACACATCTGGTGATTGTTCTGTAAGCGTGTGTGAAGGAGAGGTTCTATATTTGAGTGTAAATCCAAATGGCGCGACTTACGAGTGGGAAGGTCCAAATGGTTTTTCAGGCAATGGAAATAATGGCGGAGATATTCTGGTCTCAAATAGCATTACAACTGCTGATGCAGGCACTTATTCAGTGACTGTAACAGATGCTAATGGATGTATGGGGACAGCTGATATAACAGTTACAGTGAATACTGCTCCATCCTTCCAGTGTGAATATAATATTGATAACTCAGGCTGGGTAGCTGGTGATTGTACAATTGAATTATGTGAAGGCCAGTCATTAGATTATTCTTATCCGGGTTGTAATAGCAATTGGCAACTCACCTTGACAGGTCCTAATGGGTTCAATGCTACCGGATCTGCAGATTGTGGCCATATAGATGTGACAGATGCTGCAACAACCGATTTGAGTGGTACATATACAGCAACAGTAACCAATTTGACAACGGGCTGTTCTTCTAGCAAATCTGTAGAGATAACAGTAAACGAAAATCCAACACTTGTATGTGAAGCCAGAGTATCTGGAACATGGATGAATATTTCTTCCTGTGAGGTAACAGTATGTGAGGGAACCGATTTAGCCTTGAGCTTTAAACCTGATGGAGTAGGAGGAAACTGGACAGGCCCTAATGGTTTTAGTGCTACTGGAGTAAATGATATTTTCCTGGGGTCGGCAGAAATGAATGAAGCCGGAGTCTATACCGTTACTTATACAGATGGAAACGGCTGTTCTTCTTCAACTTCCATTACTGTGACAGTTGATGACCTTCCTGATGTTACGGTTACATCCAAGGATGCAACCTGTGGTAACAATAATGGTGAAATCATCTTCACTTTCCCTAACCATCCAACAAGAACCCATCTTGAATTTAGCTTCGATGGCGGTGCATCCTACCAACCTCAGGTGCCAGATAATAGCGGTACGAAAACTTATGATGGTTTTGCTCCTGGTACTTATAATGTATATGTGCGTTGGGGAGATGATGATTGTCCGACCAGCTTAGGCAATGTATACATCAAAGATTTGCCTGGCCCATCAGTAAATGCAGGAAATGATGATGAAATTTGTATAGGAGAAAGTACTACATTATCGGCTACTGCAACTGGAGGTTCTGATCCAGTAACTTTAACCTGGGAGCCAGGCGGATTGACAGGTACTTCTATTACAGTAAATCCAACAACTACAACAACCTATACGGTAACGGCTACAGATGTAAATGGATGTACAGATACTGATCAGGTGACAGTTACTGTTAATCCTCTTCCAACCTATAGCATCAATAATATCTTCTGTAGTGGTTTCTTCTTCATATATAATATAGAACTGACAACAGATGCGGATCAGGTAACGGCTTCAGCAGGTACTGTTGCAGATAATGGTGGAGGATCTTTCACAATAACAGGAATACCTAATAATACGGATGTAGATCTTACCTTTACCAATACAACTACTGGCTGTGTACTCAATGCAACAGTAACAGATCCAAA
This sequence comes from Chitinophagales bacterium, assembly GCA_022360175.1. Lineage (GTDB taxonomy): Bacteria > Bacteroidota > Bacteroidia > Chitinophagales > Saprospiraceae > JAKSDI01. Next base: position 43,207 of record JAKSDI010000073.1, read on the forward strand.
CTGTCTGTGTCCTAATGTACTCGCACCTGTTAGTGGAGGAGATCAGGAGATTTGCCAGAGTGAGGCGATCCCAACCTTATCCGTAACACTCACTGAAGCTCAAACTACGGTTGATTGGTACGATGCACCAAGTGGAGGCAACTTGCTTTTAGCAAACTCCCTTACTTACACTCCTACAGCAGCTGGTACCTATTATGCGGAAGCACGCCGTACCAATTTTGGAAGCTGTGTGAGTGATTCTCGTACACCTGTCACCTTAACTATCAACCCTCTGCCAAATGCAGATGCAGGGAATGATAAAACAATTTGTGAAGGCGAATCAACCACCCTTACTGCTACAGGAGGAACTAGTTATGAATGGAATACTGGAGGCCTCTCTGCTGCCATTACGGTATCACCAGCAGTAACAACTTCATATTCTGTGACAGTAACAGATGCTAATGGTTGTGAAAATACCGACCAGGTAACTGTAAATGTGAATACGCTACCTCAAGCAAGCGTGTCCTCTACTGTCGACCCAAGTTGTGGTGATAGCAATGGTGAAATTATCTTTACTTTCTCCGATGATCCAAACCGGACCAGTATTGAATTTAGCTTGGACGGAGGGGCTACCTATCCTCTAAATGTTCCTGATGATAGCGGTACAGCAAGCTTCACAGGATTAACTCCTGGTACTTATGACCTATGGGTACGTTGGGGGAATAATGATTGTCCTGTTGATCTTGGCCAAATGACACTAACTGATCAGGAGGGACCAGATATTACTGCAGGCAATGATCTAACCATCTGCGTAGGAGAAACAGCCACTTTAAGCGCGAGTACTACTAGTGGAACAAGCCCGGTTAACATCGTATGGCAACCAGGCAACTTAAGCGGGGCAAGTGTTGATGTAACTCCAGCAGCTACTACTACTTATACTGCTACTGCTACAGACGCTAATGGATGTACAGATAGTGATCAATTGATAGTGGAAGTAGATAATACATTTATTAATCCAGATGGGCCTGGTGTTGTTGATATTTGCGAAGGAGCAACAGCTACATTCCCTATATTAACAAATGCTCAAAAACCACCTTATAATTATATAGAATATATACGCTTTGATAATCAGCAAAGTAATCCATATACTGCAACGGATTCTTATACATACCTTGATGAGTTTGCATTACCTGCAATGGCTGGTTCTATAACATCTTCTAATTTCCCTCTTGTTGGAAATAGTTCTACAACCTATTATGTATATGCTTGTGTTAAGCCAGACCCAGCAGCAGGTTATTGCCAGCCATTTGCAGAATTTGTAGTAACTGTCCATCCTGAATTGACGGTTGTGGCATCAGATGACCAAACCATATGTGAAGGTGGTAGTGTTACGCTAACTGCAAACATCAATGGTGGTATCGCTCCTTATACTATAGTTTGGACAGATGGTGGTACTCAAGTCGGAACAGGTGAGATGATAACAGTTTCTCCAACAACCACTACTACTTATACAGTATCGGTAATTGATGATAATGGAGCTTGTGATGCTACAGATCAGGTGATAGTAACTGTAGAAGATGATCCATCAATTACTATATTTTCAAACGAACCTAATATATGTGTAGGAGGTTCTGTTCAGTTAACAGCAATGAAGTCAGGAGGCTTGGATTGTGATGATGTTCAATGGAAATTTAGGCCTGGGACTACTGGCGCTTGGACAAACGTAGGGACAGGAGATGTATATTTCACTGAAACAACTCTTGCAGTTGGAACATATCAATATCAGGCTGAATATATATGTAATGGAGAAGGCTGTGATAATACGGAGTCAAATACAATAATCATTACAGTAGTACCTGATCCTGAAATATCGGTAAGCATTAATACTAATAATGTTTGTGAAGGAGAGACAGCAACACTTGTCGCAACTACTAATGACGGAATAGAATGTCAAGATGTACAGTGGCAATATCGTCAGGGAATATCTGGTACCTGGAATGACCTGACAACAGGTAATAGCTTGGTAACAGATGCAGGCTTGCAAGCAGGAACATACCAATATCGTGCTGTTTATACCTGCGATGGCAATGGATGTGATGATGTTAACTCAGATCCAACAACATTTACTATAACTCCTTATCCTGTTATAAGTGTTGATAACGCCACCTTGTGCTCTGGCAATACTATGACATTTACAGCGCCGAGCAATCCTGCAGGAACGAATTATAACTGGAACTTTGGTAGTTATGCTACTCCAGCTACAGCAACTGGTGCAGGTCCTCATGTGGTTACTTACTCTTTACCAGAAGTTCAGCTAGGAAATGCTACAGCAACAGTAAGCGTTACAGCGAATTTGAATGCTTGTGAGACAACAGACAATGCAATCATTACAATTATAGATACGCCGGATGGCACCTTGAGTTCTACCGATGCTACCTGTGGTGATGATAATGGTACTATCACAATTACATATTCCGATAATCCAGATCAAACTTCTGTAGAGTTCAGTATCAATGGAACGGACTTTATTAACTCTCCGGATAATGCAGGAAGTTACACTTTCTCAGATTTGACAGCTGGTACTTATCAGGTAAGTGCACGATGGGGAGATGATACTTGTCCTGTTATATTAGGAACAATTAACATTGAACAGCAAAATAGCCCAACTATTGATGCTGGTGATGATGTGACGATATGTGAAGGCGAGCCAGTTACCTTGACTGCAACCGCAGATGGAGGTACTGGTCAATTGACAATTACTTGGGAACCTGGAGGGCAAACGGGAGCTAGCATAGTAGTAAGCCCAGTTACAACTCAAACATATACTGCTACAGTAGTAGATGAGAATGGATGTTCGGTACAAGATATAGTGACAGTAAATGTAGATCCTGCATTTACATCTGGCATTAATGCTCCTACAACACGCTGTGCAGGTGAAGGCATATTATTTGCAGCAGATCCTCCAGTAGCAGGTGCTACTTATGACTGGTCTTTCACAGGGCCAGCTACTCCAACATCTGCTGCTACAGAAAGCACAATAGTTACCTGGGATAATGTACCAGGTATTTACACTGCGACTCTAACAATAACAAAAGGAGAGTGTACAGAAACCTATACACACGATATCAATATTACACAAGAAGTATTTGCAGCAGCAGGTGATGATGTAAGTATTTGCCAAGGCGGTTCTACCCAAATTGGTGGTGACCCTACAGGTCCTGCAGGATCTAACTATGAATGGTCACCTAACTTCTTTATGGACAATAATACAGCTGCAAATCCAACAGTAAATCCTCCTATAACAACTACTTACTCAGTAACCGTTACACAAAATGGCTGTGTAAGAGTAGCTTCTGTTACTGTTACTGTAGATGTGGATTTGAATCCTAGTCCTGAAGCGGGAGCAGATCAAACAATTTGCGACGGAGAAACTGCAACGATTGGCGGCACTGTAGATGCTACAGCTGATTATTACGAATGGAGGACAAATTATGATGTAAATGATGGTCCAGTTGCGGGTAATGGACAGATAATTGAGCAAGGTACTCCGGGTACTACTACTACAATCGATGTAAGCCCTACCTCAACAACCAAATATTATGTATTAGCATATAATATAGACGAACCTCAGGAGTTACAATGTGTTGGTGTTGATTCAGTAGTAATTACGGTTAATCCAACACCTGTAGCTGAAGCAGGTCCGAACCAGACAATTTGTGCTGGCCAGGAAACAACATTAACTGCTTCTGGAAGTGGCGGTACTCCAGGATATACCTATGAATGGAACACCGGTGCAACTACAGCTTCTATCACTGTTTCTCCAATAATCAATACGACTTATACTGTAACTGTTACAGATACTAATGGATGTGAAGACACAGACCAGGTGGAAGTAACAGTGAATCAAGACCTTTGTACCAGCCTGGGTGACTTTGTTTGGAATGATCTTGATGCAGATGGTATTCAGGATGGAGGCGAACCAGGTGTAGAAGGTGTAACAGTAAATCTTAAGGATGATAATGGCAACGTAATAGAAACAACTACAACTGATAATACAGGTTTCTATGAGTTTACTGATTTAGTACCTGGCACCTATAGCGTTCAGTTCGTTTTACCTGGTGGATACCAATTCTCTCCACTAGATGCAGGTGGTGACGATGCACTGGATAGCGATGCAGATCCAAATATGAGCGGTATGACCGCAACTACAACTCTTGCGGCTGGAGATAATGATCCAACATTAGATGCGGGTATTTATGAATATGCAAGCTTAGGAAACTTCGTCTGGGAAGATATAGATGGAGATGGTGTACAGGATGGCGGTGAGCCAGGTATTAGTGGTGTTACCGTTACTCTACAAGATGATATGGGCAACACGCTAGAGACAACCACTACAGATGGTAGCGGTTTCTA
>JAKSDI010000307.1 GCA_022360175.1 Chitinophagales bacterium
AGGCATACGGTATAAAAACACTGCTCGATAAAAACGAACTAAGGGCATTGCTCATTAGTCTTAGCAGTGAAGAAATGCTCCAATACCTCCATGAGCATTATCCTCAGATATTACAGCAAATTCCATCAAAATATGTGGCCAACTTCCTGGGTATTACCCCTCAATGGTTGAGCAAACTCAAACATAAGCTGTGAAAGCTGAAATTAATTTCAGCTTTCAAAAAATCATTCTTCTCATTTTTGCCTCTTGAAAATGATGTTAGTGCTCAGTTAAGTTTGAAAAGCAGAGTGCTATCAGAGTAATGATTTCTCCGAAGTCTCTACTCCCTCAGGTCATATTTATTGCAAATGAAAAAAATCAGAATGAGAAATTGGGATGCTAGTCAAATACCCGATCAAAAAGGAAAAGTAGCCATTATTACGGGTGGAAATGCTGGATTAGGATATGAAATAGGTTTGCAGCTCGCTAAAAAAAATACGACAATAATCATTGCTTGCAGGACTGAATCTAAAGGAGCCGAAGCAATCAAAAGAATAGAACAGGCCTTAGATAGAAAAATAGAAGCAGCTGTCATCCAGCTAGATTTAACGAATTTTGATGTTATCCGAGCATTTGCTGCAACGTTCAAGGCCAGGTTTTCCAGACTCGATTTATTGATCAATAATGCAGGTGTTGTAAACCTGAAAGAAAGAACGACAACGGCTGCTGGATTGGAAATGCATATGGCAACCAACCATCTGGGGCATTTTGCATTGGCTGGATTGTTATACCCAATAATAAAAAATACACCCCATGCCCGAGTAGTCACGATGAGCAGTGGTGGACATAAATGGGGAGAGATCAATTTTGATGATTTTAATTGGGAGCAACGTCCTTATCACAGGACCAAATCTTATGGCGATAGTAAATTGGCTAATTTACTTTTCGTAATGAGTTTGCAGGAACGGTTTGAGCAGGATGGAGCTTCCGCTATTTCCGTTGCCGCACATCCCGGATTATCTGCTACGGAGCGTCAGCAGTCCATTGGGATTGGAGGGTGGTTGTCGAAAGTGATGGCACAACCCGTATGGATGGGTGCTTTACCTGCTTTAAAAGCTGCAACGGCAGAAGAAGTCAAAGCTTTGGAATACTACGGCCCGAAATACGGTATAAGAGGCTATCCCAGATTAGCAAAAATGGATGAGAAGGTATTTGATAAAAAAGTGGCGCAAAGGCTTTGGGAAGTGTCGGAGCAGATAACAGGGGTAGCGTTTTGATGATAAAATATAAAGCGATCTGTTTCTAATTCAGCTTCCTATATTCCTTTGGAGTGATGCCTACTTTCTTTTTGAAAAGTTTGCCAAAGGATTTTGAGTATTCAAAGCCCAAATCGTAGGCAATCTCATTGATGTTTAATTCAGAACTCAGTAAAAGAGCTTTTGCTTTTTCCAGCAAGTAATAATTGATATGCTCTTTGGTGTTTTTTCCAGTTTCCTTTTTAAGTAAATCACTTAGGTAATTAGGAGATAAGTTGACTTGTTCTGCACAATATTTAACAGAAGGTAAGCCTAATAGTCCGGGCTTGTCAGAATTGAAATATTCTAATAATAATCGTTCAATTTGTACTACAATATCCTTGTTGTACTTGCGTCGGGTATAAAATTGACGGTCATAAAACCTGCGGCAATAGTTTAATAAAAGCTCCAGATTGGAAAGAATTAAATCCTGACTATGCTGATCTATATTTTGATTGTACTCTTCTGTAATATTACCAATACAATCCAGTATTTTACTTTTTTCATCTTCTGATAAATGAAGTGCTTCATTGGCCTCATAGGTGAAGAAGCTGTATTGGCTTATCTTCTTTCCCAGGTCAGAGTGATACAATAAATCCGGATGGAAAAATAAACTCCAGCCACAAGTATCGTCCATATCCTCAATCAAATTCGAAGGGCTGAGTACTTGATTGGGAGCGGTAAATAATAAAGTTCCTTCTTCGAAATCGTAATGATTTCGGCCATACTTCATGCTGCCCTGAGCCGCTTTCAAGGATATAATATAGAAATCGGTATTCGCCTTTATCGTTTCGGAGATATCTGTAGCAACATTCATTTCTGCAAAGTTTAGAAATGAAATAGCAGGGTGTTTGGGAGGCGGGCAGCCCAGTATACGATGCAGCTCGCTAATGGATTTTATGTTGAATAGTTGATTCATTTTACTACTATAAAATTAGGGTTTTATTCCAACTGTTGAACGGATCATATTTCTGGCACGCTCACTGGTGTATGGTATAAAGAACCGGGCGGTAAATTTACCCATCAGGCCTTGTTCCAGTACAGATTTAGGATTGGTAAAGGCATGAAAACCCTTCTTACCACCTTTATACCTTCCCATTCCACTATAGCCAACACCACCAAATCCCATTTTGTGAGAATTAACATGCATCATCAGGTCATTGACCGTTACACCACCGCTTGAAGTGTTTCGAATCACCTTGTTGATTTCCTCTCTATTTTTTCCGAAAACATACAAGGCTAGAGGTTTTTCGTTATTATTAATAAATGTAATGGCTTCATTAATATCCTGATAAGTAAAAATAGTAAGGATGGGCCCGAAAATTTCACGACGAGCTACCTGCAAATCCCTTGGTGGATTCACCACTATGCTAAAGGGGATTTTCCGGGTTTTTTGATCAGGTACTATTTCATTTTTAGGATTGGAATAGACTATTCTGCAATTCGCTTCTTTTGCTTCCTCCAAATAAGCAGTAATTCTATTATATTCTCTATCGTTAATAATAGCCGTAAACTCTGGATTGTCTAATAATGAAGGATACAATTCATCCATTCTATTCACTGCTTCAGTAATGAATGCTTCCAGTTGATTTTCTTTGAGAAATACATAATCACCTGAAATACAAACCTGCCCTGCATTAGCCATACGAACCTGTGCAATTTTGTGTGCTGCTGATTTTACGTTGGCATCATGAAGCAGTATACAAGGCGTTTTTCCCCCTAATTCCAAAATGGCAGGGGTTAAGTATTTTGCATTAGCTGCAAGAATTTTTTTACCCACCTCAGAACCGCCTGTGAAAAAGAATTTATCCCAGGCTCTATCCACGAAGGCAATCGAAACATCAACTTCACCCGTTATCACCGCTAATTCTTCTTCTTTAAAATATTGTGAAACCAGCTTCTGGATTAAGTCTGCGGTAAGTGGTGTACTTTCTGAAAGTTTCATTATGACCGTATTCCCTCCGGCAATGGCTTCTATAGCAGGATCCATCGCTAAACTTACAGGCGCATTGAAAGGGGACATGATACCTACTACACCAAGTGGTTCGTTTACGATATATGTTTTCTGCCCTGTTAATGCCAGAATGCCAGAAGATTTACGCTCAGGCTTTATCCATTTTTTCAACTGGCTCTTTACATATTTCACATGCGCTAGTGTAGGATATATATCGCCAAGAAATGCCATATCCGGATTCCTTGTCCCAAAATCTTTTACCAGTGTAGAAATGATGTCATCCATATGAGTGCGTATCATTTCTTCCAAACGGTTCAATCGATCCATCCTAACTTCATAAGATGGGCTATTGGCAGGTGAATAGTTAGCTTTTTGAAGCTCAAATATTCGATTTAACTCTTTTATATGATTCATTTTTATTGGCTATTTAAAGGTATTCAGTAAATGTTATTTCACTCGATTCCATATCGATGTTTGCCCCAGCATCTTCATACCTATGTAGCCTCTTAAGTGCATTTTTCCTTTATCAAGCCATACATAACAGTCATAGATTTTTCCATTGGCGGCATTATAAATTTTTCCATCTTCATAAGTATCTTGACCATACCTCAATCCTGTCAAATTGGTAATTCCAACGAGGTCTCGAGAACGAAGATTTTTGTCTGGGTTATTGTTATCTTTTTTAGAGGTACCGTCCGTATTCACAATTTCGGTGCCCCACAAGAGTTTACCACAATACCTATCACCACATTTGTAAATTTCCATCTTACCATCTTTGGCCTCGGTTTCCCAGATACCTATAATCTCATTTGCTGAGCCTTGAGCTTGAATATGAATACTGATGACTCCAAAGAGTAGTAACAATATAGACTTGACAACGAACTGGTAAATTAAATTTGCTTTCTCCATTTTCTAATTGTTTTGCTTTTACAAAAGTCAATAGAAAATGCTTTGCAAAGGAGGGCGAATTACTTGATAAGGAGGGCGTTTTACGGTTTTCTATAACGAACCTGATTGCTTAAAGGTGCTTTTGTAATAATGATAAACAGTCTGTCAGATTTGAATTTGTACTTCCACTGAAAAAACAAACGCAAACCGCGAGTGTAGTTTACAATATTTGCACTTGAGTTTGACCCTTGAATTTGAGTTTGATCTTGCGCTTTTCTTTCACTCACCTCATAATCATCATATCTCCACTTCTATTCCCTTTCTGTAAGCCGCCATTAATATAGTCGGCAAACTCATATTCAATTAGATAGACGTAAATACCTTTTGGAGCTAGTTTACCTTTGATGTATCCATCCCAGGGTTCATCAATTTTACTGGATTGAAAGACAGTACCTCCCCAACGGTCGAAGATGGTGATTTGATAAGTTGTAATTTCCCCGGCAGGAAAAACATCAAAAGAATCATTGATTCCATCATCATTTGGAGAGAAAGCATTGGGGATGTAGAAATCTATTTGGTTATTTACAGTGATCAATTGGGAGGTAGAATCCTGGCATCCTTCTGGAGAAGTGACAATCAGTTGAGCCTCATAATTTCCTGGAAGTGAATACTCATGATGCGGATTCATTTGAATACTGGAGTTACCATCTCCAAAGTGCCATGAAAAGCTATTAATATTTTGAGAAGATAAGTTCTCAAATTGTACTTCCGGCTCAAGATTTGTAATTGTAGAGGGCGAAAAAGTGAAGTTGGCGAAAGGGGATTCACCTAACTGGATCCAGTTATCTTGAGTAAGGCTAGCAGTGCAATGTTCCGAATAACTTACAGAAAGCTGGACATCATAAAGGCCAGGATCGGTGTAATTGATCGAGGTTGTGCCTACATCGTTACTAGTTGTACCGTTTCCAAAATCCCAATGATAAGTGATTCCGGTCGACTGGGAAAGGTCGGTAAAATGAATGTTTGCCGGGGCACATCCTGTATTAATATCCGATTCGAAGTTGAGTGTTGGAGTATCTAAAATGTCTATTAATAAAGTGAAGCTTTCACTACAATGATTGCTGGATTCAAAACTTATTTCATGGGTGCCTAAACCTGCTTCATTAGGATCAAATAATCCAAGGCTTTCATTTATGATGCCGTTTCCAGTCCAATTTCCATCACTATTATTTGAAGCTAAAGGGAAAGCATCACTGCCTAAACATACCAAATCTGTATATTCTGTAACAGTTTCTGGAATAACAGTAACGACTACAGAATCTATGATGGTACATACGGTACTATCCTGGGTTTGGACATAATAAGTGGTTGTTTCTTGTGGGGCGATCCAAACAGAAGAAGTAGTATCAGGATTTTGATGACTCCAGATAACAGGATAGTTGGAGTTGGCTTCGAGCAAAACACTATCTCCCGGACAAATAGTGATATCTTCAGAAAGGCTTAAATCTACTTCAATAGGGGTAACAGAAATTAAATCAAACCAAACATAGAAACCTAATGTAAAGCTAGGGTTAGCAGCTGTAAATGTAGAGCTTGCTACATTTCCCTGATAACCAACATAGGCATATTGATGAGGAGCATTGGCTTGGTAGATGAATTCGTAATAATGCCAGATGGTGTCACCTACGACTTCGTCTGTCATTACAATTTGATCGAGCCTATTGGTGTAATCGGCTACATTGGGACTAAAGGTAGGAAACATCGTTTCGGAGAAAAATATCCCCCATTGATTCGTTTCATATAAGCTATTTGGATTGTCTTCTTTGTTTTGAACCCAAAAAGAAACTTTATAGCAATTACCAGTAGTCATTGCAGAAGTTAATTGAATACCCGCCCACTCTCTGGTGCCATCTAATCCATTGCCTTTCCAACAACCTAAAACCGCTTCACCTTCTACAGGGGCTCCGCACCATTCATTTCCTTGCCCTAAGGGACAGGGCTCAAGGCTGGTGAGGTTGGTCCCGGAAATAGAAGTATGGTGATGATCCGCTGTGCCATTGGCATTGTACCAATTGTCTAGGCCGTCTAGAGTGTTCCCTCCTTGTCCACTTGTTCCATCCCAATTTTCAAAACTTGGATTCGGAATTAAATTTTGGGCAAAAAGCAATGGGCTATTTGACGATAAAAGGATAAACAGCATGCTAATAGTCCAAAAGGGATGTTTCATGAAGCTTAATTTTTTAATTCTTTGAAAATTTTAGAAATGAGGGGGAATATCGGAAAGTGTATGTAATCATAAGTGTTTCAAACCTGCGGAATATTCCGCAAGGCTAACTTTGAGCATATTCTGATCAGTTTATGCGGACATTCTCTAGTTTTGGCTGTCTTCCTTTATTCAATCATAAAACAGTAGCGGTGAAAGCGGCCTGCCACATGCAATAAAATCAGATTATGAATAGAATATTTACACTGTTATTTTTTACTATCATTTCTCTTTCTCCTCTTTGGTCACAGCCAGGTGGATTGGATATTTCCTTTGCAACAGGAGGAGTATTTCGCGGTATGTATAGTGACCTGCACGAGTCACCCCATGATGTAGTCGTATTACCCAGTAAAAAGCTACTGGTCATTTTTTCCGGTTATCCGGAGGGCAATTTGGATCAATGTGTGACTCGGCTAAATGAAGATGGATCGGTTGATTCAACTTTTGCAGAAGGCGGGCTTTATTATCATTCCAACCCCTTGGGGTCTGAGTTGGCATACGATCTTGAAGTGCTTGATGATGGAAGTATGATTATGGCGGGTTCTTATTCTGAAGATCTTGCAAGCTCTGCATTTATGATGATTAAGCTGAGTTCAGAAGGGATTCCGGATTCCACTTTTGGGGTAAATGGTATCATGATTCACGAAATAGATGAAGGGCAGGATTACATACAGAGTATTGCAATAGCAGAAGATGGAAAAATTGTCGCTGGAGGTAATACTCACTATCCGGGTTTGGTATGGAGGCGAAATGTAGTTGCTCGTTATCATGCTAATGGTGAGCCGGATTTACTTTTTGGTAATAACGGCATTTTTATATGGCAGGAAAATGAAACCTATAATTCTACGGAGAGTATTGCCCTGGCAGAAGATGGTAGCATCTATGCGGCTGGCCATGCTCACCCTTCTGGAGCTTATCGGCCATCTTTGTATAAAGTCAAAGCTGACGGGAGTGGGCTGGATTCTACTTTTGCTAATGATGGACAGGCCTTGGCTCCTGCAACTGGCAGAGGATTTGGAATGACTGTGCACCCTAATGGCAATATTTTAGTAACCCATGAGGCCGGAGCAGTGTCTGGTACTGATCTGGGCATTACCGCCTTTCATCCCGATGGTTCTGTGAATCTGGATTTTGGAAATGAAGGTGTATTTACAATAGATAATGGTTCTTCTGATATAGGAAAGGACATCGTTGTACAGCCAGATGGAAAAATCCTGGTTTGTGCTGAAAGCGGAGCAGGCTTTGCTGATAATCAGTTTCTCACTGTTCGTTGTGATGAAAATGGAGTATTGGACACTAGCTGGGGAGATAATGGCAAGGTCGTTACCCAACCAGCAAATGCTGATTTTTCTTTTCCTAATGCGATTGCCGTTCAGCCCCATGATGGGAAAGTACTTGTCACAGGAGTTGGAGCCTTTTTCTCAAGTGGAGGCAATGAAGTAGTTGTTGTCAGATATGGCAATGAAATCGATGCAGATATGGATGGCTTTTTTCTGGGAATTGATGATTGTGATGATATGGATGCCGGTATCAATCCCGATGCTGTAGAAATTCCTAATAATGGGATTGATGAAGATTGCGATGGAATGGATTTGTTAGTAGGAGTGGATGAATCAACTCTTTCCCTTCAATTTCAAGTGTATCCCAATCCAGCCAGGGACATGCTGTTTATCGATTACAATGCGAGTGTGCTAAAGCCTCAATTGATAGAAATAATGGATTACACAGGAAAGCGCCTCCAACTGATCGAGGGGCAAGCAGAATCTAGCTCAATTGCTATTCAATTGGATGCTTTACCAAGTGGGTTGTTGGTGTTGGCAATTCATATGGATAGGGGAGTAGCTGTAAAAAAAATAGTCAAGGAATAAGAGGCTGTTTAGAAAGAACGGAAGTTGTTTTATAAATATGGTGCCCGCAGATTCGCGTTAATCTGTGAGATCTGCGGGAAATCAAAGACAATGCTACTACTTCTGCTTCAACAGCTTTTCCAATCTCAAATAGCGTTGATATTCCCGCTCAAAATGTTTGTTCAAGCCAGAGCGCTTTCTGTTTCTGATGACCTCCTCAGTCCTGAAGTCATCCGTATCATTAGATAAATAGTTTGTGAAATAATATTTTTCTTCAGGGCTATCAAAAAACTCAATAGTTACATTTTTGAAATGAACGATGTAGTTTTGATTGATTTGGGAAAAAAGGAAATGAGATTTATAATTCAGTTCTGCCATTAGATGGCTTAGCTGGGTTCTGTGTTCAATAATAGAATGATCTCTTAAAAAGATGGAAGAAATTCGCTCTTGATAACGAATGTATATGATATCATCCAGAGGGATTTTATGACTGCCAATTTGAATGAATTTTTCTCTTTGGGCTTCATAGGCATTTACAAGGGATTCGAGGTCTTCATTCTGGTTTTGGATGATTGCATTCTTTTGAAGAAGTTCGTCGTTTTTTTCTTTTCTGAATTTAGCTTGTTTGTAGAATAGCCATGCTCCCAGTAGTACTGCAAAGAAAAATAAAGCTAGCAATATCGCAATATTGCTTAAGCGTTGGGACTTGAGCTGACTTTCTATAATAGCTTTATCCTTTTGTGCGATAATGCGATTGGATTTTTCTTCATTGAATTGCTGTTCCAGGCGATTGACAATTTCAAACTTTTGTTGATTGTATAAGCTGTCTTGCAATAATGCTCCTTGTTTTGCCATTTCCAGGCTTCTTTGATAATCACCACCCTCTTCATAAATCTCTGCTAAATTTTCTGTGGCAAATTTTTCCAACTCCAGAAAGTGTTGGCTTCTGGCTATATTTAATGCTTCGGTGGAAAACTGTTCTGCTTGTTCTAGTTGCCCCATCTCCATATGGATAAGGCTGATATTTCCCAAAGTGATGACTTCTCCCCATGCATTTTCACGTGCCTGGTATTTTTCTAGTGCTATCCAATAGTTTTGAAGAGCAATTTCATATTGCCCTAATTTCTCATAAGATGCTCCAATATTGTTGATGGCATGGACGATGTTTTCAAAATCTTCAATAGCATTTGCCTTTTCTAAAGTGATTTCAAATAGTTCGAGAGCTGATTGATAGTCTCCCTGGTCATAGAAAATGTTACCTCGATTTTGCAAGACAAAAACAATGCGATCAGGATTGTCGGCTTTAAGGAAAAAGTCTTCTGCTTTCTGATTATAAAGGAATGCTTTTTCAAAGTTTTTGATGAATCTGAAATTCTCTGAAAGATTGCCATAGGCGTTGGCTACATTATTCCACTTTTCAATGATTTCAAAATGCTTTAGTGCCTGTAATTGAAAGGATACTGCATGATCATAATTCCCCTGCTTTTGTTCTAAAATGCCTGATAGCATATAAGTGTTTCCTGAATAGTTATGATAGTAAGTAGAGTCTAAAGAGGAAGTAGCTTCCAACTTTTCTAAAACAAGCTGGCAATACTCTTCTGCTTTTGGATAGGCACTTTGAAAAAAATATCCGATAGCCTTATGATAATATCCTCGAATTTCTCCTTCCTCATAAGCAATGGCTTTAGATGCTATAATAACGGTATCGGATAATGGGACGATGGTATGGGGTGCCAGGTTTTGAGCGTCAGTAGCTCGCTGAATTAAGCTATCTATTTCTTGTTGCTGGATATTGAAAATAGGAGTATCAGAGGATTGATTTCGACAACTCCAGAGAAATAGGATCGAAGTAGATAAAAAAAATAATATCAGTTGATTTCTTTTCAGCATATCACTTTAATGGTGAAGAGTACCAAACCCCTTGGTTTTATTAGAGTTTTCGATGATGCGGAATATTCCGTAATACTAATTTAAGCATATTCTGAATAGCGCAAAGAAATCTTTACTAGCTTCGGATTCTCAAAGATTTATTTCCCTGTAACAAAAAAAATAATGTGATATATGCGTAGAATTTACCATTTAATCCTATGCCTGTTTTTCCTGCCCAGCAGTCTCGTGTGGGCACAATTAGTAGACTGTTATGATGCTTCTAATTGGACAGCAACCACCACTAATACAAACGGAAGTGTTGAGAACGATGGTAGCTCAATAGTGATCAATAGCGATTTTGACGAAAGTGGAACGGGCCTGGATGTAATTGACTGTGCAGCTACAGATGGTACAGTAACCTATTGCATAACTATACCTTCTTCTGGAGAAATTACTTTTGATTGGGCGGCGCCAGGTGGTCCACTCTTTAACCCATTGGTAGAGAAGTTTGGATACTGCCTAAATGGTATAGCCACTGAATTAACTTCTGTTGATCCACCTCCATTTGGTACGAGTAGTGGTACTGCTACCGCTACTGTGGCAGCAGGAGATGAATTTTGTTTTATTGCTGCTTCAAAATGGGCACAACTCGGGCCTGACACATATACTATCAATAATTTTACCGTTCCTGCTTGCCCACCGCCACCACCACTTTCAGATTGTTATGACGCTTCCAATTGGATGGTTTTTACAGAAAATACTAATGGAAGTGTAATGATAGATGATGCATCTATTCTCATCAATAGCGATACCGATTTTGGAGGGACAAACCTGGATTCGATCAATTGTGCGGCTACTGATGGCAATGTGAGTGCATGTATAATAATACCTACGTCAGGAGAGATTACCTTTGATTGGTCTACATCGGTAGGCCCATTCTTTAATCCTCTGGTAGAGCGCTTTGGTTATTGCTTAAATGGAGCAATTACTGAATTGACCTCTATTAATCCGCCTCCATTTGGTACAAGTAGTGGAACCGCCACGATAACAGTTGAAGCAGGAGATGAGTTGTGTTTTGTATCTGCATCAAAATTTGCAGATGGTTTTAGCCCGACCACCTTTACCGTAAATAATTTTATACTGCCAGCATGCCCTTTACCTCCTTTGTCAGAATGTTATGATGCATCCAATTGGACAGCTAATACTACTAATACAAATGGGAGCATAGTCGCAGATGAAACGGCCATTATTTTAAATGGTGATACAGATGGTATGGGAACCAATCTGGATGTGCTGGATTGCAGTGCTACAGATGGAAATGTGAGCTATTGCATTACTGCACCAGCATCAGGAGATATTACTTTTGACTGGGCTGGGCCAAGTGGTTTTTCTTTTAATCCTTTGGTAGAAAAATTTGGCTACTGCCTGAATGGGGTAGCTACTGAATTGACCTCTATCAATCCGCCGCCTTTTGGTACAAGCAGTGGTACCACAACGGTGACGGTAGCAGCAGGAGATGAGTTGTGTTTTATTTCAGCATCAAAATTTGCAGATGGTTTTAATGCAGGCCCTTATACCATAAACAACCTTATTTTACCTGCTTGCCCTGATTCTTTATCTATTATAGTTAGTGCTATTACCGATACATTAGCTTGCTTTGGAGATACTAATGGTGCTATCGTTGTTACTCCATCGGGAGGTGCTCCTGAATATACATATAACTGGGATAGTCAATTGGCAAGCGGTGATAATCCAACGAATCTACCAGCGGGAGTCTATTGTGTTACGGTTACAGATTTATTTGGTGGAACAGCTAGTACTTGTATAGAAATATTAGAGCCTACAGAATTGCAGGCTACTGTAACTGTGGATGCAGGAGTAAGTTGCAATGGCGAAAATGATGGACAGGCAACAGTAAACTCAAGTGGTGGAACGATGGGCTATTCCTACCTATGGGATAATATGGAAACAACGGCTACTGCTACTGCACTTTCAGGAGGAATGCATAGCCTTACTATTTCCGATGCCAATGCTTGCGAATTGATAGTAACGGTTGATGTGCCAGAACCAGAAGTCCTTTCAGTTTCAATGTCCTCAACACCCGACATGAATATGAGCGGAGATGGAACCGCTACTGCAAGCCCTGTAGGCGGAACTCTTGAATATACCTATGAGTGGAATACAAACCCAGTCCAAACAACTGCAACAGCCATTAACCTAAATGCAGGAACATATCAGGTAGTTGTCACGGATGCTAATGGTTGCGAAATAATAGGAAGTGTAGTGGTTGATCAGCTAACAGGACTAACTGATTTTGATGAAATAAGTTATATCAATATTTCTCCTAACCCATCAGCAGGCCTTGTATGCTTAGACGTTGATTTCAATCGCAATATGGATATTTCAATTCAATTGGTTAATCCTATTGGGCAGGTAGTTGCTACTACTCAGATGCAGCAAGTAACCTCTATTTACCAAAGCTTTGACTGGAGTGAGTTGCCTAAAGGAATTTACAATCTGGTATTGACTTCTGAAAGCAGACAAGTGATTAAGAGAGTGATCTTATACTAGTGCTTTGTTAACACTGGTTCTTAGGCGCTTTGATATTGAAGTTTATGGATTCTTAAGTACCATTAGTTTCGCCAAATTCATTTTGATTTTTGTCCACGAACCTTTCCACGAAGCAGGCTATGCCTGTCTGAGTAATTTCACCAATTACACAAACCATTCGTGGACAAATCAAAAACGAAGAGTAAGCACAAAAGGCACCACAGATTACCCGTCATTCCAGTGTTAACAGAGCACTGGATTCGATAAGCATGAAAAGGAAAAGTAAGGACTTTGGAGAAGTCACAAGATTGTTGAAAATGCTCATGATGATAGCCTCGACTTCGGATGAAGTCGCACAGATCATACGATATGGACTTCATCTGAGCCTATCTATCGATAAGCAGACTTTCTGCTACTAAAGGCAAGGCCTGTCGAGTAAATTGCTTGAATTGAGGGAGAAATGATTCGTATAAGCCGAACATAAACGACTCTTAATAGCGAAGTACTAGTGATCCAATACAAAAACAAATTCAAACTATCGTTTTATGGCTAAAATATTAACTACTCTTTGTTGTTTGACTTTTTTCTATTGTGTGAGTATTGCCCAGTCTGGAGAACTGGACCCTTCTTTTGCTACAGATGGTATTTTGCTCATGGATTTGGGCGGAGGCACAGATACTCCACACGATATCGTGGTACAGCCCGATGGCAAGATTTTGGTAGGGGGAGTAGGAACAATTGGCGATTTCAATTTTGCTCTTGTAAGATTACTGGAAGATGGAACACCCGATTCTACTTTTGCCGATAATGGAGTGTATCATTATAATAATACAAATGGTTCTGATCTGCTTTATGATATTGAACTATTGGATGATGGGAGCATCTTGTTGGCAGGATCATATCGCCATCCATTTTCTTCACCTCCGGCCAATAGTGATTTCTTTATCAATAAACTGACTCCTAATGGAGTACTTGATACGACATTTGGTACAGGTGGGATCATTATTGAGGAAATTGATCTTGGTTTGGATTATGCAAGAGGAATAATAGTCACAGAGAATAATCAGATTGCAGTATGTGGATACAGCCATGTACCTGATTCTTTTGACAAAAGAAATGTTGTCTTACTATATAATGCGGATGGTACCTTGGATACTGATTTTGGTACAGATGGCATCTTCCTCTGGAATGATATTGGCATTTCTACGGAAATGTATAGTATCGCTTTGGCATCCGATGGCAATTTCCTGGTTGCTGGCTATGCTAACCCAGGAGGAGCCAATCGCGTAGCGATTTATAAAGTATTGGCAGATGGTAGTGGACTTGATCCAACCTTTGGTACCAATGGAGAGATCTTGGCAGCTGTTGAAGGAGCAGGGCGCAATATACAAGTTCACTCCAATGGAAATATCCTGATAGCAGGATATGCAGCGAATCCGGTATCGGGGAATGACTTTGCCGTTTTAGCTTATCATCCGGATGGTACTCCTAATACAGATTTTGGCGTGGAGGGAATATTTAAGGTAGATGTTTATACACAAGATTATGGTAATGGCATGGTCATACAAAGCGATGGAAAAATTCTTGTTGTGGGAGAATCCGGAGACGGGCCATTTGGTGGAAACCCATCGCGTTTTGTAACGGTTCGTTGCGACGAAGAGGGTGTGCTTGATTCATCCTGGGGTGGAACGGGTATAGTGGAAACCGTTACATCTACGATTTTTGCATTCCCACATGGGATAGCCATCCAGCCATCAGATGGGAAAGTCCTGATTGCAGGTGCAACCGCTTCAACTGGTGGTAATGATTTTACAGTGGTACGCTATGGTAACTATATAGATGCGGATGGAGATGGCTCTCCGCTTGGTGAGGACTGTAATGATGCTAATGCCGTTATCTTCCCTGGAAATGATGAGACTCCTTATAATAGCATTGATGATGACTGTGACCCAGCCACACCTGATGATGACCTGGATAATGATGGCTTCTTACTAGCGGATGATTGTGATGATATGAATCCTGGTATTAATCCTGATGCAGAAGATATTCCAGACAATGGTATCGATGAAGATTGTGATGGCATGGATGTTATTACTACCGTATACGATGTAGTGCTTTCACAACAATTTTCTGTTTTCCCAAATCCAGCAACTGATTGGCTTAACCTACACTATGAAACAACGGCATTGCAGCCATCTGAAGTGATCATCACGGATGTTATGGGGCGCAAATTGAGAGCCATTCAGGAAAATCTGGAAGGAGGGAATATTCCTATTTCATTGTCGGATTTTCCATCAGGTGTTTTAATCTTAATCATTACTACAGAAAAGGGAATTGTCATGAAGCGAGTAGTGAGTGAGTGAGTGAGTGAGTGGACATAAATAAGTTGCCTTGCCTGGAATGAAAATCCTTCTCAATATAATGGTAACACAATTTGGTCTTAGCACTTACTTAAAGCAGTGATTACAACATGAGTTATTCGACTTTTCCTACTCTCGGAAAAGTCGAATAACTCATGTTGAAAAATCATAAATGTTTACCTGCGATAAAAAATACGATAAACCGTATTCTTAGTAGCAACATACACAAAATCAGATCCAGACCCTCCAGCGTCAATACCTACAATTTCTTCCTTATACTTTGTAATTTCATCATCCATAGAATTGACCTTATTCCATTTACGAGTTTGTGGATCATAAACGATGATAGCACCTATCGACTGGACCGCTATTACATATTGCCCTGCAGTTGTAATATCTATAGCCGTTTCTCCTGTACTCGACCATTCCTTCTTGTCAGGGTTGTACTCATGAATTGTTTTATCTCCTGTGCCTGCTCTTATTGCATAAATGGCACCAGAGGAAGACACTGCTAATCTATTGTATTTGCTGGATTTTGCTATTGTATCTCTTTTACCCTGGTCATCAATCATCATAATACCCTTTGCTGTACTGTAATATACATCATCATCGGGGCCGGCAGCTACATCTAATACTTTTGTCTTCCCTTCAAGTTTCTTCGAGCTTGATATTCTTAACCCATTATTACTTTTATCTAGTTCTACTTGAGATAGGACACCTTTTTTATCAATCGCATAAAGGGCACCATCAAGGTCTATGTCCATTCTTGTCCAGCTTGAGTCCCCCATATTGGTAGGGGTAGAAGTAATTTTGTTATTTGCTGCGTTTTGATACGAAATTGCATTAGGTGCCCATCCATTCACTTCAATGGAAGGATAATACCATCCTGAAATATTATCAGTTGTTATATCTCCATAGTTGTTGAATTGAGGTGTGTGCCCTATAGGTTGTGCTTCATCAAAAGCCTGAATTGAACTAAAATCAAGTGAAAAGTTATCTATTCGAGAATAATTATTGGTTGCTGCTTTGAAAGTTTCGTCTGGGAACTCATAATATCTATGAACAGAAGCTCCCCGGAATGATCTATGGAAGGAATACTTTATGGTTTCAAGATTGCCCGCAGGAACTCGTACTATAGTTTCAAAATCTATAGGCATATTTAAGGCCCATTCAGGAATCTGTCTGATTCCCCAATTACCATCGTGTATTATTAAATCGGCTGGCTTACTATAGTCATGGCCATCCGCTGTAAGTTGCATCGCATAATTCCAGATAGCAAGACTTTTGTTGGAAGAGTTTACAACTTTGAAGTCTTTCATAGTAACAGATCTGGTTTGAGTATGATTGAAAGTTGGGATTGGGATTCCCTTGGGACCACTTGCTATTCCAAAACTGGTTGTTGTATTAATTGTAAAGGTAGGATCGGCATTTTGAGGTGCTGTTTTATAGATGATAGAATTTGAATTATTAATAGCCTGGATAGCCACTTGGGCCTGATCTAAATAAATACCCTTAAACTTTGAATCATCCCTTATCAATGTACCCATAGTGAACCCATTTCCTGTGCTGGTAATTCTTGCATATTTACCCTCTTCAAAAGCGTAAATGGTTATTTGTAAGCCAATGTCCATTTGTGCAACCTGTTTATTTTGGTTACTTAATGATGATTCACCGGAATGTTTTACGTAAGGAGAAAGTTGTATGTCAGATAATGGAATACTGACACGTACTCTTTTTTGAGCATAGCCAGGTAAGGTCACATCTCCGGTAAGAGCATTTTTAGAAGACGGCATATCCAAAGCTTCTTGAATTTGCTTTAGAGTAGGCATGTCTCCTTCTTTTTCAGCATGAAGGACTGTTAAATGTGTATTTTGTCTATCAAGCGGCTTAACGATAACTACTGGTGCATCAAAACCAGCTCCAGCTATGCTGGAAATAGCTTCTGAACTCGCATTTTGGACAATTATAGGCTTGGCGTATTCAATAGCTGCCTGGATGTAAGGGTGCTTTTTTAAATCATCGGGCTGATTTAATTGACTCTCATCAATGAATAAAGCATTGGCAGCTAATACTTCGGCATTAATTGATGAAATAGATTGGGCAGTTAAATCCCATGAAGTGGATATTTTTAAATGCTTAGCTCCAAATTGTTCGTATAAAGCGGTTGGCTCTCCTATCAGTAATAAATGTTTTCCTCCTGTTTCCCAGGATGGTGAATTTAAGGTGTTAGCAAAGCTTATGTTTAATAATAATAGAGCTACAAAGCTCAATAAATAAGACATTCTTTGAGGTATCATAATATGAGTTTAAGTGATTAAAAATTTCCTCAAAGCTACTGCTTCGCCAACCCCGAAACCGGACATTATTACCACCCAAACCGGACAATTTCCCCAAAATCAGCTCAAACTCAGCATTTTTTCCACACTTGAATAGGCCGTTTCCGCCGCTCCGTGCACCGTTGCCTGAGATTCACTTGTATAAGCCTCACCCGCAAAGAAGACCTTATCATCGATAGGCCGGGCCAATGTATCCAATGCACCATAATTGTCGTAATGAGAATAAGAGCCTTGAATATAGGGTTCCTGCGACCAGTTTTGAATAATGTGTTGGATGTAATATTGAGAAGCTTTTCCATCAAATATGTCATCTAACTCGCCCATTACCTTGTTAAAGATGGCTTCTTCTGTTTGGAGGGAGGTATATGCTGAAGCAGGTTCTCCTACCGTAAATAAGGCAAAGACGTGTCTATCCGAGTCTTTTCCAAATGCCGCATTATAATAAGTATGATCGCTGTTGATAGCTGCCTGAATTAAATCATCAAACATCACAACATCAGGATAAAACTTTTCTGAAAATTCGATGAATACTTTGAGTCCATCGGGCATTTCAACTTGCGTTAGGGCATCCTGTTTATCTTCAGGCAGAGCTGGAATAAAAGTAATAAAATCGTTTTGCAATATCTTTAATGGGACGGTCACCAAAATCTTATCTGCTTCATAAATGTCGTCGTTTAGAGAAGTCACCATTACCTTTTCACCGGAATAGTCTATTTCTTTTACCGGACAATTGTAAACGATATGATCCTGAATATGTGGGACCATCAATTGATCAAAAAAATCAAACCAGCTTGAATTTTTGAATTTGTATTCACTGTAGAAATTACTGGCAAAATTCCGCCTCTTTAATTCACCATTTTTCCAGACGGAGATGGTTTGTGGGTTATAGGTGATAATATCGATGTCTACTTCTGACTGGCGGTCGTTGTTCAGTTTGGCTAGAATAGAGGGATCTGTATGTATCCACTCTCCACCCAGGTCAATGGGGAAATCCGCAAAATCAGCTGCCTTTTTTACCCGGCCACCATGGATTGGTGCTGCTTCAAGGATTTGAAAGTCGATACCTTGTTTTTTTAGTATATATCCAGCTGTAACGCCTGCTGCACCTGCACCGATGACTAAAACTTTCCCATCAAAATTAACTTCAAAATCTGAGAAAAAACCTTCCTTTTTACTGCAGGACGTTAGCAGAGTGGATATAAAAGGGGATGCCAATCCCAATGCAGTGAAATTTTTTATAAATTCTTTTCTAGTCATGATTTTAAATTTGAGTGGTGAAAGGGATTAGCCTGTTATAGCTTCTATGGCAGTTATTGCAGAACGAGCAGCATCGTGTACTCCTCCCCAATCTTCTCCATTGGTATAGCCTTCCCCTGCAAAGTAAATTTTGTCATCAATGGGGGCACCAAGTTTTGAAACACGGAGCCAATTGGCATTGTCCGCTACATAAGCTCCTCCAATGAATGCTTCATTCGTCCAATTCTGCTCCATCATATTTACATAATAGGCAGCAACATCTATGTTGAATATTTCTCCTAATTCGTCAAGAATATATGATTTGAGTTCTTCGCCGGAGCGTGAGATATATGGTGCAGCAGATTCACCTACTGCGAATAAACCTAAAATGTGGCGATCGCTATCTTGTCCATAAGCCGCATCATAATATTCCAACTGTCCATTCGCCGTTTGTCCTCCGAAGCCAAGGAAAGTAGGGTAGAATTGCTCCGTAAATTCTATGAAAACCTTTATCCCATCCCATACATTGATTTTCTCGATGGCTTTTTGTTGAGAAGAGGGTAGAGGAGGCGTAAAAGCTACGGCTGAATTTTGTAGTTGCTTTACAGGAATAGTTATAATTACTCTATTGGCAGTAAAGTTTTGCCCTCCTGTTGTTCCTACTATAACGTCATTGCCTTCATAATTAATAGTGCTCACAATCGTGTTGAAGCGGATGTTGGGCAGTACAACGGGAGCGATATATTCATCAAAAAAATCAAACCAGGTCGAGTTTTTGAATTTTAAGTCTTCATATTCACCAATGGGGTCAATCGTTAGTTCATTGTCTTCCCATTCTCCATAAGTATCCTGAGTACTATAAGGAATCATTTCCTGGTTTACCTGAATGGAGTCATCATTGACGATTTCACCAAAAACAGATGGAGCAACGTGCAACCATTCGGCACCCAGAGGGATTGGAAAGTCAGCAAATGTATCTGTTTTTCTCATTCTGCCTCCGTAAGTCGAAGATGCTTCCAAAATTTGATAATTAATACCCTGTTGGCTCAATAAATAACCAGCAGTGAGCCCTGCAGCACCAGCACCTATAATCAAAACGCTGTCTGAATTTGGATCAATTGGGTTGGACATCGATGTATCTTCACATGAAACCAAAGAGGCTTGCAATGGAAATCCAAGGCCAAGCAGGCCCGCCATTTTTAAAAATTCTCTTTTAGTCATAATAAATTGAATTTCATTCCTAACTCAACAAAGAATAAAGCCGCATTTTCTCTTGAAGTAGCTATCTTAAGGTCATAAGAAAACTTACTGTACCAACCGATTTTAGAATTGATTGCTCTTCCAAACTCATAATTGGCTGTTGGCAAAAACCAACCCCAATTTTCCCGAATTTTTTCTTCGCTTCCATCGCTCAAATTGATTTTTCGCTCTGTAATTTGAGATTGATTCATATATCCTAAGCCAATCGACCAGGCAGAATAACCTGGTTTATTCTTTTTCATACTTTGATAGGCAACATCAATATTCAACAGATAGCTGGTATGTACATCTATATAAGTGTAAAAGCCAATTTGAGGGCTTGCGAGCAATTGCTTTGACCTGGTTTCTGTTTCCCATGTTTTCCATTTCAGTTGGGTACCGATTTTTGCGCCCGGTTGCCAACCAGCCTGGCTAAAATAGCCTATAGTGATAGGGAGGTTTTTATTTTGATTTTGTGCATCAACTGCGCTGTTTATCATCAAAATCGCCATTATAATCAATGTGTGCTTCATGATATCATCTTGATATAATTGTCTTTCAAATCCACTACAATATTTACTAAATAGAGCATTAAAAAAACTTTTATCCATCAGTGCAAAGAATAACTTCATAAGTGGGAAACTTAAACAGATAAGCGGACACTAAACTATATGCGTACCGCTTACAGGAAATAGGCTGCCATTCGATTAGAGAATTGAATCATTCGTGGATTTCTCTTTTTCAAAGTGAAATTTATTTGTAGTCTTACAGTAATATGAAACAATCAACCTTTCGTCGGTATGGTATAATGAGCCAGGTAGGGCTGTTGCTTATTTTCTTTCTGATAAATTTTGTGGAAAATTTTCCCGAATGCTCATTTATGGAATCTGCAGCTTATGCATTGAATTATACCTTTATGGTAGCAGCAGTGGTTGTTATTCACTACTTCTATCTCCTGCCTATTTATTTAAAGAAGAAGTGGTTTATTTATTTCACCTTGCTTTTTGGAGTGATGACCTTCTTTGTAGCTTTTTATTATTTAATAGATGAGATACTCCCTTACGAATATGACTACTATGGAGAATACAACCCCTTTAGCTTCACAGGGATTGCTTATGACTATTTGATACTGATCATGACAACTGCTTATACGAGTATGTATTATTTCGTAGAACAGTGGTTTAAGAGTATTTCTGCCAAGAACCAGCTACAGAATGAAAAATTACAGGCAGAACTCAATTTTTTGAAATCTCAAATCAATCCGCATTTTCTTTTTAATACGCTGAATAACATATATTCCTATGCGCAAACTGGTAATCAAAAAACAGCTCCTATGTTGGAGCGATTATCATCTATTCTAAGATTTATGGTTTATGATTGTAGTGAAGATAGGGTCGGTTTGTCCAAGGAAATTGCAGCGGTAGAGGATTTATTGGAAATCCATAAAATGAAAAACTCGGAGCAGCGGAATATTACATTACAGGTAGATGGAGTGAAAGGTTTTCATTTGATTGCTCCTTTGATTATTGTCAATTTTGTAGAAAATGCTTGCAAACACAGTGATGTAGTAAGCAATCCAAAAGGATTTTTACAAGTGCAGATTTCAGTGGATGACTTGGACTTTTGTCTTTTGGAAATCTCTAACACTTATAAAGAAAAAGCAACGGTAGCTCCTAAATATGGAGGCATTGGTTTGGATAATATTAAAAAGCGCCTGGAGTTGCAATACGGTGACGCTTATATCCTGGATGAGAAAAAATCAAAGGGTATGTATTTTTTAAACTTGAAAGTACCTTTGGAAAGAAAGCAATAATACTATTATGAATTATAAAGTTTTGATTGTTGATGATGAAGAGCCTGCAAGAGATTTGCTGAAGAGCTATGCTGATAAAATTGATGAGTTAGAAATTCAGGCTGTATTGAGCAATGCTTTAGACGCTAAGCGGGTCATTGATAATGGTGGAATCGATATTTTGCTCTCCGATATACAAATGGATGATTTGACAGGAATTGATTTGGTGAGAACACTGAAAAATCCCCCTGTTACCATTTTTACTACAGCCTACTCCGAATATGCACTAGAGGGCTTCGAATTGGATATTGTTGATTATTTAGTCAAACCGATCTCTTTTCAGCGATTTTGTAAGGCAATTGATAAAGCTATTGAGTTAATCCGGTTTAGAAAGAGTGCCCAGAGCTTAAAGCCCAATACAACTAGTAAAATACCAGATGCTGACTATTTTTTCGTGAAAACCAATCGCAAAATGGTTAAGGTTGAATATGCCGAAATCCTTTTTGTAGAAAGTTATGGCGAATATGTGAAAATATATACAAAAGATGATGTGATTCTGGCTTTACAACGAACCAGCTTTATGGAAAAAATATTGCCATCAGAAAACTTTATCCGAATACATCGCTCTCATATTATTAATATCAACCACATCAAAGAAATTGATGGAAATATAGTTGTGATTGACCGACATAAATTGACAATTAGTAAGAGAATGAAAGAGGCATTTATCCTGGAAATAGGTAAAAAGGGCATCATTTAGCTTACGGAAAGTTCCTACTTTTTTGATCATTAGTTAATCACGTATAGTGTTAAGTTGGATATTATATCTTTATTAAGGGTGAAAAATGCTAAATAATTCTATCTATATTATTTTTTACGAAACAAAAAAGAGCATAACTCACTTTGTGTGTTATTTTTTGTCATATAAGATTTGATCTATCACTTCTAACTTGCTTACAGAAAAGGAAAAACTGTATACCTTCAAAATTTTAACTTTTGTTTCTTCCTCTGTTGATCATTGCAGGGGGATTCACTCCTAAAGTGAATATCGACATAGTTTTAAGGTGAAGTATTGATTTTTTAACTGTTGATTATCAGCTGTTATAAAATCACTATAGCCTATTATAGCGAGTGAAGCAGATGTTTTTCCATTCTACATGATGTACATTTTTTAAGACTTGTTTAAAAGCCATTTTAGAGTTTGTCTGCCAATGTGTGCAAGGCAAGTCCTGGAACTGATTTGGTTATAAAGATTTCACTTTTATAGTGGAGGGCTTATGACTCTTATCATTGATCAACTTTATCTGGTTTTCGGAAGAATTGACGTGTCCAATATGGAGCGCCCTGGACAGGTCTGCATGCTTGTATACTGGTACAAATGAGACCAAGTATATACTGATGTGTTTTACCCATTATAATAGACATGCCCTTAAGGAAGTAATATTTGGTTACTTACTTAAGGTGTCTATAAGTCGCAATAATTAGGAACGATTAGAATGTGTTAGTCAGCCATAAAGGGCTTGTAGCACAATGTGGTCCTCCTTATTCTCCAAGGATAAAAATGATTAGCATATGCCAATAAAAAGTTATCTCGTAATAGCAAAAGAAGGCTTTAAAGAAGAGGCGAGGAAAGACATTACTCAACTTTCAGAGTGCGAAGTTATTCCCTCTGAAAATAAAAATGTACTAGCCATTATAACCGAAACTTCTGATGAAGAACGCGATAAGGAACTATTAAAAAGGCTTAATAGCCTGGAGACCATACAGATGGTTACATTGGTAGCTGCTTTTTCAGATCAAATAGATACAATTCATTAAGAATATGTTACACACACCTCTAGATCGAAGATACTTCATAAAGAAACTAGCAAAAGCTTCTGCACTAATGGCAGCAGCAAGTATGTTTCCTGGTATTGTCTTTCCTAAAGACCAGATTGTCGGACAAACGAATGGAGCAATCAATTGGAAAAAAACTCCTTGTAGATTTTGTGGAGTAGGTTGTGGATTGCTGGTTGGAGTTTCTGATGGAAAAGCTGTTGCTGTTAAAGGTGATCCTGCAAGCCCTGTAAATAAGGGGTTGTGTTGTGTGAAGGGATACCATTCAGTAATGGCTTTATATGCAAGTGATCGTTTGACCAAACCTTATATTCGGCGTAATGGCAAGCTACAGGAAGCTACGATGAAAGAAGCGCTTGACTTGATCGCGGAAAAAATGAAAACAATCATTCAAGAGCATGGAAAGGATGCAGTGTCTATATATGGTTCCGGGCAATGGACCATTCCGGATGGCTATGTTGCTTCCAAACTTTTTAAAGGAGCTATAGGTACCAATAATGTAGAAGCCAATGCGAGAGTTTGTATGGCTTCAGCAGTGACGGGCTTTATAACTTCTTTTGGTATGGATGAGCCAATGGGATGTTATGAGGATTTTGATCATGCTGATGTTTTTGTGTTGTGGGGAAATAACATGGCTGAAATGCACCCGGTACTTTTCTCCAGAATGCTGGATCAACGTTTGAAAAGAGACGTGAAAATTATTGATTTAGCTACAAGAACAACTCGTACCAGTGCAGCCGCAGATCGTACTATTCTTTTTAAGCCTCAGACAGATTTGGCTATAGCCAATGCCATTTGTTATGAGATCATTCATAATGGCTGGATGAATGATGATTTTGTCCGAAATCATTGCGTAGTAAAATCTGGTAAGACGAATATCGGTTATGGAACCGAAGATCATTTTAAGTTTAAAGATGAACCGAAAGCAAGTTCTCTTGCTGAACTCAAGCATTTTCTGGAAGATTATAAACCAGAAAAAGTAGAAGAATTGACAGGGGTTTCTGCTAAGGATATTAAATATCTGGCTTCTCTTTATGGAAATCCTAACAAGAAAGTAATGTCTCTTTGGTGTATGGGCATGAACCAACATACAAGAGGTACCTGGATCAATAATCTGGTTTATAATATTCACCTACTCACAGGGAAAATATCAACACCAGGAAATAGTCCTTTTTCTCTTACAGGACAACCTAGTGCCTGTGGTACGGTACGAGAAGTAGGAACGCTTACTCATAAGCTTCCTCATGGGGTAGTGATGAATGAAAAGCATAGAAAAATAGCTGCTGACATATGGAAGGTACCCGTTGAACGTATCCCTTCGAAACCGACTTATCATACAGTTGAAATGTTTCGGGCATTAGACAGAGGAGAGATCAAATTTATGTGGATACAGGTGACCAATCCAATGGTTACCATACCCAACCTCAATCGCTATCGAGATGCTACTAAAAAGGACGATAGATTTATAGTCGTTTCTGATGTTTATCCTACTCCAACAACCGATATAGCAGATGTAATCTTACCTGCCGCAATGTGGATAGAACGCGAAGGTATGTATGGCAATTCTGAACGAAGAACCCAGCATTTCGAGCAAATGCTTCAACCTCCAGGAGAAGCTATGAGTGATACCTGGCAGCTTATAGAAGTAGCAAGGCGCCTGGGGTATGAGAAGTTATTCCCCTGGACAGAAGAGAATCACGTCGAGAAGATTTGGGAAGAATATTCCCGTTTTCATGAAGGAGCTAAACACGGTATTGCTCCTTATGAGGTGCTCAAAGAAAGATCAGGAGTTCAATGGCCATATGTAAATGGTAAAGAAACGAAGTGGAGATACCATTCTAAATATGATCCGGCTTGTGAGAAAGAGGGCTATGATTTTTATGGTAAACCAGAAGGGAAAGCATGGATATGGATTCGGCCATATGAAGCTCCGGCAGAATCTCCGGATAGAGATTATCCATTTTGGCTCAATACAGGCCGGGTACTGGAGCATTGGCATACCGGCTCTATGACACGCCGGGTTCCTGTTTTACATCAGGCGGTCCCAAGTGCTTATGTCGAATTGCATCCTGCTGATGCCAAGGCACTAAATGTTGTTAATGGAGATTTAGTGAAATTGGCTTCAAGAAGAGGAGAGATCGTGTTAAGGGCTAGTGTTGATGAACGAGGCCAGCCTACGAGAGGCCAGGTTTTTGTACCATTTTTTGATGAAGGGTATTTGATCAACGAGTTAACGCTTGATGCTTTTTGCCCAATATCGAAAGAACCTGATTACAAAAAATGTGCGGTTAAGGTAGAAAAATATCTAGGATAGCAGCTAAATACAAATTAAATGAAATCCAGATTAGTTCTTATCGGAATGTGTGCTTTGTTAATGTTTGGAGCAATCTACATTATTGGTACTTCCTTATACGAGGAAAGAAAAGCTGCTGCTCCTGCTACCGTAGCAACAAATCCTGTTTCGTCAATTCCTATAGAAAGAGGTGTTTTTGCGAGGTCAGCAGAAGCTTTACTATATCAGGAGATGCCCGAGAGCCAAAAAGGATTGGAAGCTTATTATCAAAACAGAGCTTATCCCGGTGCTCCTCCTATTATACCACACCAATTGATTTCTGAAAAAGGAATTGGAGGTAAAAATTGTCTGCAGTGCCATCAAAATGGAGGATATGTTGAGCAGTTTAGCGCATTCGCTCCTATAACACCTCATCCTGACTTGTTGAACTGCATGCAATGCCACGTACCTCAAAAAACGAATTTAGCTTTTCAGGCTACCAATTGGGAAAAAATGGCTGCGGCAGATATACATCAGGTGGCAATGCCAGGGGCACCCCCTGTCATTCCTCATGATTTGGACATGAGAAATAATTGCTTGTCTTGTCATGCAGGGCCATCCGCACCAAAAGAAATTCGAGTGTCACATCCTGAGCGGGTCAATTGCAGGCAATGCCATTTACCCCGAACGACTCCCGATATTTTTACAAAGCCGGTACAGGAAAACGCCACTTTCAAACGCCCAGGAGGTGATGAGATGGGGTATTCTGAGCAAAAGCTAGATAATGCAGAGGTTTCGCAGATTTCTGAGTGGATAAAAAATGAAAATCAATAATTCTATTCATTGATGAAACGAGCGTGATATTTATTAATCATAAATTCCATGTAGGGAATGATTAATAAATATTATGGGAGAGCGGAGCGGTAACATATATGCAGAAATTTTCCTGCAAATTTTACAACCGCAGCAAAATTTTAAGTAGATGAAAAGAGTAATATTCGGAACGATACTTTTTGCTGGGCTATTTCTACTGGGAACTATGTGTTCGCCACCTTCCCATACGGAAGAGCATAGTCATCATTTATTAGATGAAATTAGGCAACACCAATCGCCAGTAGAGTATGAAGGGCTCAGTTATGGAACCTTGGATACCTCCTATTTATTAAGTGTTCATGCTGATTTACCAGAGGTTGAAGATTTTTTTACACAAAAAAGAGTTTCAGAAATCACTTCATTCCCATGTGCTAATTGCCATAACCAACCTTTAGAGGCAATGAAAAATGCACAAAAAAAGGATTTAAAGAAGGCGCATTGGAACATCCATATGGCGCATGCCAGCGAAAATACAATGACATGCATTACTTGCCATGCTGAAAATAATATGAATGAATTGACTACGCTTACAGGAGAGTTAATCAAACTGGATGAAAGTTTTAAACTCTGCGGGCAATGCCATTCTACTCAATATAAAGACTGGCAGGGAGGGGCACATGGTAAGCAGATTAATGGATGGCAAACACCAAGGGCCGTAAAAACCTGTGTGAGTTGCCACAATCCACATCAACCTTCATTCCCTTCTCGTTTTCCGGCAAGGTTGAATACCAACCAATTAGGAGAATGATATATAAATTCATTGACTATGCTAATTGATATATTAAACGGTAAAAGAAAAATAACTGACTTTTTGCCTGTTAAGAAGACAGCAGCTTCTTCCTGCAGATGTAAGGGTGATGGAGAGGGCGGCAAGTCAAATTTGAATAAAGATGAAACCGGTGCTTATCAGCAGGTGGTCAATAAAAAAATGAGCCGCCGTAAAGCCTTTTCCGAGGTTACAAAAGGCTTATTGATCGGAGCCGGGATGGCACAGTCAGCGTGTAGTATGACTTCAAATGATTCGGACCGCAATACTTCTCAAATGAAATGGGAAGAGTACTTTAAAAAGAACTATCGATTGATGTCCGATGAGGAAAAAGAAGCTACGGTTAATCGATTAACCAGCCTGTATGAGAAAAGAACAGGGAAACATGTAAACATAGGTACGGAGGGAGCTATTGAAAATGTGCTGTATGGCTATGCTTTTAATATCTCTAAATGCCAGGGATATATGGATTGTGTGAATGCCTGTGTAAAAGAAAATAACCAGGATAGGAGCACTCAAATGCAGTATATCCGCATACATGAAATAGAGAATGGGCAAATAAATTTTGAAGGGGCCGATGACAACTTTTTTCATGAAGTACCTGCTGCCGGACATTTCTATATGGGCACTCAATGCTTCCATTGTGAAAACCCACCTTGCGTTGATGTTTGCCCTGTAGGGGCTACCTGGCAGGAAGAAGATGGTATAGTAGTAATTGACTACGACTGGTGTATAGGCTGTCGTTATTGCATGGCTGCCTGTCCCTATGATGGCAGAAGGTTTAATTGGAAAGAACCTGAAGTACCTGAAACGGAAGTTAATCTCGTTCAGCATTATTTAGGCAATCGCTTAAGAAAGAAAGGGGTAATGGAAAAATGTACCTTTTGTGTTCAACGAAGCAGAAATGGTAAGAACCCCGCTTGTGTGGAAGCCTGCCCTACAGGGGCGCGCATTTTCGGTAATTTACTAGACCCTAATAGTCAAATCAGATGGATACTGGAAAATAAAAAGGTGTTCCGCCTAAAAGAAGATTTAGGCACTGAACCGAAGTTCTGGTATTTCATGGATTAGAATATTTAGAGCATGTTTGGGAATTTGTTCTTTGAGACGATTTTGCCACTAATTGGCTTAAATGAGACGGGAGGATGCGATTTTAGCCAAAGCTAAATGAGCGTTCTTCCAACAAAATATAAGCTGATTAGTGACGGAATAAGTCCGATTAATAAATCCCAAACATGCTCTTAAGTGCGAAGGATGAAATTTAAACAAGGAACTTGTTTGAACTTATAGAACATCCCTCTCAGCCCTGTGGGCAGCTCCCGGCACTTATACCCCTCCCAGACGGGTCTTACGGTTGGAGGGGTCGGCTGAAAGCCGGGGGAGGAATAGATGTTAAGGTACTAAGAAAGATGATTTAATGTTCTGATTTTTAGTGCCTTAATAAGGAAAGTTTAAACCAATTCAAGCTCAAAGTAGAACATCATACTCGTATGAGGCAATTAAAAATATTTAGTCGATTTCTTAAAGACGGGCTTAATATAGCCATCAAAGGTAATTCAGCCTATCACATTTGGATGGGACTGCTAACGCTATTAATGCTGGCAGCCACTTATGCATATTCGATCCAAATCAAAGAAGGATTGATCGTCACAGGCATGAATGATCGTATCAGTTGGGGTTTATACATCTCTAACTTTACCTTTTTGGTTGGTGTCGCAGCAGCAGCAGTTATGCTTATTTTGCCCACATACGTATTAAAAGATGTAAATTTTAAACAAGCAGTATTGATTGGTGAAGGGCTGGCCGTAGCTGCTCTATTAATGTGTTTGGCTTTTGTTGTGATTGATCTTGGAGGACCAGCAAGAGCCTGGCATCTGATACCTAAAGTGGGGTATTTCAATTTCCCTAATTCAATGCTCGCGTGGGATGTGATTGTCCTGAACGGTTACCTCGTCCTTAATATCACAATTCCGCTTTACATATTATTTTGCCATTACAAAGGAATTGAGCCGAATAGAAAAGTTTATTTACCAGGGGTATTTATATCTGTATTCTGGGCAGTAGGTATTCATTTGGTGACGGCATTCTTGTATGCCGGGCTTCCTGCTCGTCCGTTTTGGAACTCTTCTTTACTGGGCCCCAGGTTCCTGGCTTCTGCTTTTGCCGCAGGCCCTGCTCTTATTATTCTAATTCTGGAATTTATAAGAAGGCATTCTGATTTTAAAGTGTCTAATACCACTTTGCGGAAAATAGCTTTGATTGTAACAGTTGCAGCTCAAATCAACCTTATTATGTTATTTTCTGAGCTATTTAAAGAATTTTATGCACCTACTCATCATAGCCAAAGTGCTACCTATCTTTTCTTTGGATTAGAAGGCAAGAATAGCCTGGTGCCCTGGATATGGACGGGAATTATCTTTAATATCTGCGCTACGGTCATGCTGACCTTCCATTTTATTCGCAACAATTTTGCTTATATGAGCCTTGCTTGTGGACTCTTGTTTGTTGGTATCTGG
Source organism: Chitinophagales bacterium (assembly GCA_022360175.1). GTDB lineage: Bacteria > Bacteroidota > Bacteroidia > Chitinophagales > Saprospiraceae > JAKSDI01. The sequence continues at coordinate 29,872 of JAKSDI010000307.1, forward strand.
ATTGAGAAGGGACTGGGCTTGATCGTTCCTGGATTTATACCCGGCCCCTGGGGGAAAATTGTAGAATATTCGCCTAGTTGGATTGAAATCATTATTACGGTTGGTGTATGGGCAATGGGGGCATTTATCTTTACCATACTGGCTAAAGTAGCAATAGCTGTTGAAACAGGTAAATTGAGATTTTCATAAGGATAGTAAAACGCAAAAGCTTGGAAATCATTTGTATTCGTTAAATCGGACAAATTTGTCTTTTTTTAAGAAAAATCATTTATCTTTGCTTCGTAAAATGGATTAAAATATGTTTTCCAAGGCGTGTGAGTATGGGATAAGGGCAATCATTCATATTGCCCATCAATCGCAAAAAGGTAATCGGGTAAGCTTGAAAGAGGTAGCGAAAGCCATTGATTCTCCTGTGGCATTCACAGCAAAGATATTACAGGCATTGGCAAAAGATGAATTAATTGTTTCTACAAAAGGAGCAAACGGAGGATATGAAATTCCGAGCGATCAATTATCCAAAGTAAGCTTAAGAGATGTTGTGAAATCAATAGATGGAGATAACATATACAATGGATGTGGCTTGGGCTTAAAAGGATGTAATGAGAAAAAGCCTTGTCCCGTACACTACCAGTTCAAAGCAGTAAGGGATGATTTGAAGAAAATGTTGGAAACTACGACTATTCAGGATTTGGCATTAGGCCTAAATCAGGGGATAGCGTTCTTAAAACGGTAAATTTTTTTGTACTTAAAGCGGATGTTTTTGTCCGAATAAAAATATTAAACCATGAGTATCACAAAAAATAGTATAGTCGGAGAAGTGGTCGCAATGGATTATCATGCAGCTTCTGTATTTAAATCTCATAATATAGACTTCTGTTGCAAAGGTGGCAGAAGTATTGAAGAAGTGTGCCAAAGCAAGAATATGAATGCAGATGAATTGGTTGGTGAGCTGAATGAAGCCCTACAAAAAAATGAATCTTCTGCTCCCGATTTTCAATCATGGGATATGGATTTACTTGCGGATTACATTGAAAAAAAGCATCATCGCTATGTAGAACAAAAAATTCCAGAACTGAAAGCATACTTAAATAAGTTGGTAAAGGTTCACGGACAGCGGCATCCAGAACTTTTTGATATTGAAATGTTATTTACTGCTTCTGCTCATGAGCTATTGTCGCACATGAAAAAGGAGGAAACAATATTATTCCCTTATGTACGACAAATGAAAGAAAGCCAGAGTGAATCCTCAGGCCTGAAGCAAGTACCTTTTGGTAGCGTGCAAAACCCCATCCGTATGATGATGCACGAACACGATAATGAAGGAGAACGATTTAGAAAAATTGCTCTGTTGAGCAACAATTATACACCTCCGGGAGATGCATGTACTACTTATCGAGTAGCATTTGCAATGCTCAAGGAATTTGAGGAAGACCTGCATCTGCATATCCATCTTGAGAATAATATTTTATTCCCAAAAGCAGTAGAGCTGGAAAAAAGATCAAGCCTCGCTTAATAAATGTACTGATTGAAGTTGTTTAAAGATTAGGGTGATAGCTTTGAGTTATTGTGAGTAGTTTTTGAACAACTTCAATTCTAATGACAGGTAGCTATGAAAAAAGTAGAACTTGATTCTAGAGAAAATGTAAACCTTCTGGTACGTACCTTTTATGATAAGGTCCAGAAGGATGAGCTGATAGGGCCAATCTTTAATCGTCAAATTGAAGACTGGGAAGAACACTATGAACGACTCACTGATTTTTGGGAGACGAACTTACTTTTTATTAGAAGATACAAGGGGAACCCAGTCGTTGCACACAACAAAGTGGATAAAGCTAATGACCACAGTATTACTCAGGTGCATTTTGGTCGTTGGTTACAATTGTGGTTTGAGACACTCAACGACTTATTTACAGGAGATAATGCAGAATTAGCAAAGAGAAGAGCAAGAAATATGTCTACTCATATGTTCATGAAAATGTATGCCGAACGTGAACGGATAGAAAAAGGAAGAAACAAATCTGATTTACCCATTATCTAGGTTTTAAGAGAGCATTACCTTATAGTAAGATGCAAGTGTGTTTTATTATCTTAGAGGATAATCAAAAGAAAAACTCATGCGTCTACAACTCAAAACCATTTACCTGAGCATTCTTTTCTGTGTAGCTACACTGCTTACTTTCGCTCAAACAGAAGACCATACCATTAAGGTGACAGGCTCTTCAACTGTAAATGTTTCCCCAAATGAGATCATTATCAAAGTACAGTATCAGGAATACTTTGATGGAGATGAAAGAGAAGAGAATCGAGTAACGATTGACCAGATTGAGGCAAAAGTTCTGAAGGCATTGGGGAAGGCCAGAATAGAAGATGATAAAATTACGCTAGGTGGAATTAGTGTTGTACGGCCTAGCATTTATAGAAATAATGAGCGCGTATTTCTGAAACGCCGCCTGAATAAATCTCTTTTTATTTGTGTGGTAGATACGGATCAATTACTAAAAGTAGTCAGAGCTTTGGAGGAGGCACAATTAATGGATGAAGTAATCACCATTTTCGAAATTGTGGAAACCAAACACACGGATATTGAAGATTTCAAGAAACAGGTGAAGATTGATGCTTTCAAGGATGCTGTAGAAAAAGCTAACTTAATTCTTTCTACCTCTGAGCAGCAAGTAGGGGATGTAATAAATGTCAAAGAATACAAGCCTTATCAACAACCAAATCCTATGGAGTTCTCTCCATCTACTTATGAAGTAGCAGAAACGCCAAGCAGTCAAATCAGTGGCTTTAAACCAATACAGGTGACATATAGAATAGAGGTGGTGTTTGAAATAGAATAGCAGTGTGCTGTATTCCCTTGGAAGGGCTGGAGGACGAAATCATTTCCTTCGCCCTAATTATTGTCATCAGAAGTGTTTTGAAGCATTAAAAACTTACCAATGATTATAGCTACTATAATCGCCAGGTACAGCTGTCCGGAAATGCTTAAGAGAATCGAAAATGATTTGGCAAGAGGATGAATGGGGGTGATGTCTCCATAACCAACAGTCGTTAAAGTGATGAAGCTGAAATAAATGTAATCGTAATAGCTCGTTTCGACTGGAATCTTAAACGCTGTAGGCGATAATTGGCTGATCAATGAAATGAAAGGAGTCGCTACTACCCCTAGTATTAAATAACCACATACACATGCATATACATCATTTAAAGTGATTTCACCTTTTCTTAAAATGTATTGCAGGATCTTTACAAAAACGAAACTGAAAAAAGCCAGAGATAATATGGCATTTATTAAGCCAAACTCTCCAGAGTGCTGACTAAATAAAAACGCAGTATACAAGATAGCTCCCAGTACAAATAATATAAAAAGCTCCTTATAATTTGAAGAGGTGAATATGGCTGCCATCAAGATTACTACCCCATAAGTAATATTCATTAATGGTAAGGTATATTGAAACTCAACCGCAAATGGAGGCAAAACAATCAATATTACCATACTGACTAGTAAGAACAAATAATTGGGCTCGTTGAAATAATGGCGGATTAAAGCTTTTAAATATTTACTCATATTAATATTAAAGGGTAACCTTTTATTAAATTCTAGTATTACTAAGTAGAACCTTAGAGCGTGTTTGGGAATTTGTTCTTTGAGACGATTTTGCCACTAATAGGCTTAGGTGAGGCGGAAGGTTACGATTTTAGCCTAAGCTAAATGAGTGTTCTTCCAACAAAATATAAGCCAATTAGTGACAAAATAAGTCCGATTAATAAATCCCAAACATGCTCTTAACTAAAACCCAGTAAAATTATGAATAATTGCCCAGACCGCCCTGCGGTTCCTGCTGGAGCCTTAGCTCCCACTACAAATGCTATGCTAGAATTTGACGGCTATTGGTGGTGGACCAATTACCCCTTTAATATTTCCGGCTCAGGTTATTGGTTTAATGGTCAACAGTGGGATCCCCGTTTAGCTACTGTAGATGGAGAAGGACTACACCTAAAAATGCAACAAACCTTTATACCAGGAGCACCTCAGAAGCAATGGTCTTCTATAGAGATTGTCCTCTGGGGAGAGGTAGCAGGAAATCCCAATAATCCAGGTACTCCTCCTGCTCGTTCTTATCCAGGATTTGGCACTTATTTGGTAGCAGCAAAGAATCCTAACGGTACTTTTAACGATATTGCTAATAACTGCTGTTTTGGTGCATTTACATATCAATTTGATGAAGATGGAAGTATTACAAACAAACACAGAGAATTGGATATGCTGGAGTGTAGCCGTTGGGGAAATTTGAGCGATCCTACCAATGCGCAATTTACGCTACAACCCTGGCAGCCTTCGGGCAATGTACATCGGATCACCTTAAAAGATAATGGTGAAATCACATTAGTAATGCATTGGAAAGCAGCTAATGAACCTGTGATATTTGACGTTTATTACGGACAATATAGCCTTAACAACTTGCCTGCAACACCAGATGTCACCTGGACAACGGCCCCTTCTCAGAATACATATATCCCTAATGAAGGATGTCAGACTTTCCACATGAATTTATGGCGCCAACCTCCTTCTTCTGTTACACCTGGTGCGGATCAGGAAGTTATTATTACCAGCTTTGAATTTCAATCAGCTTAAAGCAAACAATGATTTGTAGTGATTTTATAAAATCACCACAGGAGATAAAAGAAACACCAATAAAAGGAGAAAGCAACTGCTACTGAAATGACGGTAGTGGTTGTTTTTTTATGTAGTGCATCATTTTTCTAATTCTTCGTCTGAGTAAGTAAAAGGATATAAAAACAAAGAATTAGAAGATGCAGAAAAATAATTTGCCTATAGCAATCATTGGTGGCGGGCCTATCGGGTTGGCAGCTGCGGCTCAACTGGTGCAAAGAGAAATACCATTTGTTTTATTTGAAGCAGGTGCTTCTGTGGGACAAAATTTTCTGTCCTGGGGGCATGTTCGGGTTTTTTCTCCCTGGCGATATAACATAGATAAGGCAGCAGAAAAATTACTTTCTCAAACAGATTGGATCACACCGGATAAAGAAAAGTTGCCAACGGGAAGAGAATTGGTAGAAGATTATTTCATCCCCCTGGCTCAACATCCGGCAATTGCTCCTAATATTCATCTCAACTCAAAAGTTATTTCCATTGGCAGGAAAGGGTTGGATAAGCTAAAAACGGCAGGTAGAGAAGACAAACCCTTTTCTATTAAAGTAGTTGAAAATGGGGTGGTTGATTATTATGAAGCTAAAGCGGTCATCGATGCTACGGGTACCTGGAATCAACCTAATCCAATAGGTTCCGGAGGTGTGTTTGCAGAAGGAGAACAAGAGCTCCAAAGGCATATCTTTTATGGTATTCCAAACGTCAAAGAGAACGCACTGGATAGATATAAGAACAAAAATGTTGTTGTTGTGGGAGGAGGGCATTCTGCTATTAATGCACTGCTGGATTTAGCAGATGTTCAAAATGATTTTCCCGAAACACAACTCAACTGGGTGTTGAGGAAAAAGGATATTTCAACTGTATATGGTGGAAAAGAAGAGGATGCCCTTGAAGCAAGAGGTGCATTGGGCATCCGAATAGAAAAATTGGTCAATAGTGGAAAACTGACCATCTATACTCCATTTCACATTTTGAAATTGACCAAAAATGAAAATGGAATTCAGATCGAAGGTGATTTGAACGGCAAAGCTGAAACCATTCCAAACATTGATGAAATAATAAGTAATACTGGTTCAAGGCCTAACTTGGATATGATTCGAGAAGTCAGGGTCGATTTGGATGCTGCTTTAGAATCAGTCTTTGATTTGGCAGAACTGATTGACCCAAATGTTCATAGTTGTGGAACGGTAAGGCCACATGGCGAAAAAGAACTTCGTCATCCTGAAAAAGACTTTTACATCGTAGGTTCAAAGAGTTATGGTAGGGCACCTACTTTTTTGATGGCCACTGGATATGAGCAAGTACGGTCGGTAGTGGCATATTTAGATGGAGATGTGGAAGCTGCCGAAAGGGTAGAGCTGGATTTACCTCAAACAGGTGTTTGCAGTTCAAACTTAGGTGGTGCTGAAGCGGTCGCTTGTTGTGGAACAGAAGAAGTGGTAGCCGAAGGTGCTGAAACGAGTGGTGGCTGCTGTTAAAATTTTGTTTGCATCATTTTTTAAGTGAATCGTCTTAGTAAGTAGGAGAGCATAATTAAATGTGCTCTCTTACTTAAATAAGAGAAAAAATTAATCACAGTTTAATTTATAAAAATGAAAAAAAGAAATTCAAATATTGAAACCATTCCAACTCAAACTGGTGGTGGATGCTGCGGAGCAAAACCAAACTTGAATACGGTAAAAGTAGAAACTGTTCAAACTTCATGTTGTAGAACAAGTAATAATATTAAAGAAGTAGAAGTGAAGCCAAAATCAGGTGGGTGTTGCTAAACAAAAGTATTAGGTTTTCAAAATTCAGGAGCTCCTCATTTCGAGGAGCCATCGTTTCGAGTGGGGTAGTGGCATTTGCCGGATTGGGCGATGCCTTACTATACCCTGTATTGCCCATTTACGGAAAGGAAATGGGCTTTTCTGTTTTCGTCATCGGGCTCTTATTATCTGTAAACCGCTTCGTAAGAATTATCGCCAATACCCCAATAGCTAATATTGTCGCCAAATTTGGTATGAGAAAAGTCTTGATTATTTGTTCAGGATTGGCGGTCATTACCACCATCTTTTATGGAATAGAATGGGGTCTTGCCAGTTTTTTTATTGCCCGTATTCTATGGGGGCTGAGTTATTCGGGGCTCAAGATTGCAAGTCTGAACTATGCAGCTCAGGTGAAAAATGCATCAGGGCTTGCTTTTGGTATATCCAGAAGCATCAATTCGTTGGGAGCATTATTTACATTACTATTTTGCCCTATGCTAATTACATCAGTAGGTGTCAAAAACGGTTTTTTTACGGTCGCTGCAATCAGTTTAGTAGGAGTAATCTTGGCATTTTCCCTCCCTTCTCTTAATACAGGACTTCCCACTGATAGAGTAAAGACCTATAAAACCTTTTATCCCGATCCCGTTAATTTACTGGTATTCATTCTTTCAGTTGGCATAGATGGAATTTTGGTAGTTGCCTTATCCTACTTGTTAATGGATAAATATTCAAGTACAGATCAGCTATTGGCTTTTGTTGCCTTTTACCTATTGTTAAAGCGTCTTTTTTTGTTTTGTCTCTCCCTTATTAGCGGCATTTTAACGTTAAAGATTCAAGTTATTAAGCTGTTCAATTTTTCTATAGTAGCTTGCTTTTTAGGGACACTACTGATTGCTTTTAATTATATAACAGCAGGGATTCTGCTGGCTTTTTTATTCAATGCGATTGTAGTTACATTTTCACCATTGGTCGCTATCCAGTTGCAAAAAGGTAGGCAAAATTCGTTGCAGGCTATTTCGAGTGTAAGTACGTGGTGGGATTTAGGTGCAGCAACAGGAGCATTTGTCGGGATATTTTTAGTAGAAAAGTTAGGTTCGCAAAACCTGTTCTTCATATTATCTTTTTTAATCGTAATTTTATTTATCACCTTTTTTAACAAATACATCTTCCAAAATGGAAAGGCAGATAGAGCAGCTTTATAAACCACTTTTTTTATACGTAAAAAAGAAAGTGAATCATCGAGAGGATGCAGAAGACCTGACACAGGAAGTGTTTTACAGGCTTGCCAGCTCAGAAACCAACGGCATTAAGAGTGTTAAAAGTTGGGTTTATACTATCGCTAAAAATGCCATAACAGATTATTATAGGAAGAAAAGAGTCTTCACTACAGAGGTTGGAGAGATACCCTATGAGAATGAATATGAGGAAGAAAATGCTGTTGTCGAACTAAGTACCTGTGTTGTTGAATTCATTAATAAATTGCCAGAAGAATATCGCTCCATCATGATTCTTTCAGAGTTGGAAAAAATACCTCAAAAGGAAATAGCTGAGCAGCTAAATATGAATTATGTAACAGTGCGCTCTAAAATTCAAAGAGGGAGAAAAAAACTAAAAGACATTTTTACAGACTGTTGTACCATTATGCAAGGAGGAAAAGGTAGTATTATTGGCTATAAGTCAAATCGATACTGCGATGATAATGGCGATTGTTAAATTTTGTATCATTTTTTCCATTTTACGTCTATGGAAGTAAGTAAGTGTCGAGATGAACCCATTTAATATAATAAACGAAGATTACCAGCATCAATTTGCAAGGCAAGATCCCAAGATGTTAAAAAATATGTTTGGGTCAGAAGATTTAACACCTTTTTGGATTGCTGACATGGATTTCAGAGTTGCTCAACCAATAACTGATGAGTTAAAAAGGCTTGTAGAGAGAGGTATTTATGCTTACGAATTTGCTACTCAAGATGTTTATAATGCCATAGTGGATTGGAATAATAAAAGACATCAATTGTCTTTAGATACAAAATCTTTTCTACAGATATCAGGAGTTTTGACAGGCATCTCTCTATTAATTCGAGAACTGACAGAACCTAATGATGGTATTTTAATTCAGACTCCTGTTTATCACCAATTTGCACAAATTATTAAAAAGTCAGATAGAAGAATAGTCAGAAATCCACTTCAAATTATAGATGGAAAATATGAGATGGATTTTAAAGATTTAGAAAAAAAACTGCAAACAGAAAATGTGAAAATTATCTTGCTGTGCAATCCACATAATCCAGTTGGACGAGTATGGAAAAAGGAAGAACTAGAGAAATTAACGGCATTAGCGAATAAACATGGCGTTACAATCGTAAGTGATGAAATTCATTCAGACATCATTTATTCAGGACATCGTTTTAATAGCATCCTCTCGCTTGGACAAAAAAATCATATCGCTATGTTAGGTTCGCCTGCTAAGACTTTTGGAATGCAGAGTATTTCTAATGGCTATATATATATTCCAAATGAGACAATAAGAAAACAAATAAAAAATACGATCGGAGCGATGTACTTGAATCATGGAAATGCGTTGACAACTTTTGCTACAATAGCAGCTTTCAAAGAGGGCGGAATATGGCTAGATGATTTATTACATTATTTAGAAAGGAATATTTCCTGGATTCAGGACTTCGTTCAAAAAGAATTACCTTTTGTAAAAATGTATCCTATTGAAGGCACTTATCAAGCCTGGTTAGATTTCAGAGAAATGAATTTAAACAAAGAAGAACTCGACCAGTTAATTACTGAAAAAGCTAAATTAGCTTTAACGCCGGGTAATTGGTTTGACAGAGATAGTGCTTTATTTATGAGGATGAATATTGCTTCACCTTTAACCAAAATTCAAACGGCTTTCAAACAATTACAAACTGCACTTAGTGAAAGTATATGATACAATAGTGATAGGGGGAGGGCAAGCTGGATTATCAGTGGCCTATTTTTTAAGAAGACATCAATTAGATTACTTGGTTTTGGATGATCAGGAAAGAGCTGGTGGATCATGGCTGCAAACCTGGGAAAGTTTGAAATTATTTTCTCCAACTGCATACAGTTCTCTTTCAGGTTGGAGAATGCCAAAGGGAGAAGAAGAATATCCTTCAAGAAATGATTTCATAGCTTACATGGAAGCCTATGAGAAACGATATGAATTTCCTATTCGAAGAAATATTAAAGTCATAGCTGTATATAAGGAAGAAGGCTTATTTAGAATTGAAACTACTCAGGAAAATTTCTATTCTAAAACATTGGTTAGTGCAACGGGAATCGCACAAAATCCATTCATTCCCATTTATCCCAATCAAACTACTTTTAATGGTATACAGATGCATTCTTCTGAATACAATTCACCTGATGGGTTTAAAGACAAAAAGGTAATTGTTGTTGGAGGAGGAAATTCTGGTGCACAAATTTTAGCAGAAGTTTCTAAAGTTGCACAAACTACCTGGGTAACATTGGAAGAACCCACATTTTTGCCTGATGACATCGACGGACGCTATCTATTTAATGAGGCGAATCGAAAATTTTATGGCAAAGAAAGTGATCGTTCAAATAGAAAAATATCTCTAAGTAATATAGTTGTAGTAGAAAGTATTAAAGAAGCACGTAACAGAAATGTATTCAAATCTAAAAGGCCCTTTAAAGCTTTTTATGAGGAGGGAGTAGTTTGGCCAGAAGATAAAAAAGAACAGATCGATATAATTATTTGGTGTACTGGATTTAAAGCTAATATTAAACACTTAGCTCCTTTGGGAGTCATTCAAAACTTGCGTATAGCAACTAAATATACCCGTTCTATCAAAGAACCCAATCTTTGGTTGGTTGGCTATGGCAGTTGGACAGGATTTGCTTCTGCTACCATTTATGGGGTTGGAAAGACTGCTCGAATAACGGGCGCTGAAATAAATGAAACATTAAAAAAATCTTGAAAACTCTGGTTTGTATTCAGAGTTTAAGAAAACAGATTGATTGGACATTTCTTATCCAATCACCCAGCAATGAACAGAATATTTGAACTATAAAGATATAATTTACATTTTTTACATGGGAATATTTGCCATGTAAAATAAATACCCCTATATTTGTATCATAATTAGAATTATGGCAAAAATAGATGTAGAAATTAAAGGGAAATTTGAGAACAATAAGCATAGGTTTATTGCCAATTTGGTTTTTACCTCTAATTGGTTTCGAAATTTAGTGGGTGAACATTTAAAGCCATATAATATATCCTTCCAACAACTCAATATTTTAAGAATTCTAAGAGGTGCAGAAGATTGGATGAGCATGAATGACCTTAAAGATTTGATGATTGAAAAATCTCCTAATGCGACCAGATTGGCCGATAAACTCATAGTTAAAGGTTTTGTTGAACGAAAAAGAAGTGAAGCAGATAGGCGGGTCGTTTATTTATCTATTACAGATAAGGGAGTAGAATTATTAGAAACTATTAATAATATTTCAGGTAATTATATGGAATTTACGTCTCGAATTACAGAAGAGGAAGCGAAGCTGGTTAGTGATATTTTAGACAAAGTAAGGGGTTGATTTTTTTTGATAAAATATTTTCCATGTAAAATATATACAAGGAAATAAATTGTGAGGCAAGCAAATGTTTAATATGAATATACTGATTACTGGTTCCAATCGCGGAATAGGATTAGAAGTGGCAAAACAATTAGGAGAAAGAGGAAATAGAGTTTTCATTACTGCCAGAAATGAATCGGATAGATTGAAGACTGTTGAGGTCTTAAATAATATAGGCATTAATTGTAGAGGATTTCTCTTAGACTTATCATCTATGGAATCAATAGATACTTTTATCTCTTCTTTTGACGAAGACATAGATGTTTTAATAAATAATGCGGGCGTTCACTTAAAAGGTTCTCCTTCAAATATGGAAAAGACTGTCCTTATGGATTCATTTGGTGTCAATATTATGGGCCCCTGGTACCTTACCTCCAGGTTAATACCCAAACTATCAAAGAGTAAAAATCCAAAAATTATTAATGTAACATCCGGTGCAGGAGCTATCACATCACAGCATCATTCTCCCATTCCGTTTTCTGCCTATAGAATTACAAAATTAGCTATTAACGAATACACAAAAATGCTAAGTAAAGAATTGCCGAGCTGGAAAATTAATGCGGTATGCCCTGGTTGGGTGCGTACCCGAATGGGAGGAGAAAATGCGAATTCAACCGTTGAAGAAGGGGCAGATACGATCACATGGTTGGTAGAAGAAAATCAAGAGACGGGTAACTTTTATCGTTTCCGTAGGGTGATTCCCTGGTAAAACTTGTCTTTAGTTTCTTTCAATAGAATAAAGAATTATATCAATTTTTTAAAAAAAGAATTCAAGATGAAAATAGAACGAAAAATTGAAATCGCCTCTCCTGCAGCAGAGGTATGGAAAGTACTTGGTGACGATTTTGTTTCAGTTGACGAATGGATGGCAGGTGTTGGTAATTCTGTTGAAATAACAGATGGGCATCGAGTCCAAAATGCACCAACGATTGGTCGCATGGCAGAAATTGCAATAAATCCGGGCACCTTTATGGATGAAAAGATAACTGCATATAATTCGGACGATATGTCACTTACTATGAATACGACTTTAATAAATGTAAAGGGTCCTCTGAAAGGGTACGATACAAAGATAAAGGTACGATCATTAGGAGATAAAAAATCAGAAGTGATTTGGTCATCCTGGATGTCCAAAGGCTCTATTGGGTTGTTGGGGTACCTTTTATATTTTCCAATTAAAAAAGGGTTAAGCGATGGTTATTTCCGCGGCTTAGAAGAACTCAAGCATTTTGTTGAGACCGGAGAACCTCATGAGCGTAAACTTGCTGCTCCGCATTGTGGTTAAAATTTGCAGCAAATCAACCGCCAACTTACAAGTTGATAAAAAGACAGGAATTATATTTTTAAGACTTTATCCGCTTTCAAAGAAAAAAGCCAATCGAAGTAGTTCGGTTGGCTTTTCAAAATAAAAATAAGCATTCCAATCCAGCCTACGTCAGATTTGTACTGATAGTTATGAGATAGATACTTTTACTCCTAAGAACCCGAATCTTGGTTGTTAAAGTAAATTACTGATTCAACCTTTAGATACAGCTTGCCAGCTTGTTACTCACCTTGTTATGCACCTCTTAATCATCGGAAACGCTTCCTTTACTTATGAAAAATTGAAGCAGGAGTTGAAAAAAGAATGATTGTTCTTGCATCATTTTTTGATTTATTCGTCTATAGAAATGATGAGAAAATCATGTTATCTGATTTTGCCTTAACCAACTGAAATTTATTAATTAATAAAATTTAAAAAAATGACATTCAATTTTAAAAAGATACTCTTTGCTACTTCGCTACTCTTTGGCCTGCTTTTGAATACAACTGCAATAGCTCAGTCTTCCTGCTGTGCAAAAGACAAAGAAGTGGCTGAAAAAACCACGGCATGCTGTTCCTCCTCTTCTGCCAAGGAAGCTACTTCTGGTTGCACTCCTTCTGCTTGTCGCGGGGCACAAACCAAATTTGGAGAAGCCAAAGTCATTACAACACTGAGAAGTAATCTCATTTCATTAAAAGCGGAAATGGAAAAATCAAGCCAGCCTGTTTTTGATGCAAGATCTTATGATATTCATGGTATCGTTGGAGAATCTGATGATGAAAGCCTGGAAATTATAGTTAGAGAAGTACAGTTAATAGAAAGTGCTTTTACCGAAAAATTAAATCACCAAGCCTCGGAATTTAGCCTACCAGAAAATAAAGCAAAACAAGTCCAGTATTTAAGCACTAGAATAGATGCGCTAAAAAAACTGCTTTAGTCTATCAGTTATTTGAGCATCCTTAGTCATTTAGTAAGTTGAATTTGTGGAATAGCATCAATTGATTTACGCCAAGATTCTTTGATCTTTATCCACGAACTTTTTTTACAAAAAAGGCATCACCTGACTGAGTAATTACACAAATGCCACGAATTAAAATTACTCGGTAGGCCGATTTACCTGACACTAGACAGTTCCATGAGAGAAATTCGAGAAATACGTGTGATTCGTGGACAGCTCCATGCCCTCAATTTTTAGTTGTTAAAGTGCCGAAGAACCCATACGCCAGCCGAAAGCTGGTGTATGGGTTGTTAACACAACCAAATCAATACATGATTTTTAGAAAAATCATTAGCCTTTCGATTGCATTAAGTTTTATAGTGCTATTCGTCACTGGCATACTTTCCTATTTTAAAGATTATTCTCGCATTACAGCAACCCTGCATACCGTTTTTGGATGTTTGTTTTCAATTGGGATAATAGCTCATATAAGCAACAACTTCCGGCCGATAAAAAATTATGCTAAAGGGAGAACAATTGCTGTTGTTAGTATAATATTAGCCCTGCTTTTTTCAGGAGCCTATTTTCAGGCAAAACCGTTTAAGGCTTTAATGGACGTTGGAGCTAAGTTAAAGGCTAATACTGAAAAGGAGATCAATCATTCGACCTATGAAGTTATTGAAATGCAAATGGATAAGGATGTACAGTTGACAATTGATTTGCTCCGCTCAGTACATTATTGGCATCCACAAATGGCCATTTGGATAGAAGATACACTTGGCAATTATGTAGAAACCATTTTTGTATCAAAAGCTACTGCACAGGGACTGTTTTTTGGTGGAAGAAGCAAAGAAAACTTTAAAACCTTCGATGAGAAAAAAGATGCCAAGGGAGATTACCGGCGAGTAAATGCCTTGCCTGTATGGTCCCATAAAAGAGGAGTGCAATACAAGGATGGCCTATACGTACCTACCAATGATAAACCTCTACCTGATGCTATAACAGGAGCTACACTGATAGATAACTTTCAGCTACTTTCTTCCATAGATAGCACTGCCAAATTCAAATTAAAGGTAGAGCTAAATGTAGCATTCGATGACAACGAATACTACTCTGAATTTGATTTTCCAGATGATGAAATCTTTCATAATGGCACAGGGCAACTAGGGCAACCATCGATCATTTTCGAAACCTCTGTAGATATGAAAGATGGCAAAGATTATTACCTGATGGAGTTAATCGGCCATGGGCATCATTCCGGGCAAACTGGAGAAATCTATAAGGATTTAACTAGCCTTACTACAGCAAAGGAAATAGTAGAGCGCATCGTGGTAGGAGTACGATAATGACAAACACCGCTACATGTACTTATTAAACCATTCTAAAATAGGAGCAGGATTGCTTCCTACCCAGGCGTAAGCAGCTCCTCGTTTCTTTTCCAGGTCGAGCCATAGTATATCTTTTTCTACCTGTAAGTTGTTATAGTACTGCTCCACCATCCCTATATTGGTCATAGGGTCATTCTGATTTTGGATAACCAATGTAGGTACTGAAATATCTTTTACATAGGGCAAAAAGGAATCGCCCGTTAAATCGGTATTGCGTTGCTTCTTATTATACTGATTACCAGCATTGATTAAGAATTTTGGTAGGCCCATCGCCTCTACAAAGTAATCATAAGTAAGGGGTTGTACAGATATCATCGTTTTTAGCTGCTTGATGTGCTGCATTTCCTCCTCCATTCCAAAAGCAAAGGTGCTTGCCCCTTGTCCCATGCATAAGGATAGTAAACCAATATTTGCCGTTTGATACGCTTTGTGTGCAACAACGTATTGTATAGCTGCCAGTATATCCTTTCTTTCTTCAATCCCCCAGGATACCCAACCATTTTGCTCGCTATTGCCGTGATTGCGCATATCGTACATTAGCACAGAGTAGCCCGCTTCCACGAGGTATTTAGCTTGATTTAAAAAGTGGATGTCACTGGTCCATAAAGTGTTTTTCATCATGCCTTTTCCCTCTTGTGTAAAACCACAACGAGAGCATTGCACTCCAAAATGGGATTGGATGATGACTTTTTCTGTACCTCCTTTGATCAACCATCCTGAGAGCTGAACTCCATCTTTTGCCTGAAAGCTAACATCTTCATATTCCAGCCCATATTTATCAGGTGTTTCAAAAACAGGGGACTGCCCCGGCTTAATCATCAGATTTGAAATTGCTTTCCCGAACATGATATTCTCTTTTTTTACTACAAAATTAAGGGCATGCATATCATACCGGATTATCCATTTTACTGAAAAGCTTATCCATTTAACTGATGAAACTTCTTTTATTGAGGAGCTTAATTGTTAGCAAGCTTAAATCTATATAGGTTCTACTTCTGTATTTGGACCAGTATCTGAAGGCTATACCCAGCACTATACTAATATTTGGGATAGCCTCCAGGCTTATACATACTTTTATTTCTACAGAGCCTTCAAAAAAGCAATGACGGCTTCTCTTTCTTCTTTTTCCAGTCTTTTGAAATTTTCTTTTGCTTGTTCTGCTTCTCCACCATGCCACAGAATGGCTTCTTCAAAATTTCTGGCCCTACCATCATGTAGGAAATGAGTATGGCCATTTACCAACTCAGTCATGCCTATACCCCAAAGAGGACGAGTTTTCCATTCCTGTCCATTCGCCAGATAGTCCGGGCGATTATCGGCTAGCCCAAATCCCATATCATGCAGCAACATATCAGTATAAGGATAAATAGTCTGATTGGAAATAGCTGGCACACCAGGATAGTTTCCTGTTTCCATTTTAGGGATATGGCATGAAGCACAGCCAATTTCGGTAAACAGTTCCTTGCCTTTCATAATTTCTTCATCCTCGAGCATTCTTGGTGCAGGTACCGCCAAAGTCAGTAAATACATGACAACATTATCCAGGACTTCTTGTGATATTTCAGGGTCATCACCTTGATCATCACAATTGCTTTGGCCCGCACAAGTTTCTTCAGGAAATAAAGGGCTAGTTACACCCATATCACCATTGTAAGCTCCTGCAGATTGGACCATAACAGAGGGAGCATTAGCTTTCCAGCCGAATCGGCCTAAGCGCATCATTTGAAATTCTTCATCCCATACATAGTTTGCTTTACCAGAAATCCCATCATTATCTGTATCATTTTCGTCAACATTCGCTAAGATATTTTCTTCAGGAATAGCTTCTAATAAACCTAGGCCAAATACGGGAGGCCCAATTCTTGGAGAAAACATAGCATCCGATGGCATAGGGATATATGGATTCTTTAGATTATAGACAGGCTTGCGCAATGAAGCTTTATCACCATCAGGATAGGTAACTTCCGTTTCAATATAAGTGACCTCAAACTCTGCTTCTGGTGACATACCAAATATCGCTTGATTTTGGATTTGAGTACCATAACCAGGAACGGGATTGGGGCCACCATGTGGGTCTGTGCCAGGAATACTCGTTCTCAAGAAGAAACCAGAAAAATCGTTTAAATCATCAGGACGGGCAGCTCTGCCATCAGAAGGGTGACAGGAGATACAAGATTTATTGTTAAAAACAGACCCTAGTCCATAGGAAATATTGGCGGGAGGTGAAACAAATGATATCTCAAACTCCGCATCTCCATCGAGGTGAGTAGCCAGGTTTTCTGCATTTAAGTTGGGAGCAGGAGTGGCAAATGCAAATGCATTAGCGGTATATATAGTTGTAGCACCCCCTGCCTGGTATTCTTCACTGAAGTCAGGAAGAGGTTCTGTATTATCTTTTTTACACGCTACAAAAACTAGTGTAAATATGGAAAGAGTAGCTGTAACAAAATATTTGTTCATAACTTATCAGTTTTATAAACTTAGTGATGTATACGTCCAATTGGCTAGTGCTTTGTTAACACTGAAAAGACGGGTAATCTGTGGTGCCTTTTGTGCAAACCAAAACGAATAAGTTGTTTTGACAGGCCGGTATTGATTCCGGGAAAGCTATAAATGCCTAAAATGGAAATCTCCATAAGCAAAGCCTATGGAGCATTTCCATTTAACACACGTTCAGAATTTAGTATTCTCTAATAAGAAATTCCTTTTAATAAGAAATCCTATATTAAAGAATCAGCTTCTATAAGCCTGAGATAATAGGCGTTACTTGTTCTTCTAAAATTTGCTTTAATTCCAGTACTTTGTCTTTCGCATTTTCTACATCTGATCTATCGTCGAAGATCGCATCACTGAAGTTGCCAGGGATGTTTTCTATTGAGCTAATTGCTGCTGTAATGGCATCCTGAACCGTTTTATCAAGTGCGGCATTCTGATCTAAGATGATATCAGTCAAACCACCATTACCAACATTATAGCTTCCGTTATAAATATTGGAAATGCTTCGCATGTTGTTAGCAAAGTCATTCTTGGAGTTGTGAGAAAAACGAGATTCTTCCTCAACAGGATTAGGAGCTGAGTCACCTAGTGGCCCCGCTATTTTACCACTACCTACTTCGTCACAGATACCAACAATAGCTTCTACAAGCTGCTCTAATGCTGCTTTTTGGCTAACAAACAAACTGCCAGATTCACCTGCATTGATTAGATTACTACCATAGTCTTCGTTACTGGCAGACCAAGAGTCAGCAAGAACCTGAGTTTTGTTTTTTAGATTTTCTACAGTAGCTAAAAGATATTCAAACTCACGATCAGTAAAGTTTCCAATCTCCTTACTTCCATCAGCACCCCATAGGAGGTATTCAATCGTGTGGAAGCCCTTCAAACCGGTTTCTAGCCCGTCAATAAATGGCTCTGTAAGAACATCATTACTTGCCAGTACCCCATCAAGATCGATAACGTTAACAGGCCAATCATCAATAGCAGGGTCAATACCTTTAGTATCAACTGGGCCAAAGAGGAAACCTTCAGAAGATTCCCATGGAGCTCTTGCATCTCTCCATGCGCCACGCGCATTATTTAGATTGATAGCAGTACGGTCTGCTTCTAGTTTTTCTACTTCTGTCAGGAGTGTATTGGCTTTACCAGCAAGGTCATCATAAGTTGCTAGAATAACGTTGTTGGTAATATTAGTGAGCTGACTGCTAAAATCTTGAGTTTCAGTTATTGGCTCCTCATCATCATTATCACATGCAGAAAAAGAAATCACTGAAAGCAGCAATAGTAGTAAAGCACTTTTTGTAGTGAGTTTTGTAAAAAACATAATTATTTTGTTTAAAATTAAAATTCAAATCCTATACCCATCGAAAATGTACGCTCTTTATTCTCTTCCGTTAAGCCCAATGTTCTAAGAGAATAATGGGCTTTTAGAACGATCTGCTCATGTGGGAAATAATTGATTCCACCAGTGATGGTACTTCGCTCCCATCGTGGATTATCAAAAATTTCTCCTTCTACCTTAAACATACTATCGTAGTAATCGTAGCGAGCAAAGACATCTAATACCCGTTCTTTCTGCCAGAGAGAAAGAATATTGTAGGCTCCTTCTACGTACAAGCCTAAAGCAGCACTACCAACAGGAGTACGCTTTACATTTAGGTTATTAGAAAGATTTCGATTGGCTTCTGATACCCGCTCTGCGTTTTGGAGGATGCCATATAAGAACATACCTCTTAATTTGAAAGCTTCTTTTTGAAAATCGAAGTGGATATCAGAAATGCTTACATAAGCATCTACCGACAGGTCTTTTTTGGGTCGGTTGGGACTGCTATTTCCTATGTAAGAGGCTACGCCAATGCTGTTTTTATCATCAAAATAATAGTCAAACCTTCCTGCAAAAGCGATGGCATCGGCAAATACAGTTTCAAATCTCGTTTGATGGCCCCGTTTTATCCAGTTTCGTGAACTGAAACCAGTGCCGTCCAAACCACTAACAACGTATAGTTTGTATTCCCAGTTGCGATTTTGTCCTAGTCTTCCGGATAGTTCTACCCCATTTTCATACCATCCCAATGGCAATAGTTCATTTTCCATCTCCTGCCGGTAAGTAGTGGCATATTCAACAGGTTCATCCATTTTTGAGTGCAAGCCTAAATACATTTTTAAACGGCCAACGCGAACATTCAGCCACGGCCGGATTTTGAAAAGTATATGTGCCTGCTCTAATTTTATTTCTCCTCCGGCTTCTACCTCTGTTTCAAACTCTCCAAATTCTTCAAACTTGTCAAATTCTTTAGTTACACCAGTACCGCCATGCTCAAATTCAATCTCCGACTTGAAAATGATATTTTCAGAGAAGTGATAACCCAGGTATAAGTTTAGCCTTTCTGCATCGAATTCATTTCGTTTAGTACTATCCGTATCCCAATCGTAGTTGTAGTAATTTACTACTCCATAACCCTTTAGAGTGAAGTTGGACCAATCAAACTTTTCTGTTTTGGAAGTATCCTGAGGCGAGTTTGTAGCCATCGCCATTATGGAAAAGAAAAGTAAAATACTTGTAAATATATGTTTCATCCTATCTCGTTGATTAAAAAAATGACATCCTAAAACTTAATCCAGTCATTACAAAAAGCATAGCTATTACCGTTACCATAATGATATGAATGGCAAGTAGTGGTAATGTTTTGGCTTTTAAATGTGGAATAAGACGTAGTCTGGCATGCAACGCTAAAAGAATAGTGCTGGCCAGTAGTAAAAGTTTGATGGTGATATGCTTTGAAATATGGGTGTCAAAAGAAAACCATTGTGAGAAATCAGGCAATAATGTATAAGCCATATGTAGCCCGGTGAGAACTAATATCAGCAAGGAAGGGATACCAATTCGTTCGTATCGATGCTCAAAGTTTAGCAGTACCTCCGGGTCTTTTTTCTTTAAAGCAGCGGGCAATACAGTAATTGCTAAAATAAGATGCCCTCCGGCCCATACGGTAGCAGCTAAAATGTGGAGTAAAAGAAAATACTTATACATAGGCAGGCTTTTAATTTAAATTTTCAATCCTTGTCAAAGAATCTGATAGTTGGATTTTGATTGCCATCTTGTCAAACAGCTGTATTACTTGCAAAAACTCCTTAATCGAGAAAGAAAGCAGAAGATTATCTACCGGCGTACGTACCATTACCTTTTTACCACTCGACTTATCGTGTGCTTGTTCGTTGATATCTTCATTTAGCTTTTGGAAAGAATGGTATAATTTTAAAAAAGCATCTTGAGGCATAAAACTGACCAAATTCCCAATGCAAAATTGAATTTCTTCGCAGCATGGGCACCTACCAATATATCCCATACTGTTTTGGTAGACTATTTGCAATGTATCGCGATGTTTATTTCTTGCCATGGTTTATCTTTTAATCAAAGAATTATTGCTCTATAAATTCATTCAACTTCCCCAACCAAATTGCCAGCTTAATCTGACGAACCAACTTCTACCCATGCCAACAGGAGTGGAACTACCACCGCCAGAATGTGCACCACCGGAACCACCGCTAAAAGGCACATTGCGAACATCAAAGATGTTTTGAACACCTCCGATGAACTGAATTCGTTTTTTCCAGAAATATTTTGATAGGGTGAAATCAGATAGTGTAAACCCATCCTGGATCAATTCTCCAGTAACAGGATTATCTTCATCATCATAATCCTGGAAATATCTAATCAATTTATCGTTGTGGCGGATGTATAGTGACAATTGTAACGCTTGCTTAGGGAAACGGTAACTGATATTTCCGTTTGTTTCAAAGACGAAGGTGAATGGTGAAACATCATCCGTAGATTCGGATAGTAGATTGTATCGTCCAATTGGAGAGCAACCAAGATTGAGGCTGAGGTTTTTGACTGTATAGTTTAAGCGCAGATTACCTCCTACCGTTTTATACCGACTCTGATTGAAATAAGCATACTGAGTAGAGGTTTGCCCTACCTCGGCAGCAGGTACCAATTTGCCATCTATCTCAACATATTGATATAGGTCTATTTTGTGCTTTATATCATTGAAAAAAGCGGTTGCTGATGCTTCAAAATGCTGGCTTTTTATTTTGGTTTGCCAGTCAAGGGATAACTGGTAATTGTTAGATGTTTCAGCTTTTAAGTCTGCATTGCCTAGTATGAAATGATTGGCATCTACAAAGTAGAAAAACAGTTCTTTGAGTGAGGGAGAACGGAAGCCTTTGGCATAAGAAGAGCGCAAAGTGAGGTTTTCAGAAAGCGCATATTTTAGATTGAATGAGGGTACAACAGGCGCATCGAAACGGGAATTGTAGGCTATTCGTGCACCAGCTTGTAAAACAAGTTGATCAAAAGCCTGGTATTGTATACTTCCAAAAACAGCGTAATCACTAATCTCACTAAAGTTTTCTTTGTTGGATGATTCATCGTTGATGCGTTGGCCAAGAGCATCTTCATAACGAATGTCTATCCCTGCCTGAAAATTCAATTTCTTGTCACTGTACCTGGAAGCTAAAACAGGGCGGAATACCCAGGCATTAAAACGAGTAGTGTCCTGCTCATTGGCAAGTTCACTTTTTTCTTCGGTATCAAAATCAAAGCGATAAGTGTTCTTTTTCCTTTGGAAATAGTTATATCCTATGGTCGTTTTTAGGAAATAATTATCTCCTATTGCTCCCTCCTGGTGTAATGAGTGATCATGGCGTGTAGTGTAGTAATAATCATCAAAAGCATAAGGCTTAAATTGTGGACGGCGGATACTACCCAGATTGATTACTTCTTCATCAAACCAATTGATCGCATACCGAATATGTTGTTCTTTTGCAAAATCATAGCGCACTGACCCTCCTGCAAAATACTGTTCTTTGGGGTTCCATTGAAAACTACGTTCATCCGTTTCGATGCTGTCTTTCACATTGTCGAAGCCATCAAATTTATTGTACCCACCCTGAAAGCGAATGAGCAATTTTTTTGTAGGCCGAACACCTAAAGCTGCGTTCAGATTCTTACGGCCAATACTTTCCTGTTGATATTCCACTTGTGTGTCAAAGCGGTGTAATTGTGATTTTTTGGTGATTAAATTAATCACTCCACCCAATGCATTCGTACCATAATTTACAGAGAGAGGTGCATCTACAATTTCTACTCGCTCAATATTATTAAGGCTTACCTGGCTTAGGTCTATATCATCACCAACCCGGCCGATTATTGGTATACCATCAATCATTATTTGGACATTCTGCCCACTTATACCCTGGAGATTTAGACTACTACCTAGTACTAAATCTTGCGAAATCCGAATATTCAACTCCTGCCGAAGCAGCTGTTCAAGATTGACTACACCACGCTGTGCTATTTCTTCCTGTTGAATGATACGGACGCGGTGTACGGCACTACGACTATCGGTTGGGGCATATTGGGCTGTTACTACTACGTCGTCTAAATCGATTGACCAGGGAATCGTATCAAGCTGGCTATCTTGAGAATAGGAAATGTGGTGTCCCAGCAACAGTAAAAAACAGTACAGCGTGGCAGTCCTCATTATCTTATGAAAATTGTAGTGGTGATGTCAAGAGTGTTGATATTATCATCACTAAAAATGTAGTAGGCTTGTTGGATATAGGACGCACCAACTGAAACCAGCACGTAGCCTTGTGCGGTGAGAGATGTAATAAATAGAAAAGCAAAAGTAAATATTCGATGCATAGGTGTGTGGTTTTTTTAATTTAGACTAAATCTAAACAATGGCAAAGGTTGGGAATGAAAGGAAATTGAACAATAGCTAGAGGAAGGGATTTAAATAGGGAGCATAGCTACTTGTAGCTATTTATTGCGCAATCAGTGTCATGCTGCGATGGCCTTTCTGATACGTCTGTTGTTTCAAGCTGTGTTTATTGGATATACTAATTGAATATAGAGCGCCAGACGTGAGCCGTTTTTTCTAATCTTGCGAATTCTGTAATATTAAATAAGAATTCTTGAAGAACGCGCCTAAGGATTTTATAAATCTATATTAAAGCAATTATTTGCATTTAAATTGATACTATTTTCTTGTTCAGAGGGCTTGAAAAAATGTTTGGCAGAGACACCAAAGGTGCGGATGCTACTTGAAGTTTGTGTAATATGTATTACCCCTGTTTTTTTATTTTGCAATTCGATTAGCTGCTTTGTATTCTCCTTTTTGAAGTATGGAAGTGTCTTTTGTATTTTTTGATATTTCATACCAAGGGCTTTTATTCAAAAATAGAACCACTTACTGTAAATTTAATATTCGTAAGAGGTTTGAAATGGCAAGCATTATTTGTTGTTCCTGCCTTTGAATAATTTTTTAATTTGATAAAAACAAAGATTAGAAATAACAGGAAACTGGACAATAGCTAGAAGAAGGGATTTAATTAGAGAACATAGCTACCAATAGCTATTTATTGCGAGATGAATACCATAATCAATATTTGACTATGAAAAACGAGTAGACTTCTAATAGAGTATGCTATTAAGACTATGCTTCTTTTAGTGTAATGATATTGTTTAATACAGCATAAATGGTAAGGCCTGAAACGGTTTTTATATCCAGCTTCCGCATGATATTTTTCCGATGGGCATTTACAGTGTGCGGGCTAATATGGAGAGCAGTGGCAATTTGCTTGGTTGTATTTCCATTTACCAACAGTTTGAGAATTTCTTTTTCCCTACTACTCAAAGGTTCGTTTGAGGAATGGGTATTCATCGTAGGATAGGATTTGAGCAGTTCGTTGATAGTAGCTTGAACCTTTTCTGCCCTGTCATTTATATATATAAGAGCATCTAAGCTGCTTAGGCTGTCGGGATCTTGGAAAGCATATATTAAGCCAACCAATAGTAGTTGGTATTTTTCTTTTAAAGCACTGATTTGCTTTTTGTTTTGATCGAAAAAGGAAGGACTAGCTATTAATATTTTGGGTGATGCATGATGAATATAATGTAATAAATCACCATCTCCATTGTATTGCTCTATACTTAAAGGGGTATTGTTTTTTTCTATTAAAAGAACAGACAAACCCTTTCGGATTATGTCCGACTTTTCTATTAGCAATATTTTAATTTCTTCTTTTTTCAAAATCCTCAGTTCAGTATTAAGTCCTTTTAAGTCATACTTATTAAAGGGCGAAGGTCGTTTTCTAATTCTTTTACAAGAGGTATCAATACCTCATCTTCAATTCGGGTATGGCTATACAAATCAGATTCTAACTCGAACAATTGTTGTAGCACAATTCTCCTCGTTTTTCCTTGTTCCTTTTGTGGTAAATGGCGGATGAGGATGTTTTTAAGATCTTTTAATACATCTTCAATATCGTCATGGTGCTCACCATAAATGCTGATGTCATATTCTGCCATAGGTGAACTGATCGTGCTCTTTTTCAAAAAGACATCATAGATATCTTCAATGTAAGGAAATACCGTCTCGTTTTCATAATCCATGTGTTCAGTAACTTCCTCAATATATTTATTGTAAAAAGACTCTACCAGGTCGGTCCTTGAATCATGGAGATGATAGACTAATTTGTGTATGTTTTGTTGAATAGCAGGGATTTTTTCATTTAGAAAATAATGGTGAGAGCTTTTTAAATACCTCAAGAAATCTGGAATGAATTCGAAGTTTTTACCTACATCAGGAATGTAGTTATTGTTGCAAAAAATATTAAGGATAATAAGGAAAGCTCCAGTGTTAATATTGTTTTCCCTTGTTATTTGTTCAATGGTCTTATTATCGAATCCCAGCTTTATCCCCATTCGATCTAACACCACCAAGACCCTGTAATTGGAATGGATGACATTCGCAAGAATATCATTCGCAGCGATAATTTTTAAATCCATGTTCTATTTTTCAATGGTTGTTGCATTACGAAAGCCATTTTGGCCTGATAGGCATGTTTCATCCTCTAAATTAGCGAACTATTTCTAATTATCGCACATTGATGCCTATCATGTTAATATCTATAATGCTTAAGCAAAAATAGTATGATGGTTTATACTTTGGGGTGACAAAAAGCAGTACTTGAAAGTAAGTTGATATATGCTGACTATACTATCTTTGAAGTTTAAATTCGTTATCCTGTAACTGGCGAATTCATTCTCAGAAACTCATTAGGCGATAGGCCTCGCCGCTACTTAAATCCAGATGTTATGTTCAAGCGCCTTCTTTTTATAGCAATACTTGTCCTTACGGCTTTTTCACTGATGGAGTCTCCACCACCACCACCTGGTGACATGGGGCCTTATCTCAATGGCGTTTTTTCAGATAAAATACCAGGTGCTAGTGGTGCCTGGACACTGGAAGATCCCTGGCCGAACCTTAGTATCGCGGCTCCCTTGCGCATCATTCCTTTTCCGGGTACGGAAGATGTATTGGTATTAAGTAAACTAGGAGAGGTATGGCGCGTCTCATTTGAAAATCAAACGCAAGAGCTGATACTTGATATTAAAGATCGGGCTTTTGAAGGAGGTGAAGCTGGTACTACTGGCATTGCTTTGCATCCAGAGTTTGGCAATCCTGCAGCACCAGAAAAACAACTTATATTTATATACTACAGGCATAAACCATCTGGATTTCAAATTCCCTGGGAAGAGGGTTTCAACCGATTATCTAAGTTTCGCTGGGATGAAGGCTCAGGCACCTTTGATGCCGATACCGAAGAAATTCTCTTTCAACAATATGACCGCAATACGTGGCACAATGGAGGAGCTATGTTTTTCCATCCAGAAGATGGCTTTTTATATCTGGCAGTAGGAGATGAAGGTAACCCTAAAGAAGGAGAGGGAGTAAATATTGAAAAATCAACCCAAAGGCTGGATCGGGCTTTAATGAGTGGGCTATTGCGTATTGATGTAGATAATGACCCGACTCGAAGTCATCCTATTCGCCGCCAGCCACAACCAGCAGAGTGGGGGCCACCAGACCCTGCCTGGGGAGATACTTATTCGCAGGGTTATTCTATTCCGAACGATAATCCATGGCAAAACACAGATGGAAGTATTTTAGAAGAGTTTTATGCTATTGGTATTCGTAGCCCATATTCTGTTAGCTATGATGCTGTTGGTGATCGCATATGGTTGTCGGATGTAGGATATGTGTCGCGTGAGGAAATTTCTTTCATTGAAAAGGAAGATAACCTGCAATGGCCCTATATGGAAGGAGATACTACGTCTGAATTGTTAAGTATTCCGGAGCCAGACAACCTGATAGGGTTTGATAAAGAACCAATACATAGTTATGGTCGTGATTTTGGAGGATGTATCATTGGTGGAAGTGTTTATCACGGTAATTTATATCCCGACTTGTATGGGAAATATCTTTTTGCAGATTATAATACAGGGCGAATTATGACACTGGATTATGATGAAATCGGGCAAGAAGCGGAAAGAGATGTTTTGATTTATAATATTGAAACGCTAGGGCTTGATTTACCTGCAGGTAATGGTATTACCGGCATTTTCCCTATGCCAAATGGAGATGTACTGCTGACTTTATTGAGCTATGTAAATGATGGTGTTACCTATTTTAAAAATCCAGGGAAAATACTGCGCCTTAAAGCACAGGAAATTACACCAGATCCGGCTACTCTTTTATCTGAATTGGGCGTTTTTACAAATATGAATACCCTGGAAGTGGCCGATGGTATTATTCCCTTTACTGTTAATACACCATTATGGTCGGACAGGGCATTGAAAAAACGCTGGATGGCTATCCCTAATGATGGTGATTTTGATACTCCTTCAGAGCGGATTCAATTTAGTAGCTTAGGTGATTGGTTATTCCCGGAGGGGACAGTGTTTATCAAACACTTTGATTTGCCAGTTAGTGACAATATGGAAGAAAATGTAAAGCTGGAAACTCGCTTTTTCATCGTAGGTAAAGAGGGAAGAGGTTATGGCCTGACCTATAAATGGAATGAAGAAGGTACAGATGCTGTCCTTTTGCCCGCAGAAGCTTCACAGGATTATACACTTTACGAAAACGGTGTGCCAGCAGGTACCCAAACCTGGGATTTTCCCAGCCGGGGTGATTGCTTAAGTTGCCATACCTCTAATGCTAATTATATACTCGGTGTCAAAACCTATCAGTTGAATGGGACATATGATTATCCAGAAGCAGGAGTAATGAACCAGCTCGACTATTTAAGTCAGTTGGGTATATTAGATCAATCAGTGCCTAACCCTAATGATCAACCTCGAGGGTATGCTATAGATGATGAAACAGCAGATTTATCGCTGCGTATTCGTTCTTATCTTGATGCAAACTGTGCATCTTGCCATCGCCCTGGCGGGATATTAGGTGTTAATATGGATTTCCGTTTTCAGGTGCCTTTGCATCTACAAAATATCATTAATCAACCTACTCAAAGCTCCAACTCTGATGCTGATCGATTATTGGTGAAACCAGGTTATCATGCAGAATCAGAAATATGGGTGCGGGATGCAAGCCTGTCTTCTAATCAAATGCCTCCTTTAGCCCGTTCTATCATCCATGATATTTATATTGAGAAATTGGCAGAGTGGATTGATGGTTTGCCTGTTGATGCAGGTGCTGTTAATGAGTTGATCCTATATCCCAATCCAACAACTGGCTGGTTGGGAATACGTATCAATGATGATTGGGAAGGGCCTTTTGAGGCAGAAATTTATAGCATCAAAGGACAGTTAATAGAAACGCATCAAATAACAAACCATTCTCACTTCCTGAATATGACAACTGCTGAAAAAGGAACCTATATATTAAGGTTGAGTAGCCAGCATAATGAGGAGGTAAGTAAGTTTGTAGTAAGGTAAGTGTCAGGACAAAATTGAGTGACCATTATATTGAGATAGATTTTTGTTCCAGGTAAGGCAAAAAACGTAAGTGAAGCGGTGCTTCACTGAGGCTTTTTAACACAACATGGAATAAAAAGCAACTCAAGATAATATGTGATTTAATTTGTCCTGGCACTTAGACTTTATCTACAACTCCATAAATTTTCTTCTTGCCATGCCTCAGGAAACCCCATTGCTTTGGTATCTATAGTAGGATACTTGGCGAGTAAATCTTCTATCCTCTGGATGAAATGATTATCAGGGCTGATCGTTTGTAAAAGGTATAACATGATGGAGGCAATAGGGTAGAAGGAGTGCCGGTCTACACCAATAGCTTTAATCCAGGGCAGTGGTGCTCTGGTCAATAACTTGGGAGGAGTAGGAAGGTTTCGATTCCATAAGCGGCTATGATGTGCACATATATTGCGAACCACAGAAATACTTTGTAGCCAGCTACTGAGATAGGTATGATTGCCTGCCCCTAGTTTTTCTGCCATTCCTTTTTTCTCGGGAAGATTGTTTCTCAGATTAGCATATAACTTGGAGAGTATACCCAAAGAAACAACCTCCAGCGTTTTCCAGGCTGGAGGACAGCGGTCATCCTGGTGGTATTTTTTCTTGTGCTCGGCGATAAACACTTCTTTACTACGGCTGATATCCTTTTTGATGGATTGAAGATGTTTTTTCCAATAGGTATGGTTCTTGAAAAGCGTCACATCCTCAAACCACCAGGGATCGTAATGGTTGGAAAAATCGTAGATAAGATAAGTGCGTATAGCAATTTCAATACGCTCAATCATATTGAATACAATGAGCCTTAACTCTCTGTCAAAATTATAGAGCTGAATCACCGTTTCAAACTGACTCCCTTTTTTAAACGTATGTTCTGTTTTGTCTTCTTGTAGTGGCCACCAATAACCAGCCAACCTATAATAACTTACATTTTTAAGGAAATGAATTGCTAATTCCTTATCCAGGATGGACAAGCCCCTGGATTCAAGTAGTCGAATCTGATCGGAAATATGAATGGCAGGTTTATCGTAATGCATAGAAAATAATGCATAAAAATAGAAGACTCGCCCTGGTACGCTGAGCTGATGGGAAGCGTGGCGAGTACTGTTAGTACAAATATAAAGACATTTTAAGCTTATATGCAATGCCTATAGAGCAATTTTTTAAGAAGAAAGCTCGGTTACAAACATTAAACGGTCGAAAAGACTTCGGAGAAGTCAAAAAATTGTTGAAAATGCTCATGATGCTTATTTCGACTTCGGATGAAGTCATATGTTATATCATGTGTGCAACTTCATTCAGAGTCGAAATCTTTTTCCAATCTCCAATTTCCGACTCTCACCTCCAATTACTCCACGACTTTCAGCTTCCAGGCAATCGCAATGGCCAATATACTCATAAGCATAGCTACATAACCTACATATTGGTAATTAGCCAGGCTACCATCAGCATTTTCTGTTACTATCAAACCGGCAATGAAAGAAGATATAGCAAGCCCCGCTTCATTAATAGAAGCGCGCACACTCATAAAACTTCCTCTTGTTTCAGGGCGTACTACTGAAGTAACCATGGTTGTGGCTGGTACATTTCTACCACTGGCTACAACAAAAACACTGGAAGTAGCCACTAATGCTAATGCTATAGATACAGGAGGTAAATTGGTAATGGCAAAAATAGATAGTAAAGCAAAAAAGCTTGCAAATGTAAACACTCGGGCATGTCCATGCCGATCAGCTAGTTTCCCAAAATAGGGCAAGCAAAATACAGTCATTAATCCACCAATAAAGTAAATGTAGCTCACCTCGTAATCAGAAAAGCCTATATTTTTCTGCATATAAGGAGCAATGAAGGGAATGATAGTAAAGTGCCCGAGCATTAAGATAATGGTAAATAAAAGAGCCATTCGTTGATTACTATCGCCAAAAATATTAGTCATTACCTTAATAGGATTGCGTTGTATGCCCTCTCCTTCGAGATGCCTGCGCATTGGAGGCAGAGAGGTATAAAGAAATATACATACGATAAAGGATATCCCGCCTAAAGAGAGAAATGGAGTTCGCCAGTTTGTTGCCGCAGCTAGATAGATACTTACAGGTATTCCAACGACAGAAGCTACAGAAAAGGCAGTCATCACCATGCCCATAGCATGCCCCCTACGTTTTAAAGGAATAGTGTCGCCAATGATAGATAATACCAAAGCACTTAATAATCCTCCAAAAGCTCCTGTCAAACTACGAGCAATGAGAAAGAAGTAATAGTTGGAAGCCATTCCACAAGCTAAAGTACCTATTGTAAACCCAATAAAGGTATAGAGCAATGCTTGTTTCCGGTCAAAGCGATCGATAAACATAGCTCCAAATAAACTCACCACAAAAGCAGTACCAGCATAAGAGGATACAATAAGGCTGAACTGCTGTGGTGAAATATCAAAGATGCGCATGAATTGCGCACCCAGAGGCATAATGATCATAAAATCCAGCACATGGGAAAACTGGACTACTGCCAGTAAAAATAAAATAATACGCTCTTGCCCAATAGCTGGATCACTAATGTTGGGTGATTTCTTGACCATAGTGCTCTTGCTTTTGCAAATAGTGTGAAAACTACATAATGCAAAAGTAGAAGCAATAGTTTCCTTAATCCTTTAAAATAATTTTGCAAACCTTACTTGATCTTCGGATAACACAAATAATATTTGGTTACCTCTTGATGTGGAAGGTGAATGGCAACACTACTGGATACAGGTTTTACGGAACCATCTTTATATAATATCTTTATTTCATCATCAAATTTGCGATAAGCACTATTTGATTCTTTGCCTTCCAGTACAAGGTAGGGCAAATACTTTCGATCAATCTCACTCCACTGATGTACTTTTTCTTTAACCGTATCTACATAAGTTTTTTCAAATGGAGTATCGCTAAATTCTAGTCGAAATAATTTGCGATTTATAATAGAAGAAGATAAGAAAGCAAGTAATCGATCATCGGAGTTTTGCCATGCTTTTAGAGCAGAAACGACATCAAAATCATCTAATTGAGAAAAGTGGGCTAATAATTCATCACGGCGGCTTTCAAAGTCAGTGGCCGTGGGTTCATTATTTAGAAAAAATTGTAAAGCTGGGGAAGCAGGGAGTTTTTTACCTTCTTTGGATATATCTTTTGCTCTCCTAAATGCAACAATTAACATTAATTCGGCTGAAAGAACCGTTTTGTGCAAATATACTTGCCAGTACATCAGCCTGCGAGCAATCAAAAACTTTTCAATAGAATAGATTCCTTTTTCCTCTACAACCAATTCGCCATTGCTAACAGAAAGCATTTTGATGATCCTGCTATAACCAATTACTCCTTCATGTACACCTGTGAAGAAACTATCTCTACTCAGGTAATCCATCCTATCCATATCTAATTGCCCTGATACTAATTGATGGAGGAAGGGTTTATGATATTGACCTTTAAAAATCTTAATAGCGATATCAAGACGCCCTTTATAAATTTCATTGAAATACTCCATGAAGTACAATGAAATAGACTCATGCGTGACTTCCATTAAAGTATGCTCCAGCGTATGAGAAAAAGGGCCATGTCCTATATCATGTAGAAGAATAGCAAGGCATACCCCTTCTGCTTCTGCTTCTGTGAGCTCAACCCCCTTTGAGCGTAATACATCAATAGTTTGCTGCATGAGATGAAGTGCACCAATAGCATGGTGAAATCGAGTATGCAAAGCACCAGGATATACAAGATGAGTAAGGCTGGTCTGCTTGATACGGCGTAGGCGCTGGAAGAAAGGATGTTCTACGAGGTCAAAGATGATTCCATAAGGAATGCCTACAAAGCCATAGACTGGATCATTCAGAATTTTTTTCTTGTTCATAAGTGGCGCACTTGGTAATGAAGTTATTTAAGAACGTGTTCAAAATTAATCACGTTTTAAGAATTGCAGCAATAGCCAAAAAATAGTAATTTTTATTTTAGTAGACATTGCAAGTCATTTTGGAACAACTTACCCAAAACCCACACACCGTACACCGACATCCCACATCGTACACCCTCCATCGTACATCCCACATCGTACACCCTCCATCGTACATCCCACATCGTACACCCTCCATCGTACATCCCACATCGTACACCCTCCATCGTACATCCCACATCGTACACCTCACAT
>JAKSDI010000098.1 GCA_022360175.1 Chitinophagales bacterium
ACCTTTACGAATCTTTAAGCCTTCGATGCCTTCTGATTCCCAGCGGTTAAACCAACTATAAAGAGAAGTTTGACTAACTTCTAACCTCATGGATATTTCTGGAATCGATAAGCACGAATTTGATAGAAGAATACTCTGGCAATGAATACGGTAATTATGGCTGCCCCCCTTACGGTATCCATTTGTCAAGTCTTCTATCTGCTCCGCTGTCAAATCTTTGATGTATCTCATAATTTATAAAGATACATCAAAATTTATTTTCGTAAACTTAATTTGATTACTTACTTAAGTAAGAGCGCATAATTAGGTTGCTTTTTTGGTGGATCAGATTTTTGCTCAGATCAAGGCGCGGCGGAGTGAAATAGCCATATCTATTAACACGAGTACGCAACGTAGATATGGGTAAAAAGATGCCACCATAAAAAGATTAATTAAATGTGCTCTCTCTTAATATATTTCTCAAATTAACACTTTAAATCTATATAAAATGACAACTAATGTCTTAGTAATTGGCGGTACTGGTAAGACCGGCCGTAAAGTAGTACAACAACTACAATCATTGGATCAGAATGTTAGGATAGGATCGCGTAGTGGACAACCTCCATTCGACTGGCAAAGACCCGATACCTGGCGTACTGCTTTGGAAGGGATGGATAAAGTATATATCACTTTTCAGCCCGACCTGGCAGTCCCCGGAGCTTTAGATGCTATTGAAGGATTGGTTAAAATAGCTAAACAATGCGGGATTAGTAAGTTGGTACTTTTATCAGGTAAAGGAGAGCGTGAAGCAGAATTATGCGAACAAGTAGTGATTCATTCAGGCATCGATTTTACCATTGTACGGGCAAGTTGGTTTATGCAAAATTTCAGTGAGAGTTTCTTATTGGAGCCTATCCAGACAGGGTATGTTGCATTGCCAAAAGCAGATGCCAAAGTACCATATGTAGACACAGGGGATATAGCAGAAGTAGTAGTAGCTTCATTAATGAATGAAGGGCACAATGGACAGGTATATGAGTTGACTGGCCCACGAGTACTTACTTTTAAGGAAGTAGTTGAAGAGATCGAGAAGGCAAGTGGAAGAAACATCAATTTCGAATCTATTACTTTGCCAGCTTACATAAATGTTTTGAAAGAAGTGGGTGTTGATTCTGATTATGTATGGTTAATAAATTACCTTTTCTCGGAAGTACTTGATGCACCAGGCAATGATGTTGTCAGCAATGATATTGAAAAAGTGCTGGGGCGAAAGGCAAGAGATTTTAGCGAATATGCACAAATAACGGCTGCTACAGGAATATGGGATAAAACATTGGCAAATGTGTAAGTACTCTGAGAAGCTTAAAATACTTTCTGCAAAGTAGAGCTTTAGAGGTAGGAAAACGGCTCACAACTATCATTGATTCCAGGCTTGTTGTAATTTGTACATCTCGTAAAATATACTCGCTTAAGCCTTGTTCGTGAGAAAAGTTGTGGGCTATTCTATGCTTATCAACTAAAACCCGATCTGCCAGTCTTTTTGATTATATTTGGTAGCAAAATGCTATTCTCTATGAAAAACGAGCTACTCTTTGATCGCGTTCTACTCAATGATAAACATGAAATATTTATATCGCAATTAATTCCGGAGTTTAATTGGGGGTATGAGAAATTTATTCAGTTGTGGAATAAACACCCAGAACAGTTCCATATAGTGAAAATGCATGGTAAAGAAATTCCTACTCCTCGATGGCAACAGGCGTATGGCAAAAACTATCGATATACAGGATCACAAAATAATGCCCTGCCAATAGAAGATGTATTGCAACCTTTTTTAGATTGGTCTCGTGAAAATATTGATGCCCAATTAAATGGGTTGTTGCTAAATTGGTATGATGGTACAAAAGGTCATTATATCGGCCCGCATAGAGATGATAGCAGAGATTTAATTCCTGATACTCCCATCGTTACTGTTTCATTGGGAGAGGAACGTATTTTTAGATTAAGGCCTTACCAGGGCACAGGATATAAGGATTTAACCCTGAGAAATGGTGAAGTGCTAATAATACCCTGGCAAACAAATCAATACTGGACACATGAAGTGCCGCGCTTCAGGAAGTACCAGGGGAAACGGATATCTATAACATTAAGAGCTTTTCAATAAGAGGTTATCCCACTTCCAGTGTCGTAGGCCCTTGTATCAAATTATAAAACTGCTTTTCCGTGATCAAAGAATAATTAGCTGCTTTCTGACGGAAGCTTTCATAAGAAGCGTAGATTTTTTTAGCAAAAGGATCTTTAGCCGTAATGTCTGCTATGACTTCTTCGGTGTAAATTCGCAATTGATCTATTACAGGTTTGGGGAAAGATCGAATGTTAAGATCGGTTTTTGCTAATTGTTCCAAAGCTTCTGCATTTTTGGCTTCCATTTGAGAAAGCACCCAATGATTGATCCGTAAGGTTACTGTTTGAAGGATGGCCTGGAGGTCTTTAGGGAGTGCATCATAAACCTCTTTATTGACAAAATATTCCAGAGCAGTACCTGGTTCATGCCAACCAGGAGTGTAATAGTATTTAGCAATATCATTGAAACCCATCAAAGTATCGTGGTAAGGGCCTAGCCACTCAGTTGCATCAATTACACCGCGTTCCAGTCCTGTGTAAATTTCACCACCTGCGAGCAGAACAGGGGCACCTCCTGCTTTTTCCAGTACTTTACCTCCTAGCCCGGGAATACGCATTTTTAATCCTTTGAGATCTTCTATACTATTGATCTCTCGATTGAACCAGCCACCCATTTGAACGCCAGTATTACCTCCTACCATGGGCACGAGATTAAAATCGCGATACAGTTCTTCCCAGAGTTCTAAACCTCCACCAGCCAACAGCCAGGAATTGAGTTGCTGGGCATTCATCCCAAAAGGAACAGACGCAAAAAATTGTGCTGCCGGAGCCTTGCCTGCCCAATAGTATGCAGCACCACTACCAATTTCTGCACCTCCAGTACGTACCGTATCAAAAGCTTCTAAAGAAGGAACTAACTCATTGCCACCATAAACTCTTATAGTTATCCTCCCACCTGACATTTCCTCTACCAATTGGGCATATAGATTACAAGCCTCCTGTAGAATAGGAAAATTAGGAGGCCAGGTAGTCACCATCTTCCAGCGATATTTGCGAGCAGTTATGATATTAGGGCTATCACTATCATTGTCCTGTGCTTCACTTTTCCCTCCCAGGGCGCGAATAGCAAAGGGGAGAGAAATGGTACCTAATGCAAGTCCTTTGAAGAAATTTTTGCGGGTTAATTTCATGAATTGTTGGGTTTGAAGCGTATGCTGCTATATTAGCAGCGAGGCTCATTCAAAAGGCATTGTTTATACCAAAATAGTAAAATTTGCGATTTTTATTATATTTAAATATCAAACTTCCCTGTTATGTCAACTGCTTCCTTCTGGGATCGCCTTAATCGGTGGGCTCGCAATTCGGTAACACTCAAATTATTAGTCATTGGATTTTTGATCCTTATTTTGCTTATCCCTGCTAGTATGCTCACCTCCTTGGTGCATGAACGAGAAAGCATACGAAATGATGCAGTACGGGAAGTGAGTGAAAAATGGGGGCTTAATCAAACCGTTGCAGGGCCTATTATTTCCGTACCTTATGAACAGGTAGAGTATGATGCGGAAGGTAAGATGATTAAAAATACGGGCTTTGCTCACTTCTTACCAGATACGGTTAATATATCTGGTGATCTTGTTCCACAGAAGCGGTATCGCGGAATTTATGTCGTGGTGTTGTATGCAACATCTTTGCAAGTAGAAGGTAGTTTTTCGAGCTTAAATTCGGCTGCTTTGAGTGTGGACGAAAGCAGTTTGCAATGGGATAAAGCTTTGTTTACGATTGGATTGAGTGATATGGCAGGAGTACAGTCTGCTATCAATTTGAGTTTAAATGATTCTACTTATCAGTTTGGGCCTGGCACCGTTACAAAAGATATTTATTCTTCAGGTGCTAGCATACCAATGAGTATTGATCCTAAAACAAAATCATTTCAGTTTGCTTACAAGCTAGATATCAATGGTAGTTCGGATATCTATTTCACCCCTTTCGGGAAAGAGAATGTGGTAGAGATAAGCTCCTCCTGGGCAAATCCAAGTTTTGAAGGAGCATTCCTCCCAGATGATCGGAGCGTATCAGATGAGGGCTTTAATGCTAAATGGAAAGTACTTCAGCTTAATAGAAATTATCCTCAACAGGGAGTGGGCGCATTCATTAGCGGTACTCAAAGAGATAACTATGGAGGGTATGGAGTGCCCGATTATACTTTGCGAAATATGAGTAGTGCCTTTGGGCTTAAATTATTGTTACCAATAGATGAATACCAGAAAACAGTTCGATCAGCCAAGTATGCTGCATTTTTCATCTTTATCACATTCCTTGCTTTTTTCTTTATTGAAGTATTAAACCACAAAAGAATGCATCCAATTCAATATTTGCTGATTGGTGCTGCTATTATTTTGTTCTATATCCTTTTGTTATCTATTTCAGAGCATCTTACATTCAACTGGGCTTACTTGTTGGCCTGTGCAGTAATTGTTTTACTGATATCTTCTTATGCATACTTCATTCTCAAGAATAAAAAACTCACCTTCCTGATAGGAGGCATGCTTTCCATTTTATACGGCTTCTTTTACTCTTTGCTACAACTACAGGATTATGCCCTACTGTTAGGAAGCATCGGCTTGTTGTTGATACTAGCTATTATCATGTACCTGACTCGTAATGTGGATTGGTATAATTTGAAAAGAGATGATTAGTTTTTAAAACAAAAAGTTTGTTTTAAATGTTTTATTTAATAGGATAGATACCATGGTGATCTGACAGATCACCATGGTATCTATCCTATTAAACACAAAACTATCATATCATTTGCAACCGCCAGACAAGTATATCAAGGGTAGGGGAGCACAGATTAATCCTTCCAATCGATTTCATGATTATGTTTATGATGACCAGCCTGATGAAGAGAACCTGCAAACTCAATTCATCCCAGTATATCCC
Organism: Chitinophagales bacterium; assembly: GCA_022360175.1. GTDB lineage: Bacteria > Bacteroidota > Bacteroidia > Chitinophagales > Saprospiraceae > JAKSDI01. The sequence continues at coordinate 5,044 of JAKSDI010000098.1, forward strand.
AAAACAATATTAAATAAGATTGATAGCCCCGATATTGGAATGGCCTGGTCAATGAATCCTTATCAGGGCTGCGAACATGGGTGTATTTACTGTTACGCAAGAAATTCTCACAATTATTGGGGGTATAGTGCAGGCCTTGAATTTGAGCAAAAAATCCTGGTTAAAAAAGATGCCCCTAAATTGTTAGATGCAAAGCTAAAGCAGAAAAATTGGGAACCAGTACCCATTATGCTTTCTGGAAATACAGATTGCTATCAACCTGCTGAAAAGCGCTTTAGAATAACACGTGGAATATTAGAAGTGCTTTGGAAGCACAGGCATCCAGTAGGTATTATCACCAAAAACAGCCTGGTATTAAGAGATTTGGATTTGCTACAACCAATGGCCGAAAAAAACTTAGTCCGGGTTTCCATTTCACTGACCACACTGGAAGAAGATATCCGTCGTTTATTAGAGCCGAGGACTGCTGCAGTGCAAAACAGGCTGGATACTATTCAAAAACTGGCCGAGGCTGGAATCCCTGTTAATGTAATGCTGGCACCAATTATTCCAGGGCTTAATGATCATGAAATCTTAGCTATGGCTAAGAAAGTACATGAATTAGGAGCCTTATCTATAGCCTATACCTTAGTACGTTTGAATGGAGATATAGCAGGAATCTTTGAAGATTGGGTAAGAAAAGCTTTACCAGATCGGGCAGATCGTATTCTCAACCGGATCAGAGATTGCCATGGCGGAAAGTTAAGTAACAGTCACTTTGGTGCCCGAATGAAAGGGAATGGAAAAATATCAGAAGTAATAGAACAGCAATATAAATTGGCAAAAGCTAAGTATTTTGCCGATAAAATTAAGCCTACATACAACTTGGAGCATTATCGCCAATTGAAAAACCCGCAGATGAAATTATTTTAGGCGAGCCTCCAATTCTTTATGAAGCTCGATGCGTATTGGGAAAATTGACAAATAAAAAGACGATTATGGACGTGAAAAAACTTGTTGCTGTTCTAATATTCTCCTTCTTTTATAGCCATATGATTTTAGCTCAACTATTTATATCTGAAAAGAAGAAACCTGAAATATATCATGATGATTGGATTGATCTAAATAAGAACAATAAGATGGATGTCTATGAAAACTCCAATGAGTCCATCAGTAATAGGATTGATGACCTTATTGACCAAATGACGCTTGAAGAAAAGACCTGCCAAATGGCTACTCTTTATGGTTATAAGAGAGTTTTGGAGGATGAACTACCCACAGAAGAATGGCAAAACAGGATTTATAAAGATGGCATTGGAAATATTGATGAACATTTGAATGGCCTGGCTTACCATCCAGATGCTGATACGGAATATTCCTGGCCACCATCAAAACATGCCAGAGCCATAAATGAGGTACAGCGTTTTTTCATTGAAGAAACGAGATTAGGCATCCCCGTTGATTTTACAAATGAAGGAATTAGAGGTATTTGCCATGAAGGTGGGACTAGTTTCCCCGCTCAAATTGGTGTTGGTAGTACCTGGAATAAAGAACTGGTTTCTGAAATAGGCAGAATTACTGGTTCTGAAGCTAAAGCATTAGGTTATACCAATGTTTATTCGCCAATCCTGGATATAGCCAGAGACCCAAGGTGGGGGCGTACGGTTGAATGTTATGGCGAAGACCCCTATTTAGTAAGCCAACTTGGGCTAGAGATGGTTAAATCCTTACAGAAAGAAGGAGTGGCTTCAACTGCCAAGCATTTCGCAGTTTATAGCGCGCCTAAAGGAGGTAGAGATGGAGCCGTTAGAACGGATCCTCATATTACGGAAAGAGAAATGCACTTCATCTATTTAGAGCCCTTTAGAAAAGCAGTAGTTGAAGCAGATATGCTTGGTGTGATGTCATCTTACAATGATTATAATGGGGTGCCTATCACTGGTAGCTCTTATTTTTTGATTGATATATTGCGCAATGAATGGGGATTTAATGGTTATGTGGTTTCCGATAGTTGGGCCGTGGGTGGTTTGAAAGGTAGGCATCATGTGTCAAAGAATATGAAAGAGAGTGTGTTTTTGTCTGTTATGTCAGGCCTGAACATCCGTACCAATTTCACCCCTGCTGAAGATTTTATTTTCCCTTTAAGAGAATTGGTTGAGGAAGGGAAGGTCCCAATGGAAATTATAAATCAGCGAGTGAAAGACGTTTTGGAAGTTAAATTTAGATTGGGATTATTTGATAAACCCTATGTTGAAGACCCTGCGTATGCTGATGGAGTTGTTAGTAGTGAGGATAGTGAAAAAATAGCTCTACAAGCTTCCAGGGAATCTTTGATTTTATTGAAGAATTCTGAAAGTTTATTGCCGGTAGATAAAACATCTTTGGGAGCCGTTTTGGTGACAGGCCCTAATGCAAAGGCAATAGATCATTCTATTAGTAGGTATGGCCCTTCAAAAGTTAAAGTAATTTCTGTATTGGAAGGGGTAGAAAATATAGCGGGAAATCAGATAGATGTGCAGTATGCCAAAGGATGTGATTTTTATGATGAAAACTGGCCTAAAAAAGAACTCTATGATATTCCTCCAAGTGCTACTCAGCAAGCTTATATAGACGAGGCTGTTGAAAAGGCAAAGAAGGTCGATTTGGTTGTCGCGGTAGTAGGAGGAGATGAATCTACCGTAGGAGAATCCAAGTCGAGAACTTCGCTTGATTTGCCTGGTAATCAAATAGATTTATTAAAAGCGCTACATGCTACAGGAAAACCGATTGTTGTAGTATTAATAAATGGTAGGCCCCTCAGCATTAATTGGACAAATGATCATATAAACGCTATAATTGAAGCCTGGTTTCCCGGAAAATACGGAGGGAAGGCCATTGCAGAAGCTATATTTGGAGAGTATAACCCTGGAGGAAAACTACCAGCAACTTTCCCAAAAACAGTAGGGCAGATTCCATTTAATTTTCCTTATAAGAAGAGCTCTCAAAATGGTCAAGACGGTCATCAAACTAGAATAAATGATGCATTGTATCCATTTGGTTATGGATTGAGTTATACTAGCTTTGAATACAGCGATTTAAGGATCTCTTCCGAAAAGGCGAAGGCTGATTTTGATAAGATTAGCATTTCATTCAAGATTAAAAATACTGGAAAAACACTAGGCGATGAAGTACCTCAGCTATATATTCAGGATGAGTATAGTTCTATAGTGCCTTATGATAAATTGTTAAAAGGTTTTGAGCGTATTACTTTAAAACCAGGACAGGAAAAAGAAGTAGTAATGACCATTTTTCAGGAAGACTTATCCATGCTTGATATGGATATGAATAGATTAGTTGAACCTGGAAAATTCAATGTTTTTATTGGTTCTTCTTCCGAGGATATTCGTTTACAAGGTGCAATAGTCATAGAATAAGAATTTTTTGTAAAAAAGGATTGGAGTATCTGTTGCCAGATACCCCAATCCATAACCTACTTTCGCAATAGTTAATCTTCCTTCTAAATCATTTCTCTATAGCTTATTGCTTGATAAAGCGTTCGCTCCTTTGTACTTTTTCAGACTGATAGAGTATGTTATATATTCCACCAGGGAAATTTGTAACATCTACCTCCAGTTGCTGTAATGCTGCATCACCATCTAATTCAATGCGATGCATAACTTGTCCAGAAAAGCTGATAATGTTTATACTGGCATTTCTGGCACTTGCTTCCTGCTTAATACGAATATTAAGTGCCCGGCTAGTTGGATTAGGCCAAGGAGTAATCACAACATCGGCAATAGTTTTATCAGTTAATACTTCAAATTCAGGCTCAATCAGATTGCCTTCCCGAATTACCGTAATAAAGTCGTCTGACAGGTCAAAGCATCCATCGGATAGATCAACTAAAGATGCCGTATCACCTGGCATAGCGGTGATATTGCCTGTATAAGCCAGTCCCCATACACGACAAACACCTATTCCTGCACCTTCGAAATTGACTTGGTCACCTCCTGGCACTGCAAGAATCACATTATTATCATCCGTAACTACATAGGTGAATTGGTCTCCAACTACATCAATACTGTCAAAATGGATGATGTCATCAATACCGTCACCAACTGTTACAGTTATTTCTGTTTCCCCATCTTCTGTCATAACCATACCTCCATTCACTTCAATACGGAATACGCTGATCGGATTAGACAAGCTATAACATCCCTGTAAGTCGGCAGCATTAGCGCCTACTTCCGCTCCTGTTAAACCATCTTCGTAGCTAAGATGCCAAACGAGGCATTCGCCTGGCCCAGCGCCATCGAAGTTTACATCACTAGGAGTAGGAGGTAAACCAAGAATATTACCATTCACATCGGTCACCACCCATGCAGAGTTGGTACCACTATTTCCAGTGAGAGTAATATCGCCAGCAGCAATCATATCATCCACACCATCACTCACACAGAAAGTAAACGGCCCACCATCAAGTGTACCACCTTCTGGCTGGATTCGGAATACACTAATTGGGTTAGACAGGCTATAACAACCTTGTAGATCGGCGGCATTAGCGCCTACTTCAGCACCTGTTAACCCATCTTCGTAACTAAGATGCCAAACGAGGCATTCACCTGGCCCAGCACCATCGAAGTTTACATCACTAGGCGTAGGAGGTAAACCAAGAATATTACCATTC
>JAKSDI010000284.1 GCA_022360175.1 Chitinophagales bacterium
AAAGAAAGAAAAAATTATTTATGTAAAACTGTGGAGAAAATCAAAAAAAGGAAATTTAGATATTGGTGAAGTCCCAAAGCAGCTATTACAAAAACTAGCATCTCTTTCAAATGTGTGCAATCAAATGAGCTGGGATTATGGCAGTATCGTTGTTGATGCTAATAAAATCCTGTCCGATAAAGAAGTTGAGAAAATTGTTGCTGAATTTTCAGGAGAATTAAGAAAAGCCATCCAAAACAAATCCATTGAATTAAAGAGCAGAGTGATTTCAATTTTTAAAAATGATGTAAATTCCCCAATAACATCAATTAAGTAAGTGATTAAAAAATACAATGAGACGATTATTACTGCTACTCATTCTCTTTAGTTGTACCGTAGAAACAGATGAAGCAAAAAGTGTAGAGCATAAAACAACTGATAGAATAAAGCAAAAAATAGAATTACAAGTTAGCTCAAGGGTAGATACAACTATAAGTGCTGTAAAAGAAGTTTTAGATTTATATGAAAATTACATCAATTCCCGCCCAGATTCTATTTACGACAACCCCTATTGGAACGATATAGAAAAGATACAGTATAAAGATTTTGATTTTTCCCGAATCAGTATTTACAATGGACTAAACAGCCAGCAACTCTTCAGCTTTTACCAAGCTTTTGTGCTTTCAATAGAGCCTAAAAATGATAAATATCAGATAAGAGTTTTATACTCAAATTCAGCAAGCACACCGCCTTATGTTGGTTCAAAAGTATGGTGTATTCATAAGCTAGTTGCTATCAAAGAGGAAGGAAGCTGGAAGCTCGAAAACTTCTTGATCGAAAAAACAAAAAATTGGCAAAAAAGACAATCAGGTTTTATCGAATACGTCTTTCCCAAAGAACATCTATTTGATATAGAAAGAGCCAACAAAGCAGATTCATTTTGTAAAAACATTATTAAAAGATTTAATCCCGGTTTCAATAGTTCATTTAAATTTTATTTAGCAAATGGGATTGATGAAATGGGAGAACTGGAGAATTTTGATTATTACTTCACAGGAATAACAACAGGCAAGGCAAGAGAAAGTATGATTTTATCCAGTAAAGGGGACGAATTTTACCCTCATGAATTCATACATAAACTACTCCCAATTAATGAAAATAGAGGGCATGTAATAGAAGAGGGCCTAGCAACTTTTCTGGGTACAAAAGAAAGTTTAGATGAATATTCGTCTATGATGCAAAAATTGGCCCAAGATTTTAACAGGAGAGCATCTTATTCATTAGAAAACATTCTCAACAATCAAACAGAATGGAATGGCTACCCTGTAGCTTATCCAGGGGGTGCTTTAATATGTGAAGTTATTCACGAAATTAAAGGAGATGAAGGAATTAATAACTTAGCCAGAGGCAAAACAAATAGCTACGATGAGATATTGAGTTTAACTAAAAACATTTTACAACTCAACGAGATTGATGTGATACAATTAATTGAGAAAAAGTTAAAGGAATACGAATAAAGATATGTTCAACATTAAGCACATGAAGCCACTTATCATCAAATTATTTTTTCTACCTATTCTTTTGACCATTATGGGGTCTTGTTCCTTTACACCTGAAGAATCCAAGGATTCAAGCACTCACAACAATGATGCAGATTGCATTAGCCTTAAAGAATCAGCTGAAAGAAAAACTCAGGTAGAGAGTGGAATTCGTGGAAAGGTGAAGTTCTTGGAAGAACCAGATAACTTTAGCTCCATAACCAATAAAATGTCTGAGTATAATATTCCGGCATTATCGCTTGCAGTGATCAATCAAGGTGAGATTGAGTGGGCAGACATTTATCAAAATGCCAATTTTTCCGAAGAACAAGAACTGGACTGCACGAGTATTTTTCAGGCAGCATCTCTATCAAAACCGGTGACATTTTTAGCGGCATTGCGCATGCATGCTGCCGGTGAAATAGACCTGGATAAAAATATCCAAGATTACCTGAAGGATTTTATAATACCTGAAGGTAAACAAACAACAGAAAATCCAGTTAGCTTTCGGAATATCTTCTCTCATACATCAGGAATCACTTCTGGTGGATACCAGGGATACGCTAAAGGCCTCCCCCTACCCTCTGATCTCGATATTTTAAAGGGCAGTGATGGAGTCAACTCCCCAGCTATAGAAGTTATCACACCGCCTAATGAAACACTGGCTTATTCTGGTGGCGCCTACACATTAGCGGAATTGGCCCTTCAGAACATATTCAATGATGAGTTTTCGATCATCATGAAAAAATGGATGCTTGAACCTGCCGGAATGCAACACTCTGAGTTTACCCAACCATTGCCCGCCTCAAAGGCTAAGCAGGTAGCCAGAGGTTACACTCAATCAGGAGACGTTTTAGATGGTGGCTGGCACAACTATCCAGAACAGGCGGCAGCAGGACTTTGGAGCAACTCTATTGATATGGCCAAATTTCTAATTGAAATCTATAAAGCCTATCAAGGCAAAAGCTCCATATTTTCGGAGGCCGATATTAAATCGATCATAAGCCAGGAACGGGACGGCCATGTTTATGGATTTATATTGAACCGGTATGGTGATGATATTTCTATCACTCACTATGGAGGCAATGCGGGTTATCGTACAGGTATGACCATAAGCCTTACGAGTGGGAATGGCTTGGCTTACTTAATCAATTCAGATAATGGCGGAGCACTGGGAAATGAACTCCTTTTAACGGCCTCACAGGTATACAACTGGCAACACTTTAAGCAAACAAATGTCTCTCGCGAGCAAGTAAATGCCAATGATTTAAAACTGCTGGCAGGTGAATACAAATGGAACAATCAAATAGACCTATCTATCAGATACGATGAAAGTAATAACTTGATTTCACTCATTTTCCCTAATGGAGATGAGTACAAGCTTACCCCAATTGTTGGCGATGAACTCGATTTCATTCATCCTAATACTGGCGTCGAAGTTAGCTTCTTAAGGGAAGAAGACTTCCAATCTTTCATGCTTTATGGGCAAACTGCGGTTAAATTGAAAGCGGATAATGGATAAGGGCGATTATTGCTGCTTGTTCGAACAGCTAGGCATCAATGCTTATTTGTTCCTAGTGCTTTGTTTATACTGAAAATCGAGCGCTGAGAAGACAGGTAAAGACTTCGACTTCTCCGAAGTCTTTACCTGTCTTCTCAGCGTTAACAAAGCACTAGCCCTTGATATTTTTGATTCAGTATATTGAGGAAAATAGAATGTAGAGGTAAGGGGTATATACACAATGTGGATATACAAATGTTAGCGGCAAGCAGAAGAAAAATGAAAAACAGAATCTGCATATTAATAATTGGAATTCTCCTAATAGCGAATCAAAATTTTGCTCAAACTAGACCAATGGATAAAATAGAAAATGAATATTTGAAAATTAGTCACCAAGACGGATTGATTTATTTCGAAGATTTCAGAATTGCAGATATTCTACTAATTAAGAAAAATGAAAATACCTACAGATTGGATTTGGACATAAAAACATATGATGGACCTTACTCAATAACAGAAAAAGAAGATATTGAAAAAAGAATTGGTCAAACCGTAAACAATGAATATAGCTATGCTTGGATAACTATTGAAAACAAAGAGGTGGAAATTTCATCAATCGAAGAAATAGAAAATATTAAAATTGAAGTTGAGAAAGGTTGGGATGAGGACGCTGAAAATGGATTAGCAAGTATTTATTTTGGGTGGGGAATTGAATTGCTAAATAATCAAATAAGTTTTTCCAAGGTAGATAAAGATTTGTACATAAACTGGAGAGCAGTTTCTGGTGATGTGAATTATTATGATGAACGGGCAAAACAAACCACCTATGAAATGAGAATAAAGGTGAATATTGTTGAATTAGAGGATGAAAACGAAATTTCTGTAAGGTGGAAAAAATTAGCAAATCTTGGAGAAAGATACTTCGAAATAATTAGGAATATGACAGGGCATCCAATTCCAAATCATGATTTACCTGTTCATGAAAAAATAGATGAAGAATACGGAATTGAACATTCTAAATTAGCGTGGAAATTAGCACCTGAAATAATGGAGAAATTTCCTAAAAAGAAACCATATTGAAAAAAGCCCGCTGCTAATAATAAAAGGTAGCAGTTCATAGCGCCCAACCGGAATGCCACGCCAGTTACCCGAGACTTAGGTACTAGCAAAAAGAATATAACGGATACTCGATAAATGACCACGAATACTAATGCAGCAATAAGCGAATACTAAAACAGCAACAAAAGTAATAAAGCGAAGATTTAGCTTTGGGGCAATCAAACTAACAATTAAAAGATAATGGATAAAGTAATCATATCACTATTAGTTGCCCTGATGCTGCAAAATTGCAACACAAATGAATCAAACACAACACCATACAACAAAACTGATTTGCTACGAAAAAAAATTGAGCAAATCGTATCCGACAAAAATGCAGTAGTTGGAGTTTCAATAATCGGGAATAATGGAAAAGATACGCTTTCGCTACACGGAGATAAACGGTTTCCAATGCAAAGTGTGTTTAAGTTCCATATTGCATTAGCTGTATTGTCAGAGGTTGATAAGGGGATATTGTCATTGAATCAAATAGTAGAAATAGATAAAGATGAATTTTTACCAGAAGACTTTTGGAGTCCACTTAGAGATGAAAACCCTAATGGAGGTAGCTTCACAATTGAAAGATTAATTCAATATGCAGTTTCTCATAGCGACAATACAGCTTGTGATGTTTTAATACGACTTATCGGAACACCTAAAACGGTTGAAGAATACATAAAAAAGAGTGGTATAGAAGATATACAGATTACTTTCAATGAAGAAAAAATGCAGGCAAAGTGGGAGAATATGTTCCAAAATTGGACAACCCCTAATGCCGCAAGTGAAACACTTAAAATATTTTTTGAGAATAAAAATAACTTACTTTCAAAAAGCAGTTATGATTTCTTTTGGAAGACTAATAAAGAAACAACAACGGGCAAAGGCAGAATAAGAGGGCAACTCCCTAATGAAACAATTGTTGCTCACAAAACAGGTTCGTCTGGTACAAATAAAAAAACGGGGATTATCGCCGCAGTAAACAATATTGGAATTGTCTTTTTGCCAAATGGGAAGTACTTTATTATCAGCGTTTTTGTAACAGATTCACAAGAAAATTATAAAACAAATGAGAAAATTATTGCAGCCATTGCTAAAGCTACCTATGACTTTTATACTATAGAAACGAAATAATAAACTACCGACAATTAGTTAAGCGAGGCCCTTTGCAAGCACCAATGAATAAGCTTAAAGCATCCTCAGAATGCTCAAAAACTGCTAACAGCGCTTAAGCAATTTCACCTTCTTGTGACTCTAATCTTACAAACATAGTGCAACGATATTGCATAAAGAAAAGTATTATCTATATTTGCAACAACGTTGCATTTAAGGAAGTATTTTGAAATACTTAACTATAAAATAGAGAAGTCCTCCAAAGGAAATTTTACCGTGTATAAGCGTAAAATTTTGAGGATTCAAGGAGCAAATTGCGCTGACTGATAACATCAAAAAAGCATACAGATTGGAGCCTAAGAGTCTTTTAAAAACACTGGTAGTAAGCGTGTTATTCTTTTCTACCTACTTAACTCAAGCCCAGATTACAGGTTTGGTTTTAGACTACGATACCAATGATCCACTTATTGGCGCAATAGTTCGTAGTGGGAAAAAACATACCACAACCGATCTTGATGGCACTTTTCAAATAGACGCCCAGGTTGGCGATAGTATAGAGATAAAATATTTAGGTTACCAAACCTACTTATCTACTATAAAAGATAAACACCTTAGAATTGTACTCAGCCCTAAATCCGAAATGTTGGATGAAATAAGCGTAGTGGCTCTTTCGGCAGAGGAGGCAGAAGAAAAACGCATAAAATCTTCCATAACACCGGTAACCGTCATTACGGCTAAGGAATTAATAACTAAAGCTGGAAACCTTAATGAAATACTAGCTCGCCAGGCAGGCATTCAAATTAGGCAAACAGGGGGGCTTGGAAGTTCAGCTCGTATTAATATTAGAGGTTTGGAAGGGAAACGAGTACAGATCTTTATTGATGGTAATCCCCTAAACACCCCGGATGGTAGTTTGGGAATAAATGATCTACCTCTGCAAGTCATTGAGCGTATTGAAGTTTATAAAGGTTCGGTACCAGCCTGGTTGGGTGGCGACGGTTTAGGGAGTGCCGTAAATATCGTCATTCGACACCGGGATGTGAGTTATATAGATGTCAATTTGGTCCGTCAATCATACAACACCTCTCGTGCGGGGCTTATCGTTAAAAAATCTTTTGACAAAAAAGGAATAGAAGCAGGTGTAGGTGTTTTTAATACCTACTCTGACAACGATTACACCATGGCTATCCCCGATCAGGAGAATTTGAATGTAGTACGTGATCACGACAAATTTCATTCGCTACTTATAGGAGGAGGAATCACGTTCAATAAACTTTGGTTTGACGAGATAGAATTTGAAGGGGCTTATATGAGTACTCGAAAAGAAATCCAGGGCATTACCCAAAACATTCAGCATGCTGAAAACAAAGGAGAAACTATTGTTGGGGTAATGAACTTAAAGAAAACCGGATTATTGGACGACAGGCTATCGCTGCGCTACACATTGATTAGAGGTAAAATAAATGTAGAATTTATTGATACTTCTTCATACAGCTACAATTGGGACGGTACTCGGACCCCTAGTATTTTTGGCAAAGGGGAATTGGGTAGTGGGCCTAATTTGTCAAACACCGAGCAAGACGAATTAAGGCATCGATTAAATCTCTATTACACCTTGGGTGAAACGTCGAGCCTTAATCTCAACAACACCATGCGCAAGTCTGATTTCAATCCTATGGATGATGTGGCTAATGAATTTGCAGGGAAAAACTTATTCAATTACCCCGGTAGCTTATTCAATACGGTATCCAGCCTCACTTTCGAACGAGAAAGCAAACTCAAAAACTTCTTGTTTTCTGCTGCAGTCAAGCACTATTATAATCATACAGAAGGCTACAATACCAATATCTATATACAAGATGCCCCAGAGTACATAAATACCAATACGCATAATTGGGGATATGTAGCAGGCTTGCGTTACAATATCAATGAATTCTTACTGGCCAAGGCGGTTCACGAAAGGGCGGTTCGTTTACCCAATAATGCCGAACTTTTTGGTGATGGCGTACTTATTACACCTTCTATAAAGCTCCAACCCGAAGAGGCTTATAACTATACCGTTGGATTGGTATACGACCGCATCTTAAAGAATTACAATAGAATTCAAGCAGAAGTTAATGGCTTTTATATGGATGTAGACAATCTCATTCAACTGGCAGGAAATGGCTTATCTATAGGCTATGTAAACTATGCAAAGGCATTCATTGTAGGAGCCGACTTTGAGTTGAAAACAGATATTACTCCCTGGCTATATTCCGGGCTTAATGTAACTTATCAACGCGTGGTTGACAACAACCAATTCATACCGGGTACTAAAGAAGTAGAAAACCCTACTTATAATGAAGATATTCCGAATATCCCACAAGTGTTTACCAACCTAAATGTGGAATTACATAAGGAAAACTTGCTGCTTAAAAAAAGTAAATCAAGGCTGATGTATGACTTGTCTTTCACCCAGGAATACGACTACGGCTTTGCGCTTAGTGTATACGATAAGTTTATCATCCCTTCGTTTTTAACACATACCATTTCTATAGAACAATCCTTCCAAAAGGATAGATATACCGTAACCTTCGAAGCTAATAATATCACCGACCAAATGGTCATCAATAATTATAATCAACCTTTAGCTGGGCGAACATTCCGATTAAAACTGCGCTGTTTGCTCTTAGGAAAACGAACACAAAATCACCATCATGATCACTAGAAAAATGAACAAAACAATACAAAGTCTTTTTATTCTAGCAGTTTTCGCCGCTGGCTTTACGGCTTGTAATAAAGACGAAGATGATGCCCCTATCAGCGATGAAAATCACCACATTGCTATTGTTACAAACATCAACTCATCAAGCCCCGCAACCGGTTATATCGGAACCATCAAAGATTTAACAGTGGGTTCTTACGATGTTTCTAATGCTAGACAATCAACGGTTACCCCATTTTTGGTTTTAGATGGTGATGACGTTTATGCCATTCCCAATCAAAGAGGAGATCTATTAATAAAATACCGTCGAAACAATGGTGTATTAGATGAAGTAGGAAGCCTTAGTTTGCCTACAGGTTCTACCTCTATGAGCCTGGTTGTTGAAAACGAAGAAAGAGCCTACGTTTCTTTACGTACTACGGGTAAAATTGCGATTATTAATCCGACTACAATGACCATAACGGATTACATCGATTTATCTAGTTATGCCATTGGAGATGCCAGTCCAGACCCTACGAATATGATTTTAAGAGATGGTAAATTATATGTGACTTGCCAACAAACTTCAGATGGTTTTTCCAGTACTCATCCAGCAGAGGTATTAATTATTGATTTGAATAATGGCAACTCCATTACTTCTATCACAGATAGCAGAACAACTTATGCTGGGTCTGCAGATGATATGCATGCTATGTTTTTTGATGAAAAAGGTGATTTATACCTATTTTGTGTTGCTTCTTATGGTTTTGTACCAGGTCAGAAATGTGGCTTTTTGCGCATCAAAAATGGAGAGAATCAATTCGACCCAGATTATTTTTTCAACGTTGCTGATTACAGCATTAACGATATTCCAGGAAACAAGATAGATTACTTACAACACGTTCTTTACCACGAGAACGGAACCTTATTTGGAGCCGGTAATATCTACAGCTTGGCAAGCAATCCGCCAGATTATGTAAATGACCGTACGGTAGGTTCTTTCAAAGTAGATATATATAATCAAAGCATCACTAAATTAGACCTTCCGTTTTGTAATGGCTACTCTGCTTCATTAACCAAATACAATGACAATATTCTTTGGGGACTATCTACCGAAACAGGTGTTGGTATTTATACTTATGATCTAAATACAGGCGAAACAAGTGATGCCCCTGTGATTACAACTCAAGGAGACCCAAGCGTAATCGAAATTTTTGAATAAACTGATGGCAAAACATCCTAATAAATTCAGAAATACAAACACCTAAAAACCATTGCTCTAAGCCTTTTAACCGGAGCAGTAATAATACTAAAGACGGGGTGTTGTAGATTTTAAAATGTAAACAATCTATAAAAGCAAAACGGTTTGGGTGCGAACTCAAGCCGTTTTTGTGTTTAATTGAGTAATTTGTAGTCCCAAAACAGTAAAAAATAATTTGCTACAGTTCTTATATCGATCCTTAGATATCAATGCGTATTTGTTTCTGGCTCTGGCTCTTTATATTATTGATTTAGTATACTGAGAAAAATAGAGCGTGGAGGTAAGGGATATATAATTGTTATAGCTCATTAAGGTAAATAAAGATGTAAAAATGAATTGAATTGTGGAATCAAAAGATTTAAATATTAAAGAGCTTATATCAAAGTATGTTTTAGGGCATTTAAATTTCGATAAACTTACTTACTTAGCTGTTGTAGCCTTACAAAATAATTATGACTCTGAGTCAATGAGGATAGTTGCTGGAATGAACTTAGATGATAATACATTCGAAAAGAAAGAATATTTTGAAAAGGCACTAGTTGAATTAAGGTTAACTTTTACCAATAAAATTGACTCAGCAAATATTATATTCAATTATTACATTAACAAAATCCTAGACAATAGATTAAATTGCTATGGAGGAATCAATATGATAATTAAATAAATGAATTGAAAACGAGCTACAGCATGCGATATACGGCATACTTATTTCCCCCGGCATAGGTACGTCGTATATCGCCAATCCGTTGGAATAATCAAAGAGAATAAAAAATATGGGCGCATCCGCAAAAATGATAGCTTTTGATTTGAAAAAATTCACCCAAGAGATAATTCCATGGTTAATGGAAGGTGAAAAGAATGAAATTATAGATCTCGAGCAAAAGCGGCAAGGATTGCCAAAATTCCATAACTTATCAAGAATTATGGAATTGTTTACCCCTGATTTAAGAAGCTGCAAGTTTGATAAAAGATTCGCTGCTGATGAGGAAAATATTTATCACACCAGTAGAATTTATGAAAGACCAAACGAGAAATGCTGGACGTACGAAGATCTAGTCGAATTATTTGAAGGTCTTGTTCTTAGATACTGTGCAAAATATCAAGTGAATTTAGGAAGAATATATCGACTAGAACGTGTAATAAATTCTCCAAAATCAAATATTCAGTCGATACTAAATAGGTTATCCGATTATAGTTTTGTTTGGAATCATAGTTCAGGTGGCTTTGAGGAAGGATTTTATGGATGGATAGATACAAGTGAAGCCAATACTCTTTTAAAGAATATTGGAGACATCCAATTAGTAAAAAGAAATTCTAGAGCTAATCAAGAATTGGTCGATTCATTTGAAGGAATATTGGAAAAATGTGTCGAAGAAGAATTGGGATTGTCTTTTGGAAACGATTTACACTTCACAGTAATTGGGAATCAGGAATTATATAGACTTGCTGAATTAATCATAAATGAGGAATTCATTGGTGGAGAGCCTCGATTTGAAATGGAAATAATAAAAGACTACCGCCCAAAAGTGCAAAACGGCAATGATCTCTAGCCACGTCTACTGAATTGCACTGATCGTTAATCCTAAGCAGGTTGAATAATGAATGAGACAATATGAAATCAATTCTAATTATTGCGATATGTTTTATAGCATTTACAATTATTGGGACAGTTACACATGAATTGGGGCATTACTATACAGGCAAATCCATTGGCTTAAATTGTAAAATCCATTATGCGTCGTGTGTTTGTTTTTCATCTGCTGACGAAGAGAGGATTAAGTATGGAAAAGAACTTTATGAAAAATATGGCACTAAAGATTCAATCCCTCCAACGATTTGGAATGATTATCAAAACCTGATCAAATCTTCGCCAAGAGTAAATAGGTTATGGGCAACAATTGGTGGCCCTTCAAACAGTTGCTACGGGCTTAATTGATTTGGCTTATTGCTATGGAGACGAAAAAATAAAAACCTCCCATTTCAAAAAACAGATTGGCTATTTACCTTTCTAAGTTTATTTTGGTTAAGAGAACCATTCAATTTATTTATTTCTATATCAGATAAAGTTGTTAATGGAAACGAATTATACTTTGGTGGTGACGAATTGAGTATTTCAAGAGGCTTAAATTTTTGGGATGGTACTATACCAATAATTATGGGATTAATTGGAGGGCCTTTAGGTTATGTATTGTGGATGAAAATTTTGGACCCAATTATTTTACCATGATAAGTAAGGACCAATTGTCTATGGATAACAAGCTGTAAGCAGGGCCATACTACCTAACGACAGAACAGTGAGTACAGCTGATCCGTTGTATCTTATAAAATTAAAAAACATAGAGCCATTAAAAATCGCTTTGTCATTGCTGTTGAGTTCCATTATTGGATTTTCTCAAAATATATCCATTAAAGTAAATCTTGACGGAACCCACACTATAATCCATAATAATGGCAATACTTCAACATAGGTAAACTCGGACGGAACTCACACCATAATTCACCAGAAAGAGAAGAAACCACATGTTAAGAAGATGAAAAAATCTAAAAACAAAATAAAAAGAACGAATAAAAACGCAGCACACACAAAGTAGCAATGTGCACTATGTTTTATCCATGAGCAAAAACATAAAGAATCCTCTATACCAGAGGGAACAAAATAGGTAGTCAGAACAGATGTCATGTATGAAAAGAGAAAGCACTAAACAGCAATGCGAGTATGTTCATAATTCTTTATACTTTTGAAAAAATATGAAATGTAGAGGTAAGGGATATATACGCAATAGAAGAAATACAAGTGTTAGCGATAATTAATAAAAAACAAAATAAATGAAAAGCGAAATTGAAAAACCTTCCTTCGCAGAAAAGAATTTTAAATTCTTAAATAAGTTAAAAGATCACATAGTTCAAATCGAAGCATTGCTCGCGTATTTAGTTATGATGGTAGCATTCCTATTTATAGCAGATGAAATACCGCTACCAATTCCTGAATGGGTATTTGGTTTAGTATTTCTACTTTGTTTGAAATTTGTAATGCGAGTAACAAATCCGAATAACTCGACAAGAAACAGATTAACATGGGCTTGTTCAATCGGAGGGATGACAGGATTAATTCTTGGTGCAATTACAGATGTTGCGACAGGAGGTTTAACGGGAGGACAAGGCTCGTTACTTGGTGCATCATTAGGCGGAATGGTTGGTGCAGCTCTTGGAGATAAGATTGAAAATTATTCGAATAAAAAGCTAAATCAAGATAAAGAGTCTGAATTAATCAAATACGGAGAAGCAAATCTGTATTTATTATCTCAATCAGATTCTATTAAAAGAAACTTTCAAAAGGTAGTTGAACAATCTTTGAATGAATCTGAAGTGACTCACTTCATTTTGTTTTCACTTGATAGTCATTTGAAATCAATAGATAAATATGAAGATGGTAATTTATGGTTTGTTGAAGTGCATTTAAATAATTTTACAAATCTTAATGAAACATTTAATAAGGCAGCTATCAATTTTCACAAAAAACACAATAGATAAAAAAGAAAACCATCGCCAACATTGCACACAACTGTCATACTCACTATGCGGTCGCCGTGTATGCGAGACCGTTCATCATAAATAAGAAAAGGGTCGGAAAATAAAATATGAATACTGTATCTCAAAATATAAATAAAGAACTAAAAGAAATTGAAGTTGATCTAATTAAACTCCTAAGATCGCACTCAAAAATAAAGAGAGTAATATTTCCAAATGACCTTTTCTTTTTGTCAAGTGGAGATCATGGATTTGAGGAATTAAATATTGATGGGATCAAATTACAAAATTCACTTTTTAAGAAGCTAAATAAACTCTCAGAAATTATTAGCGTATTGATAATTGGCTTTCCCGAAAAATATTCGATAAAATTTGTTGAGAACAAAAAGACGATTGAAGAATACATTTTGCAAGAAGGAGGAACATGGAAAAACAGTATTGAGGATGTAATTTTGGATACCAAAACAAGTATTGAAAATATTCATGAAATTATTAATCAATTATTTCCCTCCAATGTTCTGAACCCAATAATTATTCCTGATACCAATGCCTTATATCAAAATACTGAAATAGAGAAATGGAATTTTGATGAAACTCAAAAATTTACAATTATAATTACACCAAGTGTATTGAAAGATTTAGATAAACATAAAATTGAACATAGGAATGAGTCAGTTAGAAATAAAGCTCAAAAATTGATTAAGAAGCTAAAGGAATACAGAAGAAGAGGGAAATTGACTGAAGGAGTGATTATTGTAAAAAACAAAATTGATTTAATTTCAATTGCTGCAGAACCTGATTTTACCTTTACATTAAGTTGGCTAGATCCATTAAATGATGATGATAGACTAATAGCTGAAACAATTGAGATAATAAGAAAGCATGGAAATCGCCCCGTAATTTTAATTACTTCAGATATTAACTTGCAAAATAAATGTGAATTGGCGCAACTTAGTTATATGGAACCTCCATTAAAAAATTAAAAGACGAATGCACAACAAAGTGGAGATCGTCAATAGCCTATTAGCTTACGATCGTCCTGATCGGGCCAAATCCAAACGCACAGGCTACTGCGTCTTCACTGTCGTTGTGTGCCACTCAAAAGAAACAATTGAAATTTGAATAAACTTCTAAAATATCGAAAAGAACTTAATCTAACCCAAGAAGAATTAGCCCAAAAAGCAGGTGTTTCTACCAGAACCATTCAGCGAATTGAAAAAGGAACAGAACCAAAAGGGCATACCTTAAAAGCCTTGGCTAAGGCATTAGAAATAAACGAAAGCAACTTAAAAGAAAGCAAGCAAGAAGCCAAGGCCATGGTCGATAATGTAGATCATGAAACCATTAAATGGATTAATCTTTCCTCTTTGCCATTT
Source organism: Chitinophagales bacterium (assembly GCA_022360175.1). Taxonomy (GTDB): domain Bacteria; phylum Bacteroidota; class Bacteroidia; order Chitinophagales; family Saprospiraceae; genus JAKSDI01. The sequence goes on from JAKSDI010000284.1 coordinate 14,075, forward strand.
GTTTTCGTTCCACTAGCAAGCATCGCTCTGCCACTTGCCATCATGTATGTAAAAAAACAGTTTAACCCAATTACCAAACAAATAATTTCTTTACAAATTCTCTGGTTTGTTATATCAGTAGTTCTATTTTTTTTAATCGCACTTTTTGTTAAAAATGGGGTGCTCGTTCCGTTCTTATGCAGTACAGTTTTGCTTAATATTTTTGTAATTCTAAGAAATGCTGCAGCATTAGACAAAAACAAAAAATTACATATAAAACTGAATTTCAGCATCATATAAAACCTGTCAGGTGATTGTCTGCTAATTGTCGGGATACTTTTTCATGCTTTTTCAATTACATCAAGGAATTTGTGATTTCATATATCAAGCAAAACTTAAAAAATGAAATCATACCACTTCCTCTTAGTAATTGCATTCATTCTAATCGCAAACAACAGCTACACACAAGTAGCTAAAAATTCTGACTTATTTTTAGCCCTAAAAAAAGCGGATAGTCTAATTTTTAATGAAGGATTCAATAAATGTAATTTCGAAATATTAGAGCATTACATTCCAACAGATTTTGAATTTTATCATGATGAAAACGGAATGTCCAACAGGCAAGATTTTCTCACAGGATTTAAAGAAAGTATTTGTTCCAACGAAGCAAAAAAACCTATTAGAAAATTGGTGGAAGAAAGTCTTGAGGTTTTTAGGCTAAAAAATAATGGCGAAACCTATGGCGCCATTCAAAAAGGGATACACCTCTTCTATATAAAAGAACCCAACAAAGAGCTGTACTTAACCAATATTGCAAAATTCACCTCGGTTTGGAATCTAGAAAACGGAAAGTGGATTTTATCTCGGGTTTTAAGCTATGACCACAAAAAACCAAAGGCAGATTACGGGCCCAAATTTGACGCAAATTACCCTATGCCATTATTTAAGGCAGATGAAACGATAGAGACCTTACTTAAAAAACACAACATACCATCTATTGCCATAGGACTTATTAAGAAGGGAAAACTGCAACAAATAAGAACATTTGGAAATAGAAAGTGGAATGAACCCATTTCGAGCCATAGTATTTATAAAGTTGCCTCCTTAACCAAGCCCATTACAGCTTTTGTGGTTTTAAAGTTAATTGATGAAGGTAAATGGCATTTAGACGAGCCTGTCTCTAAATATTTTATAGACAAAGACATAGAACATAGCAAATATTTAAGCAAATTAACTACGAGACATATTTTATCTCATCAATCTGGTTTTCCCAATTGGCGCTATTTGACCAATAGCAAAAAACTATCCTTCGAGTTTGAACCTGGAACAAAGTGGCAATATTCTGGGGAAGGCTTTGAATATCTGCGAAAAGCAATTGAAAAGAAATTTAACCAGCCTTTTGAAGACATTGCCCGAGAGAAATTATTTACTCCTCTTGGAATGAATAGCACCTATTTTTATTGGACAGATGAAATTGATGAAAACCAATATGCAGTTGAACACGATGAAAACGGCCAACCAATAACCTATGAAAAATATACCGTAGTAAATGCTTCAGCCAATTTATTAACGACAGTAGAAGATTACTCTAAATTTTTGGTGTATGTGTTGAATGGAGCAGGTTTGTCAGAAAAAACATATAGTGAATTTTTAAAGGTTCAAGTAAACGAAAAAGACGGAATCGATTGGAGTTTGGGAATGCAAATGTTGTCTGATTTACCCAATAATGAAAAAGCATTTATGCATACTGGTGGAGATTATGGAACGAAGACGATTGCGATCATCTTTAAAAACTCTAAAGATGGATTGGTGCTATTCTCGAATTCGGAAAATGGAATGGTACTTTGGCAAAAAATTATTTCAGAATACTTTGGAGAAACAGGAAGGGAAATTGTGAGAAGGAATCTCGAATAACAGTACGCTGTATAATCAGAACTAATGGCTCAATGTGTCCCCCTGCTCATAAGGAACTTGCCCTCTCTAGATTAATCTCTTATCTTTCGATAAGGAATAGATACGCATGCTAGGCGCACATAATAACTACCACGACCATACCTCTGTATGCGCTTCGGAACGGTGGTAGCTTGAAAGTTGACCACAAATAAAAAATTAGATGAAGAATAAAAAAAGCTATGTATTCTTGTATCTTTTAATTCTAATAGGCCCATACGAAATGGTTGGCCAAAATTATTACTTAGGTCAAGAAGTAAATGATACCATAATGAAATTTAATTATGGAACCATTGATGCTTGCTTTCCTGACCCAGATGTTTCATTAGGAGTAAATAGCAATCTAATACCTCTCGCTTCAGGCCTACAAATAAAATTAGTAATTGATGAAATCATTCCCGACACAGGTGTAATTGGAACAGATGGCGGATTATTGAGTGTTGGTGATGAACTGTTTTTCAATGACACCACATTAAGCTATCCAATTTACTTTTACTATGCTGCAGAGGAAATTAAGTATAGCTATATAGTAACAGGAATACCCAATATTTTGGGAGAAGAATATTATTGTGGAGTAGATTCTGCTTTTTCATTTGCGAATTGTAGTAATTGGTTTGAAATATATCCTGAAAGCTCGATTCCAAACTGTCAAATAATGAATGCTTCAGAAACTAGTCAAGTTTCAGTACAACAAGTTAAAATTTACCCTAATCCAGTTAAGGAAACCTTGGAGATAAAAACGACTAAGCCTATTAAAAAAATCAAAGTATACGATTTAAGTGGGAATCTCGTATTAAAGGAAAGTGGAAGAAATAATAGAGTATCAGTTGATTTTTCTTATTTGCAGGATGGTATGTATATATTAAAAGTCACAATAGATAATTTCGTTGTAATTGAAAAAATAATTAAGAGATAAAATCTGTGTCTAATAAATATATTCATGCCGGGCAAAAGCCCACCACGCATATACACGAGACCGTTCGGCCTAATCAATGGAAAAATGAGCATAAAAAAACTATTAATACTTCTACTCCTAATTCAATTTAAATTGAGTGGTCAAGAATTGTCAAAAGCTGATAAAATATCTATCGCAGAGACATTCGAAATTCAATCCTCGATTCTGAATGAAACAAGAAAGATACACATTTACCAACCTCAGGGTCTCTGGGGAATGGATAATGAATTAACCAACCTGCCGGTTATCTATGTACTTGATGGAGAGAGTCAATTTAATCACACAGCAACAACAGTCGACTTCCTTAGTATTGCGACTAATGGTAACGACTTCATTCCAAGATCAATAGTGGTTGGAATACCAAATACAATTAGAGTTAGAGATTTAACACCAAAAGAGTACCTGAACTTCGAATTGTCAGGTGGAGGGCCCCAATTCCTGGATTTTATAACAGATGAATTAATTCCCTACATAGATTCCACCTATAAAACATCAGGCCATAGAACAATTATTGGGCATTCGTTGGGCGGATTGATGAGTTTTGAAGCCTTACTTAGAAAGCGCAAATTCTTTGACAACTATATATCAATAGATCCAGCACTTGGATTTGCTAACGAATCATTTTTAGAAGAAGTAATTGATACATTAAATCAAGCTGATTTATCAACGGAAAATTTCTATTTCGCAGCAGCCAATAATCGACCTATGTTCCTTAGCAAGGAGGATATATTGCAAGACACTTCCAAATTATTAAAATCAATCGATATCCCAAATCATAAATTCATTACCGCTGCTAAATCAAAAAACTGGAGAATAAACCTTACAACTAAATACTATCCAAAAGAAAACCACTATTCAATTCCTCATAAATCAACTCATGATGGGCTAAGAGAACTTTACAAGTTTTACACCTTTCCTGAAATGACTAATTACTATCATCCAAAATACAAACACCAAAATGACTTGGTAGATAGGATAAAAGAGCATTACAAGTTGATCAGTGAAAGAATGGGAAGTGAGATTATTCCCATGCAAGGTTATATTAATTCATTTGCTTTTGGATTGGATTATTACAACAGGGATGATCTCACCATTGACCTCCTCAAGTATAATATTGAACTACATCCTAATAATCCAAATATGTACAATAATTTGGGGTACTTCTATAAGAAAAAAGGATATACGAAAGAAGCGATAGAAATGTATACAAAGTCTTTTGAACTAAAACCCGATGATGAAATATTACAAACTATAAAGGAATTGAAGAAAATGACAGAGTAGTTCAGAATAAATAGGTTTAGCATTTAGCTAAGCGAAATCCGAAAATCAATTTCTCACAAAATGAATATAAAAGACTTTTTTCGAATACATTTCCCAAGTTTGGCATTCATAACCTCAATGATAGTTATCTATTTCCTCGTAATTGATAAATCAGTATATTCGAAAATTGAGTTGATCTTGATCACAATTATTGTCTACGGAATTGTAATTACCGCAATTATAAGCCTATCAAAAAGTCTTATTCGATTTTCTTCATCAACCGGAAATTTCATACTAAAATTAACGTCTATTCTTTTAAGCTTAGGAATTATACTGCTTCACGGAAAATACCTTATTGATCCATATAAAATAATTGGAGATTATCATCAAATAATATATATCATTGAAAATATTTAAAAAAGCTGCCTACAATAATAGCATATTCGTCTATGCCAGCGAGGCTTGCTCTCGGCAAAATCGCTACAAACCAACACTCACAGTGAATTTTCTGACACATCGTATAGCCAAATGGTGTTAACCATAAGCGGATTGAATAATGAATGAGACAATATGAAATCAATTCTAATTATTGCGGTATGTTTTGTAGCATTTACAATTATTGGAACAGTTACACACGAATTAGGTCATTATTATGCAGGTAAATCTATTGGCTTAAATTGTAACATCCATTATGCGTCTTGTGTTTGTTTTTCACGTGCTGACGAAGAGAGGATTAAATACGGACAAGAACTTTATGAAAAATATGGAACCAAAGATTCAATCCCTCCAACGATGTGGCATAATTATCAAAACCTGATCAAATCTTCGCCAAAAGTAAATAGGTTATGGGTAACAATTGGCGGCCCTCTCCAAACAGTTGCCACGGGTCTAACTGGATTTGGCTTATTGCTATGGAGACGAAAAAATAAAAACCTCCCATTTCAAAAAACAGATTGGCTATTTACCTTTCTAAGTTTATTTTGGTTAAGAGAACCATTCAATTTATTTATTTCTATATCAGATAAAGTTGTTAATAGAAACGAATTATACTTTGGTGGTGACGAATTGATTATTTCAAGAGGCTTAAACCTTTGGGATGGTACTATACCAATAATTATGGGATTAACTGGCTTCTCAATAAGTTTAATTGTTATTTTTAAACTAATACCAATATCGTTTAGAAGAAGCTTTATTATAGGTGGATTAATTGGAGGGCCTTTAGGTTTCGTATTGTGGATGAAAATTTTGGGTCCAATTATTTTACCATGATAAGTATGAGAGTACATATACGAGCCCGTTAGTGGTCATTAAAATATGAAGAAATGAAAACTACAATTATCATACTCTTTTTGGCATTGAATTTCTCTTATTCTCAAAATATACTTGACCACTTTGAGATTAAAGAGATTCAGCAAATTGAAATTTCATTTGCGCCGAATATGGACGTTGATGCTCCAGAGAACTCTGTAGTTAAAAGTGTCGATGATCCTGTATTTTTAGATACGATTAAATTGATTTTAAGCAATTTACCAGCTAAAGGAACAATTTTTAAAGACTTCCCACGAAGTATTCCAACTTGGAGAATTGTGGTCATTGATCAAGATAATGAATCGCATAGATTGATATTTTATGGAATTAAATTGCGAACTCCAATTGGAATCCCTGGAACTTACTATTCAGGCCAACAAAAAATTGGTGATTTAGAAAAAAGGCTATATCTAGCCATTAGAAGTCAAATGATTGGAGATTGGTATCATTGTAATTAAAACCGATCGCTAACAATAACTATTCATCCATTCCAGCGAAGCCAGCACACTCGGCAAATTTGCTGGCACAGCGTATAGCCAACCGTTACAACACATTTAAATGAACAACCGTAATTACATAATAATTTTAGTCCTGTTTTTTGGATTTAGCTCTTGTAACAACAAGAAAAGCACCAAAATCAACGCAGATCAAACACCCCAGAATGTTTCATCCGACTTAGAGGTCGACCACTTCAATATTTGGGTTAAAAACCCGAAAACAGCCAAAGAGAAATTAACTGATATTGGATTTACTTCTGTTCCCGATTCACTCTCAAAGATTCATAAAGGACAAGGAACCACAGGAAGATATTTTTATTTTTTAAATAGTTACCTTGAATTGATATTTGTTTATGACCAGAACGAATTAGAGGAGAATAACAATAAAAACAAAGATCTAGATTTTACGACAAGAGCAAATTTCGATAAAAATGGAGCCTCGCCATTTGGTATTGCTCTTAAAATAAAAGATTATAATGTAGAAAAAATACCCTTTGAAAAGGTCCGATACCATCAAGATTGGATGGATGATAACGCAAGTATTTATTCCGCTAAAAACTCAAAAACGAACATTAAAGAACCTTCGATTTTTGTTGTTTATCCAGAAATTGAATCAGACAGATTTGAAACATTAGCCGATTTAAAAAACATACCTGAAGAATATTCAATTTGGAGAACGTTTTTTAAACATCCGAATGGCGCCAAAAAAATTACGGCCATTACAATCACATCGACTGATTTAGATTTAGCAACCAAAACGATGAAGGCAGTAAACGGAATTGATAATTTAACCGTTAAAAATGGCCCAGAACATTTAATGGAGCTATTCTTTGACAATAATGTACAAGGCAAAACAATTGACTTAAGGCCTGAACTCCCATTGATAGTGTATTTATGATTTGGAGTAACACAGTGTATAAGTAATAGCAGTTAAAGTGATAAAAACGAAAATATAAACATAAAACAAAGAGGTTAGCACAAAACTGAAAGCTTAGTGAGTAGAAAGTAGAAATCCACTACTCATACATAAGGCCGTTCGCAATAATCTAAAAAAAATTGAACGGGAACTATTTCAACAAAATAATTGTAAGCATAAATTGTAAAGAATATAAACACAAAAAATAGACGCTCTTTTAACCATTCAATTTTTTTTATGAAGACTAAGATGACTATCCATCGAGGATTAGCCGAACTAAAACTCCTAGATGCCAGAATTGAAAAAAATATAAACCTTCTACTACCCAGCGGGATCATGCAAGAAGGAAAACTGGTAAATGATTACTATAAGAAAGAAGAGTTTGAAAAAAATGCAAAAGCTAAATTCCAATCGATTCAAGATCTGATAAAAAGAAAGAACCTCATCAAATCAGCAATTGTAAAAGTAAATACGATAACTGAAGTACAAATTGGCGAGAAAAAATATACCATCGCAGATGCTATAAATTTCAAAGCGATCATCAAAGCCAAGAAAATATTAGTTGAGGAACTAACAACTAAACACAGACAAGCGAAAGCCAAGGCTGAAGAAAAAAATAAAAAGGTTGATGATAATGCACTGAAGCTTGCTGAGGCTGCATTACAGAAAGACAATGTAAAAATAAACGATGGTGATGCGATTGCCATTACAGAGCCATACGTCAAAAAAAATAAATTTCATCTGATTGATCCATTAAATGTAGAAGAGTTAGTTGCTAAACTACAAGAAGAAATTGATGAGTTTGAAACGGAGGTAGACGCAGTCTTATCTGAGATCAATGCCGTTACCTACATTGAAATCGATGAATAAAAAAATAAATGTCAGTGCGAAAAGCCTAAACTTAATTCCCTGCTTGAGGGTTAGACAAGCAATTTATATCTAAATCTAAACTGTCAAAGTTGAAAGTTTAAAGATGAAAGATAAAAGGTTAAACTTTAAAGTTTTTTTGATTAAAGCTGAAAATTCAAAGGGAAAAGTTCTTTCAAATCCTCGATCTAGTTTAAAAGTATAATTACTTGACTTTGGTTTTGTACGAGGCTGCACTGACATTCTTTTCAAAAAACATCAAAGCAGGACTCGCCCACAAATAGCTATTCTTCGTCTTAGCCATTTGTGGGCGATTTTTTTATGGCTCATTAAAAGATGTAATATACTCTGAAACGCAGTCTGACTTACAAGAAAAAAATTGACTCTAATTATTATTCCCCAAATATTGTGAAGCATGTAATAGCGCTAAATCATAAATTATGAAATCAATTTTAACGTTTGCTTTTCTCTCATTTTTATTTTCAATTTGTTTTTCTCAAACATCATCTATAAAATCGAGAACAGTCTATTCAATAAGGGATACTACAGGAGTAAATTTTAAGGATAGTCTACAAATGTCTAAATATAGATATTCAAAAGAGTCTTATGATTTACAAGGAAGGTTGTTAGAAGAAATCCTTTTCAATTACTCAAAAAGTTTTAGGGATACATTTTCAAAAATAACTCGATACAGATATTGTGGAGATACCACCTACACAAAAATTTTTACAGACAAAAATCATTTAGTCTCAGAGGTAACACAAATCAATTTAGGAAATAGAAAACATATTGCAATATCTACCCATCATTTTTCAATTACTCATAGCTATTTAACAAAACTAGAACATAAATATATCGTCACCATCTATGATGATTCATTACAAAATTTGAGGCATATATCCTCTGCTTATGATTTAGGCAATCATATTGATACAATAAGATCATATACCACTATAATTAGACAAGAGGCCGAATCTATTGATAGCATCAAAGTTGAGCAGATAGCAAAACTAAAATATGACAATTTGGAGATTAATGGTTTCCACAAAATTGTAAATAACGATACAACCTATATTTCTTACCAACATGTATTATTCGTTGACGATACTAAAAAATATATCCAAAGATTACGCATTGATAATGTAAAAGGAATTACAGCGAAATCGGAATCATTTTTGGAAAAGGATTTATCTTATAAGAGTATTCAATACTACCTGACAGATCGGGGCTGGGAAATATATTCAATAAATAAACGATCCTACAATAAGAATAACGATTTATTATTAAGCATCAGAGAAGATTATTATAATGGTAATTTCTCACGCTCCCATTATTCATATTTCCAATACGAATATTATTAAGGGGTGCTCATTACTATGCCAATAGCATAGCTATAGTTATTTTCCTTTATTGGCGAGCAGTTCCATCCGATTTTAATAGCTTTTGTAAATCAGCCATCGCCAGAGGAAGGATTTATCTATCCTGTTTTTATAACACAAATTATAACCTTTTTGCTTAACTTAATGGGCATATATATGCTGTAGCCTATGCCCCATTTTGGAGGGTACATCAGCAACACTAACCGTTTATTCGTAATTTAAAGAAAACCATGAAAGTTACTGAAGTCGAATTAAACAAGGACTATTTAATTACACAGCAAAGTAAAGAAATTGACTACTCGGATGTATTTCAAATTAAGGCTGAATCATTGAATAAATTACCCGAACCCAAAGATTGCATGATTGCCTTTTTTAAGTCCTTTCCTCCCCTTTTCATAAAAATGTTACTTCTTAGAGAAAGTATCGCTAAAAAGCTCGGACTCAAAACAGCCACTAAAACAACCCAAGAGGAAAGAGAAAAAATTGTAAATGAATTTCAGGGAAATATTGGAGATAGCATTGCTATTTTCGAAGTAATTGATAAAAATAAGATTGAGTTACTAACTGGCCAAAAAGACAAACATTTAGATTTCAAATTATCATTTATTAGTTATGAGAAACAGAATTGTCCAACCATTGAATTGGCAACAACAGTACTCATTCATAATTTTTTAGGAAAAATGTACTTCTTTTTTGTTCGGCCTATCCACCAATTTTATATGAAGAGAATAATGAAAAGGATGGTAAAGACATTGGAGAATAAGAGCTGGTAACAATTTAGAACCAATCAAATGACGGAAGACGAAAAAATCTTTAGGGAATATGTATGGAATTCAAATCTTTATGGATCATTGATGAAAGGAAATATTTCAAATCCGTCATTTAATGAAGAAGGAAGACAACAGTCAATCAGACTGATCAAAAATATGGTTATTGAAGGGAATGATGATTTAATTGAAAAGCTTTTACAAATCGATAATTGGAGGTCTAAACTATTGGCAAGCTGTTTAATTGGTTTTAAAAAGAGGGAAAAGTATTTATCTCAGATAGGAGAAAATCTCGTAAAGGGATGTGGTGGAGTAAGCGGGTATTGTTATGCATTCGCCAGGTTTAGCAATGAAGAATCGATTCATTATCTAACTAAATATCTTGATAAATATTTAGCGTTTGATAAATTTCCGAATGAAAATTTTCAGGACTGGGCATTTAGTTCATTAAGATGGATAGACAAAATCAACAATACTAATATTTCAGATTCCTACCTCAAAAAAGATGGATTATGGACCAGGTTTGTAAATTTTGAAATCAAAACTAAAAAAGCCTGGAAACTAAGTGACTATGCCAGATGGGGTGACTTAGAGGCAATGGACAATCGCTTTGAAGCAATGATGTATTTTTATAGAGACAATTTTGAAGAAAGATGAGAGCTGTTGTCCGCATTATATTGCAGATTTAGTGCACGGCTATAGCTATCAGCATCAATAAAAAGATCATGCATGAGCAACGATATATTGGATGAAGTTGAAAAATATACTGGCCCCCGTACCTGCCCTGAATGTGGTTATCAATTCCCTTTATGGAAATTTGTGAAGCGGTATGTGATGTCATACGGCTTGTCAAAATGGCCTTGTCATAGTTGCGGTGAATTAATAAAATGCGATTTCATTAAGCTTCAGTTCTTTTGGCTGTTGGGCCTATTGCCTTCTGGTTTTTTATTTAGTGTTATGATATCTTACTTTGACCTGGGTGTGCTCAACATTATTTTCCTGACTCCATACTTTGCTTTTGTTTTGATAACATTTCATTACTTAACGTTCGAAAAAGGTGAGTAGCTAAAAGGTGCCATAAAATCGGCTAATGAAAAAAATATCCTCAATGAATTCAATCGAAATCATCTTATTGAACTTTTCTGAAATCAGAAGGCGAAGCATCAAATTATGGAGCGGAATTCCATCCGAATACCTGGATTGGAAACCTGACGAAAATGCTTTCTCTATCATCGAAATGATCAGGCATGTTTTAGAAGGCGAACATCTCTTCCACAAAATAATTCAGAACCGGGGAAACTTAGGAAACTATCCATCTCCCTGGGAAGGATTGGAATACACTGATTTGGAAAACGAGCTGAATTTTGCTAAAACTTATCGAGACGATTTTCTGAATATGATTAGAGGACTGGACGAGTCTGATTTGGCGAACGTAAGAATAGAAAGAAAAGAGGTAGGGCAAAGCAAAACACTGGGAGATTATCTAAATCGAATTGCTTATCATGAATCCGTCCATACCGGGCAAATGCTGGATTATCTAAGAACCGCAGGGGTTGATAGGCCAAAAGTATGGGACTAATAAAGGTATAATATGAAAGTTTTAATAATCTACTCCCATCCAAGTCCAGACTCCTATACATTTGAAATTTTGCAGAGGCTCAAATCAGCTCTTAGCAAAGAGCAAATAGAATTTGAGGTTTCCGATTTATATGCAATGAATTTCCAAACTGACATGTCGGAAGAAGAATACCAGAGGGAAGGATTTGCAAATCTAAAATTGGCAATTCCAGATGATGTCCTGGCAGAGCACAGAAAAATGGAAGCGGCAGATTGTATAATTTTCATTTATCCGGTTTGGTGGAGTGATTGCCCGGCTAAATTGAAAGGCTGGTTTGATAGAGTTTATTCTGTTGGATATGCTTATGGATATGAGGCATCCAGCGAAATCACCAAAATGAAACCCATCCAATACGGACTGGTCATTTGCACTGCCGGGCATCCTAACGAATTTCTAAAAGAGATCGGGATTGCCGAAAGTATGCGAAATGTAATGATAGATGACCGGCTCGGGAAACGATTTAAGAACAAAGAAATGCTTATTTTGGGTGGTACATTGGATAAAGAGAAAGTGAGGCCTATTCATCATCACATGATCGATTCAATTGGAAGCAAAATAAAAGAATATTGTACTTCGTAACAGTGCATAATATAGTAATGAAATAGCGAATAGTTTTAAACTTATTTCATTAAGACACTGAGTTTTTCGCCATAGGCTACAGCCGTCAGAGAAAGCTTTAGTACAAATGTTCAAAGGAGTATAAGTATTATGCTCCCTAGGGGGGCTGTCCACAGGACTGAGGGGGATTTTCTACAAAAAAAGCACTTAACCAAAACGATCAACTAAATGGCAACAGAAAGCAATATCACACTTAGACAAGGGCTGGAGCAATTCTATACAGAGCATAAGGATTATCTAAGCCATACCCAAAAAGAGATAGCTCCTGAAGCCAAAGCTTTTTTTAAGTCACATGATATCGCTCATGTACTATTTGGTTGTGACATCTCCCTTTTTGGTGAAGGTTCAGTAAAAATATGGACCATTTTTGGTACAACTCTTGGGTTTTGGCAGCACATCAGAGGTTATAAAGAAGCCAATGCCTTTGAACTATCCAAAAACTTCCGTTTTGTAGATTTTGTAAATAATATTCTCAAACTATTAATTTCCATCCCCGTACTAATCCTTAGAGCAAAGCGCATGCATAAGCCATGGCCCTGGTCGGAGTTTGAGCCTTATTTAGATACTCCTATATCTGAGATACGAAAGGAATTTAACATCCATATATTGTAGACAATACGAATGCACAAACGATGAAAAGAACAGCCCTTCTTCTGCTACTTTTTGCCATCTCAATCCTTTTCCTGTATTTCCGCCAAGATTATTTCCTAACAAGCCAGCAAGAGACTCAGGAGTCTATCAATTTTTCATTTCTGCTCAAATGTGCCCGGCTTTGCGAACAATCCTATGAAGCAGAAGATGAATTGGAAAAAATCTATGGAGATAAAATTGTAATCAAAAAAGCACTTCCCCAATTTGGCGGTTGGTTTTTCATCCTTGAAGAAAAAACCTCGAAGCAATTGTATATAGTAGTGAGAGGGACGCCCGTTCCTCAAAATGGCTATAAAAATATGTTGATGGGAATTCTTACAGATGTTGAATTCTCTTTTGAAAAAGATAGCCTTCTGCAATTAGATTTACACAAAGGTTTTAGAGCAGAAGCTCAAGAAATTTTTCATGCAATCCGGCCAGTACTGGATGAATATCAGCAAAAAGGATATCGCTTCATTATTACGGGGCATTCTTTAGGAGGAGCAGTAGCAGGAATCCTAATGTTATATTTCGAACATTATGGTTACGAACCTGAAGCAACTGTAACATTCGGGCAACCCAAATTTACCAATACCAAAGGCATGGAAAAGTTGCGCAACCATTCTTTGTTTCGAGTATCCAACGCCAAAGACCCTGTAAGCTATTTACCCCCTAGCGATATGCTGGATGATTACAAAACTGGTTATCGACATTTTGGAGAAGAGTTGGTTCTGTTTGACAGTATCTTTTTCAGTTACCTCAATAAACAGGAAGCAGAACAAGGTAATGTAACATCACTCATAGAAAATATAGAAGATGAAAGTGTATGGGAACATCAACTTGAGCACTACATCAATGCATTAAAGAAAAAACTGGAGGCTCAGGAAGAGGTCCCGTTTGATACCAGAAAACAGTATCTTAAATAATGCTAAAAACTGCCATAAAATACTTCACACAGATCATAGTAGGACTGGCCATTTTAATAATCGGGTACCTTTTGATTGCCTTAATCTTGTCAATAATTAGCACCAATCCTGAAAAATTAGACTGTACAAAAGATAAACAAATATTTATATCGAGCAATGGAGTTCATTTAGATATAATACTATCAAAAGAAGATTTGAAAGGAGCACTCCCACAAGAATTACAAATAGGTGAAAATGTAAAGTATGTTTCAATTGGCTGGGGAGACAAAGGATTTTATCTAGAGACTCCGACCTGGAGTGACTTGAAATTTACTACAGCTGCAAAAGCCATGTTTTTAAATAGCGAAACAGCGATGCATATAACCAATTATCAAAGAGCATATGATGATTGGGTTAAAGTATCCCTATGCGATGAGCAGTTAGAAATATTGAATTCTTACATAATAGCTTCGTTTGAAAGAGATCAGGAAGGTAAAATAGTAGAGATAAAGAATGCCGGATATACACCTCATGATAAATTTTATGAGGCTAAAGGAAGTTATAGCTGTATCCAGACCTGTAATAGCTGGGTAAATGATGGATTAAAAGCAGCAAAAATAGAAACATCCATCTGGTCTCCTTTTGATAAAGGGATTTTACATCAATTGAAGAAAAAGTAAAAAACACTTACCTGAGCATAAAGCAGATTATTGAAATTCCAGTGGTAGTAAGAGAGCATAATTAGGTTGCTTTTTTGGTGGATCAGCTTTTTGCTCAGATCAAGGCGCGGCGGAGTGTAATAGCCATAGCTATTAACACGAGTACGCAACACAGATATGGGTAAAAAGATGCCACCATAAAAAGATTAATTAAATGTGCTCTCTTACTTAATCTCCCATTTTACTGACCGAATACTTCAAAGATAGGGCTCACTGGACTTTCTTCCACCTAAAAAAGAGACATATCACGACTAAAGCCGTATAATATTCTTCATAATAATTAGAATGAGGAGACATAATTAAAAATCAATCTGTATTTTTGCAGCCTAAAAAAATTAGACCACATTTTTTGTAATCCATTTCGTGGCAACTGTTGTTAAAAGGAAGCTTCCTTTAACACCAAAAAGATAATTTTTATGAGCAGATATAATGAATACCTCAAGGAGATTGAAGAAAGAAAAGGACAGGGACTTCACCCAAAGCCAATTGATGGCGCTGAATTGCTAAGTGAAGTCATTGCACAAATCAAAGATTTAGGTAATGAGCACCGAAAAGATTCTCTCCATTTCTTTATTTATAATGTGTTGCCAGGAACTACAAGTGCGGCTGGTGTTAAGGCTAAGTTTTTAAAGGAAATTATTCTTGGTGAATCTGTAGTAGAAGAAATTTCACCTGCTTTTGCCTTTGAGCAATTGTCGCATATGAAAGGTGGGCCTTCTATCAAGGTGTTGTTGGATCTAGCATTGGGTGAGGACGCTGCGATTGCAAGTGAAGCGGCAGAGGTTTTAAAGACGCAGGTTTTCTTGTATGAAGCAGATATGGAACGTCTGGAAGAAGCGTTCAAAAACGGTAGTGCAATTGCTAAAGACATTATTGAGAGTTATGCGAAGGCTGATTTTTTCACCAAGCTTCCAGAAATAGAGGAAGAAATAAAGGTGGTTACTTTTGTTGCTGGTATTGGTGATATTTCTACAGATTTACTTTCCCCAGGTAGCGATGCGCACTCCAGATCAGACAGAGAGTTGCATGGTCAGTCTATGTTTGAGCACAATAAAGAGCAGCAGAACGCGCTCCTGGCACTGCAGGCAGAACACCCTGACAAGAGAATTATGTTGATCGCGGAGAAAGGTACGATGGGGGTAGGTTCTTCAAGAATGTCAGGTGTAAATAATGTAGCGCTTTGGATTGGTAAGCCTGCAAGTCAGTATGTACCATTTATCAATATTGCTCCGGTAGTAGCTGGTACAAATGGTATTTCTCCTATATTCCTGACTACTGTTGGTGTAACCGGTGGTATTGGTTTAGACCTCAAAAACTGGGTAAAAAAGTACGACGACGCTGGTAATCTTGTTGTCGATGAAGAAGGAGAACCAGTTTTAGAACAAGCATATTCTATTGATACAGGTACGGTTCTCACCATCAATACGAAGACAAAGACGCTGTATAATGGTGATCAGGAATTGATGGATATTTCTTCCGCTTTCACTCCTCAGAAGATGGAATTCATGAGAGCCGGAGGTTCTTACGCTATTGTTTTTGGTAAAAAACTTCAGGCATTTGCTGCTAAAACATTAGGAATAGATGTTCCACCAGTTTTTGCTCCATCAAAAGAAGTATCTCATGAAGGACAAGGCCTTACTGCAGTAGAAAAAATCTTTAACAAAAATGCGGTAGGTACTTCAGGTGCTACGCTACATGCGGGTTCCTATGTTCGTGTAGAAGTGAATATCGTTGGGTCTCAGGATACAACTGGCCTTATGACTTCTCAGGAATTGGAGATGATGGCTGCAACGGTGATTTCTCCGATCGTAGATGGTGGTTACCAATCAGGTTGTCACACAGCTTCAGTATGGGATCTAAAATCTCAGGAAAACATACCAAGGCTAATGAAGTTTATGAATGACTTCGGCCTTATTACTGCTCGCCATCCAGAACACAAATATCATCCAATGACCGATGTAATACACAAGGTACTGAATGATATCACTATAGATGACTGGGCAATTATCATTGGTGGGGACTCTCATACAAGAATGTCTAAAGGGGTTGCTTTTGGTGCTGACTCAGGCACAGTTGCTCTTGCATTGGCTACAGGTGAAGCATCTATGCCGATCCCGGAGTCGGTGAAAGTGACTTTCAAAGGAGAAATGAAGGATTACATGGATTTCCGTGATGTAGTACATGCTACTCAATCTCAGATGCTGAAGCAATTCAAAGGAGAGAATGTATTCCAGGGTAGAATTATTGAGGTACACATCGGAACACTGCCTTCTGATCAGGCATTTACCTTTACAGACTGGACAGCGGAAATGAAAGCGAAAGCTTCTATCTGTATTTCTCAGGATGATACTCTGATTGAATCACTTGAGATCGCAAAAGGTAGAATCCAGATTATGATCGACAAAGGCATGGACAATGAGAAACAAGTCCTTCAAGGCCTGATTGATAAAGCAAATAAGAGAATCGACGAAATTACATCCGGTATAAAACCTCCGTTAACTCCTGATGATAATGCTAAATATTATGCAGAATTTGTAGTTGATCTCGACATCATTGATGAGCCAATGATTGCCGATCCGGATGTACACAATGAGGATGTATCAAAACGCTATACTCATGATACGATTAGAGAGCTTTCTTACTATGGAGGAGAAAAGCATGTAGATCTTGGTTTTGTTGGTTCCTGCATGGTTCACAAAGGGGACATCAAGATTGTTTCCAAAATGCTGAAAAACCTGGAGGAACAATATGGAAAAGTAGAGTTCAATGCTCCTTTGGTAGTGACCGCTCCTACTTATAATATCATTGACGAACTCAAAGAAGAAGGAGACTGGGAAATGCTACAGAAGTATTCTGGTTTTGAGTTTGATGATGCAGCTCCAAAGAGTGTTGCTCGTACAGAATACGATAACATCCTGTATCTGGAAAGGCCTGGTTGTAATCTTTGTATGGGTAATCAGGAAAAGGCAGAAAAGGGAGATACGGTAATGGCTACTTCTACTCGCCTATTCCAGGGACGTGTTGTAAAAGATTCAGATCGCAAGAAAGGAGAATCATTGCTAGCATCAACACCTGTAGTTGTTCTTTCTGCTATTCTTGGCAGAACACCTACTATTGAAGAATATAAAACTGCAGTGGCAGGTATCAAATTGACTCAATTTGCACCTCCTCTTAAGAAGCTAACTTCAAGTCCGATGTCTAATCACAAGATTTCTTACTAGTGTTTTAGGCCTTTACGGGCTATGCTTAAAAGCCATATACATTCACGGGGTGTTATGTATATGGCTTTTTTTATGCCTGCTTACACCCCACACCTCAGCTGAAAGTTTTGACCTGTACTTAGAAATAATGCTTTAAAATTGGAATTGTATTCTAAACAAGTGTGTTGCTTAGTTGATAAATATTTAATTCTATATCACAGCAATTCACAATGACAAAAGCCATTACTCTTTTAATCTTGATATTAATGTCAATCAATATGTTCTCTCAATCACTCAAGAAGGCTGAACTAGTTTCGATCAACGGAAAGAACATTTATTACGAAATCTATGGAGAAGGAAAACCATTGTTTCTTTTGCATGGTTACACACAGTCTTCCATTTCCTGGAAATCCTATGTCAAGGATTATGAGCAGGAGTATGAAGTATATTTAGTAGATCTAAGCGGTCATGGAAAATCGGACCCATTTAGGGAAGACCTTGTCATAAAATCCGTAGCCGAAGATCTAAATGCCTTAATCAAGTACTTAAAACTAGAACACATCAAAGCAATAGGGTTTAGCTTTGGTGGAGATGTACTTTATCAACTAGCTTTAATCAACCCAACATTGATCGAAAGCATGATAAGCATTGGTGCGATAGGCACCTGGACCATTCAGGACTTTCCTGAATACCTAGAAGTATTTACTTTTGAAAATCGAACTAATTTTCCCTGGCTTGCAGCATCTCATGATAGTGATGAACATATAAAAGCAATACTACACCAGTTTAAAAACTATACTGTCCAACTAAGTAACGAGGAGCTACAAAGCATCCAACCAGAAGTATTAATAATGATTGGAGATGATGATGATGGTATGAGCCTTAAGGAAATATTCCGGGCGAGGGAAAACCTGCCCAATTCCGACCTGTGGATATTGCCTGATATTGCTCATGGAGCACATGAAAATGAAAACAAGGAGGAATTCATTAAAAGATCAAAATTGTTCCTGAGCAAGTAATCTCTCGCTTTTTTAATGCTTGTTTCTGAGAAGAAAAATATTGTTTCTAACTTAGCCTCTAGAGGGGTATAAGTGCTGTGCTCCCTCAGGGAGCTGCCCATAGGGCTGAGGGGGACGCTCTATAAATTTAAACCAGTTCACGCTCTAAACCCAATTAATTCCAGGCTTACATAAAACGTTGATGAGTGGACTTTGAAAATCAACTTATATTCTTTTTTAGCATATCAGGAGCATTTAATGGTTTGTTCCTCTCAATATATTTTGCCTCAACGGCTCAAAAGAAAAAATTCTCTAATTATTTTTTAGCAATGCTCCTTCTAATGTTGAGCATTAGAATCATAAAGTCTGTTTTTTTCTATTTCAACCCTCAGCTGTCAAATATCTTTATTCAAATTGGGCTTTCTGCCTGTATTTTAATTGGGCCATTTCTGTTTCTATACCTGAAATCCTATGCAGAGAAGAGGAAACCTAATTGGATTGTTCATGTTTTTCCTTATTTAATTGGAATAAGCGTATTAGGCCTGTTCTTTCCATATGTAGAACACAGAGCTATTTGGAGTAGAGGAATTGTAAAGGGAATATATCTTCAATGGTTCATCTATATAATTCTAGCCTTTCCCTATGTAAAGCCAACAATCAAAAAGTTCAGAGACAGGCAAAAGTTGCACAACATTGACATCTGGATTATCAGTATTTATTTAGGAGTTTTGTTTATCTGGGCCGCTCATAATATAGGGGCCTATACATCTTATATTGTGGGTGCTTTGTCCTATACATTTGTCATATATTTAATCGCGTTGCTCTTTATTTTTAAAATCAACAAGAAATCTACATTCTTCCAGAATAAAGAAAAATACCACAACAAGGAAATAGACCAAGAAACAATCATTCAAATTGAGAAGGGAATAGCTCTTATAAATGAGAAGGAATTATTTCTTAATCCAAATCTTACGCTTACTGATGTAGCCCGGGAGTTAAAAGTCTCAAAGCACAATTTATCTCAATATTTGAACGAAAAATTAGATAAATCTTTCTCTACTTACATCAACGAGTTAAGAATTGAAAAGGCTAAACAATTGTTACAGATAAAAAGTAACTACACAATTGATGGCCTGGGTTACGAAAGTGGTTTCAATTCAAAATCTACCTTCTATACTGTTTTTAAAAAAATCACAGGTAAAACCCCTTCCCAATACAGGAAAGAAAATGGTTTTTAGTGAGGCTGTCTCATAAGTAGAATTTGCTTAATATTTACTTGCAATTATTTGGTTTCCCACAGATTTCGCTGATCTCCACAGATAATAATTAGGCTTCAAGCCTAATTTAATCTGTGATATTCTGCGAGATTTGCGGGAGATA
>JAKSDI010000298.1 GCA_022360175.1 Chitinophagales bacterium
ATGACTCTTATTGCTGCATTTCTGCTCGTGAAAATTCTCACCTTAACCAGGATCGCCACCATCATCCGAATCGCCGGCCTTTGGTTTGAATAATTTCATTCCAGCACACGCTTCTAGCAGTGTACTGTACTATCGACTGTAAAATGGTCCCGCGACATAAGTTTTTAGCATATGCCTGCTTTTTTACAGCATCGAAGAGCTTTTCATCGACTCGGTGAACAATAAGACGGTCACGATTCTTAGAAAAAGTCAAGTGGTTCCACACTGGGTCATCAATCCTTAAGCCGACAAACCAGCGAAATAGAAGATCGTAGCCGATGCGCTCGTCCAGCTGGCGTTCTGAACAGATGATTAAAAAATCCGTAGCAAGGAAGCCCGAATCAGCATTTCCGGCGGAATAGAAGGCCGGCCATGAGTGGCGTACATGTCATCAAACCAAGGGGCGCTCTCTTCAAGCGCTTTATCGACAACGGCACGAATTCTCCTAATGGGATGGTGTTCAGGAATACGACTGTCCAAGTCGACATAGCTAAACATAGTAGGTCGTGGATTGGTATCGCCGCGCATACCGTATGCTTACTGATTTTTTACGCAATTATGCCATAATCGGGCTTTCTCAACATGCTGATAGTCTATCACCAGTTCGTTTACTGGCGTCAAAAGCTCCTGAAACCCGAGCCGGCGTTTTTCAAGATGGTTGGCGCCAGAGCACGAAGTTTAGGCCGCTTGGCTGTTATTTTCAGGGTTTAGCTGAATCTCAGCGGCGGGCCGCCAGTTTCGGGTGCCCGTCGACCTTGAAAAACGCCGAGAATAGGTGTTCACGTTGAACTGGAATGGATGTTCATGATCGGCCGGAATATGCATGACTATGATTTGGCTGTCAGAATACTTCGTTTCTTTCATATAGAACTTCCTATACGTAGTTTACGAGAAACCCCTACTTTTGACTTCGATTATTTCTCGGAGACTTTGTCCTGCGAACTGTGTGGAAAAGATAAAAGAACTTGGAAAACCACTAGTGGTTATGCTGCCCGTACGTTGCCATACAATTAATTTCTAAGATGACTGACTAATCATTGGCCAGTTCTTAAGTAACAAAATCTTTCTCTGGGGCTGGCCTATGTCTTCGTTACTTTGATGATATAACTGCTAAGATCAGCCCGTTAAGTCCTGCCTGCTTTTCAGTCAATTTATCTAGTGCAGCCTGATAAGTACCCTATGCTGATAGCTTTCCCAGATCTTAACGTTCGGGGTTGCTGGTGAGTCTTGGTATTTTATGAGACGGTATATTGCCTAATTTAAGATATCCAACTTGAATTTATTTGTATTTTTTAAGCTCTTTGTAGAACTACTGGTGCCTATCCACTATTTCTTTCGCATTCAGCAGGCACTTTCCGGAAATAAAAAATTACAGCAAGATGTGATTTTTTAACTTTTTCCCGCACTTTAATGCCGTCTTTGGCAATAACAAAGGTATATAACATAAATATGGAGTTAAGCAGGACTTTAACGGTGTCAGTAGCAGTGATAATACCACTCTGCAACAGCCTATCACTGATATGAATACTTCTCCCAGGCTTTGAAAACTCCTGACAGTGAAATTGCTGATAGCATTGATATTGGTAACCGCCATGGGATAATAGCTGCCCGAAAACCTGGAGTGGTCGAAAAAAACCTAGTTATTTACTCGGAGGAACTAAAGTTATTTGCTGACTAGTTGGGTGGATATGTAAGACGTAAGACATAGGTGGCCAAAAACTATGCAGATAACTTTATATTGTTTTACTGTTTAAGTAAGTCGGCAACTCAGTTTGGAGCACGCGTAATCTTTCCGTTCATTGACATGCAATGACTGAGCCTCAATGTAGTTAATGACAATGTGTTTTAAAGACCTGGATGAGGATTAGAATGAAGAGGCTTGTCTGTAAGGCGTTAACGGTTTTTTTATTGATTGCAAGTCTTTCAATGATGAGTATCAGTTGGTCAGTTGCAGCGTCTTACACATGTAAAATTGTAGTGGGAAGGGATGATTATAAAATATCGGCGCAAGATTTTGTTGCTGTGGAAGCTCCCTATTATCACATAAAACGCCCTAAAGCCTGGGAAGCAGCCGCTGGGAACCCAGGTTACTATTCGCGCTTAGCCAATGAAGATGATTCTGCTTTTATATGGATAGTTGGTGCACCTGGTATTTCAAGCCAAGAAATTGCCAACGATCTTTTGAGTATCTTCGGCATGGAAAAGCTCAAGCGGCCACAGTATGCGTATAAAACTGAACAATTAGATTGGGATTTGTATTCGCTTCCTAACTCAGATAAGCCTTTTTGTGCTGCACTGTCGTCGTATCAGGGAATTTCTTATGTGGCTTTGTTAGCGGCTAATAGTGGTAGTGATCTCCAGGATCTAGCAGCAAACGTAATGCGCCCTTTACTGGCGTCGTTTGAACCCAGATATAGGCCTGAACGCATTAAAAGAGAAAATACGATCTTTTTGTTGAGGCATGCTAATAAGGATGAGACAAAAGAAAACGTGCCACTCAGTGACAAAGGCCATGAACGCGCGAGAGCGCTGGCTGCTTTGCTTCGAGACGAAAACATCGATGCGATTTATGTTACGCCGGCTTTAAGAACGCAGCAGACAGCTGCACCTCTAGCTGAGGAAAAGGGTATTAAACCTCAGGTAATTTCCACGGAGACGAGAG
>JAKSDI010000286.1 GCA_022360175.1 Chitinophagales bacterium
TAATGACTCTCCTGAGTAACCTCCAACTCATTTGTTGGAGTATTTGGATCATCTGAGATTTCTATCAAACCATTATTGTTGAAATCACAGAATACCAATCGATTATTTCCCAGATGATCCTGATGGTAGTATTCTGCTCTAAACGCTGCTCTGCCTCCATTCAAACCATCAAATACCAACCTGCCATCTGGGGCATATATCGCTTCTATCGCTCCATTTTTGTACTCTATGCCACTAATATACTCAGTAATGTTATTCCCACTCTGCTTTTCCCACTTTCTTCCTGTAGCATCATAGGTAATTTGCATGCTACCTATTTGTTCTGGTAAGTTAAGCAAGTTATAGGAACTAATACTAATTCCTTTATGAGGATCATGGGTTAAATTGCCATTATCATCATAGGAATAAGGCGGCAGGCCGGAGCCATTACCTCCTCCTCCTGGTTTGAAGCCATGAAGCCGGTCTCCTATTTTAGCATTATCTAACGCATACTTTAAATGATTCGTCTGTACATCATACTTCAACGTGAGATTATCTATCTCGGTAGGTTCCAAACATTCTACTCCTGGTACCATACCATTTCTGATAATCCCTGTAAGATTACCTACTGCATCATAGCTGGCCGTCACAACTGAATACTCCTCTGAAGCTACAAAGATTGGAATAGGTTGTGATCCTGGAGGAGCACTTGGAGGTACTGGAGATACTGTATAATAACCATAATTGGCAGAAGTCATCCTATCCAGTGGGTCATAGGTGAAGTTATATTGCTTCACCGAACGGTCTGTCACCTTCCACCTCATGTAGGCGTTTCAACTGCCTTTAATTGAAGCTATTACATACTTTGAGAGTAAACAAAGATTATCCAAATAATTGGAATCAGGAGATACCATAATATTCATCAATAATAACTCCTCTGCATTTACATAAAAAGTTATTGAATAATACTTTTCATCTTTAATAAAAATCCAAGGGATTAATTTAGATTTAACATTAACCTCTCCATACTCAATTAACTCATATTTAGCTTTAACAGCTATAAGAGAAGATTGAAAAAATGATTTAAAATCACCTATTTCATCTTCATGTTTTGTGAGAGTGATTGATTTTACAGTATTGTTTAGATATAGAGAAGTAGTATCTAGCCCTACTATACTTTTGGGTTTATCAGGACTTCTGTTTTTTTTTATTTCCCAATCTTTTGGAACAAGTATTCCTAACTCATTTTTATTCAATGTTATTGTTTTGAAATTTAAATAGTTTATTTCTTCTAAATTATAGCATTGTGAAATGAAATCATCTCGATGATTATTATTACAACCAAACAAAACAGGAATAAATAACAACGACATGCTGACAGCTAACTTATATAACATCTACAATGAGATTATGAATAGTAACAATGATATAAAAATATAGCTTAGGAGTATAATTAAACCAGCATATCTATCCCTAGGGCTATCATGTTTATGCTGCTTAATGATACTTTGCAGTTTTTTTTCTCTCGTGAAATAACTAATTCCCATAATCACAAAAAAAACTGCAAATATTATGGGCAACATTTTCACTTCTGATCCAAATAACCGATAATTCATCCAGTTTAAGATAGTGACGAAGTTGAGGTACAGAGCCGCAGAAATAAATCCTGCAGCTCTATATTTCATCTTACTTAGACCATGGAAAAGATACTTATGGTTGAAAAGATTATAAACTTGATAAAAAAGATAATCAAGGTTTCTCATCATCATTTTTTTCTTCTCTTTGCTTAATTCTATTTTCTATCATTTTTCTTGCAGGACTTATGCTTGACTCAAATGCCCCAGCAGCTCGATCTATATTTTCTGGACTAGTTACTACATCTCCATCTCTTGATGTGTTAATTAAAACATTAGCTGGAATAGAAGCAGCGGGGACACCCACTGATATGCCAATTTCTAAAAGGAATTTGGCTGCATCTTGACCTGCTGCCTCTTTTTGTTCTGATGTTTCTGCAGTCATATTATCATTTATGATCTTAGCTCCTTCTGCAACATCAAGAACAGGACCTAAAACTTTGGCTCCTTTTGCTACCGTTTCTACTATTTCTCCCTTTTGATTGTCCGTAACTAGCTCTGCGCCATCTACAGTATTCCCTATAGCATCATTCCCTACTATTTTATCATATATATAGTTTCCTGCACCTTGGACTGCGCTGCTAATATTATCTACAGTACCTTGTACCGCATTTTCAATTCTCTCTTTGACATGTTCTACCATATAATTAGGCACTCCCTGCAACCCATGCAAATCAATATTCTTGATTGGGTCATTACTTGCATAGTTGTAAACACTTAAATGAGGAAAATCATCCGCTATAGGATCCACCCCTATAAACCTCCCTATCGCCGGATCATACCACCTCGCCCCATATTCATACAAATTGATATCGTAATCACGATTTAACTCCTTCCCATTATAAAGGTAATTATTATCCGGTGCCACCGTTGCATACCAATTTCCTTTATGCTCTAGCCCAAACGGATGAACGAGCGTAATCCTGAAAAATCAGGATCAAATGTCCAATGGACATTTGGCGGAGTGAACCGCGATAGCGGCTTAA
>JAKSDI010000063.1 GCA_022360175.1 Chitinophagales bacterium
ATTGACCATTGCATCATGAATAATATTTTCATTGATTTCATATTGTTCCCAAAGTAATGTGTCTTCTTCCATCACTTCATCAAATTGACAATAGCTGTTTTGCGCGTTTAGTGGGCTAACTCCTAATGTTAAGCCAACACAACAGCATAAGATTAAAAGCGCTAAATAGTTTAATCTAATTTTTTCCATGATTTTATTACGACTTTAAATGTGAAGGCCTTGGCCATTTATCGTCAAACCGCAAATTAGACATGGCATTGGCCATTTTAATACCTATTATTCGAGTCTACAAGCTATCACAGCTTATAGAATTATAGGACAGGCATATAAATCAATGCTAAAAAAATACTATAATGTTTTTGAAGGTTTTTTGAACACGTTAAAAAATAGAGAATACGCTTTTCTTAGTAATATATGTTAGAAAGTACATCTAATATTCAGTTATTAAATAACACCATATTATGTACTTCCAATTTACACTAATTTAAATTTGTTTTTTTAGAGAGACTTCCCACTAATAAGATGCAATATAGCTTAAAATCGAAAGAAAAAGAAAAATGGAACCAACATTGTTTACTCAACTATATGTAGCCATTTGAAGTCTGTAAATAGGTAGACCTTGTTCTTATGACAGCTTTTTGACCATGCATTTGAGCTCACTCCACAAACAAAGCCTAATTTTGTAACTTTGATGCAGAAATAGGAATTGACAAAAAAATAGATTCAGCAATGAAGAAAATATATATTGTCGCCATAGTAATGGTTGCGGTAGCCATAGGTTTACTTACTACTGCAGCTGAAGACATGAGTACTTATGCAACCTTCGAGGAAGCGATTCAAAATGGTAAAAGAGTAAAGATTGCAGGTCAGCTGGCTAAAGACAAAGAAATGTACTACAACCCAGAAGAAGACCCCAACTATTTCAGCTTTTACATTCGTGATACGGAGGGTGAAGAACGCAAAGTTGTACTACTATCTGAAAAGCCTCAGGATTTTGAGCTTTCTGAGCAAATAGTACTTACAGGAGAGATGAAAGATGACGAATTTATTGCTACAGATATGTTAATGAAGTGTCCTTCCAAATATAAAGATGAGGAAGTGTATATAAAAAGTGAAGCGGAATAATATCAATGGAAGAAATTCAATATATAGGAGAACATCTCCTACCAGGCGAAATTGGACAATTTGCTATTGTGGTTACATTCGTAGCCAGCCTTCTTTCGGGGATTGCTTATTTTTTTGCGACTCAACGCAGAGAACAGGCCGAAGCAAATGGGTGGCTAAGAATAGGTCGTTGGGCATTTCTTACTCACGGAGCAGCTATATTTAGTGTAATTGGCATTATTTTTTATCTGATGCTTAGCCAGTATTTTGAATACCAGTATGTACAGGCTCATGTATCGGAAGAATTACCTACCAAGTATATCTTCTCCGCTTTCTGGGAAGGACAGGAAGGTAGTTTTATGCTTTGGATGTTTTGGCATGTCGTGTTGGGAGTTATCTTGCTCTTAAGAGCAGGAAAATGGGAAGCACCTACTTTGGCTGTGCGTTCTGTCATCCAGCTATTTATCGCTTCCATGCTATTGGGTATATATATAGGTTTTGGTGAAGACCCTACCCGTATAGGGAGCAATCCACTTATGCTTTTACGAGAAGTAGTAGATGCACCCATTTTTGCCTCTGCCGATTATCTTAGTCAAATTAAAGGTACCGGGCTTAATCCTCTCCTGCAAAATTACTGGAATACCATCCATCCTCCTACCCTTTTCCTAGGCTTTGCTTCTACAGCAATTCCTTTTGCATATGCTATTGCAGGATTATGGACAGGTGACCATAAAGGATGGCTGAAGCCAGCACTGAGCTGGGGATTATTTAGTGGTTTTATTTTAGGTACTGGTATATTGATGGGAGGTGCCTGGGCATATGAAGCTTTAAGCTTTGGTGGCTACTGGGCTTGGGACCCTGTGGAAAATATGTCACTAGTACCCTGGCTTATTCTCTTAGGCGGGATACATACCAACCTTATAGCCAATAGTACAGGGCATTCCATCAGGAGTACCTATGTCTACTATTTACTCACTTTTATTTTCATTGTATATTCTACATTCCTGACGAGAAGTGGAGTACTGGGAGATACCTCCGTTCACGCCTTTACAGAAATGGGACTGGAAGCGCAGTTGATTGCTTTTATAGCATTTTTCCTGCTTCTTTCAATTGTCCTGTTGGCTATAAGAAATAAAAGTATTCCTGCCCCTGAAAAAGAAGAAGCAACTGCCTCTAAGGAATTTTGGATGTTCATTGGCACCTTGGTGCTTTTGTTTTCTGCGCTGATAATTACTGCATCCACTTCTTTGCCTGTTTACAATAAAATCAGGGAGATTTTTGACCCTACCTTTGCAGGGCAAGTAATTACAGATCCTGTACCACATTATAATAAATATCAGATATGGATAGCTGTATTTATCGGCTTGCTTTCTGGTACCGCTCAATACTTACGTTATAGAGAAAATAATTTTGCCAAACACGCCCGCAAATTTGGCGTGCATATTGCCTTATCTGTTGTCATATCTGGCCTATTAACCTATCTGACATCTCTGTGGATTGATATCAAATCATGGCAATATGCAGTATTGCTATTCTTTGGCATCTTTACCGTTGTAACCAATATTGATTACCTGGTAAGTTTCACCAAAGGGAATTTGAAAATGGCAGGCTCTGCCTTTTCACATATTGGTTTTGGAATTATGATTGTTGGCATCCTGGCATCGGGACTTAACAAACGGGTTATTTCCAATAATCCTTTTGTAATGAATGGCCTGATAGATGGGGCTAGCAATGAGCAAATGAGCCGCAATGTGCTCTTGTTTAAAGGGACTCCACTCATTATGGATAATTATGAAGTAACCTATATGAGTGATACAGTAGATACTTTTACAAGAACTTTCACTGTAAATTATAAAAGAAAAAATCAACAAGGTGATCTGGTAGAAGAATTTAACCTTCACCCAAATATCCTTTATGATAAATCATTTACGAAAGTAGCAGCCTCCAATCCTTCTACTAAACGCTACCTGGAACGTGATGTATTCACACATATAGCTTCTTTACCCCAGGTAGAAATCGATATGGAATACCGCCGCCAGCGAGAGGACAGCCTTAATTATCGCTTGCATGCAGCATATGTTGGAGAAACGATCACTTTTTTGGATACCGTTGATTTATCAGATCAGGATACATTCGTTTTAAAACAATATCAAGCTCAATTGGTATCAATAAATCGTAATCCATCACATCCGGATTACGAACCAGAAGAAGGAGATATAGCCGTTGGAGGACGTATCAAGCTACAACGGATGGAAGATGATAGTATTTTTGTAGTTGATCCTGTGCTAGTATTACGTGGGCAATTACTGTATAGCTATCCTTCACAGATTAATGAAATCAGCTCTAAGGTCAGATTAGCTGAAGGGATTTTTGATGCAGTATTTGGCCCTGAGCTGGATATGGAATATGAGTCCTTTACATTAAAACAAGGAGAACAATTTAGCTTTAAAGGACATCAGATTCAGTTTGGTGGATTTAACCGATCTCCAAGCCATCCGAATTACACGCCTCAGGAGGGAGATATAGCGGTAAGTGCTATGCTCAGTGTACAATCACCAGATGGAAATGTTGGTATTGCTCAACCAGTATATATCATTCGAGGCAGCCGCCCACTTAACCTGAAAGATGAATTACCAGAAATGGGGCTCCATTTCCGATTTTCGGGCATTGATCCCAGCTCAGAAACAGTAGAAGTTATGATAGCAAAATCAGATGCTGCTTCACAGAAAATTCCGTTTGAGATAGCAACTGATTCTTTACGATCTGATTATATTGTATTGGAAGCAATCGAATTTCCAGGAATAAATCTTTTCTGGTTGGGTTCTGTATTGATGATGATAGGTCTTTTATTCAGTATGATTGTCAAAATAAGGCAAAAAAGAGCACTAGCCTGATTGTGAATACGAGTGTAAGCATTATTGGAGCAGGCCGGCTTGCTACTCATTTGGCTGCAGCCCTTGCGGGAAAAGGGATTATCATCCCACAAATATTTAGCAGACAATTGAGTAAAGCAGCTATACTTGCTCAAAAAGTAAATGCAGAGGCAATTAACGACTTAAAAGCCGTCAATGATAAGAGTGATTTTTACATCATAGCAGTTAGTGATGATGCAATCTATGAGGTAGCTCATCAACTACAACATGTCATTTCCAGTGATAAATTGGTAGTCCATACATCAGGTGCTGCTCCCAGTACTTTGTTAGTACCATTCTTCCGAAATTATGGCGTCTTTTACCCACTTCAAAGCTTTTCACTGGATAAAGCAGTAGACTTTCGTCACGTCCCAATAGGAGTGTATAGCCCTATTAGCCAAAATGAGAAGCTATTATTTAGCTTAGGATCATTGATCAGCCAACAAGTGCAATGTATTGATGATCATCAAAGAGCAGAATTGCATCTTGCTGCCGTTTTTGTAAATAACTTTACGAATTATTTATTTCATATTGGCCATGACATTACAAATAAAGCCAATCTACCATTCTCTTTATTGATGCCTCTCATACAGCAAACTGTCGAAAAAATAAAACTATCTCCTCCTGTAGATATGCAAACAGGCCCTGCTCGCCGTGGAGATCATTCTACGATACAAAGGCATCTTTCACAATTAGAGGTAGAGGATTATAAGTCACTTTACGAGTTGATCACAAAACAAATCCTCCAACTTTATCACAAAAAGTAAATACTATGCGTATTGCCGGATATATAGAGCATCCTATTTTAAAGATTACCATCTTCCAAATGGAAAATCGCTTTTCTGTGAAGTTGGAAACGCCACAATTTGAACAAACCTATAAATTTCGCCGTGGCCCTCTTACAGAAACTGTTACCGATATACGCCAACTGATTGATGAGGCTTTTATTCAACAGGTACTAGTCAATATGCAATCTATGGCTAAAGTAAAACAAAATGCCCTGGAACGAGCTCACCAAGCTAGCCAAGCAGATGAAGATGATTTTGATGAGATCATTTAAAGAAGAGGGGTTTAAGGTTTAAGGTTTAAGGAAAATATGCTGCCTTTATAAAACTATTCTTTTGTATTCCAGGCTTTTCCTTCCAAAATTAATCAATATCCCCAAGCGCATTCCTGAACATTTCAGATAGTTAAGTACTTGTGCTGTATGCTCAGAACTTAAAGAAGGTAATGCTTTTAACTCAATGATAATTTTATTGAAACAAAGGAAATCTGCAATATATCTTTTACTTAATTCATGCTCTTTATAACTTATATCAAAAGCATGTTCTGGAACACTTGGTATATTTCGTAACGCAAATTCAATTTCTAAAGCTTCTTGATAAACCGCTTCAAAAAAACCAGATCCCAATTCGTTATGTACTTCAAATGCGCACCCTATTATATTGTAGGATTCTGACTTATAGATAATATCTTGTTTCATAAGAGAGGCGTTAAATCCAAAAATATCATAAGCTACTAATATAACAAATTTAATACACACTCCTTTAATAATCCTTAAAGACCATGTAGAGTTATACCTATTTTCTTTCTTTAAGTAGAATAGGCGGCCTACTAATTACTCGGATTGTAGTCAATTAATCAAACCAACTGATGAGCAGGCCACATCAACACCATTTGTGAAATCCGTGATATTCGTGGACAAAACCAATTGCTCTATATGAAAAACTGCTGTCCACCAATTTCTCAGATTACTCGAATGCGAAGCGATCATGCAAGCTTTGTGGAGAATTTACCTAACACCAGTAACACCATTTGTGCAATCCGTGATATTCGTGGACAAACTCAATCTCTCTATATGAAAAACTGCTGTCCACCAATTTCTCAGATTACGCGAATGTGAAACGATCATTCTAGCTTTGTGGAGAGTATACCTAACACCAGTAACACCATTTGTGCAATCCGTGATATTCGTGGACAAAACCAATTGCCCGAAATGAAAACTACTGTCCACTAATTTCTCAGATTACTCGAATGTGAAGCGATCATTCAAGCTTTGTGGAGAGTATACCTAACACCAGTAACATCATTTGTGAAATCCGTGATATTCGTGGACAAAACCAATCTCCCTATATGAAAAACTCCTGTCC
>JAKSDI010000062.1 GCA_022360175.1 Chitinophagales bacterium
AAAAAAAAAAAACCGATAATGAAAATTTCAGAAAAAACAGATTCATCTAAAAGCAGTTCAATTGCTTCTACTAAGAAACCTTTCTTTTCTGCAAAACCCAATGAAAAATCAAGTGATTCTTTCTTTAGTAAAGCACCTGAGATCATCCAGAGAAAAGAAACTAATCTTAAACAGGACCAATGGAAAGGAAGTGAAATTGAATTCTCACTTAGAGGAAATTGGGATGGTAATGTTGTTACAAATCGTACTCTAATCAATTTAATTCAAAGATTAGACAATTTAATTGCAAGCAATCCAAACGTTTTTGCGAACCCCGGAATAACAATAAAAGGATATGATACGGCAAGAGTTGCAGCAGTTGCAGGATTATTTAGTGGAATAATCCCAACTCAATGGATAGATCCAGATTTTAATCGCTTTGGAGACTCTTATAGAGTAGATAGAATTGGTCTTGATTATCTGAAGTTAGGAACATTAAACAGACGAGGACAACGAAGATTAAACAATATTTTACAAGGGTTTAGAAGCTTTGTATCAAATTAAGGGAAAAAACGAGGAGCTAACAAAGCATATAATGGTCATGCCGACTAAACGGCTCCACGTCATCTATACAAATCGTTGTAACCCATTAAAAAAAGGTAGACCAGTAAGATGTATAGACCGACTAACATATACTACATGAACACGATTGAGTGCAACCAAAAATGCACTAAGTGTTCGCATTGGAAATACAAGGACAATGCTGATAGACTACCAACTGAAAAAATCGTAAAAGGAATAAAAAGTATTCCAACAGCTAATGAACTTTGTATTGTTGGCGGTGAACCGCTTTTGTTCAAAAATGAGGTTTACGAAATATTAGAAGAAATTTCTGATACTGAAATAAGGACAGTTGTTATAACGAATGGAGTTCCAATGGACAAAAGTTTCATTGACACCGTTTCAAAATACAATATTCATATTGTGGTTTCCATTGATACAATGGACTCTGAGTTTTGGAAATTTGTTCGTGGAACAAATTCTTATGACAAGGTTATTCAAAACTTTGAATATGCTTCGACTGCCCTAACACCCGTACAGCTTAGTATTCAGTCTGTTCTTTCAAAAGAAACAGAGCCATACATGTCTGAAGTTGCAGAATATGCAAACTCGAAGAATGTCTATCATTCAATACAGGATTATATATCTGAAGGATTTGAAGGGGCTTGGACAGAAACCGAACACAAGCAAGCCCAAATTCCTGATAATGGGCAACAGTGTTTTGCGGCTGATAGAAATTTATCAATCGTTCAAAACGGAGATGTGTACACCTGTTTCCAGCAAACTTGGATTGACGGTTGCCAAAAACCAATTGGAAACCTGAACGAACAGAGTATGAACGAAATCTTAGATTCGACTTACACACAGTTGGTAAGTGAAAAAATGAGAGTGTGTAACCTTTCTTGTAAGGTTCTTAAATGTAATACAAAAAGCTGATGACTGAATTTGTAGAAATAATCATTGAGTTAAGCTACAATTGTAATCTAAGTTGCAGTATGTGTGGATTTGGCAAGGAAGTTAACCCATTCGGCAAAAGCAAATTCCTAACTTTTGAGAACTACAAAAAAATTCTTCATCAGATTGGCGACAAGACTCGAACAATACGATTAAATGGACGTGGAGAAAGCACCATTCACCCTAATTTTGTCGATATTTTAAACTACACTAAAGAGCAATATCCAAGAGTGAATATCAACTTGTTTTCAAACTTTTCATTCAATAACAATAGAATACTAGAAGCTTTAATCAATAATCAAGTTCAGCTTTTTATTTCAATGGATAGTTCGGATGCTTCAGAACTTACAGCAATTAGGAAAGGTGCAAGGTTTCATTTTATTGAAGAAAACGTCAAATGCTTAAACGACCTACCTAATAGACCGTTTATCATTTTCACAATTCAGGAAGCCAATATTCACCGCATTTATGACATAGCCAAGTTTGCGTTTGACAATAACTGCCAAATACTTTACAACACTATTCGTAGAGATGAAGGAATTGAGCCGTTTGTTGAACTCGTACGTGAACGAAACAAAAGTATTTCGGAGCAGTTTAAAAAAGTAATGAAATTGTATTCTACTTCAACATTACAATGCTTGTATCCTGACCAACTTGCAGGAATACAATTAGAAGTCGTGGAACCCACACAAACACATGGAACAATGCAAAGTTGCCCCGCATTGGATAAAGAGCTTTGCATATTTTATGATGGCACAACCACACCATGTAATATGTTCAACCCATACGTTTATGGAAACATATTCACACAATCATTAGAAGAAATTTGGAATAGCCAGGAAAGATTGGAATTCCTCAATTCTTATAAGAGCCACTATTATTGTAAAAACTGCGCAAACCTTGGAATGTAAAAATGAGCTCTTTATCAAATCTTCCATATGGCAAAATCTTGGACTATTGGTATGAAAAGTTAAGGGGTAAACCATGCCGGTTCAAATTTCTATTGACTAAAATTTTTGAAGTTTTCACCTTCAAAAATTATGGTGGCAACGGAAGTAACAAACACAACTACTTTGACTTTCCAAAACCAACTAAAAATGCTATTCCAGACAGATCAAAACTTAGTATCGTAATTCCAACGTTCATTAAAACAGACAAGGATAAACAGGACATGATTAACCTTTTGAAGTCAATAGAAAAACAGACGGTTGCACCTTATGCAGTAATTGTAATTGACGACTGCTCTCCAGTCAATTATTCATTCCCAAAGGCTATAATTTCAAAAAGACTCAAACACAATTCAGGTCCTGCGACAGCAAGAAACGCAGGAAAGCGAATTGCTATTAATAATGGTTCAGACATTATTGCATTTACAGACACAGATTGCATTTTATCCGAAAAGTGGATAGAAACAATTTCTAAATCATTTATAAGCAACAGAGATTTTCAAATCCTGTCAGGTGACACACCTGCGTTTGACAAAGGATGGTTTGGTACTTACCATAATATTAATGGCACTCTTAATGGAAGGCGAATTAAGAACTCGGACAGACTTCTTTATGGCACCACGGCAAACATGGCTATCACAAAAGAAGTAGCAGAACAAGTTGACTTTAATGAAACCTTTCCAAATGCAGCAGGAGAAGATATTGAATTTTGCTTTAGAGCTAATCAAAAAGGATTTGCAATTAAGTATATACCGAAAATGACCATATTTCACAATTTCGGTTACAACGGACAACTTTTTAATAACTTAAAACGCTTCAGAGACCAATTCAAAAAATACGGACAAGGTGAAAAATTACTTTTGGAAGAAATACCTAATTATTATGCGTATTTTGACAAAACAGAGGAAATAGAAACAAAAATAACGGGCTAAAATTATAAGCAATTAAACAAAAAAGAAAAAATAAATTGAATCTTCGTGCTCTTCAAGTCTTTGTATTTTTAATAATCTTATTTGTTAGCTGCAAAAATGAGAGATGTGATTGCCTGTTAGATAAAAAAGTGCTCTTTGAGAATGATAGCCTTATTCAGGAATTGAAAAGTGAACACAAAGAAAGCTATGTAGATTATTGGAGTACTTATAACGAACCTAATTTATTGGATAAGCATGTTGAGTCAATTCGTTATCATCGTCTAAAATGGACACGAGATATAAATGAAATATATAGAATTACAAAGTCTAATTCTAACTATAAGTTAATATATAAGGATTATTCTGAAACAAGTGAAGGCGAGGATTCCTTAAGAGTGTATAAAGAAATTGTTGTTGCAGACTCCATAATGAGTGAGATTAAAAATTTAATCGAATTAAGTTGCTTTTGGACTCTACCAATTAGTCCAATAAAAAAGCAATTTTTAGATCCAGTTGCCTTAACATTAGAATATGCTAATCCGGAACTTAATGCTTGCACTAATCGAGAATATCATTTAGTTGATTTTTTAAGGCATGAGAATGAAGAATTAAAAAATATGAGAATAAAACTGGATGAAATTCTAGTTGAATTATGTGAAAAAAAATGAAAACTGGCTGTAACAACGCAGTAGCTATTTATGCCAGTAGTAAAAAAATAAAATACGATGAATAAACCTTTAACAACAATTTTTGCGCTTACTTTGATGTTCATTTCTGCAATAGCATCTAGCCAAACATCTGAAATCATCGAGTTAGATGAAAAGAACTCATATCAATATAAAAATTACTATGAAGATGGAAGTATTAAATCGATAGTTGGATTTTATACGAAAAAACCATATTCATCGGTCGAATCTTTTGAGGCAGACCTAAAAAAATATAAGGTGAAATATCATGGAGAACGGAAGAAGTATTATCAAAATGGACAACTAAAAGAAAGCGTAGTTTATAAAAAGGGGAAAGTAACCGAATTCATGAAACAATACTTTGAAGATGGCGAAGAATACTCTGTTGGAACTGAAGATATGCCAGAATTTCAATTCGACCTTCAACAACAAAATATTTGGTTAAGTCAGAAGGTTCAAGAAATCGAGAATAAGTCCAATATCAATCTTCAAGGAAATGGTATGATTGTTCTTGAGATAAGTAAAGATGGAAGTATTAAATCAGTAAAAGTTCGAACATCAGATGAAACTCAAGAAAAATACCTTATGGAAATAGGAAAGCAAATTGAAGTTAAAAAACCTGCTAAGAAAGATGGTCAAAACATAGGGACAAGATTTGCATTTAAAGTTGAATTTTAAAAAAATACTGGCATTAACAATAGCATATTCATCTATGCCAGCGAACTCGGCCCATGGCAAATTCACTGTATGCCATCACACTTGGCGAATGAGCTGACCATATATACGAGAGCATTAGCTTTCACCAGAAAAAGAACAAGAAAACGCGAAAGGCTAACAATGCATAACTGGTTAGCGTGGCTACGCGCCGCGTGATCATCTATGTGAACCTCTGGTAAATGTGATAAAGCGATCTTGGGACTACAACTACACACTCATGAAAGGCAAAGAAAAATAAAAAGCCGAAATGCCCATTTTTTGAGCTGAGATGTGCGGTGGACTCTAATAGGCCCCACAAAATTAATCGCAGTTGTGATACTCCACAGTGGACTATCGCAGCATAAATGAAATAGAGTAAATGACAGTGGTAGTTTTTTCACAGACTACCGTTAGCTTTCACCAAAAAGAAAATAAATGAAATACGCAATTTTACTTCTGATATTTTTAACAACCAGTTGTTGCACAAAAGCCCAAAAAGACTCAAACGCAAACAATCTCAAAATCGAAGAAATTAAATATGAAATAAGAGATGGGATGCTTGCTTCGTTTGACGGAATTGAGTTGCTTAAATTCGAACTTGACGTAGAGGATTTTGATGTTGAGCAAATCACTTTAAATCACTTGCTATGTCTTTCAACAGATGAATGTGATAAAGAACTCACCATCGAATTACTAAAAAGAGGAGCTAACCCAAATTTTAAATGTGAAGAGGTGGATGATGTAATAACCAACTTGGCTTTTTGTGAAGAAAATGGAGTTGAATTAACAAAATTACTTTTATCTAAAGGGGCAAATATTAATGGTGCGGATCAGGATAATGACTCATTTCTATCCTACTCAATTTCAACCAATAACATAGAACTAACCAAATTTCTAATTGACAATGGAGCTAACAAAGTTCAAAGAGACACAAATAGAAATATGGGTTGTCTACCTATTCATGGTGTAGAATCAATGGAGATGCTAAAACTATTAATAGACAATGATTTTAAATTAGGGGAAACATGTGATAATGGAAGAACATTGTTACACTTTGCGGCCAGAGAGAACTATGTAGAAATCGTAAAGTACTTATTGGAACACAAATTGGTTGAAAAGAATCAAAAAGATAAGAACGGAGATACAGCATTAGTTTATGCTCAAAGAAGAAATAACAAACAAATTGAAGAATTACTAAAATAAAGGCGAGAAGCTAACAAGTGATATGAGATCAGACTTGCTAACGCTGCATCCGCTCCATATCACAGAACCGTTAGGCAACATAATTAACAATGAATTTCAAAGACTGGTTTTACTATTTTGAAGGTAATCAAGAACATTTTAACCATATAAAATGGGAGGGAGATAATGAATTAACTGAACAAGAAAAGAAAATCATTACTTCGTCCTTACAACAATTTCAAAAAGGCGAAAATTCTGAAGGAAAAAATTTATATCGATATGCAAAAGAGCTCAACGACGAAAGTTATTTAGAAACTATAAAATTATTTATTAAGGAAGAAAAAAGTCATGCTCAGGTCCTGGGAAGATTTATGGAGCAAAATAAAATTCCAAAAATAAAAAGTCATTGGATAGATGACACATTTAGAAATTTGAGAAAATTGTTTTCTCTTGAAAACTCGATTATTGTTCTGGTAACTGCTGAAATTGTTGCAGTAGTTTATTATAAAGCCCTTCAAAAATCAACAAACTCTAACACATTAAAAGAAATATGTCAACAAATATTAGTCGATGAGGAAATGCATATTAATTTTCAATCTTTTACTCTGAGAAAGTTCTATTTTGGAAAGAACTACTTTTATAAAAAAATTTCAAGACTTTTCCATACGATTTTAATGTCTGGGACTTTTCTGGTTGTTTGGATTTATCACAGAAAAGTTCTTAAAAAAGGTGGTTTTACATTTACGCAATATTTAAATGCAATTTTCAAAGAATTTTATAGAGCAAGTAGAATGGTAACTGGTAAAAAAACTATATTGATTAAAACGTTGCCTAATCGAGTAGACGGCTCCGACCGATAGAATGATCGGAGTGCGCCTCTCACACTGTAGGCTT
The DNA here is from genome assembly GCA_022360175.1 of Chitinophagales bacterium. Classification (GTDB taxonomy): domain Bacteria; phylum Bacteroidota; class Bacteroidia; order Chitinophagales; family Saprospiraceae; genus JAKSDI01. Next base: position 6,811 of record JAKSDI010000062.1, read on the forward strand.
CCCACTGGACGTTACCAAAATTTAGTATAAAGAAATAGTATTTGATCTCTTCCCCATATTAGCAACCAGCTAAATTAGAGATTTCGGCTTGTTTTCAGGGAAGAGGTCACGTATAGCTATGGCATTGTACACAAGCAAGCGCCTGTCAAAATCAGATGAACAATAGGGAGCTGATTTATTCCAAACTCTCAAACCTCTACCCATTTTATTCTGGCTCGGCAAAAATATCATATAGGCCTAAATCAGTTTTTCGTCAAAGTACTTGATATATCAAGTAAATTGTCTAATTTTGTAGTGATGAAGCAATTTGTCGTGTGAAATGTACCGTGATTTTTAAATTATATCGTGTTGATTATTAAATCAAATGGGTTCAGTGCAAGTAATCCTTTTTTTAATCAAAATCAGGTGAATATGAAAAAAGAAGCCATCATAAATGAATTATTTAACTTTTCTGATAAGATTAGATATGCTGCCATCTACTCGTATAATGATCTAGTATATAAACAAAGGGAAGAAGGTATTGAAGATTCTTCTTCAGGAGAAACTGACAAATACGAAGAATTATTGGTCAATCCAACTTTACTAACCTTGACTCGCCAAAGAGGAAATCTAGATTGTGGGGGACTCGATTACTTAATTATAAAGTATGGAAATTTTTACCAGCTGGTAAAGGCAATACCAAATGGACATATTTCGATTTGCCTTAATAAGAAATCTGATTTAAATACATTACCGAATGACATTTTTCTTTTCCTAAAAGAAAAACTGTTTTAAAAGGTTATTTACTATGCAATTCAACACGCCAACAAATACCGTATTATACACAATAGAGGAGGCTATCAAAGGCTACAGGAAAATGTGTTTAAGAAACATTTCACATGTCGTTCCAGACATTACCGTTGATCAGGCTTTAATCCTAATTATCATCAATGATCTTGAATTGACCCAAACAGAAATTGCAGGTTTACTTTTTAAAGATAATGCCTCCATGACAAGAATTTTAGGCTTGATGGTTAAAAAAAATTACATCATTAAAACTGCTGATGAAACGGATGGACGAAAATCAAAACTTAAAACTTCCAAAAAAGGGAGGAGTACCCTTGAAAAGATTAGGCCAATAATCGAACATAATCGAAAAACTGCTTTAAAAAACATCACGACAGAAGAACAGAATATACTTTTCAATATACTGAAGAGAATAAGCAAAAACTGTGCAATATGAAAAATACTGTTTACCCAATCATTCTGATACTGCTCTTCACCGCTTTTAGGGGTAACGCACAATCAGTTAGCAATAGAAGTGCTCAAATAAACAAAATTGCTGATAAAATTGAAACATACTACATATTTGAAAACATAGGCAAAGCGCTCTCAGAACAATTGAAAAATGAAGGGGAAAACAAAACATTTGATGGCCTGACACATCAGGAGTTTGCAGACTCTCTATCTTCATACCTTGCCAGAAATGGTAATGACCGGCATTTCAATGTACTCTATAATCCCCTCCCCGAAAAGGAAGCATTGAACAAAAAGGAAGTGATGAAACTGTTTGATGCTATCAACAGACAGTGGAATTATGGATTTGAAAAAGTGAACAGACTGGATGGAAACATAGGCTATATTCAATATACCGGCTTCCCTCCTTCTAATAAACAAGCAAGAGAAAGCCTTAAAGCTACAATGGATTTGGTGTCCAATACCAATGCGTTAATCATTGATTTAAGAGATAATAATGGTGGCGACAGCAAAATGGTTGAGTTATTTCTTGGCTATTTTTTTAAAAAGAGAATTAAGTTGAGTAATAATTACACCAGGCACAATAATAAGACAAGTAAATCTTTTACCAACAGAAGAGGAAGAGGGAAAACATACTTAAGGAAGCCCGTTTATATTCTTGTCAATAATCGTACGATATCAGCTGCAGAAGGATTTGCTTATGAACTACAGCAACGCATTGGAGCAACCATCATTGGAGAAAAAACATATGGCGCTGCAAATCCGATTCAAGTATTTTCAATTGATGGTACCTTCGACTTATTTGTACCTGTGACAGAAGTGAAAAATACTATTACGCAAACTAATTGGGAACATCAGGGGGTTAAACGGGATTTAGAAATTGCACATGAAAAAGCTCTGGCCATGGCACAAATATTAGCCTTGGAAAAATTTTTAGTTCAAAAAATCAAAACAGAATTAACACCACTTGAAATAGAAAACAAACTCCTGGATTTGAGAACAGAACTCAAAACCAATTTCTAAAGAATTTAAAACAGATGAATTTTGTTGTCATAACAATAATCCTCATAGCTATAATAGTTTCAACACTATGGCCTATTAGTCATGTTTTTAAAAAGGGGCACCGTATTCAACTGGACATCGATTCCAATGGAGCTGGATTCTACCAACACGCAGGATACAAGAATGGTAAGAAAAATAGTATTTTTATGGGTGGCGAATTCGATTCTTATTTGTTATTATTAATTATTCCAAAGCATTAATGAACTGAGTAGAACAACACATAAAACATCCATGACCAGCTTCTGCTGACCATGGCGTTTTGTAGGCCATTAGCTTTGTTGAAATGGAATAACGTAATAAATGAAACATGATGATATTAAAAGTTAGAACCCTTATATTGATTATACTTTTGCCGATATTCTGCTCTGCTCAAATACTATTTGAAGATAATTTTGAAGGAGATCTTTCAGCCTGGGAATTAAATAATGACGCATCAGTAGAAATAATTGATTCGCAAAATCCTAAACAAGGAAAAGTTCTAGAGTTAAGGCCTAATAGCAATGTTTCGGCTTTAATCAAAAAATCCAATCAATGGGGTTCATTAAGAGTAGAAGGAAAAATGTTATTCCCTGAAAATGTACATAACTATTTAGGCTTCATTTATAATTATCAAAAAACAAGCCAAAGGGAAGACTTTGGCCTTTTGTACGTTAAAGGAAATGGAAGTTATATAAGAGCAAATCCCTGGAGGGATGGCAATGTTTCTCGACTTTTATACGAAGAGTATAAAACAAAACTAGAAGAAGATCAGGCTATTAAAATTGGAAAATGGCATACGTTTAAAATGGAAGTCATCAACGAAAGCTGTCATTTATATATCAATGATATGAAAAGGCCTAAAATAACCTTCGAACTCTTTGAACTAAAATCAGGTAAAGTAGGATTTCAACCTAGAGTTACTGGTGGAAGTGTATGGATTGATGATATCAAAGTAACTTCAATTAAACAGTTTAATTATCAGGGAGAAAATATTCCAATTATTAGATATGAACCTGATTCATTAATAACTAAATGGGAGGTATTTGGACCTTTAACAAAGCCTAATTTAACAATTGAACAAACTGTAAATTATGATGATGTTTCAATGGATATAAATGATGCAAGCTTCACCTGGGAAAATTTTAAAACAGATGCAAGAGGTGCATTAATTACGGGTAGAATAACTGAATATCAAGGAGAAAACACCGTTGCTTATTTTCGTACATTGCTAATTGCTGAAGAAGATAAAAATGTGACATTGCACTTTACAACCACAGATGAGTTGACACTTTATTTAAATGGAAAAGATGTAGGAAGAGTTTACAGGGATGGTTATGTATCTAAAGACAATGACTGGAATGCCTGGTATGATTTCTGGAAAAACCCCCAACATAGGGGCAGAAAAAAGAAGCTTTCCCTTAAAAAGGGGAAGAATCAATTGGTAATTAGAGTTAGAAATGGGCAATTTGCTTCTGGGGGCTTCTTCGTTTATCTGGAAAAATGATACATGTTTTAGAATAACCTTCTAAATCATAATAAGGGAAAGAGAACAGAACATTATTAGCTCAAGCAACAAATTACAAAACCGCTATTGTTGCTAAATGCCCCTATATCTTTTGCATAAGCTGTCAAGCTGTGAAAAAAACGGCAATTGGATTATTCAACGCTATTTTACGGATGACCCGTACAGGAGCTCAATGGCAAAATTTGGATAGTAGTTTTCCAAGATGAACAGCGGTGCATTACTATTTTATCGCTGGCCTCGTCAGGGATTGCTAAAGCAGATAAATAGGGCTTTGAATGAATTTGAACGTCTAGAGTTAGAAAGGCATACGCATCTTAGCCTGGGAATTGTTGATCATATTATTAATTTAAAATGCTCCAAAAAAGTTGGAAAAGGAATACTCTATATAGAACTCTATAGGTACCTTTGGACTAAGGAAGTATGAATACAGCAATTACAGATAATAAAAACATATTCTATCCACCTGGAGGAATATTGTTGTGGATCATCATCTTCATAGAGCTAATCACTTTTGGAGCAGGCTTAATATCAATGATATATTATGGTAATCAAGAGCCTGATAGCTTTCATTCATCAAGGTCATTATTGAATGCTTCCATTGGAATGGCAAATACGATCATTTTGCTTACCAGTGGGTTTTTTATGGCATTGAGTGTTAAGGAATTAAAAGTTAATAATCAGAAAAGAACTAAGCAATACTTACTCTTGACGATGCTCCTTGGATCGATGTTTTTGGTACTGAAATTAGTAGAATATTCAGCAAAAATCGATTCAGGTTTGGTTTTTGGCTACAATACCTTTTTCAATTTCTACTGGATGCTTACAATATTCCATTTCCTGCATGTATTAGTTGGATTGGTGATCCTAATTTCATTGTACTTTGGAATCAGAAAAGAGCAATCCAAAACCACCATTGGTGATTTCGAATCTGGTGCTGCATTCTGGCATATGTGTGATCTAATCTGGTTGCTATTATTCCCTATAATCTATTTGATCAATTGAAGATGAAAAAGGCAACAACAATAAGCTGGGTTGTATTAATTCTCTTTACCATAATATCTGCAATTCTATCTGGTGTTGAGACATCTTATATGGCGATAATGATATTGGGATTAGCAGTATTGAAATTTATAGGAGTTGCTTTTGAGTTTATGGAATTGAAAAAAGCACATTGGGTTTGGCAACTCTCGTTATTGAGTTTCCTGGCAATATTTACTGCAATTGTGCTAGCAATGATGTGATGGATATATAAAAAAAACTGTAGGTCAATTGTAAAACGAGGAAGTGCTAAGTGATCTCTTCCCTAAAAAATGCAACTATTAAAGAATTAAAGCATTTCGACAAGAAATTACTAACTTAAAAGACAAATTAAGCAGCGAAACAAGATGTAATTATTCTATTTGAGTAAGTGTATTTTAGAGTTTAATAGTCAAAGTATTAGAAACAAAAATCTTAGGTTGGAAATTGAGTGAAATAATTCTAAATAATAAAGAGTTCAAACTTCTTTCAAATTATTCTAATCATAAAATTGGATATGGATTAGATGGAAACAACTGGAAAAGTGTGTGTCATTTCTACCATTATCACAAATTTGGTATTTCAAAAAAAAGTTTGAAAATCAAGCAAGAAATCTTCTCAGCCTATACTCCTCAAGAAGCCGAAATCATTGGAACAAAAAAATATCAATACCCAAAGAATATCTTTCAACGTATTTTCCTGAAAAATAGATTTGTAGAAATAGTCGACAATTGGGATACAATAAAATATGGGCTATTGAAGAAGGCTATTTTGGCAAAGGTAATCCAATATGTAGATGTTAGAAATTGTTTAATGTCTACCAATAATAGTCTTCTGGTTTTTCATTCTAACAATACCTTTTGGGGAATAAATGATAATGGCATAGGCCAGAATAATCTCGGATTAATATTTACAGAAATCAGAAATTCATTTCTAAAAGAAGGCAGGTATCAAGAGCTTGCGTTTGCTCCCAACCCTATTTGGAAAAAGTACCCGCAGTATGATCAAAGTGGGTTTAAGCAAGGTTTCCAGGAATATGACTACATGCAATTCTATTATTGGTATGAAGGCTTGAGTGAATTAGGAAAAAAGGAATATCAAAAACTGAATCCACAACCTGATAATTGGTCTTTTTATTGAGAAGACAAAAGCGAGCTTATAGAACATACCCCCAACTATTAGTAGCAATCGAAGGTCATAACCCAGTTAGGAAGCTCCTGGCATCAATTAAGAAAACGAACCGCTTCAATAAAATGCGGTGGTTTTAAGAAAAACAGTAGTGAATTTGGTTGTATTCACAACATGTTAGTACAAAATTGCCTATATTTGCCGAGTACAAATAATTTTCATGTTTTGAGAATGATTCTGAAATTTATAGTAGCCTAATAATTAGCCAGTAGACTCTGGGGCTAATTACTCTTTGGTCGGATGTTCTTCCGGACCAATATTCCTTTAATCAATTTATTCGTGTGTTGATTGATCAGCACTGGTAATGGTTGTTGAAATTTTCAGCCTGCTTATTCATATGATTTGGAT
>JAKSDI010000280.1 GCA_022360175.1 Chitinophagales bacterium
AAAAAGAATAGAGATTCTTCATGTGATTATGATTTAAATATTTAGTGGTCTATTTGTGATTTGAATAATGATTTGTTGACCAAGGCAAGAACACGTCCTAGTAAAAACTGTAGATTAAGCAGTCAAAAACTCAGAGTAGTATCTTTCTAATTTTCTAACTAGCTGGGTCATTCCTTTCAATCAAGCACAAAAATCCTCTGCCAGACATGTGTGCTAATACATTCTGAAAGAATTATAACTCCAGTGTTTTAATAGAATTAAGACGAGACAGATCTTGCATAGAACTGCCTCATCTTTAGTTTTTCATGTAAATACCTCTCTGTGCATATTTGCTACATTCACGCCAGTAAACACTTTGTTATGTGCTTTATATCTGACATGAACACAGACTCGATCCGAGTAGAGATTCAAATGTAGTTGAAACATAGATAGAAGGAGGGGACAGAATTTAAATTTTACCCCTCCCCATCTTTTGCTAAATGAAATTGTCACGATATCTGTAAGGAGGAGTATAAAAAAAGTAGGAACACAGCTTTTATAGTTCATCACATACACCACTCATTATCAACAAACTGTAGAACATCAAAATTTCATCTTCCCTTTCTATAGCAACTAATTTTGCTTTCACCGAATCAACAAGTCTTTCATTTCATTGGCTTAATATTCAGTACCATGGTATAAAAATGTCCTTGTGTCATGTATTGATAAATCCCTGGTATTATCCGGTAGGATTTATCACTCCAGGAATTTAGCCTCATTTCTGCCTCTTGATCAACAACAAAAAAGTGATCGTTGAAATAAGCAGATTCTACTTTTGAGCACATAGAGCTTTTCACAAAGTGGAATGCCGCTTTATGCTCATTTAATACTCTTATCAAAGCCACGGATCGTTTACAATTCCATCTGCTTTGATCTAATATCTCAGAAGCTACCGGGCCTATAACCTGGCAAATTCCACTTCCCGCACAATTATTCCTCGGAGAGCCAAATAATACATCTGCGACTATTGCGGGGGGAGTAGATGTATATTCATTTTTAGTGGCTTGCCCGATCTCATTAAATCTGAGGGTTTGGCGAGTTATCATTTATGGTCTTGTTTGTAGTGTTGTTTCAAAAAATTATCCTCTGGGACCAATAATGTCCACATTAATTATTCTCTTCTGAATTTGCATAGAGGTCCTGTTCAGTTGAATGCCATTCGCTTTCATCTGTTATTGATTTTAGTGGTGGACAAATAATTATGGAGCCTCCCTCTATGTTAGCATTTGGTATGTGTAATAATTGGTAAGTGTAGCGTGAATGTTATCTCTCATATTGATAAATCTAAGGTAAGATGGAAGTGTACAAAGAGCTTGGACAGTTTTAACGATTTATACACCCCCTAACTATAACAAAATGAATACCAATTAATTACAAAACAAAAATAAACCCAATAGATATACACGAGATACAACATAAATAAAGAAATATGGGAAATTGAAGTTTGGTAAGAATAGTCTACTAAACGGCAGGCTGCTGTAGGTCAATCATACAGACAGTAAACAATAAAGGCACTTACTTTAGGCTAGTTGATCAATGGAAACCATAGAGGCTGTTGGGACTTTACTCTTCGGAGCAAAATCCCAACAAATTCTCAGCTTTGTGGTGTTATTATATCCACATTAATAACCTGAAGATTACTGTTAAAATTACATTGGCATAGAGTATCAGTCCTTCCTGCCAACAGGGAAAAAGAATAGTTCATTGTGCATATTTGTTTTTGCTGTATAGCATGAGCAAAACAGGGAGGGTGCTATACAGTGTGCATATTAAAAAAACAATAAAACGGGGGGCGGGGGGAGCGGTTGTTTATATCAGTTTCATTACAATTTTCCACAGATGTTCATAAGGTACAACTTCTATCTCAAAAGCCTGATTGGCCAACTCTATAGGTGTACCTTCTAATTCGGCATAGTCCTTACTCACTTTTTCTTCAATAGCTGTTATATCAAAGGCATTGCGTGGCAACTGTAGCATCATCTTCATAAAAAGATGACTCCTCTTTAATTCATCTCCTTTTATATACCTCTTACGATACTTGTCTACTGCTTCTCTGCGATCAATTAAATAATCGAAATTACCCTCGGCCAATTGTATCAATAATTCTAAAATAATGATGGTAATATTCATTCCTTTTTTATCCTTAGAGAACACCTCCATTTCATTGAGGAATCGACTTAGGCGGAACGAACGAGAGGTTTCATCTTCACATATATTTCCTGTCTTTTGTAGAAAATAAATATAGCCTGCTGAGATAAGCCAGGTTTCCCTGACGTTTTCGGGAAGATTTTCAAATCCGGCATGTGCCCGAACTTTTTTCAGTATCTCGTAGGCATTTTGATATTGCTGTTGATGAATATAGAGAAGGAAATAAGTCTCTTGTAGTTTAAACCAATTAAAAGTGCCATTTTCAAGGAAGACATCGCATTCTTTTGCAGCTTCCAGCGCATCTGAAAATTGTCGGAGCTGTAAATGGCAAATCAACTTCTGATAGTAGAAAATTTGGAGTGGCACATTTGCCTTATAGGCTTTAGATGCAAAAAAGCTAATCGCATCGTCACATACTGTAAGCGTATTTTTATAATCATTTACACTTGTATACTGACTTGCTTCAATTAAACGGCCACAGAGGTGTAATTGATAAGAATCATGGGTACTAAGCGCTTCTTTAATCTGATTGTAGTACTGAACTGCTTTTTCTTTTATTTCCAACTTAGTACTCTTGGTATTGACATAACCAATACTAAGATCGATATATAGTTCTTCAGCTCTATTTTCTTCAATCCAGACATCTTGTTGATGCTTGAAATCAGTATTATACTGGCTATATTTTTTGAAGTCGCCTTCAATGGTTCCATGATATAATCTCATGGTGTGTAAGATATCCACTAATAATTCCGTGAATTCAAACTTACGGGCTATTTTTTGCAGCTTTCGGCAAATGGTGATAGCAGTAGTACGTGCCTGTTTCCCTAGAAGGATTTTTGCAGCGGCCCATTGGCGATAACATTCGTAATATGCTGTTTGCCTGTCACTATAAGATGCGGATTTCAGATCAATTATAAATAAGGCATTGATTAAACGTTCCTTAACAGTACCTCGAAGTTTTTGGTATTTGGAAGCATTTTTATCCTCACCATACAACTCATGGGCAGCACTGTCATCATCATTAACAATACCATCTTGTAACATATCGTAGAACTGCTGGATTTTAGAAACTTCTCCATCAGGCTGAGAAGAAGTACCTAATAACTCAACATTTCTCAATTTAGTTCTTGTGACTATTTGAGCAAGCTCGAGAAGGTCTTTCATAAATGGCTAGCTTTAGCTTTTACTTACTTCAATTTAATTAATACTCCATATACTTGTCTAAGGTTAGGACAAAGGAGAGGCAGCTATTACCATCCAAAAAGACATACTTATCTTGTAAAATGTATTTGTTTGTGGTTTCATGTGACTATGATTTGTGCATTGTTCGTATAAAAAGACCCACATCATCAAACATTGATGTAAGCACTAAGGCATTAATACCCCTTAATTTCCTGAGTTATATATAATCGATTCGGGAGGACACTGTATTAAGCCTTCTAAAATTTCATTTAGAAGAACTGAGTGTTGGAAAGGTAAAATTTACGTGTTGTCGTGATGTTCAAGAATGTGTGTAAACCGTCAAATACATCTTTACCGTTAAAGATAAGTAAATATTTGAATATTTTTCAATTGTTATTATTTTTCCCTAAAAATCGATATGAAATTCCCATAGAAAAGTAATGAGGAGCACCAACTGACAGCTCTGCATTCACACCAAAATTGGGCGAAAAATATCCTTTGATACCAAAGGCTACTAATTGAGGGGCGAAAAAAATGCCTGCCGATTGAGGAGGTACAAAGTCAGTGATATTATCGGCACCTACATCAACAGACCAATTAGTTAACCCAAGCCTAACTCCTGAATATAAATCTATTTTTTCATTTCCTCCATAATGAAAGAGCGCACGGGCTGCCACATTTGTTCGCGCTATTTTAACATCAAAATCCTGATTTTCTACCCCATCATAATTTGTGTAAGACAATACATAACGCTGATAGGAGCCTGCTGCTCCAATACTTATCACATCATTGATCGCATAATCGTAGGTTAGCTGAATGGCGGGATTATTGCTAACTGTTATGTCATCTTCCAATTCTGCCAGATTAAATAAGACTCCTGCCAGGCTTAGTCCCATATTAATACCTAATACAGATTCACTAGTCAGGTTTTGTGCGTTGATCTCATTCAAAGTTGTGAATGACAGGCACATCAACATCAGGATCATTAGTCTTTTCATTGCTTTGGGGATTCGGGTTAAAGAAGGAAGTTAGAGTATGTTTGGGTTTGAAATTGTTTTACAGAAATAGTGTCCTTACCAGATACATTGGTGATTTCTTCATAAATTGGCACAATCATATTAAAATTAATTATTAACTATTTGTATATCGAAGCCAGCATCTTCTACTGCTTCAACAATTATTTTCTCTTGTAAAGTATCAGTCCCTTCTACTGTCAAAATTTTTTCTGGATGATCTGTATTTACTTCCCACTTATTGATTTCTTTCACTTCATCCAGAAAAGCTGTAACCGAACGAACACAATTACCACAATTGATGCTTGTTTTGAATGTTAATTCTCTGCTCATATTTTTACCTTTAGAATTCAAAGTTGGTCAGGTTAAAACAACCTCTTTATAAATTAGCTACCAAATAAAAGGTATCATTCGCTTAGTTTGTTGCCTATACTGCTCATATTTTTTTCCAAACGAAGCAATCAAAGCGCGTTCTTCATGTTTGATCCGTACATCATAAGCAAAGAGCATCGCAACTACAGACAGAGGAAGCATCCACCACGATTCAAGGATTACTGTGCAACCTAAAATTCCCAGGAAAGCGCCCAGGTAGCTAGGATGACGCACCAAACTATAAGGCCCATGTGTTACTAATTGATGTTGCTCTTTTATTTGAACAGTAGCTGTAAAAAATTTACCTAGTGTACGGATTGCCCAAATCCGAATACTAAGCCCTGTCACTATCAATAATACACCTATTGCCACTACTTCTATATTAAAACGATCTGGATGCCAATACCCCCATTCCACTACAGGTAGTATAACCGAAGCCAGTGACAGGCCTAAAATAAGCCATACAGAATTTTGATCAGAGGATTTCTTTGTCCGTGCTTCCTTTGCCTGAAATCCAGGTTGAGTCAAGAATATTAATATCGAAGCAAGCATCAAAATCCCTATCCTAAAATCAAGTACCCGGCCAGGGACTCCTAACAAGGGAACCACATAACCTAAAACTAGAAATATAACTGTATTAACTATTTTTCCCATATCAATTTTAATTTCATACCCCTTTCTTAGCGCTAATCAAAAATGAGTTTACGATTTGTATGGCTTGATTTTACCAAAGAGTTGTAAGTTTCTTGATTGTTTCTATAAAGAGATTCCTAGCAATAAATGGCGGCTAAAGATATAGTTTTCAAGTATACATTAGCAAGATTTATATATTTTACGTTATGCTGTTGCATCTTTTTATATCATGCAAGTTGCAATTGAGTACTCTTTTGAGCACGAACAGGTGTTTTCACCTGTGTAGAAGGCAAGAGTATTGCACCTGTTTTTTGCATGATATCTCCCATAGATTTGATCCCTTCTGCTCGACGTGGATGAAGGTCTTTCTTGGCAAGTGTCACTACACTGGCCTTTAGGCCATTATAATCATTCTTCCTGCCATCTATGATAATTTCGAATCCATATCTACGATAGATAGCGGTATGGTTGGGATGACAGGCCAAACTAATGACATCAGCATTTACTCGATAAAAAGTAGATGCCATTGATGCTTCAATAAAAAATTTGTGGAATCCTCTCTGCCGAATCTCTGGTGCCAAAACTAATCGGCCTGCTTCTACTACCTTTTTTCCGCTTTCACGAAATGGTAAAAGATGATTTTCTATTTCTTCTTGTTGACCACAACTAATTAACATGGGATAGCTGGCAGGCGCAGGTTCGGGAATTTCTATACCATCATTTCGAGCTACTAACTGGCTAACCATATGAGCATGCCGGCTCGGTTGATCTTGCGTCACTCTGGAATATGCCAGTGCTTTGGTATAAGTTCTTCCTTCTAGAAATAAACCAAAATGCACTGAATTCCAATCAAATGCATCTACTTCCATTCCTAGCGGATTAACCTTTACAAGACTGGCACAGGAACTTTCTAAATAGCCCTCATAACGCAAACGGAATAAACTTTCCAGTTCAGAGAATGTGCGCGCTTCTCTAAATACATAATTGTGATAATGGATGCTCATAACGCATAGTTTTTAGATACCTATATTCAATACCTGTCTTACCTGTTTCAATGGCTGAACGGTAAAATTGTGACATAGGAATATCTTCTCAGATACGCCTGTTTAGCGTTGCTGTAGTGGATGCGTCAATTGAAATTGTAGTATACAGTATCTCACCTAGGATACTCTACGTGCATATTTGTGTGGAGTGTTGGTTCAACAATTAGCGAAATTTAGATGGGTTTGGGGGGTGTTTTCTCACTTGTGAATAATTAAAGTACGTGTTTACCTATATATACAAAAGTAAACGCTTTTTGGATTCAGGAATTACATTTTATAAAAAAGTTTTTGATTTTTTATGACACCTAATGGCAAAAAGTCTGAACAATCCCATACTTTAAGGCATTTACATCTCTATGAATATACGATTTATCACCAGGAATGAGATAGATAAAATAAAGTGGAATAGCTGCATACATTATGCTACTAATGGTAATATCTATGGGTATATGTGGTACCTCGATCATATTGCAAAGGATTGGGATGCTCTAATAGAAGGTGATTACGAATCTGTATTTCCTTTAATATGGAGAGAAGACTTTTTCAAAAGGAAAGAACTCTACCAGCCTAAACTAATCAGAGAAGCAGGCATCTATTCAATCCACTTATTATCAGAAAAACGAATACGACACTTCCTGCAAGCTATTCCTGAAGAATATCGAAAAGTAGACATTCATCTAAACGAGCAAAATCGACCAGGAAGTAATTTGCCTTATAGTGTAGAGGAGCAAACCAATTATCAGTTATTACTGAATAAACCCTATGAGGAGCTGACCGACCAATTTTCTCGGCCTCTGATGTCTCAGCTACAGACGGCAGAAGATGAAGGCATTGTGTTAACTTCCAGCATAAAGCCAGAGCAATTAGCTGACTTTTACTCCAAGTACTCCAAAAAGGCAGATAGTCAACAGTACCATGGCTTACAAAGGATCATGTACAACATTTTGCACCGTGGATGGGGTTTTGCATCAGTAGCGATGGCGCCCGATACAGAAATTCTTGCTGTTAATTTCTTTATTTATAGCCACAAAAAAATTCTTAGCCTCGTCCCCGTAAGCTCGCCAAGAGGTGAAAAACTAGGTGCCCTCCCCTATTTGATCAATGGCATTATTCGTTCTCATGCTAATAAATCTATTATTCTCGATTTCAACGAATCAGGTGAGCAATTAGCAATCGAATTTGGCGCACAGCCTAATGCATTTTATCGCCTACAGGCTAACAAACGACTGCTGGGGATGTGGTGAGGATATATTGTGATGTGGTGATGTGGACAGAAGGTTATGTAGTTAGACAAGGGGGGAGTAGAAAGTGATTGATGATGTCTCAACTATGCTTATGAGCTACGTTGGGCAAAGGGTGATTGGTGATTGGGAAACTAGGAAGCTTTTTGATGTTTTGCTTTTCTCCTTTCGTTCATAATTTCTCTAATCCAATTGGGTATGATAATAGCTCCGGCCAAGAGGTAGGAATAATAGGATAATAGCCTCCATATAGTAGAAATAACGGTTGCATAAGTTGGGCTACTCACATAATCGACCAGGAAGCCTCCAAATAATATTTCTACAAAACCTGCTCCTCCAGGTGTAGGACTAAAGGCAATGATTACAAACATGGATTCCAGTCGGGCAAAAAGCTCCATCTGTGTTCCAACATTCAGAGGAATTTCATTAATAAAAGCGATAATCAGGCAATTTAGCAGCAGAAAGCGGCATGACCAGGCAGTAGCAGTTGCTAAAAATGCTCCAAAATGAAAAGGCCAGTTTTGCTTTTTCAGCTGCTGGGAAGCAATAATCATATCATTTCCCAATGCCACTGCTTTCCGGCGATATCTTTTCAGAAAACCTATTCTGGTAAACCCTACTAAGACGCGTTTCATCTGCTCGGGGTTTATAAATAATCCATAGAAGAAAATGCTGCTATAAACAGCCATCAATGTGTAAGCGAAAATAAAGTAGAAACCCCAGCCGGACATATCCTCAAGCCGTTCTACTCCGGGGCGTATCATATTAGTCCCAAAAAAGAGGAAAAGCACAGGGAGAGAAGTAATAAAAAAAGCACTATCCAGTACAATCGTATAAAGTACAATTGTAGCTGTTTTTGCTGTAGAAAGTTTTTCCTGAGCTAATACAAAAAAAGCAACTGCTGAGCCCCCCACACTAGTAGGAGATACGGCAGAACTAAACTCCCAGATAAAAATCAGTTCTATACATTTTTTCCAGCTAAAAGCACCATCTGAAAGGATGCGCAATCTGGTAGCATAAGCCAGATGACGGACCACTAATATAAAAATACAGGCCCCTATCCAAAAGAAAGTATGAGTTGTCCAGTTAATTTCTGCAAACTCTTCAGGATCAAACTGCCTCCATAGTAGATAAGCAACAGTAGCTATACCTATCAGTACTGGTATGATAATACGAGATACCCTAATGGATTCCAACGCATTCTTCTGTTCATCGTCCAGCTGATTAATTAATTCTTGCTTTTCCACTAAGTTAAGCTTTGCTAATTATTGAAATGATAATCGCTACCTTGCAGAAACAATCCAAGGGATATGAAGTTTTCCCTTAACGGGGGCAAAAATGAATAAAATATTGATATAGAACGAATAATTTCTTTATGAACTTGTCTAAACCTATTCGTACTGACCTACGAGAGATGCATTGTGTTCGCTGGACTTCAGCTATTTTTCGCCCCGTACTTTTCAAGTACGAAACTCAAAATGAGATTTGTCAGCAATCACAAGCCATTTCTCTCGGTTTCACCAGAAAAGTTTATACAAGTTCTATATCTTAGGTACTCGTTTAAACCTTAATGACATGAGCATTCTTTATTTTCTTTTAGTAGGAGCTATTGCCGGGTGGCTTGGTGGTCAAATAATGCGTGGCAGTGGGCTAGGCTTATTCGGCAATATCGTGGTTGGAATTATTGGTGGTATCATTGGTGGATGGCTATTTGATTTATTGGATATTACTACTGGCGGTGGTATCATTGGCTCTATTATCACAGCAGCAGTA
>JAKSDI010000061.1 GCA_022360175.1 Chitinophagales bacterium
AACATCCTTCGACATTGGTATCTGCTAAAGTACCAGACACAGCAGGCGCTGTATTATCATCGATATTAATAACATGCGTGAAAGAAGTACTTATGTTACCACACTCATCTTCAACGGTATAAGTACGCGTCATGACGATAGGGCAAGTACCATTGGTAACAGCGCTTACATTTACGGTAAGGTTTGCATCCGAAGTACAAGCATCGCTAATCGTCATACCTGCGTTTTCGAGTGCTGCTACATTAGCATAAGGTGCTGGGGCATCTGCTGTAGAGCATCCTTCCACATCTGTCTCTGCCAGCGTACCAGACACAGCAGGCGCTGTATTATCATCGATATTAATAACATGCGTGAAAGAAGCACTTATGTTGCCACACTCATCTTCCACGGTATAAGTACGCGTCATGACGATTGGGCAAGTACC
This sequence comes from Chitinophagales bacterium, assembly GCA_022360175.1. Classification (GTDB taxonomy): domain Bacteria; phylum Bacteroidota; class Bacteroidia; order Chitinophagales; family Saprospiraceae; genus JAKSDI01. The sequence continues at coordinate 425 of JAKSDI010000061.1, forward strand.
ATTGGTAGCAGCGCTTACATTTACGGTAAGGTTGGCATCCGAAGTACAAGCATCTGAAATAGTCATACCTGCGTTTTCAAGTGCAGCTACATCAGCGTACGGTGCTGGGGCATCTGCTGTGGAACATCCTTCGACATTGGTATCTGCTAAAGTACCAGACACAGCAGGCGCTGTATTATCATCGATATTAATAACATGTGTGAAAGAAGCACTTATGTTACCACACTCATCTTCCACGGTATAAGTACGCGTCATTACAATTGGGCAAGTACCATTGGTAACCGCACTTACATTTACGGTAAGGTTCGCATCCGAAGTACAAGCATCACTGATGGTCATACCTGCGTTTTCGAGTGCTGCTACATCAGCATAAGGTGCTGGAGCGTCTGCTGTGGAGCATCCTTCCACATCCGTCTCTGCCAAAGTACCAGACACAGCAGGCGCAGTCATATCGTCAATATTGATAACATGCGTGAAGGAAGCACTTACATTGCCACAATCGTCTTCTACAGTATACGTACGTGTCATCACAATCGGACAAGTACCATTGGTAGCCACACTCACATTTACGGTAAGGTTATCATCAGAAATACAATTATCTCCGATCGTCATACCAACATTTTCCAAAGCTGCTACTGAAGTATAAGGAGCAGGAACATCATCAGTAGAGCATCCTTCCACATCGGTATCTGCAATAGTACCAGAAACAAAAGGAGCGGTCGTATCGTCGATATTGATAACATGCGTGAAAGAAGCACTTACATTACCACATTCATCTTCAACGGTATAAGTACGCGTCATCACGATTGGGCAGCTACCATTAACGGCAACAGAGATATTTACAGTAAGGTTGGCATCCGAAGTACAAGCATCTGAAATAGTCATACCTGCGTTTTCAAGTGCAGCTACATCTAAATGAGGATTAGGTGCATCATCCGTAGAACATCCTGAGACATCCGTATCTGCTAAAGTGCCAGAGACAGAAGGCGCCGTATTATCATCGATATTGATGGTTTGTGTAAAGCTGGCACTCACATTACCAGCTTCATCTGTTACGGTATAGGTACGCGTCATTACAATTGGGCAAGTGCCATTAGTAGCAGCACTTACTTGTACCGTCATATTTGCATCTGAAGAGCAATTATCTGAGATGCTTAGGCCAGCATTTTCGAGTGCTGCCACATCTGCATATGCTGCTGGAGCATCTGCTGTCGAGCAACCTTCTACATCTACTTCCATCAGGCTTCCGCTTACTACTGGTACAATATTATCTACTGGTGTAGCAGTAACGGTAAATGTAAATGGATCTTCATCAGGATCATTGTTGGCAATAGAAATAGTGGCTGTTTGCTCACTACAATCATCATTTGCAGGATTATAGGAAACCTGGAAAGTAGTGTTACCAGCAGGTGCAATTGTTGTTAAAGCAGGTTGTGTCACACTGAAAGAGGATGAACCGCTAATTGCAATCGCATCAGGATTACCATTTAATAAGAGGTTTACATCTCCTAGATTCGTAATAGTAAATATACCAGAGGCGCTTCCACCCATGATATTTACATTACCAAAGTCATAATTGCTGATGCCACTGGCCATGCTATTATTATCAGGGTCTTCTATACTGATTTCTGCATCACCATTGATATTTACGTTGAAGCTACATTGACCTGTATTGCCTGCTGCATCACTTACAGTGTAAGTAACTATACTCGAACCGATATTAAATTGAGTACCACTTGCATCACCGCTTACATTCATTGCTGTTGTTGCACCAGAGATAGAGTGGGTAGTACTTGTCACCATACAGTTGTCATTACTACTTGTAGGTGCAATATTCATTACCGTAGCATAAGATTGTCCCATGTCTACCAGTTGAGTGACGTTGCCAGGGCAATTTACGGTAGGATCTTCAGTATCATTCACGACCACATCGAAGGTACACTGGTCGGTATTACCTGCGCCATCGGTAGCGGTGACAGTTACCTGCGTAGTACCTACATCAAAGAAGGAACCGGAAGCTGGATTAGCTGCAGAAGATGCCCCTGTACAGTTGTCCGTTGGGTTTGGAATAGTGAAAGAAACATTTGCACCACACTGTCCAGCTGTACTACCTACCGTTTGTGTAGTTGGGCAATTAGCAGTTGGGTTTTCAGTATCATTCACGACCACATCGAAGGTACACTGGTCGGTATTACCTGCGCCATCGGTAGCGGTGACAGTTACCTGCGTAGTACCTACATCAAAGAAGGAACCGGAA
>JAKSDI010000148.1 GCA_022360175.1 Chitinophagales bacterium
GCAAAAACAAAATGCTGGCACAAGCGCTGGCTGCTCTGGCCAACAAGAAACTTCAGCTTTCTTCCCGCAGCCAGCGAAGAACCCTTGCCAAGCAGCGTCTCTTTGGAAAAGCTGCTGATAAATGCCCCTCTTGTCACAAAAGACAGATGATTATCATCGAAATCTTGGTGCCAATAAAAGCCCTCCGGCATACCTTAAGCCTCTATTCTATAACTGATCTCGTTTGGCAGCTCAAATCTGCCCTGGGTTTGCTATGTATATTGAAAGAAAGCAAAAACAAAACTTGGCATTCGTGCTAAGGGAGAACTCGTTTATCTGCCTTCAAAGAACTTGTTTTGCTCCTCTCTGCATTCAACTCGCTTCCTATCGGAACAATAATACCACTATTCTTCAAATTGAAATCCCATAGAGAAACTGGATCATCAACCACGGCTCCGCTTCGTTCAATAAAGGCTGAAATAGCCAGTTGCACCAGGCTATTCAGCCTTTATTATTAGCTGCTGCATTTATTTTCTACTATTCAGGATTAGGCTCAATCAACTTTATTAATTCAGCAAGACAGTTTACTTGGTATTTCTTACTCTAATATCAAAAACAAACTCTGTATTAATCGGTTTTTCCATATCATATTCATTAATGACTTTCAATTTAAAACTTGAATACTTATTCATACCTTGGTTAGTTATTTTTCCTGAATGAATAAATTTAAATTTTGCCTGCCATACCTCATTGGGCTTCAATTTGAGATTATTCAACCTCCTTAAGTCTTCTAAATTCTTTACTCCAATCTTTATGGGTTTATAATTTGTTTCCCTTTTTCCCACTTTATCTAAAACCATTTCTATTCTTCCATCTTGGAAAAATTGTTCGTCTTTAGAATTTAACTCCTGAATATTTACATTGAGTGAAACATCTCTTTGATATGGATTATTTAGAAAAAAAGTATGAGTTGGGAAAACCAAATTCAGCGGGTCAATATCCACAAGAGTGGTATTTACTGTTGCAACATTATTACTATTTCTAACATTCCCAGCAATAGGTCCAATGGATTCTCCTTCAATAGGGTCTATCGTGGATTTTATTCGTGCAAGAAAACAAATCATAGGCTCACTATCTATAGAATTAAAATCAGCAGGATTTGGAGGTGTCCAATCCCAATTTAACACAATAGAGCCACCTGCTGGAATTGGAGGAATTGGAATACCTGCTGAAGGTGATATTTCACCGCCCGCAGAAACACCAATACTTGGAGGAATTTTATTGTTTGGTTCAATCGTAGCATCAAACCAATGTTCCGTCCATAATTCTCCAGCTCTGCCAATTGTCCAATAGATGTGAAGTTTTGCTTCTCCGTCAGTATTGGCGACACATCCAATATTATCAACCCGAACCCTTACTCGATTTATCCCTGCTGTTTTATATTCAGGATTTTCCATTGTGCTACAATTAAGGTTCAAATCGTTAGCGCAATTCCAAATGTTTCCATTCCAAATATCTCCAATGTTTGGCTCATCCCCATTATCAGTAGGATTATCCCTAATCATTAGATTAAAGGAGCCAAATGGTTCTCCTACACAATTACAATTACTATCATAAGTATCATTAATTGTGCAGTTATCCCCATCATCGCAAGGAGTTCCTATCATATTATCGTCAAAACCAGGACATTGGTCTCCAGCGTCACAAATGCCATCTCCATCCATATCATCAATTGCAATTGAATTGTTGTTCGCTAAAGGAGACTCCCATAGTCCTCTTCCAAAAGTGGCAGCTCTAATTTTTTGAGCACAATAATTTATTTCTAAATCTGTAACCAACGTCGAAGGAAGATTACTGTTAAAACATTGCCATGGGGTACTACTATTCCCTCCCTCTCTATAATAAACGCCAACATCTGTCCCAACATAGAGTAAATCATCTGAGCCTTCTTGGTATTCAATACAGTTGACAGGAAACAAGGGAAGTCCAGTTGACCAATTTTCCCAAGTGCTACCTCCATCAGGAGAGTAATTCACTCTATGAAACTCATCTCCCCCTAATCTGTCAAATGTAACCCATATTTTTTCAGGTTGGTCATAATCTGTAATTACATCCGTTATCCCAAGCCACTTGCTGGCATCCGATGGGGTAATGTCACTCCAATTATCTCCACCATCAGTCGTTCTAAAAAGACGATGTTTCCCTGCATGTTGTTCAGGACAATTCCATGTTGGATTAGTAAATGCTGCACAAATAATATTATTGTCTATTTTAGAAATATCAACGGCTATAAGGTTTGAACCATTTTTAGTTGCAATCCCCTCGATAGGTCCATCTGATGGGCAAGGGTATGGAAACGTAGAAGTTGGTAATGAAGAAAAATTTGAAACTGGCTCCCAACTCCAAACCCCTCCACTTTCGGTATATTTAAATAAATCGTAATGCCCCACATAAAGAATATTTTCATTATCTATCATAAGAGGCCATTTTGTTATTTGCCACCAATCAGGAAATGACCAAGAATTGCCATTTGGATTGCAGTAATCTAAATCTGTTGTATTTAAATTATTCCAAGTTTGTCCCTTGTCAGAAGTTATTCTCAAGTTAGGGTAATTCATTTGTCCATATCCAAGAATAGAATTATTTCTATCAATAATACAATCATAGGCGTCTCCTCTTATATAATTATTCCAATCTGATAAATTAACTGTCATTATCCCATTATCCTGAGTCCCTCCATGAATTAAATATGGATTAGCTTCATTTCCTCCTAAACCAAAATATTCTGTAATCGCTAAACCCTTTCCGTTTATATTTTTCCAATTAACTTTATGGGTTGTCGAGTTGATTGCTACTGCGGATTGCGATAACATTATACCTCCATCACTACCTGTTAATAAAATATCACTTAATCCATCAGTACTATTTGAAAGTAATTTTAACGCACGGATATCAGCATGTGTCGATACTCCATAATATGGTTGGTCAGCCCAGTATTTCGTTATGTTAGGAAGAAAGAAAGTTTCAGCCCCATTTATGGATTTTCTTATTACCCTTCCACTTGCATCACCGAAGTACATTATATCAGAATTAAATGGATTGACTATGAAAATTTCAGCAAAAGAACTGACATCATCATTTATTGACTCCCAACTATTAGTAGATTCAGTATACTTTTTTATTTCTTGCTTATATTTATGTGATGGATTTCCATTTGGATTTAGATTTTTATATTCCCATTTGATTAAAGCATAACATCCATTTGTTGAACTTGATAGTTCCGTCGAAAAAATGTCATTATAAAAATAACCACTTGGGGCATCAGGTGCAGTACTAAAAGAAGCTAATAAATCAAGTTGTTCAACTTCGTCAGATATTCTGTTATATTTCAGAATCTTTGTAGCACCAGCATAAACAATATCATGATTGGATAAATTGAATTCCAAGCTTCTAAATCGCTCATGCTTTTCTATTTCTCCTAAGTCATGGGCTATAGACCAGTCTGTTCCACTATTAGTTGAGTAAAATAATTTTCTATCAGAATGCGTAAAAAGAATATTGGTATCTATTGGATTAATCAATATTTTCTCTAATACACTTAAATCCGAAGGGGAAAAAGTTAGACCTGTTGCTCCCCATGTATTCCCTCTATCGTATGATTTTATAATACCCAATCCATACCCAGCCCTCATTGAACTTGTGGCAGCATAGATTGTCTTATTATTTAGAGGATTTAATACAATATCTTGAACTCCTAAAGTTGGTAAGTTGAGATAATCAGTAATATTTTCCCAATGAGGTGTAGAACTTAAAGCAGAGGTAGTTTTCCAAATACCCGCACTACCAGTTCCTGCATAAACGACATTCAGGTCATTAGGGTCAGCCGCAACAGCAAATACTGCTCCCATGGTGTGTAATTCTACACCATTATGTGTAGGGGCTTTTGTAGGCCCTATTAATTTCCAATTCCCTGATCCCTTGCAAATTTTCTCCTCACTAAATTCCATTAAAGATTGAAGATATTGTTGAGGCCCCGTCCTTCTACTTGCACCTCTTGTTTGTCTTCCAATCCAAAATCTTCTCCAACGACTATACTCCGCCAATTCTCCTCCTTCTTCGGAATCATCTAAATCCTTATTCTTTTTAATGGCTTCCTCCACTAAGAGGTCAATTTTTTCGACACTTGTACCTTGCTGAAATAATTTTTGATAATCTGGGAAATTGACATTTTGTTTGGATGTAAAGATTTTAATTTGTTTTTTTCTAAAAATAGAGCAGCTAAACAGAATTATCATTAACACTGCAGAAAGAAGAAATATTTTTTTGTGCGAAAAGTTGTTCGACGCTTTCATGGTTTGTTTTTTATTATGTTACTGCTAACTTCCCAATACACGCGATGCGTGTATTGCCGATTGGGTATATTTCCTATATCTCTATATTGTTATCTATCCCTAAACGTTTGTAACCAATCACAAACGCCTACACTTACATTATATAAGAGGAGATAGCAAATATTAATACAAATCTCTCAAAATGACCTCCGCCCTACCCGTCGCCTCTGGATCAAGCTCCCGTAGCTTGGGCAGTAGCTTCTTAGTAATACACCACTCCATCACCTTGCTTAGTTTGTTTATCCCTTTTTCAAACTCCTTTTCCGTCACCTACATTGCTGATGGTTATGTAGATAAGGTCATTAGATCACATGAGGCCCTTATCTATGAAGAAAAAATCACATAACTATGCTTTTACTTGAAACTACAATGTAATTATTTTTATTCACCCAGTCAAGGGTTACATTGTTTCTCTACTTCAAAATCATATCGAAATCATAACACCACTACTCTTCAAATTGAAGTCTCATAGAAAAACTGGATCATCATCCTCGGCTTCGCTTCGTTCAACAATGGCTGAAATAGCCAGTTGCACCAGACTATTCAGCCTTTATTATCGTTCGTAGGCAGTTATCTAATCTCAATTAGTCTGTTCATTCGTCTATTTTTGTACTCTCCAGCTTTTCTTTTCGTTATTTCGCCATTCGAATTAACTTCTATCATTTCATAGTCATATATGAAGTCTAGTAATCTGATTGTTTTAAGATCATATTCCACTAATATTTCATCTGTAATGTGGAAATATATGGGGATATATGTAACAAATTTTTTATCAAATACCTTTTCATCAAAGTAGAGCTTTAGATATAACTCTGGTGGTTCGTTTTCTATACAACCGAGGCAATTGTATTTAAGTTTTAGTCTATAATTGTCTTCACTATGAATTAAATGCCCTTCTTTGAAATGAGGATATGCTAAAGAGTTATTTATAAAAATTTCCATACTATCCAACTTATAGGGAAGGTCATGCTTGTCTATAGTGAATTTAAAATCAAAAGACCATTCAAGTATATGCTGAGAGTAAGTCAAATTACTAACGCAGATGAATATTATTAATAAAACTGTTTTCATTTAGGTTGCTTTAATTACACACATCAAAAACTATAGATTGATGAACCTGTACCAGATGCTGTACAGTAAAAGGTAGGACATTTGCTTCTTTTGTAGCATTAGCACCAATTATTAAAGCAATATTGATGACTTACTTAAGTGGTGGCTGCCCCATAAATGTAATTTATAGTCCATTTTTTACACCTTATTAGGTTACATATGGAGCAGCCATTCTTTAATGTATCTAGAACGTGAATCAGTTTAAACTTATAGGACATCCCCCTCAGCCCTGTGGGCAGCTCCCCGAGGGAGCACAGCATTTATACCCCTTTTGGGGTCGACTACAAGTCGGGGGAGGAGCAGATATCAAGGTGCTAAAAAACGTAATCTAACACACTGATTTCTAGTGCTTCAACAAGAAAAAACCAAAAACATTCTTACTCTTTGATCATTCTCTTTGTACCGACTATTTCTCCAGCGTCATTTTTCAATTGTATTAGATACATGCCGCTGGGTAAGTGTCCCACCTGAATACTGCCAGAGGTAGTGCCTACATTTTGAGTAAGGATGCGGCTGCCACTTACAGAATAAATGGAAAGAGACAGGTCCTTTTCAATTCCCCAATCTCCCAGTTTCCAATTGAGTTGATCTGTAGTGGTTGTTGGGAAGACAGACCAATCATTTTGAGTTTCGACCTCCGTAGCATTTACGATAGGAGAAGTGTTCTCAAAATACATAAATACATTCTTTCCTTCCTCCGTCATAGGGTCTTTGACATAGGTAAAAGTCAGGAGATCAGCATCTCCATCATTATCCATATCTGCCATCGTAAGAATCGAAATGCCAGTGTTCTCAGGAAAGACAATATTAAAAGGTTCATTTACTTCCTGAGCGAAAGCAGGGTTTTGGGCAGTGCCCGTATTTTCTACAAAAGAAACAAAGGCACGATAGCTGTCTTCACCTAAATATTCTCCGCTACCAATCATTAAATCCAGATCTCCATCAGAATCAATATCTACTATTGCTGGTAAAATAGCATATTCCAAATCGGTTCCTAATCCAAAAGGATCAATTTGTGCAGCAGCAAAATCAGGAGATTCTGCAGTTCCTATATTTTCCTGATATTGATAAAAAGGCTCATAGGTATTATCATCATAATTGGTTATTAATAAATCTAAATCGCCATCATCATCCAGGTCTAGTAAAGAAGGAACCGCAAATTCTTGTGCCGTTTCAATATTGAACGGATTTTGAACGGCTGCTGCAAAGGCAGGATTAGCAGCGCTTCCTGTATTTTCGTAATAAAAAATGGCGCTACCATCGTATTTACCAACCAGCATATCCTGATCGCCATCATCATCTATATCGCCAAATGCTAAAGTTGTGATATAGTCTTCTGGTACTTCTATACCAAATGGCCCCGCTACGGGCGCTGCAAAAGAAGGGTTTTCGGCAGTACCGGTATTTTCAAAAAACCTTATATCGCGACTCTGATACTCGACATAACTTACCGCCATGATATCAAAATCACCATCATCATCTATATCCACAAACTGAGGAAAATAGTAGGCTTCTTCTGCAAACTCCAGGTTAAATGGAGAGACTTGCGGTGCTCCAAAAGTTTGGGCATTTGTCTGATTGAGCCCCAAAGTAAGGACTAAAGCAGCTCCTGCCAGTGCTTTCTTGAGTTTATTACCAGCGATTACTCTGCTTAGCCTGGTGTACAGTTGTCTAAGCCGAACAATTAATGCATGCTGCTCCTCTTTGCTAAGTTGCGTAAAAGAACGATTGACAATCATCTTTCGCAGCTTAGTTGCCAAAGCAAGAAAACGCCGATAGGTAGCAGCAATGGGTAATGATTGATACTTCATTGGTTAGTTGTTTTAGAGTTAAAAAATAGGTGTAGTTGTTTTCTAGTTAGTACTGCTTATTCTTTTTGCGTTGTTAATGCCCAATAGGTTTTATCGGGTATTGACAATCCCAGTTTATGGTCTGGTTTATAAGTATTCATCATATTAGGCCGTTGTATTCCCTCTAATACCCTGACGTCATAAATTTCGTCAACCGATGCCTGATAATGAATCTGGCCTACTATTGCTCCTGTTGGTAAATGGACGATTGTCACTCCTGCTAATTGTGCCTGATGAGACATTGGGAGTTTTGCAAAAGTAGATGAGTTCTTTCTTAGCTTAGAAAGCCCGATAAATACATAGTCTCCACATTTTCCAAAGCCTCGAACAAAACCATTCAAGCGGGTTACAACCTCATATTTCCCACTCTCTCTATCCACTTTAACCAATTCTCCCGTAGCCGATAATAATAAATAAAGAGCTCCATCATAAAGTCTCGGTGAATGGGGCATTGCTAAGCCTTTACTAATAATTTCACCACTAGGTATATCGATTAAAACACCAGTTTTGGTGACCTGCTCTCGCCAGCTTTGGCGCTCATCTCCATCATTGAAGGCAGTAGCATAACGCGGTAAGCCATCTTCCATAGCCATACCATTGAGATGACAGCGATCTTCATGAGATAGTGATGATATAAACGATGGTTTCCAGTAAGGAGTAAAACTGTATTGATCATCAATCGTGCATATGCAGGAAAAAGAAGTATTCACTGCATATAAATTGTCTTTTCCCCATTCCAGGTCATGAATATCTACCTGTCCGGTATAATAGGTAGCACGAGGCATAAAAAGCGCATCATACACTCCAGGTTTAGCAGGGTAATGAGCCGCCAGGCCTGAAGAGTTTACCAATACAACCACTTCATCTTTAGTAGCCAGCGCCATCCGATTTCCCTTAAGGGCAATTCCCATAGGTTTATGAAAAGTACGAGGCAATTGCACCAATTTCTCTCCATCCTGAGAGCTCAATAGTACTACTTTACCCGCCTGATAAGTACTTAATGCAATGGTACATCCCAATTGCTGTAGCAGCTCGGGTACCTGAGGTGAATAAGAGCAGGAAAACGGTGATGGTGGTTGAGTTGGTTTTGTTTTCATATTTAGTGATATATAATAGCTTAGAGTAATTTCTGATCCAATAATAGAACTATTTATCATAAAAATCAGAAGATTAATATTTCGCTAACCTTTATGTTTTCTTCTTCTTAATTTCTTCCCATGTCTTATAGAGGTCTTCCTGAGGAGGAAGGTTGGCAGGTACTTCTCTAAGTGGCTCACAAGGGCGTAAGAATTCATAACAATCAGCTGGCAATCGCTGGTAAAGGGCGGTTCCCTTTGTTTTCCATGCTATCATTTCATCGCTCAACTGCTTAATTACTTTTCCCGGATTGCCTACTACCAGGCTACGTGGCGGAATAATCTCATTGGCTTTCACAAAAGTCAGCGCTCCTATAATGCTTTCTGCACCAATCTGTACATTATCCATAATAACTGCATTCATCCCTACCATACTATTACGGCCTATGGTAGCTCCATGTATAATAGCTCCATGCCCGATATGTGCGCTTTCTTCCAATCTGACCGTCACACCAGGAAACATATGTATTGTACAATTTTCCTGTACATTGCATCCATCTTCAATCACAATACCTCCCCAATCGCCACGGATAGCAGCTCCTGGCCCTATGTATACATTCGCTCCGATAATGACATTACCTGTTACCGCTGCCTGGGGATGAATAAATGAAGACTCATGCACTACCGGGATAAAACCTTTGAATTCGTATACCATTATTTTTGATCGATTTTAATTTATGATTGTTAAATAAATGAAAGGACGTGTTTTTTTGCCTAACAATACGTAATTTATAGTGTCGGTGTATAATTTTTTTATTTGTAATTCTTTTGCAAAATCAGATCAACTTAATCATTCTTGGCTCAACTAACGTGGACATATGTAGGAGATAATGGCAAACACTACAACGTAGGTTTGTTTCACGGCCCTAATACAGGCCATCTGATGGTGCACTGCAACCAACAGGTAGTACTCATTGATTTTAATGTATTAGAAAGTAAAAGTTATCCACTTTTTATAGATGATGAGCTATTTGAGCTTATAATAGATAATACCAAAGGGCAATTTTCTTACGGTTTTGAAATCAATAAAAAAGCAGATACACCACGTAATCGTTTCCGAAAGAAAATTGAAAAAAAGCATTGGCGCCAAACACTTATTTTCTTTGCTATCCTTCTAGCTATAGGTACTGTTTTTTGTGGTTTTGTGCTCTTTTATAATAGCTCACAAAAAGACAAAAACCTTGCTCCTTTGCTAGAAACACAAGGAGTAGAAACAGTTGCCCGGGTTGATAAAATTGGCGGCAGCAGTAGTGGGCCTCAATTACAGATTTCTTTTGTGGCAGATACTCATGCAAAACAAGGGAAGCACCTACTTATTGGAAGTAGTGAAGCATATACTCCTGAAGGCTTTTCTATTCATGAAGGAGACGAGTTTATTATAAAATACCTCCCTCAAGATCCTTCTGTTTTTGAGTTACAAATACAACAACCCAGTAATCGGCAGTTGGAAATTTATCGTGAAAAAGCGATGGAAAAACATATGGAGTTGCATCCTGAGGTTACAGCACCTACTGCCCTTTGCTTGCTTGAAATAGCCTATGAGCTTAAAGGGCTGGGAGGCATCGCCGATTTTTACAACCAGGATCAATCTTCCGGTGAAAATGAAGTATCTAATGAGTTGACTTATAAACGCCTTATAAGGGATGTACCTTTTAAGCAAGAGAGTAGTAAAAGGTGTTCTTATTAGAAAAAAGCCTACTTTTACCATCAAAAAGCATTGGATCGACTCATTACGCATATTGAAAGCCTCATTTTCACTACAGATCAGCCCATTAGCCTCAAGGAGATAAAAACCTGCCTGGAAGAGGTTCTCGAAACCAAGTTTAAAAAGGAAGAGCTACTGGAAGCAATCGATCAGATTAAGCAGCGCTATGAAGATGATGCTTATGCTTTCACTATCAATGAAATCGCAGAAGGCTACCAATTTCTTACCAAACCAGCTTATCATCATACAGTAGGCACCTTTTTAAAACAGACGACCCGAAAGCGTTTATCCCGTGCTGCTTTAGAGACATTATCAATCATAGCATACAAGCAACCTGTAACTAAATCAGAAATGGAAAAGATCAGAGGAGTCAGTTGTGATTATTCCATTCAAAAACTATTAGAAAAAGAACTTGTTGCAATAGTAGGCAGAGATGAAGGTCCAGGCCGGCCATTATTATATGGTACTAGTGAAAAGTTTATGGACTATTTTGGTATTAACAGCCTGAGAGATCTGCCCAAACCTAAAGATTTTAAAGAAGCTGATTTCCAGATTGGTGAGCAGGCTCCTATAGAAGAAGATGCTCCACCTGCAATGGATACAAAAAAGGAAGAAGAAGAATGAGTACGGAAAAACCTCTAGTAAATAGAATTGCTGCCAGTGGTCTGATCACACTGAAGCTAGAAGAATTTTTCCCCAATGAGCCAATAGCAATACTAGACTTAAAAGATTATCTTTTCAAGGGTTTAATACTAAAGGAAAAAGATTTTCGCGAAAGCATGAAAATGCATGATTGGCAACAGTATGATGGAGCCATATTACTTGTTCATTGCTCTACTGATGCAATTATTCCTATGTGGGCTTATATGCTTGCCGTTTCTTATGCCGCACCTATTGCCACGGATGTATTCCAGGGCACAACAGCAGATTATCATCGTGTCCATTTTTCCCGTGTTATCAACGAAATGGATATTTCAGCCTATACTGATCAGCGAATTATTATCAAAGGTTGTAGTGATCGTCCTCTCCCTTCCAGTGCTTATCTGGATCTCACTAAAAGATTACGGCCAATAGCAAAGAGCATTATGTATGGAGAGCCTTGCTCTACAGTACCCATCTATAAGAGACCCAGGAAGTGATTCTGTAGCGATCCTATTTACAAATGATAGGAAGTACACCGTCGTACCAATTGACAAGCGCAATACTTCTTGCTATCTGCAAATCTTCACAAGCCTCCTCAAAACGATTAAGGTCCAGGTAGGCTTGTCCGCGCATCAATCGGAAATTGGCATTTTCTGGCATCATTTCAACTGCCTGGCTTAATTTTTCAATACCTGCATCTGTTTCTCCTTCGCTATATAGGTTGGCTCCTTCCTGAGCTATTTGATTGGCCAATTCATAAGTATCAATTGCATCTTTGCATTTATTCTCGTCTGGCATGAAAGGCAAGATGATGTTGTAGGCGGCAGCAACCGGCCTTCCTTCATATACAGCAGGAGTCCATTTCCCTATTGTAGAAGTTGCCGCATCTACTGCTTCATACCAAAAATCAAAGCCCAGGTTATTGTAATCAATCATATCCAGAATGCGTACATCTCCATTAGCACGTATGAGCAACTGTAGTTCTATTCTACCAAGTTTGCAGCTTTCTTCCCATGACTTCGGGTAATTAAGCCGTTCTGTTAAATAGGTTTGAAGAGCTTCATCTCCACCTTCAAACGATAAAGCTTGTTCGTGCACCGTGTAAATGGTATCATTTCCCACTAAAACATAGGGTAAAGCTTCTTCCAATTTAAACTTTACAGGCAGTACTACCTGTGCCCGGACAGGATTTCCTTCTCTCATACCAGGTATCCACTGTATCCCAGCCTGCCGCATTCCATTGATGATACGCAGTACTTCCAAATCCGTTCCTCCTCCTATATCTTTCACGATAGAAGGATTGGTTACGGTCCCGTTTTTTTCTACTACGAAAGTAGCTACAACTGTCCCTTCATTACCATTCTGTCGTGCTTCCAGTGGATATTGTATATTGCTGTAAACAAATGATAAAAATGCCTGTTGAGCACATTGATTTTTTACAGCCAATGTCGTATCCATGTCTTCACAGCCAACAACAGGAAAACGGGGCATTTCCTCCAATGCTTTATAAATAGTTGTATCTCCTGTTTCCTGAGCTATTAAATTGGTTGTTAAAAAGCTCATCAGTATTAGAGCAGCGAATAGATTTCTCATCTTACAGATATCTTTATTTAGTATCAAAGAATGGACATAATACAAAAAACACTTGATTTAATGGTAATACAAATTTTAGCATTTAAGTGAAAACGCATTATGCCCACCTATCTCCAGAAGCTAGTGCCTGTCAAATAGGAAGGTAGGGTGTTGTTGATCCACGGATTACTCGAATTACACTAAAGTCTTAAGTATTCGTGAAATAAGTGTAATCCGTGGACCATGCGCTGAGTAAGGTTTGCAACTTCGCCTGATGTATAAAAGGTACTACTTTGTACTTAACTTAATCCCTGCCCGCCGTGCAAGATTTTGGCAGATGGGCAGACAGAGGTTCCCGTGCACGGCATTGCTACGCAAGAGGTTTTCTAATGAAGAGTAAACTCAAAAGGTACTACAGATTACTCGCCCAGGCAAAAGCTTTCGACTTCTCCGAAGTCCATACCTTTCATTTCAAACATAACAAAGCACTAAGCCTTAGTCAGCCACTTATTCAGCGTTTTTAAAAGCTTATTACGATCAGCATCGGTCATATTGCGAATACGGGCATCTCCGTGATCTTTACCATCCATAATAAACCACAATGCATTTTTCACTTCATCAGAAGGAGGGACTCCTGTCGCTGTCCAGGTATCTGTAGCCCCATAGATATAGATCATTTTTTCAGCTTCTTTCTGCGTCCAGTCATATACCTTTTTCACCAGTGTCGGTTCGAAAGTTATAGGGGCTTTGCCAGGCATAAATATGGCGCTAGGCTCACCATCCAGCTTTTTCAATAATTTCTTAAAGGGCTCGGTTTCAAATCCATAATACCCCATCTCTGTTCCAGCTTGCCAGTAATGAGAACCATAATCTTCCATGGCCTGATCGGTATATAAAGAAAGCCCTACTACATTCATAAAATGCTCTAATACCTCGTCAATCGCTACTTTTTTCGGGTCGGGAATAGTGGCACAATCAAAACCCATCTGCCAAAAAGAGAAAGGATATTCCAATACAGCATATTCGAATGCTTCTTCCAGGCTGATGTAAGTAAATTCTTGTCCTGCACCTTTTGCATGCCACTGTAAGCGAGGTAATACCTCTTCTCTTTGTTCTAATAATTCTACTTGTATGTCATGGATATCTTCTCTACACTCTTTTGTACCTACTTCAGAGAGGAATTCATATATCCGCTTTTCTTTCAACTCCAAATTTAGAGGTGCTACATAAGGAACAGATGCAGCTACATCATCCGGGTAAAAGTAGCGGTAAAAAATGGTCGTTTGACCTCCTTTACTAATTCCTGTACTCACCCATGATTGCTTATATATCTGGCCTAACAACTCCCTAATGTGATGTAAATCTGCTGTAGCCTGCTTTAAATTAAGGTATTGATAGTCTTTGTCTTCAGGTATTGATGTTCCAAAATAGCGATGTTCTACATCTACCTGATTTGCATTCAGATAATTGGTTAACTCATACATGCGATTTGAAGAACGGGTATATCCTTCTGTAGCAATGACCATTGGAGCATCAAAAGAACGATGAGAAAGAAAGGCTCGCTGGTAAAAATAGCCCTTTTCAGGATGGTCATGATCTATCGGCTGTTTGACGTGCAATTCATAAGCTGCTTCATATCCTTTTGGAGTATCGATGGTCTTAAAAATAAGATCCGGGAGACTGTAAAGTTGTTGTTCAATAGAACTCAAAGATGGCTGAGCTGACAAAAATATTGGTAGGCTCAGTAACAATAGAAGTGTAAATATTCGGTTAGGCATAATTGATAGAGGTTTAGAGGTTTAGAGGTTTAAGGGGGTTAGAGGTATAAAGGTTTAAAGGTATATGGGTATAAAGGTTTGGGGATTATTTACTTTTTTGGGATACTTCAATTACCTTATTCCAGACCCGCCAAACGTTGGCATAGCAGATTTTTTCAATATCTTTTTTAGAATAGCCCCGTCGCAATAATTCTGCTAACAGATTGGGATATTGGGATACATCCTTTAATCCTGTTGGAAGAGAATCCCCTACTCCATCATAGTCAGACCCTAATCCCACATGATCAATACCAGCTATCTTCACCACATGATCGATATGATCAGCTACTGTTTTAACATCTGCATACAAGTTAGGATTTGTCTTTCTAAATTCTTCAATGATAGGCTTTGCATCATCATCTTGCCAATGTAAGCCTTTCTCGTTAAGTATGCTTAACAGTTCTGCACGTTTTTCATCATTGTATTCTTGTACTTTTCCATCCAAAAAAGTAGATCCAAAATTGATCTGTATGACCCCTCCGTTTTCTCCTAATCGGCGAATCATCTCATCATTCATATTGCGTTCGAAATCAGGCGTAAATACTCTACATGATGAGTGAGAGGCAATACAAGGAGCTTTTGTGAGTTCCATTACCTGCCAAAAAGTGCGATCTGACACATGAGAAATATCTACCATGATTCCTACCTTATTCATTTCCTCCACCACTTCTTTCCCAAAAGGGCTAAGGCCATTCCAGGTTCCAGTCGTATCATAAGAAGAATCGCAAATATGATTATCCTTGCTATGAGTCAGGGTTATATAGCGAATTCCGCGATCATAAAAATACTGCACATTTGAGAGTTCTCCTTCTATAGGTGCTCCATTTTCCATACCCATTGGTAAAGAGATTTTTCCTTTTTTAGTATTTGCTTCTACTTCAGAAGGGCTTCCTGCTAAAGCAAATTTGTCTGGATGCATTTCTACAATACCTTCTACCATGTCTATCAGGCTATCTGCCAGCAATTTTGCTCCCGCATCTTCATAAGATGATGGTATATAAATAGACATAAACGGAGCATCCAGTCCCCCCTTTTTAGCCCTTACATAATCAAAATCTCCTTTTTTCGTTTCTATAGGAATTCCGAGGTATTCTCGTTCCAGGCGGAAGTTTTGGACTCTCAACCTATACGGAAGATCAACATGCCCATCAGTAATAATGTATTTATGTGCTAATTTATTTGCCTTTCTTAATTGCTGTTGAGTTGCTTGTTGAGCCCATGAGGTGCTGGACAGGCAAATAAGGACAAAAAACAATGTTAACCGAATCATCGTTAAAGCTATATTTTTATTGATCAATAGATAAAGGATTCCAAAAAAGCATTATTTTGGATGCTTGGTAAAAAGCTTGTTGATAGTTATACAAATTGATATCTATTTCAAACCATTTCTAAATTCCAGTTAAACAGATAATGCACAATAAATGAAGATAATTCTATTTCAACAAAGTAATAGAAGTTACCTTGTACTAAACCCTGCGTCAAACAAATGCCGTTAAAAGTAATACAGTATAATCAAAGAAAAAGGACTCCTTATGAAAGAAATATGTATTTTTTGTTTGTTGCTGGTACCATTTTTTCTCTCTGCCCAGGAAAAGCCATTATACTGCGATGAGATACCTGTGATGTACGATAAAGCAGTAGCTTCACGGCCTGCATTACCCAAATTTGGGACAGCTCCAGTTACGGAATATAAAGTTCAGGTTGCTATTCTAAAATTCACCCACCCCAGAGATTATCCTTTTCATAAAAAATTGATCGCCAGATATCGCCCTTGTGAGCAAGTATGGGTAATTGAATCAAAGAAAATTTGTAAAACCAGAGCAGAGGCGGAAGGCTTAAAAAATGAGCTTCGCGACCTCGGCTATGATGGTGCTTATGTAGTTGAATTGATCGGTTTTGAATAAATCAGTCTATCAAGTACGATCTTCAGGCAGTACTGGTTCTGCTCTTCTTCTATCAGGCAACAAACCAGCAGACACAGAAATATAAAACATTTGACTACTTACATTCTCATAAGGAAGGTTAGTTTGTCCATCAATAACTTCCTCATAATCTGTATTTAAGAAATCCAGTAAGTAATACTTTAATCGTAAATTGATGCCATTCTTAAACTGAATTCCGGCATATACAGAAGGATTAATAAGATTTACTCTATCACTAAACCACTCATTGAACTTATCATCCTTATCACCGTTGACAAACAGTTTTTCCTTATAGTTAAACATTAATTCGGGTTCTACCCCTCCATAGAAAAATGCTCCATCTCTAAGTTTTCCTATTTTAAGCCCCACAGGAATTCCCAGGGAATAGGATCTACGCTTAATATCTACTTCATCATCGCCATCAATCAGGCCGGCATGTTCCTGTATTCTAATAGGATCATCTCTGGTAATAAAACCTACGTTGCGCATGGCAATTCCGGCCTGAAAGCCGAAGTGGTCTCCCAGGTCAAAGTTCCATTGTTCCATGAAATGAAAAAAGGCTGAAAAACGCAGGACTGGATCAACGGTTTCACCATTCACCTCCATATCTACCAGAGAAAAAATCAGCTCTCCGCTTGATGTGCGGTAGACATTTTCTCTTTTGTTATGCTTTAATAGTGTATCTGATACCTGTGCATGTAATGTTCCTCCCATTACCAATAACAGGAAAAAAAGAGTAAACTTAAACTTCATCTTAGCTGTGAGTTAAAAGTAAATTAATGTTAAGTAAGTAAAAGAATATAATTAGGTTGCTTACTTACAAGTGCTAAGATAAGGCCAAAAAATAAATTAACCGTTTTCTGCTCGTGCGGAAAAGGAGTCTACAGGATCAGACTTCAAATTCAACCGCTATTAGGACAAGAGCTGATAGGTAAACAACGCGCCTAAATAAGCTAAACCACTCATAAAGAGGAATTGTATCAATGGCCATTTCCAGCTCTTAGTTTCCCTGTAAACAACCGCAAGTGTACTCATACACTGCATAGCAAAAACATAAAAGATCAGTAAAGATAAAGAGGTAGCTAAAGTGTAGACAGGTTTTCCTGTATCAGGATGTCGTTCTTGAGCCATTCTCGATTTGATAGAAAATTCATCATCAGAACTACCAATACTGTAGATGGTAGCCATGGTTCCAACAAAGACTTCCCGTGCTGCAAATGATGTAATGAGGGCAATACCAATTTTCCAATCGTAGCCCAGTGGGCGAATAACGGGCTCTATTGCTTTTCCTAAATGCCCAGCGAAAGAAGCTTCTATTTTGTGGGCAGCCACCAAATCTTCGGTTTCCTGTTCGCTTAATTGCTGGCTTTCAGCAAGCTCTATTGCAGTTTGTTCTGCTTGCTGCATCGCTGCTGAAGGGCCATAACTTGCAAGCAACCATAAAATAATGGAAATGCCTAATATGATTCGTCCAGCTTCCTTTACAAAGGTGCTCACTTTTTCCCATACTTCCAGCAATACATTTCTCATGACGGGGCTGCGATACTCTGGCAATTCCAGCATAAGCAAACTTGTTTCCTGGGTCTTTAATATTAACTTAAAAATCCAGGCAGCTACCAGGGCAGCCAAAATTCCCAGCAGATAAAGCCCCATAAAGGCCAGGCCTTGCAAATTTAATAAACCTCCTGCTACTGATTTGGAGGGAACTACAAAGCCAATGAGTACTGCATAGACGGGTATTCTGGCCGAGCAGCTAATAAAAGGTGTCACCAGAATTGTAATCAAACGCTCTTTCCAATTGCCAATTGTTCTGGTACTCATAATGGCAGGAATGGCACATGCGCCGCTTGAAATCAAAGCAACGATACTACGCCCATTAAGGCCAAATCGCTGCATTAGTCGATCAAACATATAAGCGGCACGATCCATATAACCAACTTCTTCCAGCAATGCTATCAAGAAAAACAAAATGGCTATTTGTGGAATAAAAATCAAGATACCTCCTAAACCAGCAATGATACCATCTGTAATTAAGTCCGTGAACCATCCTCCTGGTAAAACAGACCTTACCGACTCTCCCAGCCAACCAAAAAAGCCATCAATTAAATCCATC
Organism: Chitinophagales bacterium; assembly: GCA_022360175.1. GTDB lineage: Bacteria > Bacteroidota > Bacteroidia > Chitinophagales > Saprospiraceae > JAKSDI01. The sequence goes on from JAKSDI010000148.1 coordinate 18,238, forward strand.
GGCAAGCTAGCCCATGAAAAAATAGCCTGAAAGACCATCAACATCAATGCCCAAAAGATAAGTGGCCCAAAAATATTATGAGTAAGAATACTATCTAAACGTTCGGATAGAGTGTTTTCAGATTTACCTGATTTCTTTATCGCCTTTTGAGCTATAGGAATAAATTGTTCATAGCGGTCCATCGTCTCTCGTACCTGAGATTTCAGAGACACAAATTGCTCATTTTCGGCGGCTTTAGAAATCGCTGCTTGTTGCTCATCCAAAAGCGGAGACAACCATTCATGATGATGCGCAACTAAAAGGCTTTGATAGAGGTTTGCTTCCGGATAGTATTGATTAGCTACTGCTGCTACTGCAGACTCTGAAGCATCCAATTTATAAAAAGGCGTACGATTTTCTGTTTTGGCTGGTTCCTGAAATATAAGGTCAATTTGTTCTTTCAGGCCATCTATCCCTTCTCCTGTACGGCCACTCATCATCACGATGGGTACCTCAAGCTTTTTCTCCAGCAATTTTATGTCTACCTCCAAGCCTTCTTGCTGGGCAATATCTGCCATATTCAGGCCCAGTATTAATGGAATATTCAGATCATTAACTTGAGAAAAAAGTAGCAAATGCTTCTCCAGTTTGGTAACATCTGCTATATAAACAACCGCATCAGGATAATCTGGACTTTGAGGATTAGAAAGCGTCTGAACGACAATCCGTTCATCTACAGAGGTAGGATAAAAGCTATAGGTGCCTGGAAAATCAATGATTTTCACCTCTGTTTCATCAGTAAGCTTGAGTTTGCCTATTTTTTTATCAACTGTAACACCGGGAAAATTTCCCACTTTTTGGCGCAAGCCTGTAAGTTGGTTAAATATCGAAGATTTACCACAATTGGGATTTCCTAGTAGTGCTACTGTATATAAACGCTTTTCGCGAATCGTTGCCGCTTCCTCCATTTTATCTTGCTTAGGATATAGCTCTCTGCTAATTATTCTTACTTCAACACAATACTCGCCGCCTCCCCTTTTCTAAGGGCAAGATAGAAGTTGCCAGCTTTTATATACCAGCTTCCACCAAATGGCGCTTTTCTAATCACTCTGACTTTAGTACCAGGCAAAAGTCCCATAGCCATTAGTTTTCCACCAATAAGATCATTGGTAAATCTGGCTACAATCTCCTCTTGTCCAATAGAGATATCTGTGAGTAGTTTCGTTGTTCCTGCTTGAGCTATCACACCAAGTGCTTATTTTAATTTAATCTAAATATTATGAATATCTCTGCCAAAATAAATGCAGGAAGGCAAAAAAAGGTTGACAAAAATCAGTAGAAAGAAAATTTCACTTAATCCGGTACTCTTTATTCCCCAGCATTGACCACCTAATGACCATTATTCAAATAGGAGTTGTTCTTCATTTTCTCATTATTAAAACTCAGAACAACTCCTATTCTGGCAAAAATACCGTACAAATGTAAAAAACTTAATTTAGACTATATATAAATAATAACATTCACTTAATATTCCAAAAGTGATCGGATGGCATTTCCTACTTCTTCTATAGATGGAATCATCGTTTTTTCAAGCACTTCATTAAGAGGAATAGCTGGCATATTTTCTGAACCAATAGTTCTGACAGGCGCATCCAGGTACTCGAAGCAGTTTTCCTGGATTCGTGCAGCGATGCTCTGGGCAAAGGTGTTATTGACTGGTTCTTCAGTGACTACCAGTACTCTATTATGCTTTTTAGCTGCATTATAAATTGCTTCCTCATCCAGTGGATAAAGTGTTCTGAGATCAATCACTTCCACTCTACCTTCCAGATCTTTAGCAGCATTCAACGCCCAATGCACTCCCATGCCGTAAGTAACAACCGCAATTGAAGTACCAGCATCTATCTTTTCCGGATCTGCTTCCAGGGCAAGCCTTGACTTACCGAAGGGTATAATGTAATCTTCATCAGGAAGGATAGTACGAGCTGCTTCGGTGCCTTTTACTTTAGACCAGTACAAACCTTTGTGCTCAAGTATTACAACTGGATTCGGGTCGTAGTAAGCGGCTTTGAGTAAGCCTTTCAAATCTGCCCCTGTACTTGGATAAGCGATTTTAATACCCCGGATGTTTGTCAATACAGACTCTACACTAGATGAATGATAAGGCCCTCCGCTACCATAAGCTCCAATCGGTACTCTGATAATACTACTCACTGGCCACTTGCCATTTGACAAATAACAGGACCTGCTTACTTCTGTAAACAACTGATTGAGGCCTGGCCATATGTAATCGGCAAATTGAACTTCAACAATTGGCTTGAGGCCCACTGCCGACATACCTACGGTACTTCCTATAATAAATGCTTCTTGTATAGGTGTATTAAATACGCGCTCGTCGCCAAATTTTTGGGCCAGCGTAGCTGCTTCCCTGAAAACGCCTCCTAAACGCCCTCCTACATCCTGACCATAAAGTAAACATTCTTTATGGTTACGCATCAATTCCTCAACTGCCAGTAAAGCACTATCAACCATCACTTGCACGCTGCCTCCTTCTGGTGATCTATTTCCTTTTTCCTCCGTTACTGGCGTAGGTGCAAAATCATGAGTGAATAAATCTTCTGGCCGGGGATCTTCCTGTGCTTTTGCTTCTTCAAAATCAGCTGCTACCATCTGTCTGGCTTCCTCCTCAATTGACAATAGCTCTTCTTCAGTACATAAGCCTTCTCCCAATAAGTGATTGCGCAATATAGGATATGGATCTCTTTGTTGATGTTCTTCTAAATCGTCGCGATACCATTCTTTGCGAACACCAGATGTATGATGATTCAAAAGTGGAACACTGGCATGAACCAGATAAGGGCATCGGTTGGTTCTGACTTCATTAATTACACCTTGCATTTTCTCATATGCTTCCGCAAAATCATTCCCCTCTATTCGTATTCTTTTTATTCCATTAAAGCCCCCTATATACTCATAAGCATCCTGAGCACGTGTTTCTTTAGCATTAGCGGAGATATCCCAGCCATTATCCTGTACCAGGTAAATAATAGGTAATTGCTTTAGAGCTGCCATCTGAAAAGCTTCGGCTACCTCTCCTTCTGTCACTGATGCATCTCCCAATGAACAAACAACAACCGGTTTCGCTTCCAGGCCCTTGTCAGCCAGGCCCATTTGTTCTTTATACTGAATCCCCATTGCAACCCCTGTAGTTGGGATAGCCTGCATACCTGTAGCAGAAGACTGGTGCGGTATTTTTGGTTTATCCGGATCATTAAGGCTTGGATGGCAGTAGTAAGTACGCCCTCCAGAAAAAGGATCATTCCGCTTGGCCATCAATTGCAACATTACCTCATAAGGGCGCATTCCTATACCCAATAGCATCGCATCATCTCTATAATATGGAGCTACATAATCTTGAGGTAAAAGCTGCATACTAACAGCTAACTGAATTGCTTCATGCCCTCTTGAGGTTGCATGCACATATTTGGAGACAAACTTGAAATTGGCTTCATAAAGCTCGGTCATGGCTTTGGCTGTAGCCATCAAGCGAAAACCTTTTAAAAGAGTTGCTTTTGATAAAACCGCGGTAATATCATTCATAATTTGGTTAAGGCTTTTGTATTTTAAATAGTCCGTGGTGATTTACACTATTGGGTATTTTCTGGTCGCTGTTTCTGTTTTACTCAGGGGCATCTGGCAATTGATGCAACCACTTGATATAGCGCTCATGATTCATTGGAGTATCCGAATCCATCATCGCAATCATCTCGGCAGCTACACATTGAGAAATAAGTAGTTTTGCCGCTTCCTCTGAATACCCTTCCTGCATCAGGCGTTGTAGTGTTTGCCTTGTTTCAGGTGGCTCATTTTTTTTTAGCTGGTTCTCTACTACCTCCAGAAATTGTAGCTTGAATATTTCATCAGGGCTCATTAAGCTTTCTGTTTGAACTTTTCAATCGCATTAACTGTAAAATCGGAAAGCACCAAACGGCCACTCATGGCAGCACGTTCTTCCAACAATTCATCCCAATTACTTGCCTCTTCCCAAAATACCGTTTTAAGCATACGCATAGCTTCTGGATTGGATGCAGCCAATTTTTCTGTCAAGTGTACTATGTATTCATCTACCTGCTCCACAGAATCAAATACCTCTGTAAAAAGCCCTTTGTCTTTTGCCCATTCTGCCGTCTTCCATTCTGTAGCATTGATTGCCAAGTGCGTCATAGCTGATTTTCCTACTTTACGCTCTACAGCAGGACCTACTACAAAAGGACCAATACCAACTGCTAGTTCGCTCAATTTTACAGACGCCCAGCGAGAAGCAATACAATAATCTGTTGCAGCACATAATCCTACACCTCCACCTACTGCTTTACCCTGTACTCTGCCTATAATAAACTTAGGACATTTGCGCATAGCATTAATCACATTGGCAAACCCCATGAAGAATTTTTTGCCTGTTTCAAAATCAGCGATAGAAATCAATTCGTCAAAGCTGGCACCTGCACAAAAGGTACGTTCACCCGCACTCTTTAATACAACCACTTTTACTTCATCATTTGCTCCTGCCTGATCAATTGCATTGGCAAGTTTTGCCAGTAATTTCCCTGGTAAAGAGTTGTGTGCCGGATGGTAAAATTCAATGGTAGCTACTCCATTTTCAAGGCTTGTTGCTACGCTGCCCAATTGGGTTTTATCTTCCATAAATTTTTTACTATTGAGAAGGCTTCTCTTTCAAATATTGGAATAAATGACTGGAAGCCACAAAAACTAATGAATGTTAGTTAGCTACAACAAAGGTAAGAAAAAATGAGAAATTAATGATAGGTAAGAAGTACTCTAAAAGGTCCTTTTCAAAATTAAATTTTGCAGCCTTACCTACTAAAAGTGGTTTCATCACTATTGAAAAATAAAGCGTATGCTAAAACTTCAATATGGTTTGCAGGAGATTTAAGTGATCATACTAATGTAGCCCAATCGTACTCTTCTTCCAGAGAAACAAAAGGAAGATCACGGATATCTTTTACCCACTCCAGTTTTAGATAAGGAAGTGTTGCCTGGTATTCCTGCTGTCCTTTATGAATAATGCGAAAGAGTTTGCGATATTCTCTGGGAGATAAGCTTACATCTTCCTTTCCATCTATAAATTGATAAAACACATCATTCCAGGGGCCATAACGAGACAATAAAACTAATTCAGGAGGGCATTCAAACTCAATAATTTTGATTCCTGCTTCTCGTTCATATTCTGACAACAAGGCAATAGCAGTTCCCATATCAGGACCTCGCCCATAGTATTCGCAGGAATGCCATGCCCATATTGGCGCAAAGCCATTACAAGCAATTCCTCGTTTTTCCATTTCCTGCATCATCCAACAATAGGCAAGCTTCCATTTATCTCCACTAATAAAATCCCAGTCCCCTCTTATCATACCTCTTTTCTCCAGGCGAGCAACAACAGGAAGGCTTTGAAATGACCACAATTTCATAAAATGAATAGACTTATATCTTGTAGAGAAATATATAAGTAAGAGAGTACATCTAATTTATCATTTTATGGTGGCATCTTTTTACCCATATCTACGTTGCGTACTCGTGTTAATAACTATGGCTATTACACTCCGCCGCGCCTTGATCTGTGCAAAAAACTGATCCACCAAAAAAGCAACCTAAATCTGCTCTCTTACTTACTATAAGCGATATAACCATTATAAAGGGCTAAAAAGTTTCTTTGATTATACTAATAAAGCTTTTACTGAAAGCTTGAGGTTAAAATCGGACAAGTGTATTTCATCTTCCTTTGAATAGGTTTGTTTTGATTGGTATTGATCTCCTTCAGGCAGTTGATACACTTCTATTTCCTGTTTTGCAAGGTTTACAATCCAATATTCAGGTATTTGAGCTGCTGCATATATAGCACTCTTCACCTGGCGATCCTTCTCTAAAGAAGTATCTGACACTTCTACTAGAAAATATATTTCTCCTGGTATAGGATGGTGATCTGCGTAATAATTGTCTTTTCTCAAAACAACAGCAATATCTGGCTCTGGCTCTGAATAATGACCTAATACGATAGGGTTTTGAGAGCGTATCATCGTTTTATTATCAAGTAAATGCCTTAAATAGGCTGTAATTTTCTCGACACAGGCTGCATGTTTACTGCCAGAGGGGCTCATTTTTATCAGTTGTCCATTCAACAATTCAACACGATCATCTTCATCCAGAATGCCCGCAGCTACCATCTGCTGATATTCATTTACGGTCAATAATCTCTGTTCTAGTTGAATTGTCATTGAAAAAGCGTTTTTTCAAAGTTAAGCAAATTTCTTTTTTGCTGCCAGTTCTTTATAAGCACTCTAGTATTTAATACGATGGCTTGATATAGAGTTATATATTCATAAACAAACATAAAAAGAAAGAGCCGTACCTTTCAAAACTCCAGGTATAGCTCTTCTTACTAGAAAAGTGCGCTCTCGTGTTAATAGTCAGGATACTTATTTGGCTATTAACTTTCCACTATACGCGTTTCCTTTTTTAGTTAAAATTTCAAAGAAATACATCCCTGTTTCAGGGAGTTGATTGGATTGTAATTCAAAATGATCACCTTGAATTTTTTGTTGTAAAACCAGGCTTCCATCTATGCGATAAAGCAGAAAAGTGCCTTCCTCGATATAAGGAAATTCAAAAGTCGCTTGTCTGGAGAATGGGTTTGGATATACTTTTAGAGGAGATGATGAAGAAAAGCCTTCTTCAGTGGCCTCATCCACGATTATTACAACTTCACCAATCTGATGGTAAGTAGTATTCGTAACCACAGGCTCATTCAAATCAAAATAGATGGCAGCATCGTTTTCGATAATCGCCCCAGCAGGATTGTCCTGGACTTGCATGACTGTGAATTGGACAAAACCCTGTGAGGCAGCTAAATTGGTTGTACTATCTGGCAATAAGATATTGTCAAAGCGAAATTTTATTGTTCTATCCTCCAGCATTTGGAAGGTATAAGGATGGCTACTTGCTCCCGGGCGAACACTGCTAATATCCAGATATTCAGACAAAACATCCTGTATTACTACTGTGAAAGCAGTATCCGTACCCGTATTCTGAAAGCGAATGCGGTAGTCTATCTGGCCATTGGCACTGATATAATGCTCCTCTCCTACTCCTAATGGATAACCTTGTTTATCATTGGGGTCAAATGAACCTATATTGGGCTGGCAATCAATAGAAATAAATGGATTGAATTCATCCTGTGGATAGAGATTTACAAATCCCAGGCTAAAGGTGCCCTCCTCATTGGTACCACAAGCTTCTACGGCTACACTCGGCATACTCAGTCCCGGATGCCCATCTACCTGATTTGCTTCCAGGCGATAGGTAGAACCATTGGCAGGATAGCTTAGCATTATATCCTGTCCGGAGGGTAAATCAAATGTATTCAGCTCTAGCATGATTACATCTTCTACCACAATATACTCACTCAATTCCTGCATATCGCTTTGCCCCGTATTTCTTATGACAAAGTTGACTTCCCCTGCATCTTCATCACACCAGCCTTCTACTTCTACACTTGCACCCGTATAGGCGGAAGTTCCACATAAAGTATCAGGATAAATATATGCACTGGTACAATGCGACTGCCCCAATACTGCATCACAACTCACACTTACTTCAACTGAAAAACTTTCAGATGCTGCCGGTTGAATATCTCCAATAGGAAAGGTATAAGTCTGGCCTATTGCAGAAGACCAGGGAATAGAACTTCCTTCTACCGTAAGTAAACTATCAAAAGTGACTTCTACATAAGCATCTTCGGCAACCTCCTCTCCATAGTTGGAATAATTGATGTAATAATGACTGGTACCTATACACCGGCGAAGAAAAAGCGCACCTATGTCAACATACATTGAAGGGCAACCAGGTTGTAGTTGAATCCCGAAATCATTATCCAAAAAGAAAGTATTCTCCATGCCTCCTACTGGCACCACTAATGTACCAGGGCAACCTGTATTAATATTAAGAGGTGTTGTTAGATGCATTTCAAGCCCACTAGTATCTGCTACGACAAAAGCCTCTCCACCTACTGCTATTAAAGAATCATTAGAAAACTCAAGCATGAAATCATAATAACCATTAGTTGTAGTAGTATAAAAGACATCCATACTATCTCCAACAAATTGCCCATTCTGATAAAAGACTGCTTGCACCGTTAATCCTGAAATGAGATTATCTGTAGCATCCAAACTACAATTTTCATCTAAATCAGTATAGACATGCCCTCCAACAAAAAAGGTCTCTGATTGATCATCCAATTCCTGAACGAGCACATAAGTATGATGCATGGTCCAATTACCAGATTGATCTCCTACCCAAAGCTGAATAGGAGTTGTTTGCTCATCTTCAGGATAAACGACCAATTCATCTGTTGCTGGTACATTGCCATCAGCTTCTGCTTCCTTAACGACTCTATACTGCAAATCTTCATTTGCGCTACAGTTATCCATTGCAAAATAGGACAAACTTGCGGCTGGTACTACTACACTATCTAAGCCCTCATTGATTCCTATCACAGTGCCAAGATTCTCCTTATATATTATAGGAGGAACAGTATCCTGATCACAACTTATCCCTTCCCCATTTTCATCTAATACATTTACATAAGCCTGAAAATTTATGATAGCTGAAGGAGTAAAACTCCATATAGTAAGCCGATGAGCCCCTATTTCTGATTCGTGAAAAGAGATACTGTCAAATGCAGGTATAGGTGTTATTCCATCATAAGTCATACTTCCTTTAAGGATGTACATTGGATGAGGATAATTGCCGCCACATACAGAAGGATCTTGAGCTGACAAAAACATATCGGGAGATACCCAAACATGATCACTAGCATTGTCAATCATTATATCTATTGCTCTTGCGCCATCAAAAAAATGTGGGCCATTATAGTTGCAAGTATTTAACTGTAAATAAGTATCAGCAGTAGTCCAGTTTCCAGCTTCGTCACCTACCCAAATTTTGACAACGCTTATTCCTCCCAGATTGCCAGGAATTTCAAACGAATCCAATATTGGCCCTCCAAATAGCTGAATACGGAACTGCAAATTCTCGGAACAATTGTCAAAACTTGCTTTATCAAAATCAGATGCACTAATTGTTTTTGTTTCTCCCTCGTCAAGCGTAAACACTAAACCATTAAGCAAGATGGGAGTGGGAGGTTCTATATCATTATTACAATCCTGAGAGAAGAGAGAATGGCTAGTTAATAAAAAGAGTAAAGCGATAGTTACAGTGTATAAATACTTCATGTGATCATTATTTTATACAAAAGTGCTTTCTATCTAGTATTTCCGCAAAAACATTTTTCTTATTTTGTACATTATAAAATGCGAAAAACTCATATATATAAGTATACATGACAAGTATTAATACAATACATATAAATTATAATAATTTAATATTCTTCTTGAAATGGAGCAAAGCCGCTTATATCAAGCTATACGACAACTAAAAAAGCGGGACTTTGAGCAGTTCAGCAAATGGCTTCAATCTCCTTATCATAATCAGGATCAGGCATTATGTCGCTTCTGGGAATATCTGACAGAGGTGCATTTATACCTTCAATTAGCGCCTGAAAAAGAAAAAGCATTTGCGAAAGCATATCCCAACAGGACTTATCAGGCTCAGCAGATGCGCTTATTGATGAGTCGACTTTATAAGCAATTGGAGCATTATCTCGCCTGGCGCGAAATGGAACTAGAGGGAAATCCGTTCAAACATTATTTGGCAAAAGCTTTGCGCAAAAGGAAACTGTGGGGGCATTTTAAAAGAGTAGTACAGCAATCACTCGAAGACTTGAATGGGAAACAATATAGAAATGCCATCTATTACAACACCTTACTTCAGCTACAGGAAGAAGCTCACAATCTTAGAAGTGCAAATGATCCAACTGATGTAAGCTTATTACATCAAATGGCACAAAGCATGGATCAGGCTTATCTTATGCAGCGTTTACGCCAAAGTTGTCTCTTATTGGCTCATAGTTCCGTGTACCAGTCTGAAGTAAAAGATGGTTTACTGGAAGCCATATTATCCCAAATTAATGATACTGATTTACTAAATACACCAGGCGTTAAGCTTTACTATAATTGCTATAAGATGTTGAAGCAGCCAATGGAAGATACCTATTTCTTGTTGTTTCAGCAATCTCTTTTTGAGCATGGACAGCTCGTTTCTCCAACCGAACTCAGAGACCTTTATCTACTTGCTATCAACCACTGCGTAAGAAGAGTCAACGATAACAAAAATTCGTATTACCAACAATTATACATGCTCTATCAAAAAGGGCTTGAAACCGGTGCATTAATAGAAAACAAAATACTGTCTCGTTTTACCTACCACAATATTGTCACTACCGGTTTAAGAATCAATGAGTACGAATGGGTAGAACAGTTTATCCACAATTATCAATCACATCTGGAGCGCCCTTATCGGGAAAGCTCTTACAGTTTCTGCCGAGCACACTTGCTTTTCCATCAAAAGGAATACAATGAGGCATTACTACTCCTTCAGAAAGCCAATTATCGGGACCTCTTACTTAATTTGGGAGCAAAGACATTGCAATTGAAGATATACTATGAAACAGCGGCCATAGATCTCTTGGATGCACACCTGGATGCAATGGCCAATTTTATTCGTCGCAAAAAAGTAATTGGTTACCATCGCACCAATTACCTGAATATCATACGCTATACCCGTAAATTATTAAGCAGTAATCCTTATGAATATCTGAGCATAAAAGAATTGATTGATGCTATAAAAAAGGAAAAAACACTAACAGAAAAAGGATGGCTGGAAGAAAAGATAACAGCATTAATTAAGTAAGTAAGTGAGCACATTAATAGTCTCATCAATTTTTAGAGGAGATCAGAGGGAGGAAAAATAACATGAGTTTGTCGATGTCTTTTTTCGAACATTCAGCCTAAATAAAAAAGGGCAGCACCTTGGTGCTGCCCGTCCACTCATTTGTCTATCATTCGAAACTGAATGTGCTTGGGGTTTACAACCTATTTTGCCATCAACTTTCCGCGATAGGTAGCTCCTTCTGCTGTCATAATTTCGAAGAAGTACAAGCCGCTACCATTTAGTTGACTAGCATTCAACTCAAAATCCGATCCTCTAAATGTTTCTTGTAGTACCTTGCGTCCATCCATTTGATAAAGTAAGAAGGTACCCTTGGTAGTTGTAATCGGCAGTTTGAAAGTAGCCTGCTCAGAGAATGGGTTAGGATAGATTTTTAGGGGCAATTGGTTAGAAGCAGTTGGTGATGTGGTTGCAGTAATTGCCAACTCTCCTATAGTATGGAATACGGTATTAGTGATTACTGGTTCATTAAAATCAAAGTAGATAGCAGCATTGTTTTCAATCACTGTGCCATGTGCATTATCAGACAATTGGTCTACTTTAAACTGTATGAAGCCATTAGAAGCCTGTTGGTTAATATTACTATCAGGCAGCATGATATTATCGAAACGGAATTCCAATACCCTTCCTGCCAACATCTGGAAGGTATAAGGGTGGCTACTTGCTCCCGGGCGAACAGTATTGATATCTAGCCATTCAGAAAGCGTATCAAGAACTACTACATTAAAAGCAGTGTCTGTACCAGTATTCTGAAAACGAATCTTATAGTCTATAGGAGTATTTTCTCGGAGAAGGTGTTCCTCTCCTATTCCTTTAGGAGATGCCTGTTTGTCATTAGGATCATACGAACCTATATTTTCCTGACAATCGACCGCTATAAACGGCCCTGCTTCTAATGTGCTAAATTGAGTAACAATACCAAGACTCACATCTCCATTACCATCTGTACCACAGCCTTCTACAGCAGCTCCTACAAGTCCTAACCAGGGATATTCATCTGGTTGCTCTGCTTCCAGGCGGTAGGTAGAGCCATTCCCCGGAAGGATAATGTCTGTATGATCTCCGCTGCCCAGGTTAAATGGGTTTTGCATATACATAATGACATCTTCCACTACAAAGTAATCTTTGGCAACCTGCATGTCTTCATCACCTACATTGCGAATGGTGAAATGTACCTCTTCTGTATCTTCATCACATCTGCCTTCCACTTCTATAATAGCTCCAGTATAGCTATGTCCGCATGGTTTATCAGGATATATATGTGCTTCTGAACAGTGTGCCTGTCCCAGTAATGCATCACAAGAAACCACAACAAACACATTGAAAAAGCCGCATTCGCCAGGAGCTATATCTCCTAATTGAAAGGTATAGGTATTACCGTCTACTGAGCTATATGGAATAGAACTGCTGGAATAGTCAATGTAATCATCTAAAGTAACTTCTACATAAACATCTTCCGCTATTTCTCCGCCATAATTACAGTAGTTAATCACATAATAACTCTCCAGGCAACGGCGCAATAGTGGTGCACTGATATCTACTTGCATGGCATAACAGTCTTCTTCTAAAACTACTGCGAAATCCTGATTGATTTCTGATATTCCCACAAAATCAGCTGGATAAAGAGTATAAGAGAGCGGACAGGTTTCGGTTAAATTCATAGACAGGCCTAACTGTACTGCAAAGCTATCTGCTGTTGCAAGGAAGCTTTCACTAAAATCCAGTTGGTAAGTACCATCAGAAAATGTGTGCCCACTTATAGCAGCACTTCCATCCTGGATACCATTTACGTAAGGAACAAATTGTACTTCCCAGCCTTCCAAATAGGTTTCTCCTATATCATAAGCACAAGAAGCATTTTCATCTTGAAATACAGAGCCTGAAATGCGTTTAGTAGGGGCATTACTAGGAGTAATGACCAAATTAGCAGTACAAAAATCCCAGTTGTCTGCCTCATCTCCTACCCATACAGATACAACATAAGTACCAGGAGTATCAAACAATAACGACTGTGCTGTTGGTGGCTCTGCACTGCCAGGACCCGGTTCTATACCATAATTAAATAGTACGCTACAATTATCCGTGGCATTTGCCATAATATCTACCGCCCATACAGTAGCTGTATTGTCAAAACCTGAAAGAGCGACTTGCAATCCATTTATGCAAAATGGAATAGGTGCTTCTGTATCTCCTTCACAGTTTTGCCCTGAGTCCAGAATCGTTATTTCTGACCAGCAGACATTAGTATTACCTGCTTCATCTACGGCCCATAAGAAGATAGTTTCTACCCCCGGCTCTGTAAAGGTAATGCTAGTTGTAGGAGGAGGCGTTGCAGAAACATTGCCTGATTCTATCAACAAGCTAACCACACCACACTGATCCCAGGAGCCTTCATCTATAGCATTCGCATACAGAATAAACTCTCCATTATCACTCAAGGATACGGTAGCAGCATCATTACATACGGCAATAGGCGCTATGATATCATTATCACAATCCTGGCCGCCACCTCCGTTCCAACTTATGGCAACAATTGAAGTATTACAGCTATTCCAGTTGCCGGCGGCATCCAATACCCATAGTGTAACCGCATAGGTTCCTTCTACAGAAATGGACATACTGATTTCTGCCGGTGGCGTTGTAGTTGCACCTGCTTCACTAATTCTAAAATCCACTGCACTGCACAGATCGTATGATCCATTATCTAAATCTGCAGCAAAAATGGTAGCCTCGCCAAAATCAGGCAATGCTACGATCACCTCATCTTCACATACAGCAACTGGTGGTACTACATCCGTATCACAGTCTGCTGCATCGTAAATAATGACTTGCGTCCAACAGGCATTGTAATTGCCCGATTCATCTGTAGCCCAAAGAATAATATCAAAAGTACCAGTTTCATCGAAAGTAAGGCTTTCGGTTGTAGTTGGTTCTGTTGCATCTATATCACTTAATGCTAGAGTGACCGCACTGCATGCATCGTAAGAACCTTCGTCGATATCAGTAGTCCAGATGGTTGCTTCGCCTGTACCTGAATCCAAAGCAACAACAAGCCCATTCTGACAAATGGTTACAGGAGCTGTGACATCATTATCACAATCTTGTCCACCAGTATTCCAATCCAAGACAACTATTGAAGAATTACAGCTATTCCAGTTGCCGGAAGCATCCAATACCCATAATGTAGTAGCATAGGTTCCTTCCACAAAAAAAGTCATGCTGGTTTCTGCAGGTGGCGTTGTAGTAGCACCTGTCGGGCTAATTCTAAAATCCACTGCACTACACAGATCGTATGATCCCTCATCTAAGTCTGCGGCAAAAACAGTGGCCGGTCCAAAATCGGGTAAGGCGACAACCAGTTCATCTTCACATACAGCAACTGGTGGTACTACATCTGTATCACAATCTGCCGCATCGTAAATAATGACCTGCGTCCAGCAAGAATTATCATTGTCGGATTCATCTGTAGCCCAAAGAATAATCGTAAAAGTACCAGCTTCCTGGAAAGTAAGGCTTTCCGTTGTCGTTGGTTCTGTAGCATCTGTATCACTTAAAGCCAAAGTAACAGCTCCGCACTCATCATAAGAGCCTTCATCTATATCAGCTGCCCAGATGGTTGCTTCACCTGTACCGGAATCCAAAGCAGCAGTAAGTCCCACAAGGCAAATTGGGACAGGGGGGGTAACATCATTATCGCAGTCTTGTACACCACCAGTATTCCAATCCAAGACAACAATTGAAGAATTACAACTATTCCAGTTGCCGGAAGCATCCAGCACCCATAGTGTAACCGCATAGGTTCCTTCTACAGAAAAAGTCATGCTGGTTTCTGCAGGTGGAGTTGTAGTAGCACCTGTCTGGCTAATTCTAAAATCCACTGCACTACATAGATCATATGATCCAGCATCTAAATCTTGGGCAAAAACAGTGACTGGCCCAGAATCAGGTAATGTAGCCACCACTTCATTTTCACATACAGCAACTGGTGGTACCACATCTGTATCGCAATCTGCTACATCGTAAATAGTGACGTAGGTCCAGCAGGCATCGTAATTGTCGGATTCGTCTGTAGCCCAAAGAATAATATTAAAAGTACCAGTTTCTCCGAAAGTGAGGCTTTCCGTTGTAGTTGGTTCCGTAGCATCCGTATCACTTAAAGCTAAAGTAACAGCTCCGCACTCATCATAAGAGCCTTCATCTATATCAGCTGCCCAGATGGTTGCTTCACCTGTACCGGAATCCAAAGCAGCAGTAAGTCCCACTAGACAAATTGGGACAGGGGGGGTAACATCATTATCACAGTCCTGTGCAAAGCCTGGGGTTATCAATGCCAGCATCAGGATGCTTAGTAAAAATCGTAGAGAACAGTTCTTCATGGGTTATGATTTTTAAATATTTTTTTTGATGCTACAAAAATGCAACAAGTATAGAGGGAGCACAAGAACATTTTTTAATAAAAATAGCCAAATCAATACACCAAATTCCAATTAAACACTTAATTATCAACATTTTAAAAACAAAAAACATATTCTTAAATCAAACAAAAAGCACATTATTTTCACTACCTTGCAACGAAAATAATCCCATTAACATGAAGAACAGCAAATTATGGGAGCTATTAAGTGTTTTACCGCCTTCATTTATCAAAGACGCAGGCCGTTGGATACAGTCTCCTTTCTATAACCGAAAAGATCAATTAATCAGGCTTTGGGAGTACCTGGAGCAATGCCTGAAAAAAGCACAATTGCCAGAAACGCACGAACAAATTTTCAGCGCGGCCTTTCCCCAAGAGGACTTTGATATCAATAAGCTACGACTAGCTACAAGTGACTTATACAAATTGCTGCTAGAATTTGTAGCCTATCAGGAATGGCAGAAGGAACCATTATCCAGCTATCTATACCAGGTTCGATTTTTACGCAAAGCAGGCCTCAACAAACTGGCACAACAACAACTAAAACAAGGCCTTCAACTTAGTGAACGCCATCAAATACGCAATGCAGACTACTTCCGGCTCCGATACGAAATGATGGCAGAACGCTATACGTTCGATACCCGCAGCCGTCCTACAGAAAATACGCCCTTAAGATTATTATCAGCTACTGCAGATATAGCGTTGCTTAGTGCCAAATTACGCCAGGCTTGTCTTGCCATTTCTCATCAGTCAGTATATAGTTCTGACTATCAACCTGGTTTTACGGAGGAAGCCATCCGTTATATTGCAGATAATGGATTAGAATCGGAACCTGCCATCGGCCTTTATTACTACTGTTATTTCATGATGCAGGATCATTCTACAGATAGTTATTTTCAGGAATTTAAAAAACTGCTTTTCCAGCATGGAGCAAGCTTCCCTGAAGCAGAAACCCGCGAATTACACCTCATGGGTATCAACTATTGTATTCAGCAAGTTAACCAGGGTGATGAATCCTACTTTGATGCAATCATGGACTTTTACAAAAAAGGGATCTTAGGCGGTTACCTTTTGGAAAATGGAGTACTCTCCCGTTTTACTTACTACAATATCGTCGCTGCCGGGCTACGTACCGGGCAATACAACTGGGTAAAACAATTCATACACGATTATCGTGTTAAACTAGATCGCTATTATCGCGAAAGCTCTTTTAGTTTTTGTCTTGCCCGATTGGAATACGCTCAACAAAAATATGAAGATGCTCTTCCCTTACTCCAAAAAGCCAACTATCGCGACCCTTTACTCAATCTCTCTGCCAAGACCTTGCTTCTAAAGATTTATTATGAAACAGATGAATATGAGCTCCTCCACGCTCACCTCGATGCCATGCAAAATTACATACGCCGCAAACGCGTGATCGGTTATCATAAAACCAACTACCTCAATATCATTCGTTATACCCGCAAACTAGTGGCTGTTAATCATTATGATAAAAAAGCACTAGAAAAATTCTATACTCAAATTGAAACGGAAGAAGTACTGACGGAAAGGAGATGGTTATTGGGGAGGTTTAGGGGTTTAGGGGTTTAGGGGTTTAGGGGTTTAGGGGAGTTTAAATGGTTTAAAATCGAGTTTGTTACTACTTTATATCATTTATAATTTAATTCTAAACCAGCAACTTTATAAACCATCTAAACTAAAAAGGGCTTATCTTCCAATATTCCTCTTCTTTTCTTCAATAGCCCCCACTACTGCTCTAAGACAGGTTTCGAATTCTTTTTTCAGGCGTTGCTCCCAAAAACGGAAGACGGTATAGCCCATTAGTTGCAATTGTTGGGTATTATGCTGGTCGCGCTGCATATTGCGCTCTATTTTGGGAATCCAGTAGGCTCGATTGCGTTGGATGCGTTGTTTTTTTTCTTTCCAATTATATCCATGCCAAAACTCACCATCAATGAAGATGGCAATTTTGTATTTTTTAATCGCAATATCTGGTTTTCCTGGTAGGCTTTTCACATCCTTTCGATAACGATACCCCATATTCCAGAGGGCTTTTCTGAGTTTTATTTCCGGTTTAGTATCAGATGATTTTATTTTGCGCATCAACTTAGAGCGCTGCTCAGGAGTGTAGTGGGTCTGAGCTTCTTCAAATGAAGGAACCTTGATTTTATCATCTTTGTTACCCACAATAACTTATTAATTCTTGAATAATAATCTTAATATAGTGTATCTATCACTACAATTCAATACTCTCTTCTATGTTTAAGACATATTTCCTTTTTTTATAGCCTGCTCTTTCACGGCTACTCTTGTGATAGGACAAGAACAAATTACATTTAAGCCTGGATCTGATTGTGGAAAAGATGCTATAGTTTAGTTTTTAGAAAACGTTTCCCCTACATATGGAAATGCTAATGAAAAAAATTATGGCAACCATGCCTTACCTTTAATGGAATGGACATGGGGTGGAATCCCCGGGCGGCGCTGGCTACTGATTGACTTCCAGGAACTAGCTATTTTCCCTCCTGAAACAAATATCTTAGAGGCCAAACTCAGTTTTTTCCACCAGCCTAGCACAGGAGACGATGATCACTCTACTCCAGCCATGACTGGCCTGCCTCATATTGCTTTCATACAACGAATTACTGATCCCTGGGAAGAGGATGAAGTCACCTGGAATAATCAGCCTGCTACTACAACCGACAAACAGGTTTCAATAGGCCCTCCCAGTAATGTAACTCAAGATTTTAAAGATATAGACGTCACAGGTATCATTCAGGATATGGTAGCACTTCCTGATAATCGTTTTGGGATGCTCTTAAAAATGGAATTATCTGAACATTATCAGAAACTTATATTTGCATCAAGTGATTCCGGAGCCTCTCAGTTGTGGCCAGAACTCACAATTACATACGAAGAGGTGAGCCCTCTAATTCCTTACGATGAAGCACTAGCTGGCACTGAGTGTTCTAATTGTGTTGTTCAGGTACCCAATATTTTCACACCTAACAATGATGGGGTGAATGATGAATTCGGAATATTGAGTCATAATTGTAGTATCACAGCATTTAGTTTAGAAATATACAATCGTTGGGGAGGGCTTGTCTTTAACAGCCATGATGTAAATAAATGGTGGGATGGTAGCTACAATGGTAAGCCAGCCCCTATTAAAGCGTATTTTTTTATAGCCCAATACCATTACTCTAATGGCTCCTCACAACAGAAGAAAGGAAGCCTTCATCTAGCCCGGTAATCGACCAACATCATTTCCATATCGACGACCTGGGCTGGATTTCGAAACAAATTTTATTCGTATATTGTACTATTATGCCAGACCCATTATATTTAAGGTTGATTTGTTATTTACCAAATTTGTAAAAAATTAAACACACATAATAATGAGTAGAAGAAAAGGATTTTTTGAATCGCGCAATCCTGTTATGAAAGACAAACTGTACCAGCAGTCTTCCAATGAAGTAATTGATGGTGAGATGGTAAGAGGTGGTATCATCAGTGAGCGCATGACGGTACAGGGAGCCATTAATAAATCATTTGTTTTAGGAGGTATAATGCTGGCCACTGCACTGTTTGCATTTACAGCTGCTCCTGCTCTTCAGCCACTACTAATGTGGGGTGGAGCAATAGGAGGCCTTATAGTCGTATTAATTGCCTCTTTCCGTCCGAAATCTTCTCCTATTACGGCTCCGATTTATGCAGCACTGGAAGGATTGTTTGTAGGCGGCATTTCAGCAGTTTATGCGAGTGCATTTAACGGTATCGTTTTTCAGGCGGTGACCTTAACAATGGCAGTATTCTTTTTGATGTTATTCATCTATAAAGCAAGAATTATAAAAGTAACCAGTAAATTCAGAACAGGTGTTATTATGGCTACTGGAGCTGTATTTGTTGTTTATCTTTTAAGCTGGGTACTATCTATGTTTGGTATCAATATGCCATATCTGCACGAAGGAGGCATGATTGGTATCGGTATTAGCCTGGTTATTGTAGGTATCGCATCTCTTAATCTATTGCTTGATTTCGATAATTTTGAAAAAGGAGAACAGTATGGTGCTCCTAAATACATGGAGTGGTTTTCTGCCATGGGCCTATTAGTTACTCTAGTATGGTTGTATATCGAAATTTTAAGGTTGATCGCGATATTCTCTTCAAATGATTAGAAGTTTTTAAATTAAAATCTCTGTTCCTTTTATCAGGAGCAAACTAGTAAATATATACGGCGCGGATATTCTTCATCAATTAGAATATCCGCGTTTTGTTTTTAAACCCAATTATATGGATGCTACAGCAAGAAAACAGCTAAAAGAGAAGATCGAAAATCTGATTGTAAAGCTGGAAGATGAAATTCAGCGCCTGGAAGAAGCGACCCGTCCAATTGGTCCTGAGAATGCTATTGGCAGGGTAAGCCGGATGGATGCTATCAACAACAAAAGTGTATCAGAGGCCTCTCTTCGATCTTCTAAAAGGAAATTATCAAGCTTAAGAGTAGCGCTGACTAAAATTGAAACCCCTGATTTTGGGATTTGTGCCCGTTGTAAAAATCCTATTCCTCCTGCAAGGCTTATGTTTATGCCGGAAAGTACTCGCTGTGTCAACTGTGCACAATAAAAAACAGGGTAACTACATCGAAACGTAGCACCCTGTATAACCCCAAAAAACCAAATGAAAACAATCTACATATGAATATTCTTCAATTCCAAAGAGTGGAATGTTTGTTCGTTTTATAGATAAACACACAGAAACTATTTTAGTTTATTTGTGTCCTCTTTACGCAAAGTTAACACTAATTTTGAAATGAAAAAGCACTTTGCAAGTTTTTTAACCTTCAAATAGGTTACATATGTGACAATATTTTGCCTGATTTAATAAGAAATTGCCTGTCACAATTTCGGAACTAAGTTATAACATTTATCACGAAAGAACAACATCCTTTCTAAGGAAAAATGTTAAACTTTAATCATAAATCAAAATCAATTTAATAGAATTCTCTAACAGAGTCAATTACAGGCTTATAAAAAAATGAAAAATTGGCCAAAGTCAAAAAAATATTTGCCTGCACCAATTGTGGTGCGACCTCTCCTAAATGGGTAGGAAAATGTAATCATTGCCATGAATGGAATACTTATGTTGAGGAAATTATTACAAAAGAAACCTCTCAGGAAAGCAAGCAAAAGTCATGGAAGCAGCCTGCTCAAACGGTAGCAAAAGCCCAGCCAATAGCGCTACCAGACATAAAAGCAGGAAACACAAAAAGGCTTAACACACCAGATGGTGAACTAAACAGAGTCTTGGGAGGTGGGATTGTACCAGGTTCTCTTGTATTAATTGGAGGACAGCCAGGTATTGGTAAATCTACTCTTTTACTGCAGCTTACTTTGCAGCTTGATCATACGATACTTTACATATCAGGAGAAGAAAGCGAAGAGCAAATAAAAATGCGCGCTGACCGAATTGGAGGCAAAGCTGAAAAATGTTACATATTAGCAGAAACTAACACGCACAAAATTTTTAAGCATGCACAGCAACTCGAACCAGCATTAATCATAATTGATTCTATTCAGACGCTCTCCAGTCCACATATTGAGTCTATGCCTGGCAGTGTTTCTCAGGTGAGGGAGTGTGCAGGAGAACTACAACGATTTGCAAAAGAATCAGGCATCCCAATATTCATCATCGGACATATAACCAAAGAAGGTTCTATTGCAGGCCCCAAACTGCTTGAACACATCGTTGATGCTGTTTTGCAATTTGAAGGAGATCGAAATTATACCTATCGCATTTTACGAACTATTAAAAATCGCTTTGGTAGTACTGACGAATTGGGAATCTATGAAATGCAGGCCAATGGGCTAAGAGAAGTCCCTAATCCTTCCGAATTGCTACTGTCACAAAAAGATGAAGATCTCAGTGGTAGTGCTATTGCTGCTACAATAGAAGGTATGCGTCCTATGTTAATAGAATCACAAGCATTGGTAAGTACATCTGTTTATAGCGCTCCTCAGCGTTCAGCTACCGGTTTTGACCTGAGACGGTTAAGTATGTTGCTCGCAGTACTAGAAAAACGAAATGGGTTGCCTTTTGCTCAAAACGATGTCTTTTTAAATATTGCAGGTGGCTTAAAAGTAGATGATCCGGCAATTGATTTAGCTATTGTAAGTGCACTTATTTCATCTTTGGAAGACGTATCCATTCCCACTACGGTATGTTTTGCTGGAGAAGTAGGCTTGTCGGGCGAAATTCGTGCAGTAAATCGCATAGAACAACGTATACAGGAAGCCAATCGGCTGGGGTTTGAAGAAATTTTCATCTCAAAATACAACACCAAAGGGCTTGATCCTGATCGTTATAGTATTCGTATTCGTACAATTGGTAAAATAGAAGAATTGTATAAAGCTTTGTTTGAATGATGTAGTTATGTAGTCAGTGGACCAGAGGGTTATGTAGTTAGAGGTGCATGTAGTTATATAGTTACAGGGTGACAAATAGCTTAGTGTTAGGGGTATCATGGTGATGTGGTATTTCGGTTTTGCCAGTATTATGGCATGATGATGCATTTGAGATTCATAGTAGTGGCTTCCTATCTTTTTCAAAGTTTTAGCCTGTTATTAAATCGCAAGCGTACTCAACGATGTTTTGAATTGAACCTAAATCTTTTTTAATTGGTAAACATAAGACCTCACCACACTAAGCCTTCCTAAATCATATTAAACCAACTAAACCTCATCCTCACCACATCACGATATCACCCTTCGCCCAACAGAGCTGATAAGCGTAGTTGGGACATCCTCCCCTCATATCCTCTCTATCCTAATTGAGGAAATACGATCATTCCACCAATTCTGCCCGCGAGGAGCAGACCAATTGTTTTCAAGAACAAGACAACGGCCTCGAAAATAAGAATGCTCATATGCAATGACACGATAGCCCTCAGGGACAAAAATCGAACTAATACGGTCATTCCAAAATTCATTGGAATGTTCCACTGTCCATTCCCAGTAGATACGTTTGGAAGAGCCATTAAAATGGTCATGTTCAAAGATCGTTACAGGTACTTTATTGCGATGTCCTCTCCCGCGGCGTCCATCACAATGGTGATCTCCCTCCCATCCGCTTCTATTCCTTACTACTCTAATAGAAGATATACGGTCACACCAATAACGATTATTTCTACCATTCCAGCTATTCGTTAAAACCCAATGTCTGCCTCTGAAGTAACTATCTTCATACACCCATACCTCCCATCCGCTGGGAATATGTATAGATGAGATATGATCATTCCAGGGATCTCTACTACTTCGCACAGACCATTCCTCTGTTACACTTAAGTAATCTCCTCTATAATTGGGATCAAAAAATAGTTTAACGCTTTCCTGTCCGTACAAGCTAAAAATAGGGGAAAAGCCTAATAGAATTAAAAGACTGGTTAAGATCGTTTTCATAATTATTTGCAGATGTTTTCAATAATATTGGTACTCCAATGATAACAAGTATCTAGCACCTCCACTACTACAAAACCTGCCTTTAACCAGACTTTAAAGAGTGTGAACAGGTGTTAAAATTACTTTAGGTTCGGATAATAAAAGGAGAAGGCCAAACTTGCGTTCGACCTTCTACCATCAAAATTACGCATCCACACGTAATGCATTCTCTTTCTTAGCTTTTGTGCTTACTTAAGTGTAAAAGCTACTCGAGCAAAAAGGAAGCGGCCTCCAAAACTAAATTGAGGCGACCTTCTAGAGTAAATAAAGCGGCCAGATGACTGGAAAGCAGGATCTGCTTCATCTGGATATACATCTAGTAAATTATTAGCTCCCAAAGTAATATTTAACGCATCTGTGAATTGATATCCTACTGAAAGATCAGTAATTATTTTAGGATCATTATATGGATCAATGGATTCATCTATCCACTCAAGTTCATCATCAAAAATAGCAGCAGTAGTAGCTTCCGTTGTTTCACCAAAATAAGTATTACGTAGATAAATACTTAAATCATTTAACTTAAGTGTGTTACCTAAAGTAACTTTCACTCTTGGTACTGCCTGCTCTAGATAAATGCGGCTTTCCTGTCCAAAATAAGTATCTACTAATCCTTTTTCACGCAACAGATCAGAAGCATTGATGCCTTTATCCTGATCCCATTCCGTTTGTGTAAAGTTACCAGCGAGGTCATTTCGTAGCGTCTTACCTGCGCCAAAGCTAACCGTATGCGCAATTACTACATCTATTCCCTGAGTAATTGTGCTAATAGCATTTGCGAAGAAAGCAGCACGAGTTGATCCTGCCTGATTAAATAGAGATTGTAGCTCTGCATCATCACCAGGAGCAAACTGCCCGGTCAATACAACGCGATCATCAATTTCTACACGATAAGCATCAACCGTCAGGCGCAAACCTGCAGCAGGCATTTTTGCTGTAAAACCAGCACTCATACTCTGAGATGTTTCTTCCTTCAATTCAGGAATACCCAATAGCTGAGCAGCACGAGAAGTATTAGGGAAAATACCCACCTCCTGTGGTACAGAAACACCATCTACCAAAGAGAAGATAGTAGAGGTACGGCTGAAGTGAATCTGGTGTAGAGATGGCGCACGGAAACCTGTGCTATAACCTGCTCTTATTGCCAAATTGTTACTTACTTTATAACGAGCGGTCCCTTTATAATTGAAAGTAGATCCAAAATCAGAGTAATCTTCAAAGCGAACAGCAGCCCCGATCAAAAATGCACTGGTGATATCCCACTCTGTATCCAGGTATAAAGCCGCACTGTTACGACGTGCATCCACTTCGTTCGTTGGCAAGAAGCCAGCAAAACATTGAGAGCCAGAAGGGCGGGTGCGACCAAAGTAATCTCTTACTAATAAGCTATCAGCAGTAGCTGGGTTAACCAGATTTCCATTTACATCATAATTACCCCAGGAAAGTTCCGAACCAGGTGTAATTCCAAAGTTTTCATAGCGGTATTCACCACCGAAGGCTACGTTTACACCTTGTATAGCGCCTCCATCATAATACCTTGCCAAATCAAAATTGGTTGTAGCCTGAGTAAAATCATGCCCTCCTGCTTCAAATTCGGTAGGAGAACTACTACCAAGGGTAGCATTATGTGTCTCTTCCATACGGAACAGAAATTCGTTGAACCCATAAACCGTACTGAAATCTGCATTCCACTCACCAATCATACCTCTGATACCTGCACCAAAGCTACGGTCAAATATATTTGACTTAATACGAGGTACTGTACCTGCTGGATAAATAGAGGTAGTTGTACGGCTCTGTGATGGCAGGCGATAGAAACAACCTGAACAACCATTACGATAGCTCAATCCACCAAATCCATATACTTCTGCATTTTCCCCAACAGGGATAGCCATATTAGCAAAGAACTTGCCACCTCTTACTTCTGACTGGCCAAAAAGCAGGTTATAATCGCTGCGCTCTTCTCCGCGAGCAGTCAATTCATTGTCAGTAACATCAAAATCAAGTACATCAGCCAGGCCATCCAAATCAGTAAGGTTTTTTAATGCGTCCTTAGTCTCCGTATCAAAATAGCTTACCTGATCGCCATACTGCTGTACTTGTGCAAGTGACAAATTGCTGATGTCTGCACCATCAGCTGAAGCAATACGCTCAATAGCATTATAGCCATTAAAGATTTGTCCGCTAAATTCCTGCATACGGCTAGTGCGTCCACGGTAATTAAATTCTCCAGTGAAGTTGATAAAACCACCTTTTTCACCTAGAGGTAAACCATAGTTTAAGCCAAGGTTGACAGTTCCTCCATCATAGTTTTCTTCTTCACCACCGAATGGCCCTATTTCGCTTGTAAAGTTGGCCCCTGTTGTTAAATTAGCCGTCAATTCGTTAACGTTTTCACGTAAGCGTACATTGATTACACCTGCAATCGCATCTGTACCATACTGTGCCGCTGCACCATCCCGTAATACTTCAATATTTGCGATGGCAGAAGCAGGAATCGAATTCAAATCTGTTCCTACATTACCACGGCCAAAAGTACCATTCACATTTACCAGAGAGGTAGTATGACGGCGCTTGCCATTGATCAATACCAATACCTGATCTGGCCCTAAGCCACGAAGAGAAGCAGGATCGATATGGTCTGTACCATCCGAGATAGTTTGCGTATTAGAAGAAAAAGAAGGCACCGTTTGGTGTAGTAACTGATTGACATTTACCTGAGGAGCTCGTGATGCCAATTCGGTTACATTGATCACATCTACAGGTACTGGTGATTCCAAATTAGTACGATTGGATGCACGTGTACCAGTAACTACCACTTCATCAACCAATATTCCTTCCGATAGATTAAAGTCTAGTACTTCAGTATTTCCTTCCTCTACGGTTACCGTAACCGCCTGAGTAGAATACCCTACATAGCTTGCTACTACCTTATAGGTCCCCGGTTCTATATTGATAGTATAGTTACCATCAAAATCCGTAACAGCTCCTTTTATCGTACCGTCTATTCTAACTGATACGCCAAATAAAGGGCCATCATCATCAGAAACTGTACCACTTATGGCCGTTTGTCCATAAATGATACCTGCAATAAAAAGAGTGAGTGTAAGTAATAATAATCGTTTCATCATTTAGGTATTTATTAACAATCTGGTTCTAAATTCTCCATATAATTCTGGCTTTCCAAACAGCCCCTGCAACACCAAATTGCTGCACGTGTCGGCTGTATTTGAATACACCATGATTGGTATTAGCGGAATGCTCATGTTCATCTGGCTTTATGTCAAATATATTTTCCCCACTTAAAGTGACCGCAAAGCGCTTTCCCATCTTCCTGCCTAAAGCAATATTCGTAAGCCATTTGTCCTGAAACACTTGATCTCTACTCTCGACTATTCCTGTATAATCATTTATGGACAAACGGCCATAAGTGGTACAGTTTCTGATGATGATGGCCCTTTATTTGGCGTATCAGTTAGAATAGA
>JAKSDI010000174.1 GCA_022360175.1 Chitinophagales bacterium
AGCAATTGTTGCGAAGGAGTAGCCTTCGGCTTTTGATTGTTTCTTTGACCGTGCTTACAGCATGTCAACAACAAAATGACAAAGTAGAGTTTGTCAAGTTGGATGAAGAGAGTTATCATGCTAAAGCAGATGCCTATAAGTTGTATTTACTGGCTTCTGCTATAGAAATGAAAACGCATGATGACAGTTGGCAGATGTCATTTGATAATCAGGGAGAAATTGTTCCCCAGAAAAAAGATGACGAAATCTTATATGAAAATATTAGCCCGCATACTGAAATGGTGGTTTATGATAAAGGAGCAAATAAAGCAGGCTATGATCTTATAGTACACCCTGGAGGGACTGTAGAGGATATCGTATTACAACTCGAGCATGGTGGAAGCACTAATGAGGCTTTTATCAATGAAGAAGGAGCCCTGCTCTTGCCCATTGAAGAAGGCTATCTAAAACATTCGCCTCCAATTGCTTATCAGGAAATTGATGGAGAAAAGAATATGATTGAAAGCCGCTTCCACCTGGAGGACGGGCTTTTGTCATTTGAAGTAGATACCTATCAGCCTGAACATACTTTAATAATTGACCCCGAAATATCTTTTATACCTAAAGCGGTAAATGAAGCGAAACAAATTGCAGCGCAAAACAATACGGCAGCCAGAATGATGATGGCACCAGATTGCCCTCCCATGCCTGTTACTAATCCTTATATTGGTGGTAAGGTATTTGAAGATTTTGGACAGGATGGTACCTTGACTGCAAATATTGATCAACCCATATCAGGTATAACAGTTACTGCATATGCCAATGATGGTTCGAATGTAGGAAGTACTACAACTTCTGTCGATGGAGATTATTTAATAGAAAGTGCCATGATGGTTATGGGGGAGACTTATCGTGTAGAATTTACAGGTTTTCCTTCTAATATGGAACCGTCCTTTGTTGGTAGTAGCAGTGGGAGCTCTGTGCAATTTGTAAGCTCGAATAGCTGTAATGTGAATTTTGGTTTGATTGACCCCCGTATCTATTCAGAACCAGATCCTACCGTAGTGACAAGCTGCTATACTGAGCATGAGCAAACTTCAGGAGATGTATTAATCTCTTTTCCATTTAGTTCCACTCCGCAGGCCAGCGAAGCAAATGATGCCCCTACATGGGTACAGCACGAATCGGATGCCAGTCAAATCGGAACTACCTTTGGTTTAGCTTACCACAGAAAATCAGGAAAATTATTTGCAGCAGCTTTTATGAAGCGCTTTTCAGGCTTCTTATCTGGCCAGTCTGGAGGTATCTATGTTGTCACTAATCCTGATGATGGTGCGACAAGCGGACAGTTGTACCTCGATTTGAGTACACTACATCCCACTGCAGGAGGTACTGATCCTCATGATTTCACAACTACAACTGCATCTGGTGATGTGATTGATCAGGCGTCTTTCAACGCGGTTGGACGTAGAGCTTTTGGTGATATTGACCTGAATGATGATCAGGATGAATTATATGTGATTAGTTTGAACGACCGCCGTTTATATACTATCCCGGTTGCTAATGACCCTTCAGCTGCAAATGCACCTACTATGGCTGCTCAAGTACCTTTTGTAGAGCTCAATACTGCTGCTGCTTTACCAGGTCTCGGCTCTGGCTTAACTTCAGGAGTGAATAATGATGAAATTATCCCGTTTGCTTTGAAATACTGGCGAGGTAAGTTATATATCGGCTTTGTAGGAAATGGACAGAGCGGTGGGCCAATTGTAGCTTTTGTTTATGAATATGATCCTTCCACTAGTACAATGGGAGCTAAGGTCTTGGAGTTTACACTAGTCTATGATAGAGGTTGTGCGTTTGCAGAAAGCCCAAATTGTTGGGGCCCTGCTGCCTGGCAGCCATGGTGGAATGCCAATACTTATCCTCCGATAACAATGGATTCTCCATATTCTATTGATGAGCAGGGATATCCTCAGGCTATTTTCACAGATATTGAATTCCTTTCAGATGGTACAATGGTAGTTGGTTTACGCGACCGTTTTGGTGATCAGGGAGGATTCCGTGTAGCTCAACCAGATGATCCTCCAGGAGGTGCCTTTTCTAATGTTGTAAATGATGCTTTTGGTGATATTCTTGTTGCCCAAAAGGGAGCAGGCAATACCTGGTCTTTAAATATCGCTGACTTCACGGACAATACTGTAGGAAATTCAGCAGGAACGCTTCCTATAGCAGGAGGAGAATCCTCTTTTGGAGCAGACGATTATATTTCTAGCCCCTTTCTTCATGAAGAAACAGCTATGGGTGGGCTTGGTGTTTTGCTAAGAGAAAATGGTATAGTTACACCTTCTATGGACCCACGTGTAAATGCTTTCTCCAATGGTATAGATTGGTTTAATGCCGATGGAACACTTAATAGGGCAATTACTATTTTAACAAATACCAATAGCCCTTTCGGGAAAGCAAACGGTTTGGGTGAAGTAGAATTCATTTCTCGGGAAGCACCAATAGAAATAGGTAACCGTATTTGGAAAGATGATAATGGCAATGGTATTCAGGATCCCGGAGAAGATGGTATCAATGGTGTATTAGTAGAGTTGTATAAAGAAACAGCACCGAGCACATATACAAAAGTAGCAGAAACAACCACCGCCTCTGATGCCAATCAGGGCGATGGTGCTTACAAGTTTAGTATAAACGGAACAGCAGGACAAACCTGGATGGGTGGTTTTACAGAAGTAGAACCCAATATGACATATGAAGTAAGGGTCTCACTAACTAATTTACAATCTGGAGATCCTAACTGTACAGGATTTACAGCAGCCAATCAAACAAGTGATGCAACTAATGATAGATTTACGGATCTTACAGACTCTGATGCAATTGAAAGTGCTAATGTTGCAGTTATTAATTTTTCAACTACTGAAATAGGGGAAAGTAATCATTCACTTGATATAGGTGCTATAGCTTGCTCTATTACCTTGAGTAATCTTGCCGTTAGTTCCTGTGTAAATGGTGAATATACACTCACCGGGGATGTTAGTTATACTGGAGGGCCTACTCCTTTAGGGTTTATGACTATCTCAGTAGACAATGATGGAGTGCCTGCATCTGTGCAAATAGATCCATCTTCAGTATCTTCTTTTAGCATTCCAAATTTAGGATGTGATGGAGATCAAAATGTAGTAGTAACAGCTAGTTTTGATAATGATATGACTTGCTCAGGTACTGAAAATTATGATGAACCTATCTGTGCGTTAGATATAGTAATTACAAGTGTTAGTAGTTGTAGTGGTGGTACATATACTGTGGATGGAACAATTACAGCCACAAACGCACCTGCTGGAGGGATTACAGTTGCTCTTACAGAGAGTGGGACGCCTCAAACTTTGAATCTGGCAAGTAACGCGACTACTTTCCAATTTACAGGTTTAACATGTGATGGCGATAATAATATTGCGGTATCAGCACAGTTTAATAACCAAACTAGTTGCTCTGATACAGAAACCTATGATGAACCCTGTTTTATAGATATTACAAATGTTGCCGTAACGGACAATTGTGAATTGAATGGGACTTATGATGTAGTGGTAACTTATACAGTTTATAATGCTCCTGGTAATTTAACAATAGGAGATGGAAATACCTCAACGACAGTAAACTATGCAGCAGGCGCTGATGAAGTAGGAGGAGTAGCTACCTTGAGCGGGATAGTTTGTAGTATGATGGCGGGTAATACCGTAACAGTAACCGCTGATTTAGGAGGTGGATGCATGGATAGCGATACTTATACGCAACCTATTCTTCCAGCCAGTTTGGGAGATACGGTCTGGGAAGATATAGATGGCGATGGCGTACAGGATGGCGGTGAGCCCGGAGTAGAAGGCGCTACAGTTACCTTATATACTTGCGTAGGTGGCGTGAAAGATCAACCAGTACCAGGTGGTGTTACGACGACCGATGCGAGTGGATATTACGAATTTACAGGTTTGGCACCAGGAGATTATTGTGTACAATTTGACCCAAGTACCTCCACCGATCCAGATGCCGCTAATTTTATATTTACTGTACAGGACTCTAACGAGCCCGGAGCAGATGATACAAATGATAGTGATGTGAATCCAAATACAGGAGACTCTCCTTGTGTGAATCTTGTAGCAGGCGAAAATGATCCAACGATAGATGCCGGGGTTTATGCTCCAGCCAGCATAGGAGATACGGTTTGGGAAGATGTAGATGGTGATGGCGTACAGGATGGCGGTGAGCCCGGAGTAGAAGGCGCTACAGTTACCCTATACACCTGCGTAGGTGGTGTGAAAGACCAACCAGTACCAGGTGGTGTTACAACGACAGATGCGAGTGGATTTTATGAATTTACCGGTTTGGCACCAGGTGATTATTGTGTACAATTTGACCCAAGTACCTCCACCGATCCGGATGCTGCAGATTTCACCTTCACGGTACAGGATTCGAATGAGCCTGGAGCAGATGATACCAATGATAGCGATATTGATC
>JAKSDI010000060.1 GCA_022360175.1 Chitinophagales bacterium
ACTAACCACTTTAACCTTTTCTAAACTTCCCTAAACCGTACCCCTCAAAACCGTAATGCCAAATTACCACGCCACTTCATTCGACGCACGCTTTACGCACTTCTAACTAACCACTTTAACTTTTTCTAAACTTCCCTAAACCATACCCTTCAAAACCATAATACCGAAATACCAAAATACCACATACATAATCATATCTCTAAAAAACTATATTTGCATCCATAACCGCTAAACCCTCATCTATGAAATTTGTATCCTATACAGCAGTATTGTACTTTCTTATTAGCCTGATGGCTTGTAATACTACTAAACCGATCCGCCCGATGGAATCTTACGAAGAACAATTTGAAACTCCGCCCTCAGTAATCAATATTCCCATTGATATTGATATGAAAGAATTAGAAGTGGCACTGAATAAACAATTGACAGGAGTACTGTATGAAGATAAGGATATCAAGGATGGCGACAAAATGATGGTGCGCGCTGAAAAAATGAAAGATATACGCCTGGCAGTAGATTCGCAAGCTGTTCAATATCGATTGCCTCTTAAATTATGGATTAAATATGACCTTGGAATCAGCAAGGTAGAGGCAGATGGTGAAATTACTATAGATTTTAGAACCCTCCTGGATATTTCTACTGATTGGGAAGTGACAACTCGGACAGAAATTATGGATTATGAGTGGATTAAAAAACCCCGATTGAAAATGGGAGTTGTATCACTGCCTGTAGGTTTTATTGCAAACCTGGTGATCAACAATAGTAAAAAAGTACTTACCAAATCGATCGATGATATGGTAAAGGATAATTTTGACCTCAAAGCGCAGGTACAAGAGGCCTGGCAACAAATGTATAAACCCGTTCAGGTATCAGAGGAGTATAATACCTGGCTGACTATTAATCCGGAATCAATAGGTATGACACCTATTCTTATGGAACAAAATCGTATATCCAGTACATTATTTATCAAAGGAACACCGAAGGTGAAGGTAGGAGCTCAGCCACAGGGAGTATATCCAGCGCCTCTTCCTCCACTTATCATACAAGAAGAAGCAGGTGATACTTTTAAACTACATCTAAAAACACGAATTTCCTATGATGAAGCAGAACGTATTGCTCGCCAACAACTGATTGGAGAGACATTTGCTCAGGGTAAGAGATCTGTAACTATTGATGGACTGGAGTTTTATGGACAGGGTAATAAGATTGTAGTGAACACGATACTTTCAGGGAGCTATAGTGGGAGTATTTATATGGTGGGTGAACCAGTTTACAATACCCGTAAGAATACCATTGATATAGAAAATTTACAATATACACTGGATACCAAGAGTTTCCTTATTCGTTCTGCGGGCTGGTTACTTAAGAGTACTATCAAAACAAAAATTCAGGAAAATCTCGACTTCTTATTGGATTATAACCTGAAAGAGATGCAAGTGCAATTTAAAGAACAGCTACAGGAATATGCGATCTCTGAGGGAATCACCGTTTATGGCGATTTAGATGATCTAAATATACAAAACGCATACCTCGTACCTGACGGGATGATTATTAATTTGGGTTTAATAGGGAAACTAAATGTAAAAGTGACAGGCTTGAATTAGATTTTCCTGCTTTGTATGGTGTCTTATCTATGATTTTACCCCATAATACCATATAGAAAAGCCCCAGACTGCCGATTAGTAGCCTGGGGATTGGTTGTCTATAAGCCTTAACTGTCAAGCTGAGTCTTGACTACTACAGTTAATTATTAAAAACCTGTTGTTATAATTCCACCAACTTCTCCTCCTTTACGAGCGTCAATATTAAAATTGACCACTCCTGCTCCAGAATGAGTGTCTCCTCTCCAGCTTTTCCAATTTCCCTTTATCCATTTTTCTAAATTATGAATACTTTTATGTCTATCATGTGTAACGTTAATACCATTTTTTGAAGAACTCTTATTACCATTGTAATAGCCTAACAAAAAACTATCTATTAATTGTGGATTTCCTGGAGGGTTTGAGTAAAAACTAAACCTAAATCCTCCTGTAGCTCCATAAAGTGACCCATATCTTTTTCTAGCTTTAATAAAATCTCCATAAACACAGGATCTTCCATTTTCATAGCGCATTCTTGGTATGCCATATTGACTCATATTTAAGGATGGAACATAAGTTATTAGACCGTCTACAGCACATTTTTCTTCAATGATTAAATCATGATCTGCAAAGTTTATGGTTAAAAATTCACAAGTAACTGTATTTGCTACAAATTTTAAGATTGCAATAATAATAGCAATTGCTAGAGCTAATGCTGCTGCGAAAACCGCTAAGGCTGCTGCTGTACCATAAGCAACTACTAAATAGAGGAAAGCTTTACCTGTTGTACTAAGAAAAGCCGTTCCTACTCCATATCCAGTTCCAATTACGCGTACAGTCGAAAAAATCTGATGGATAGTATCCCATTGTACCTCTTGGTATGTCTTTGATTTAATCTGATTCTCTGCCTGTTGAAGTTTATGGACTAAGTTTGTCAAATATGACCGTACTTCATCAGGTGACATATTTTTCTTTAGTAGTGTATGTTGTATACGAGTATCAAAACAAATAATATTTTTATTTAATGTTCCTTCGTACCCCGAAGCCAATAGATGACCAGGATCTTCATCAATTAAATTCTTCATAGCAACATTATAATTTGCCTCTAGCGTTTCGATGAAGTTCTCAATCTCGTGAGTTTCGGTTTTTTTTGAAGTTAAAAGCTTGTGGAAATCTGACCTCATTTCTTTTTCATGAGCTAAGATTTCTTTCATTAAAGGGTTTGGTGTTAAACTCATAATTACTAAGTTTTTATTGTGAAATTTTAAAATGATTTATGTTTTTCTTCTGTGTAATTTCAATACAAATCTATAATTGGATTATTACTTTTCCATTGAGAAAAATATATGTTTGTTCATTGAGATCTTTTGTGATTTGGTGAGTAACTGATTGATGGTCAATGTTGTAAGATGGAAGGGTGTAACGTGATAATACTCTTGATGCAGTGGCGATAGGAGTGCATAGTTACAACAATGTCAATAATTAAAAGCGATAGTTGAGTGGGTGGTGCTTCTCAACTTTACTTGTTTTATATGCAGGCAAATAGATATAAAAACGATAATAACAAGACTTGATTAAACTTAATATTCTTCATGATTTCACGCTATTCAACGTTTTGAAAAGCCCCGGTGCTGCAGGATAGCCTGCTATCTTATTTGGAAGAGCATCCTACCCATAGGCTTTTGGGAGAGTGGTTAGTACCACAGATCATAAATGAAACTGGAGAGTGGGCCAGCAGGCTTATTTCGAGATTATTAAATACAGTTGTATGATGTAGCGAAAGAGGAAGGCTGGGAGTTTGTGAAGAAGCACAAGAACCCTACTATAAATTTCAAAACCTTGCAGCATTTTGTTTTGCTAAAACCAAAGAGTGCTTGCCTACGGTCTTTTCTTAGATTGATACTAAAATAGTCAACCCAAATTTTACAACTAGTTAGAGAATTTGGGTTGATTCATATTGCTTGTTATTCAGTTATAGCGGCCAAGGCATCTACGATTAGTAAGAGAAAAATATTCTAGTAAGAAGTGATAGTGATATAGAAAAGGTCCACGAATTACTTGAAGTGCTATTCGTGGACCCTTACCGCAAATTAAGGCATGTGCTTGTAATTCTGCGGTAATTAATTTATTGAATATTGGCAGCTGTTAGTAGAAATATTAATTGATCATCAAACTAAAGTTGCCAAGGTTAATCATCTAAATGTACTCGCTTTACAATCTCTCCAGTTTTAGAATTCTCATCTTCTCCTGTTCCTTCATTTTTAAATGAAGAGAATCTGCATTCAGCATAATCACTTCTACTACTTTTTCTGTAGATGCCTGATTGAAGGTATCCGTTGTATAGAGATAAATATCATCTAAGTAATAGCTACCAGCCTCCTTGTAATTAAGAGTACTCCTGAATTCATATAGATTGTCAGAACGGAAGTTAAAACTAATTTCAGCGGGATCAACAGGCATAGGCGTTCCTTCCTCCTGTATAGAAGTACCTTTCCATTCGCCATGTAACAACTCTTCATCTAATCCATTCTGACAAGCACTCAATACCTGAATCAGAAACAAAAATAATAGAATCCTATTCATGTATTATCCCATTAAAGCAGTGAAAGCAAGGAAGGCACCAGCACCAGCAATAAAGCCAATAAATGCTAACCATGCTATTTTCTTAAAGTACCAGATAAAGTCAATACGTTCCATGCCCATTGCTGCAACACCTGCTGCAGAGCCTATGATAAGCATACTACCACCAGTACCAGCGGAATAAGCAATAAAGTGCCATAATTTAGCATCAATTGCCTGGTCATACATACCCATGGAAGCTGCTACCAGAGGTACATTATCAATAATAGCAGATGCAAAACCGAGCAGGATGACTACGATATCTTGATTGGGGATGACATTATCCAGAAACTCAGCGACATAACGAAGCGTACCTACCTGAATTTCACTACCATCTCTCATAACGGTACCAAATACAAGGCTTTCTAAAGCCGCTACAGCCATAAGAATTCCGAGGAAGAAAAGGATACTGGACATTTCAATCCGTGATAAAGCCTTGTGAGCAGAATACATATTACGACGCTCCTGAGTGAAATCTTCTTCTGGGTGAATGTACTCAGATATCAACCATACAAACCCTAAACTAAGCATCATACCTATATATGGAGGAAGGTGAGTCAGTGTCTTGAAAACAGGTACAAAAACAATAGCTCCCAGTCCTAGATATAACATCGTACTGCTACTCAGTAGCTTTCGGCTTTCTTTATTGTCATTATCTGTGTCTTCCAGATGAATCTCACCTTGAAACGGTTTCATCATTGAAGCAACAAAAAATGGCACTATGAAACAAACAATAGAAGGTAATACCAGGTATTGTATTAAACCTCCTGCCGATACTTTATTGCCAATCCATAACATAGTAGTCGTAACATCACCAATAGGAGACCAGGCACCACCAGCATTGGCGGCTATAACAATCAATGCTACAAACCATAATCTTTCTTTCTTGTCTGGAACGATCTTTCTGAGCAGCGTAACTAATACGATGGTAGCAGTAAGGTTATCAATAATAGCAGATAAGATAAACCCAAGAATACCTACAATCCAGAGTAGTTTCTTTTTGCTGCGAGTTCTCACATAGCTTTTCAGTACTTCAAAACCACGGTGTAGGTCAATAATCTCTACAATGGTCATCGCACCAATAAGAAAAATGAGAATTTCTGCTGTCTTTCCAAGATGGTGAAGCAATGTGTTGGAAAATCCATGACCAGCATCACCATGCCCTCCATCACCATGGGCTGCGTGCCCAATTAGACTATAAACATGATCATGAGTATCAATAACAGATAATAAGCCATTGTTGAAGCCAATTGCTAAAAGGGCCCAACATAATGCTGCCATAATCAAGGCAGGAACGGTCTTATCAAGTCGAAGCGGATGCTCAAATACAATGGTAATGTAACCAAGTATGAAGCATAATATTACTGCGGTAAGCATGCAGGTATTGGTTGGTTTAACTAAAAATCTTAATAAACAAATTCTTTTTCCTCAAACAAGAAATTTGTTTAAATTTTCGCCCGCTAATTTACCCTTTTATACCAAAAACACAAGTCTGCAGAGGGCAAATTCAGAACTTATTGTTCAGATAATCCGATCTTTAAAGAGAGCTGATGCAAATACCTTCCATTTTGTTATACCAATTGCGGTAGCTTCGCTATTTTTGCAAATTGTAATAAATCCTAGCGCAAGATGGTAAAGATTGGCGATGTTGAATTAGGGGAATTCCCGCTTTTATTGGCGCCCATGGAAGACGTGAGCGACCCACCTTTTCGTGCTTTGTGTAAGGCACAGGGATGCGATATGATGTATTCCGAATTTATTTCAGTAGAAGGCCTGATTCGGGATGCAGATAAGAGCGTTCAGAAATTGGATATCTATGATTATGAGCGCCCGATCGGTATCCAGATTTTTGGTGCTGAAGAATCTTCTATGATGCGTGCTGCAGAAATAGTAGAAGAAGCTCAGCCAGAGGTCCTGGATATCAATTACGGCTGCCCGGTTAAAAAGGTAGTATGTAAGATGGCGGGAGCAGGCATTTTGCAAGACATAGATAGGATGGTGAGCCTTACCGAATCAGTTGTCAAGTCTACAAAATTGCCAGTAACCGTAAAAACAAGACTCGGGTGGGATGAAAAGACGAAGTACATCGAAGAGGTGGCAGAGCGCCTGCAAGATGTAGGAATCAAAGCGCTTTCTATTCATGGGCGTACCCGCAAGCAAATGTATAAGGGGGAAGCTGACTGGACATTGATTGGTAAGATAAAGGAAAATCCGCGCATTCATATTCCTATCTTCGGTAATGGAGATATTGACAGTCCCCAGAAAGCTAAAGAATACCGTGAAAGATATGGAGTAGACGGGATAATGATTGGCCGAGCTAGTATTGGAAATCCATGGATATTTAGAGAGATCAAACATTACTTCGCTACAGGTGAATTGCTGGTTCCCCCAAGCATACACGAGAGGGTAGAAGCAGCAAGAGAACATTTGCGTTTTTCACTTTCATGGAAAGGCCCCAAATTAGGAGTATTGGAAATGCGGAGGCACTATACCAATTACTTCAGAAGTTTGCCTGGAGTAAAAGAATATCGTAAACGATTGGTAACTGAATTTGAGCCGGAAGTGTTATATAGTGTTTTAGACGAAATTGAAGAACGCTACGCTGAAGTAGAAATAATAAGATAGAATTGTGGTTTTTAATATACGCTCACACGAACGGAAAATTTTTCAACTGATAAGTGAAACGGCAGAATCACTTGGCTATCCTGCTTATGTAGTGGGTGGTTATGTCAGAGATAGATTGTTGGCGCGCCCATCAAAAGATATGGATATTGTCTGTGTAGGAAATGGGATTAAGCTGGCGCAAGGAATAGCTGCTCGCCTGCGGCCTATACCAAGAGTCACGGTTTACAAGCGTTTTGGTACCGCTATGCTCAAACATCAGGATATGGAGATTGAGTTTGTGGGAGCCAGAAAAGAAAGTTATCGATCCGATTCTCGTAAACCTACTGTAGAAGATGGTAGCCTGGAAGACGATCAAAACCGCCGGGATTTTACGATCAATTCCCTGGCTGTAAGTTTAAATGAACA
>JAKSDI010000059.1 GCA_022360175.1 Chitinophagales bacterium
ACCCCACACCCCACACCCCACACCCCACACCCCACACCCCACACCCCACAAATCCTCGGAATAACTGAAAATTACCTTCCAAAAGGAGCATTTCCAAAATCCCACATCTAAAATTTAACAACCCACATTCAAAATCCCTATCTTTGTGCGCTAATAATTGACCGTGAGTATCCAGGTGAAATTATGTTGTTATATAATTTGAAATAGGTTTAGCCTGATGCTTACAGATAACTTTTCAGTTTTTCGAGAACGGAAAACAAAAAAGAAAGGTTATTTCAAAAATATTTTTAATAGTAATGAAGGTATCTCTGAACTGGCTGAAAGAATACATTAATATAAATCTCTCTCCTGAAGAAGTAGGCGAAATACTAACGGATATAGGCCTGGAAGTAGAAGGTATGGAACAGGTAGAAAGTTTGCCTGGTGGCCTTCGCGGAGTCGTGGTAGGGCATGTTGTAGAGTGTGGTCAGCATCCAAATGCAGATCGCCTTTCTGTGACAAAAGTGGATATAGGTAATGAAGCAGGAGACTTATTGAATATAGTATGTGGTGCACCAAATGTAGCTCAAGGGCAAAAAGTAATGATTGCTACTATAGGGACTACTTTGTACCCTACAGATAGTGAGGAACCGCTTACACTAAAGAAAGGAAAAATTAGAGGTGAAGTCTCTGAAGGGATGATTTGTGCGGTGGATGAATTAGGAATAGGGACTGATCACAGCGGTATCATGGTTCTCCCGGCTGAAACGGAAGTAGGTACGCTTGCTAGCGACTACTTTAATATAGAAACAGATTACGTTTATGAAATAGGGCTAACTCCTAACCGATCAGATGCTACCAACCATCTGGGAGTAGCTAAGGATTTGGCAGCTTATCTAAAAATTAATCATGATTATCAGGATGGAGTTAAAGTACCGGATGTCGCTGATTTTGTGAGTGATGATAATAGCTTGCCAGTAGAAGTAGTTGTAGAAAATCCAGAAGCTTGTCCTCGTTACGCAGGATTAACGCTTAAAGGGATTACCGTGGGGGAATCACCAGATTGGTTGAAAAATAAATTGAGTGCTATTGGAGTCCGTCCTATCAATAATATGGTAGATGCTACCAATTTTATTTTACATGAATTAGGACAACCTTTGCATGCTTTTGATCTGAGGGAAGTAAAAGAAAACAAAATTATCGTCAAAACGCTGCCGGGAGGTGCTAAGTTTAATAGCCTGGATGAAGTAGAACGGGAGTTGCATGCCGAAGATCTTATGATTTGCAATGGAGCAGAAGAAGGCATGTGTATTGGCGGTGTTTTTGGAGGGATAAAATCAGGTGTAAAGGATGATACTACAGAAATCTTCCTGGAATCTGCGCATTTTAACTCTAAGTGGATACGTCGTACAAGCATGCGCCATAATCTGCGCACAGATGCAGCAAAAGTGTTCGAGAAAGGCAGTGACCCTAATATCTCTGTTTATGCCTTGAAACGTGCAGCTATGCTAATGAAAGAATTGGGAGGCGGTACTATTGCTAGTGAAATCATTGATTTGTACCCTAATCCTGTTCACAGAGCAGAAATTGAGGTTCGCTTTACGCAAATTAATCGACTGATTGGCATAGACATTCCGAAAGAAACGTTGCTTCGCATTTTTGATGCATTGGAAATGGAAACTTTAAGGGAAAACGAAGAAGCAATAGTCGTAGCTGTACCTACCAACAAATCGGATGTAATCCGTGAGGCCGATGTTATAGAAGAAATACTTCGTATATACGGTTATAATAAAGTGCCAATTCCTGAGCAGGTGAAAACTAGCATGAATATTGCGCCTAAACCAGATCCTAATGAGGTACGCAATGCTATAGGGGACTATTTGGCGGCTAGCGGTTTCAACGAAATGATGGGATTGTCGCTTTCTCAATCCAGATATTACAAGGAGGTATTACCTGGCCTGCCTACAGAAGGAATGGTCTATATTAACAACACATCAAGTGTGCAACTGGATATTATGCGCCCTGATATGTTAGTAAGTGGACTTGAAGCGATTGTTCATAATCAAAATAGACAGCAATCTGATTTGCAGCTCTTTGAATTTGGTAGGACCTACCATATGGGGCCTGAAGGGACAGAAGAAGCAGAACACCTTAGCCTTTTCATTACCGGTGAGCGTTATGCAGAAAGTTGGATCAATAACCGTAAGGGAGACGCAGACTTCTATACGCTCAAAGCATTAGTGAATAATGTAATGGCTCGCCTTGGCTTGAGTGGCTATCAGGAGTCAGTTATTAAAGATGAGGTTTTTGCTTACGGAGTGAAATATCATCGTGGGCCTAATACATTGGTTCAATTTGGTAAAATACAGCCTAAACTAGCTAAGGCAATGGCTATCCGTGGAGGCGTTTTCTACGCAGATATTCATTGGGATAGCATTATGAAGGCAATTCGCAAACATAAGATTGAATATAAAGAGGTTAACAAATTCCCTTCCATGCGCAGGGATTTGGCATTAGTTATTGATAATTCCGTAAAATTTAGTGATATTGTGGCGATAGCCAGAAAGCATGGTAAAAAGCTAATTACGGATATTAATCTCTTCGATGTGTATGAAAATGTGAAACAACTGGGTGAAGGGAAGAAGTCGTACGCTGTTAGCTTTATATTTGAAAATGAAAGCAAAACGCTTAAGGATAAGGAGGTAGATAAAGTAATCAATAAACTGATTGCTGACTACGAAGCGAAGTTGGGAGCATCTATCCG
Source organism: Chitinophagales bacterium (assembly GCA_022360175.1). Classification (GTDB taxonomy): domain Bacteria; phylum Bacteroidota; class Bacteroidia; order Chitinophagales; family Saprospiraceae; genus JAKSDI01. The sequence goes on from JAKSDI010000059.1 coordinate 2,744, forward strand.
TAGATAGATATTTAAACAAATTCTTGAGCGTTTATTTGTTCAATCCCAAAAATGATTGGAAGGTAAAATAATCCTGTTATGGGCACTTTTCCTTCTAATCTAGTATAATATGAATGTATTAGACCAAATTGATAGCATAGAACTCAAGGTGAGGCAATTGGCGCTGAAGATGGAACGGATCAGTAAAGAAAATGCTAGCCTGAGGACAGAAAATCAACATTTAAAAGCCGAACTGGACCGGCAAAAAGGCACAGTTGGTGTTTTGAAAGATAAATTAGAAAGTACGCAGCGAGCTTTAGACTTGCAGCGGGAAGAAGAGCCTGAGCAATCAGCAAAGCTTAGGGAACAGTTAGATCAATACATCAAAGAGATAGATAATTGTATTGAGTGGCTACATAAATACTAGGATATGGGAGCAGCGAAGGACAATGAGATGAAGCATATCACTGTATTGATTGGCGGACGGCCTTATCCACTTAAAATCAATACCTCTGATGAACCGGCGATTCGAAAGATCGTTAAAGAAATCAACGAAAAACTAAATCGTTTTCAGTTGACCTATACTAATAAAGATAAGCAGGATTGTCTGTCAATGACTTTGCTTACCTATGCTGTAGAACTGCATAAGGTGACGCAAGCTCAGACGGAAAACGCCTCATTAAAAGGTAAGCTTTCTCTTTTGAATGATCTGCTGGATAGTGTCCTAGCATAAGCTAGTATAGTGCATGAATATTAAATGAACGATGATTATTCTCGTTTCCAATTTATCCATATGAGCCTAATTTGGAGATGATACCAACAATCGTTTAGAGCATAACAAAAAACCTTGCAGATATAATAAAATCTCGTTTGGTTGAACTTATTGCACTAGCATTCCTTTCTTTTACTTCTTACCGTTGCGATGTTTATCGTGGGTTGTATGTATTATATACAAGAATCATTTAAAAAATAGATTCGACATGTAGGCAGCAAGAGCCCTAAAAGGCAGATTAGTACGCCTCTGTAATAAGCGATGTCGAGCTATTTTTTTACTACTTAACGCTTTTAAATTGTCGCAAACTATGGATATAGGACTTGGTATCATCATAGGACTCATAGTTGGGGCTGTAATAGGATATTTCATCGTACAGTCTATACTTAAGAAGTCATATACAAATAAATTAGAGGACATTAACTCCAAAGCGGACCTTGAAATTAAAGAAGCCCGCCTGACTGCTAAACGTCTGGTAGATGAGGCGTCTACTAAAGCAGAAAAAATTACTTCTCAAGCAGAGAATAAGAACGAACGAATAAAACAAAAGAAGATCCAGGAGGCTAAAGATAAATTCAACCGTCTACGCTCAGAGTTTGATAGCTACAAATCTAAGCAGATGGTAGAAGTGAAAGAGCGAGAGATGGATGTAAAAGCTAAAGAATCTGAACTGCAGAGTAAGCAGGATAAGTACAGTAATAAAGTCCAAAAACTAGAAGAGCAACACCAAGAATTGGAGCAGCGCGAATCAGATGTTATTGCGCTGAGAGAAAATCTGGAGAAGCAGCAAAAAGTGATGGCTCGCAAACGGGAAGAGCTGGATGCTGCCAATGAACGCCACATTAAAGAGCTGGAAAAAGTAGCCAACTTAAGTGAGGCAGAGGCCAAAGAACAATTACTGGAAGCGGTAAAAGCTAAAGCAGAAACAGATGCAATGGCTTTGGTTAAAAACCGAATTGAACAGGCGAAAAATACAGCCAATAAGGAAGCGAAAAAAATCATTATACAGAGCATACAACGTATGTGTGCTGAGTATACCATCGAAAATACGGTATCCGTCTTCAACTTGGATTCAGATGACCTTAAAGGACAAATTATTGGTCGCGAAGGGCGTAATATCCGTGCATTGGAAGCAGCTACAGGAGCAGAAATTGTAGTGGATGATACTCCGGAGGCAATCGTAATTTCCAGCTTTGACCCGATACGCCGTGAGGTAGCCCGCCTGGCTCTAAAACGCCTGGTAGCAGATGGCCGTATTCACCCTGCACGTATTGAAGAAGTAGTGGCTAAGGTGCGTAAGCAGCTTGATGAGCAGATTGTTGAGATTGGAGAAAGAACAGTAATTGATTTAGATATACACGGCCTTGATCCTTATCTAGTGAAAATGGTAGGACGTATGCGTTTCCGTTCTTCTTATGGACAAAACCTATTGAAGCACTCTATCGAAACCGCTAATTTGTGTGCGATCATGGCTGCCGAATTGGGTCTTAGTCCTAAGCAGGCTAAAATGGCAAAACGTGCCGGATTACTTCACGATATAGGTAAAGTAGCAGAGGAGGAAACGGAATTGTCACACGCTATTTTGGGGATGAAGCTTTGTGAAAAGCATAAAGAGCATAAAGTAGTTTGTAATGCAGTAGGAGCTCACCACGATGAAGTAGAAATGAATAATATTATTTCTCCAATTGTACAGGCTTGTGATGCAATCTCCGGTGCTCGCCCTGGTGCCCGCCGCGAAATCCTGGAAAGCTACCTTAAGCGTATTGGTGAATTAGAAGAATTGGCGATGGCACATGACGGTGTTCAAAAAGCATATGCTATGCAGGCAGGCCGTGAGCTACGTGTTATTGTAGAATCTGAAAAAGTAACAGATACTTATGCTGATGATCTTTCATTCATGATTTCTCAAAAGATTCAGGATGAAATGCAGTACCCTGGACAAATCAAGGTAACTGTAATAAGAGAAAAGCGTGCGGTATCGTTTGCACGATAGCGATACCTAAGAGAAGCTAGCATAGCGTCCCTTAATGCTGAATTTGATATAAATAAATCATAAGTAAGAAAATTGGTTCTTTGACATCTTCTCTCCTTCGGTTGTGAGAGAAGTTGTCAAAGACGGAGAAAATTTAAGAAGCCTTATTCATTGGGTGCATGCAAACTTTATGAGCTCGTCTTTTTATTCTTTGTTTGCATGGACTATTTTATATGATACCTCAGAAGAGACTTCCTCAAAGATATCTTGTCTTATGTTATAAGACATGTGAATGCTATATTCATAGCTGTAAAATAAAGTAATAGTTGTCGGTGATGTGGACGTAGTTAATGTGATGTAATGATAAAAAGTATTATTTTTACTTCACTTACTAACCGCATAGTTAAAAAATAATGAAAGCTCTTATCATTGCGCTCCTATTAGCCGTTTCTTCTTTTGCAATAGCTCAGGAAAAAACTATTGAAATACCCCTTACAGCAAAAAAAGAAACACTCCTCGATTTTATTCACATACCAGGAAAAGGATTTGTACTGAAAACAGGTGCTCTTAAAGCAGGGACTAAGAATGTTAATTGGAAACTACATTTTTATGATGAAAGCCTGACTCATATTTGGACAATACCAATAGAGCGCGGGCAGGTAGAAAGAGGATTTTTAAGTCACTTGATTGCTTCTTCAAACGCTGACTATGTTTACCATCTAGAGGAGATGGGCTATCTTGGACCAACTAAATGGCGAATAACCCAGGTTCATGACAATAATGATAAGGTGATTAAGGCATTTGATATACCGAAAGGAGATGTTGATGCCTTATTTGTAACCAGCCAGGGGCTTAAAGTATTTGTTAGTGATTTGAGAAAAGATGGCAAAAAAGAGCAGTACGGAATACATGATTTTACTCACAATACATTAAAGCAAACCACTGTAGTGCTGGACCTACCAAAAGAATGGTTCAAAAAGGATGGTGAAAAACTCAAAGAAACTACTCAATGGTATCCAATCCATCACAATGATGAATTCGTATACTTGACCCGGAAAGCTTACATTCGCGGTAGTTCTAAAGTGGAGAAGCCCTATGAATATTATGTTCAGGTAGCAAAGTGTAACTATAAAGGAGAAGTATTATTTATACATAATTTGGATGCTAGCCTAGATAATTGGAATTACATACCTCTAAATTTTTTATTTGATACTAGTGAAGAATTAGCTAATTTGTTATTACCCACTTCGACTACAATAGAACTCAATGAAACTATTAGAACGGAGTATACTTATGGATCTTATACCGTCCGCCCTACCATATATAATCAGTTGATGAGGGGGAAGGTTGATTATAATTCTTTATCTAATCAATTTGTAATCCTTAGTATCTATAATGAAGATATTAAAGAAGGAGGCAAAGAAACACGTGGTTTTTCTATAATAACCTTTGATGAAACAGGAAAAAAAATCAGTGAAAGGCTCATTCCTTTAAATCATTTGGTTAACAATGATGATACCTTTCAAGTAAAATATGGAGGAAGTTCGATGCCTTGTTTGAATTATTCATTTCTAACTGAATATGGGTACTTATTACAAATGGCAACAAAGTCATTTTGGTATACAGCAAAGCTAAACCATCAGCTTGAGTTATTATCTCTGGATCATGGTAAGAAAGAAAATTTGACGGAAACGGAAAGAAAATCCTTTTATACATCGATAAAAAACCAGGGTCCGTTTGAAATGAGACATTATGATGATGTAAGGTTTAATACTAGTCAAGGAACTTATTTTTTGGATGTGGATTTAGATAATAAAATGTTGCAAATTAAAAAGGTAAGCGAATAGGACGAAAAAGGAACAATAGACTTAAGGCGAACAAAGTATATTTGGCATACACTTACTCTACAATCCGATTTTATAATAATTACAGCATCCATTCCATGTTTAATAAATCATGGGATGAAGAATGATTACATTGCCCCTAGCGTATTGTATCTAAATTTCCGGGCTAAAAATAGAGCAATAGCCAAATCAGTAGCAGTTTTTTTCGGGATATTGTTGTTAACCAATAGTAAAGCCTCTTTCCTTTTAATACCCAACCTTGTACCCTGTGTATGCCCCTCCTCAACGCTCATTTAAAGCTGTAAAATCAATCATATCCTATAAAAAAGAAAAAATCAATTATTTTTATTTTTATTGAACGAATTTATTGCTTAATGTATTGATTGTAAGTTGTTTGTGTCTGGATTTTAAAAGAGCGTTTTTTTGAAAAAAAACCATGTTTGGGGAATTTTACGTATGGCAATGTTGTTATAATATTATACCAGAAAAAATAGCTTTTAGGCAGGAAAAAGAAAATTTTGGGCTAGCCCAAAAAGCGTTCTCTATTTCCCTAAGAGCATTTATTGACCCAATAACCCTTATTAACAAATGAAAGACTACTACAACATTTTTTATCCTAAAGTGAAGGACTTCGATATCATTTTAGCCATTGAGGCTAAATTGGAAGAAATCGCAGCCCGAATGGACCATCGCGAAAATTTTTCGGAGATACCTTATTACAAGCAATTGATCAAACTCGATCAAAGAGAGATGATGAAGTTGCAAATAATGAAAATGCAGATTATGGCCAAATACTTCTAAGCATCTTTCAACTTTTTCTTCAATGCAAATAGCTCATCTCGATATTGAGCAGCGGTAATAAAATCTAGTTCTTTTGCTGCTTTTTTCATTTTACGCTCAGTCTCTTCGATCATCTTTTCGATTTTATCACGACTCATATATTCAAGAACAGGATCGGCGGCGAGACTGGGCGATTCAGGTTCGATGTAAGCTTGTTGCTGAACACCTCGGATATCCAGAATAGATTGCTTACTCATGATTTCCTCTCTGGAGCGACGCACCGTTTGAGGAGTGATGCCGTGTTCCTCATTATATGCAATCTGTATAGAGCGACGGCGATTTGTTTCATCAATGGTCATTTGCATAGAGTTAGTAACCTTGTCTGCATAAAAAATAACCAATCCATTAGAATTACGAGCGGCACGGCCTGCCGTTTGGGTGAGGGATCGAGCATTACGCAAGAAACCTTCCTTGTCGGCATCTAGTACTGCAACAAGAGATACCTCTGGAAGATCCAAACCTTCCCGGAGTAGGTTGACACCTACTAATACGTCAAACTCACCAAGGCGCAGGTCGCGCAGGATTTCTACTCGCTCCATGGTATCTACTTCCGAATGGATGTAACGTACCTTAATACTAAGACGTTGTAAATATTTGGTAAGTTCTTCCGCCATTCGTTTAGTTAAAGTAGTTACCAGTGTACGCTCATCCTTTTTAATGCGCTCACTGATTTCATCCAGCAGGTCATCAATTTGATTAAGGCTGGGCCGCACTTCAATAGGGGGATCTAAAAGGCCTGTAGGACGGATTAACTGTTCTACAATTTCGCCACCTGTTTGCTCCAGTTCATAATCGCTGGGAGTTGCACTTACAAAAACAACCTGATTGATTAGGGTTTCGAATTCACTGAAGTTGAGAGGACGGTTCTCCATTGCAGAAGGAAGCCGGAAACCAAAATTTACGAGGTTTAATTTTCGGGCCCGGTCACCACCATACATACCACGCACCTGGGGTAAGGTTACGTGACTCTCATCAACCAACATCAAATAATCATCAGGGAAGTAATCTAAAAGGCAGAATGGGCGAGTACCGGGTTTACGGCCATCAAAAAATCGAGAGTAGTTTTCTACTCCATTACAGTAACCCAATTCGCGGATCATTTCCAGATCGAAAGTCGTCCGTTCTCTGATACGCTTGGATTCCATGTATTTCATTTCTCGCTCAAAATATTTCTCCTGCTCGTACAATTCATCCTCAATATTACGGATGATTTCGTTTAAACGATCCTTTGGTGCTATGTATAAATTGGCTGGAAAAATAGCTGCGGTAGTCATGCTTTCGATACGCTTACCACTTTCTATTTCCAGGCGGTCAATAGCTTCTATTTCATCACCAAAAAAAGTGACACGATAGCCATATTCCACATATGGCAGATTGATATCTACAGTGTCTCCGCGGACCCGGAAAGTAGCTCGTTTGAAATCTATATCCGTTCGGGAATAAAGGCTGTCTACCAGGCTATACAAAAAAGCATTTCGCGAAAGCGTTTGTCCTACTTTAATACGAATGATCCCATTTTTATAATCTTCTGGATTTCCCATACCATAGATGCAGGATACAGATGCTACGATGATTATATCTCGCCTTCCTGATAGGAGGGAAGAAGTCGCACGAAGCCTGAGCTTATCTACCTCTTCATTAATAGATAAATCTTTTTCGATATAAGTATCAGAAACAGAGAGATAGGCTTCTGGTTGATAATAATCATAATACGAAACAAAATATTCCACCGCATTATCTGGGAAAAACTCTCTAAACTCTCCATATAGTTGGGCAGTCAGGGTTTTATTGTGAGTAAGTATGAGGGTTGGGCGATTGAGTTCTGCAATCACGTTCGCCATCGTAAAAGTTTTACCCGAACCTGTAACACCTAACAGTACTTGAGCAGGTTCATTACTTTTGATCCCCTGCACTAATTGTTCAATAGCGCGAGGCTGATCACCTGTAGGCCGAAATGGAGATTGGAGTTTGAAGGACATAGATAGATTTGATCGTTCGTAAAAGGACTCTAAGAAAACAAACTAAGTAAAGATAAGATTCAATAAAGGCTGTAAAAAATAATTATATTGAAGGAAACATTCAATTGAACTATGAAACAGCTATGTCTACTATTTATACTCTTGTCTTTGCTACTTCCTTCATTATATTCTCAAAACACCATTTTATGGTCTGATCCAATTCCTGTAGCAGATGAAACATATGGCAACAGAGGTCCTAAAATAGGATTAGATGCTGCGAATAATCCAGTTGTAATGTGGGGAAAACCAGGGAGCAACTCTGTTATATATGTGAGCAGATGGGATGGTGGCATATTTACTACTCCTGTTGAAGTCAATGGTAATATTCCTCCATTTGTTAATTCTGCAGAGGGGCCTCAAATGGCTGTAAAAGATAATCGGGTGTTCATAACTTATAGTGATAAAAATGATTATTATAATGGTATATATGTGGCTAGAAGTACAGATGGAGGCCAAACGTTTGAAACACCAGTACAACTCATTCAGGGGAGCAACCACTACAATACACTGCCCGCGGTTGCCATTGATGAGAATGATAATCCTGTAATAGCTTTTTTAGGAGCTACCACAAACTATGAAGAGGCAAAGATTAAATTATCTTATTCTACAGATGGAGGAATGACATATGGTAATCCAGTAGTAGCCAGTGAAGGAGTTAATGGCGAATATGTGTGTGAATGCTGCCCACCAGAATTGTTGCTTGATAATGGTAAAACCTATTCTTTTTTTAGAAATAACGATAATAACCTGCGCGATATATGGATGACTGCTTCTACTGATAGTGAGCAGTTTGATCAAGTGTTGGATATTGATCCTTCTGACTGGCAGATAAGTGCATGCCCTGCTTCAGGCCCCGCTTCTATTCGCCTCGAAGATGAATTATTGGTCGCCTATATGAGCGCTGGTACCGGTACGAGCCAAATCCACCTGAGCAGAGTTGATATTGCAGATAATACTTTAGTGCAAAGTGAGGTTGTAACCGGCCTGGATCAGTCTTCAGTCAGCCAAAATTTTCCAGCAATTGCAGGAGGCGCTGAACAGGCTGCTGTCGTATGGCATCAACTTTGGGATGGCACCGTAGATATTATGTTTGCTTTTTCTGATGGAGGGGCAGAACAGATATATGGTGAGGCCAGAAGTTTGACTGCTAACCTTTCAGGACATCAACGCTATCCTTCCATTGCTTTTGATGGCACAGATTTTCACTTAATCTTCGAGAGCAATGGGCAAGTACTCTATACCAAAGGGAGTGTGGGTATGGTGAGTAGCACCGTATCTAAAACAGAACGAGTAGACGCAGCTGTTATATCTGCTAACCCATTTAGTGAAAGCCTTAATCTGGAGAGCGAGAAAGAAGTACAACACCTGAGTATTTGTAATGTTAATGGACAGGTGTTTTTTGAAAAAACAGCATTTGTCGGGAGTACTCAGCTAAATACTACCCAGTGGGCAAAAGGTATTTATTTTCTGAATTACTGGTTCAAAGGGCAGTATCAATCTTATCGCTTGTTACGTAGATAGCTTGCAGTTTGTGTGCTAAATCGTTCAGGTTTGCTTATTACTAGTGAGTATCGTTCGTGAAATTGGTGAAAACCATTGCCTCAATGATCCTATCCAATAACGTCCATTCTTTATTATTTGGATAATATTAGTCTTTCAACGAATAAAAAAAGTCTTCTGATTTGACAAGAACAAATATTTTATATAATTTTGTTGATGCATCAATAATTGATAAGTTAATGAGTGGTGAGCTAAATAAAAAATTGGACGAAGTTTATATCTTTCATTTAGAGAAAGCATACAAGCAATTTAGGAAATTTAAAACGGACTACTTCAAACAGAGAGGAGTTGATATCACCAGTGATCAGTGGATTTTGTTAAAAGGAATACATGAAAGTGAAGGTATAAGCCAGCGATCTTTGGCTGAAAAATCCTATAAAGAACCAGCATCAGTAACCAGGATTTTGGATAAACTGGAGAGTAGAAATTGGATCGAACGAAAAAATTTGCTGGACGATCGCCGTTCATATGGATTATATGTGACAGATGAAGGACGAGCTTTAGTGGAAAGACTACTTCCAATGGCAGTTGAAATAAGAGCCACGGGCACTAAAGGTTTTACAGATCAGGATATAATTAAGCTTAATCAAATGTTGATTAAACTATTTGAAAATTTCAGTTAAATTTTTTTTTGACTGGATGGTTGATATGTCAATTATTGATCAATCACTTAAATCGGAAATCTATGAATGCTATATTCTTATTCCTTTTATTAATCACAATGGAATCTGGCTCTCCTGAAAAACAGGTGGATAAAAATGGGATGCAAGTGAAATGGAAATTAGAACAATCGCAATTAATAGTTCAGATGAAAGCACCTACTAAAGGCTGGGTGGCTATTGGGATTAATGAGCAAGGAGGTTTGAAGGGGACTAACCTCATTATGGGAAATATAATAAATGAGCACTGTACAATTAGTGACAGATATATTGTAGGAATAGGCAATCATAAAGCTGTAGAATCAATTGGAGGACAATCTCATCTCCACTTGTTATCTGCCGAAGAAGTAGAGGGAAACACCTTAATCCAATTCTCAGTCAGAATGGAAGCTTTAGATAATTATCACTATCACCTTTGGGAAGGAAAGCCAATAAAACTATTAATGGCTTATTCTCAGGAAGATGATTTCGAACACCATTCTATTATGAGAACCTCAGTCGATATTATTCTTTAACTAATATTCTTAAAAACCATGAGTACCTTTCTTTTAATTGTAAGTATGTTGAGTTTCACAACTAGCAATGATGGAGATGATTTACAACTTATTTCAGAACTTGTACACCAGTATGTAGCAGCCGCAGACAATCAAAACGTAAAAAAAATGGATGCAGCTTTGCATGCTGAATTCAGAGTGGTAGCTAATCAACTATTAGGAAGTGATGAATTATCATTGATTGATAAACCAAGCTATCTGGAATTGCTTAAAGCCGGACAAATAGGAGGAGATGAACGCAATGTTAGAATCCGCTCTATTAGCCAGGAAGGAAAAAATGCTGTAGTCCATGTAACACTGACCGGAAAGCAATTAATATTTCATTCCTTCATTCAGTTGGCAAAAGGGAAAAACGGAGACTGGAAAGTCATCACCGATATGCCTCAGATCGAGAAGGCGGGATAAGAATTTTCTTTAAGTAAGAGCGCATAATTAGGCTGCTTTTTTGGTGGATCAGATTTTTGCTCAGATCAAGGCACGGCGGAGTATAATAGCCATAGTTATTAACACGAGTACGTAACGCAGATATGAGTAAAAAGATGCCATCATAAAAAGATTAACTAAATGTGCTCTCTTACTTAATTACAGAGGTTATTGAAAAACTGAAAATACAAAGTGATGGGTTATGATGTAAAAATCATGACCTATTGCTTTTTTTTAGAGAGCTATTAACTCAATTACACAGATTAAAAACGAAAAATGACTAATTATGCAGTTCTAATAATGAATTGAATACTAGGAGATGAAGCTGCATATATTAACTACACTTATACTTCTTTCGATTTTTTCACCGATAGGAGCTCAAACTTTTCAACAGGTATTTTATCCTGATCTTCCATTCGATACTATTAATTATGAGCACGAATATTCTATAGAATCTATTATACCTCTTGAGGATGAAGGTGCACTTGTGCTGGGCAATGACGATAATTTTGGCTACCTCAGTAAAATAAATCCAACGGGCAATAGTGAATGGGACAAGCGACTATCTCTACCGCTGGATACAAACAATGATACCGTACAGGTATTTGTCATGCAGGGACTTGAATTGGATGATGGCTCCTTTCTGATAAGTGCACGAACGGGGGGCTCTTTTATCAATCCTGCAAATCTGGCACTGTTTAAATTGGATAATACCGGGGAGGTGTTATGGGCGAGGCGTTATCCTGGTTTTAGGATGTATGTATCTGCTATGCAACTGGAGGGAGGTAGCATTTTATTGATAGGCAATGAAAATCTGGGAGGACAAAATGCAGTAGATATAATGAGATTGGATTCAGATGGGAATTTTCAGGATGGCCGCAGGTGCATTTTTCCTTTTTGGTTCACTTCTCTAAAAATGGATGGAGTAGTGTATCAGGATGAAAAGTTTTTATTCTGGGATTCTTTTTTTGAAGGGGTAGGAGGCCCCAATCAGAATGACTTCAGTACGATGGTTAGTCAGTACGATATAAATACGGGAGTTTTCATTCACAACTACCAGGCAGAATCTTTGACCAGCTCTGTCTTTGCACAAAGAATCATCTATGATATTACGCTGGATACAGATGGGAGTCGCTTCTTTTCTTACCAACACGAAGGGAATTTTTTACTTACTAAATATTTTTCAGATGGTAGTGAAGCATGGACTTATGATATAGGTACTCCAGGGCATTTATTGCTTGAAGGAGATAAACTATTGTTATTGGGGAGTACTGATGATCCTGATATTGCTGCTTTTCTGACCTTTGATAAAGAAACGGGAACTTGGGATAGAGGTTATGCCTATCCCAGTTTTGCTAATACTTTTTTCCTGGGAGCTCCACAACATACAGGTAATGGTGCTTTTTATTGGCCAGTCTTGGCAAATGACCCAATATTTACACCTTTGCCGATAGAACCTGTGGGATTGGTACATACAGGAATAAATGGTTTTATTAATACTTGTGAACCAATTGAAGTTTGTGCCGTAGATCAGGAAACTGCTACTCCTTCTGCTTTCCCACCATTTAATGATTTGGATGAAGAAGATATGGAGCCCATTAATATTAGTCCTTTAATGTTGATAGTGGAAGATATTAATTTTATTAATACACCATTTTGTATACCTGGTAGCAATGAAATAGAGCCAGATGCCAGTTTTACTATACAAACACCAGCCTGCACAGGAGATAGTATTCTTGTTTTCCCTACGGCAGCAGATACAGATTTTACTAGCTCAGAATGGACTTCTTCAATGGCACAGCCAGGTTTTTCCGATATGGATACTGCTTATTTTCAATTCTTTGATACAGGAATTTTCGAAATTGAACATATTATCAATCAGGAAGGCTGTAAAGATACAGTCGTTAATACTATAGAAATACTACCTGGCCCAGTATTCAATCTTGGAGCAGATACCAGTCTTTGTATAGGAGATAGTTTATTATTAGAAAGTGGAATACCGCACTCTGGTACTACTTTTCTTTGGCAGGATGGAAGTATGAATGCTTCTTTCCTTGCAACTGGAGCTGGTACTTTTAGTTTGGAAGCTACCAATCAGTTTGGTTGTATTTATACTGACGAGATTACAATTACCCCTGTACCTAATCCCCAATTTTCTCTAGGGCCTGATACTACTATATGTAAAGGAGCAACTTATACATTCGCACCTATTAGTGAGCCTTCAGATGTTAGTTATCTTTGGAATAATGGTTCTCAGTCAACTAGCCTTATGGCAAATGAAGAAGGCTGGTATATATTAACTTTACTAGATACGGTCAATGCTTGCAGAGCTTCCGATAGTGTACGTTTAATTGTACGCCCTTTCCCTGTATTTACTTATCAACCAGTAGATACTGTTTATTGCCCAGGAGTAGAATTGATATTGAGGGCTGATAATTTAGGAAATGAGATTTTGGATTTCACCTGGCCTGATGGATTTAATGGCGATGAATATATCCTGCCTGATGCGGGTAGCTTTCCTTTAGTAGCTTCAGATGGTCCTTGTACTGATACGCTTTGGATAGATGTTCCAGCGGGTGATTGTCCTGCCAATATTTATATCCCTACAGCTTTTACACCTAATGATGATGGTCGCAATGATTTATTTGAAATTTATGGGCCAGACATAGAAACACTTACGTTAAGAGTATTTAATCGTTGGGGAGGATTGATTTATGAAGGAATGGGTTCAGATGCCTATTGGGATGGAGATTTTAACAGTGAATCCGCGGCTGCTGGTGTATATGTCTATTGGCTGGAATATCGGAATAAATTAAGCTTGCGGCTAGAGCAAAAGAAAGGAGAGATATTATTGATTCGGTAAACTTTTCATTTCTTGCTCGGTTCAAAGATGTATGGAAAATAAACTAAATGGAAAAACAGCCCTTATTACGGGCGGAAGTAAAGGAATAGGCCTGGGCATTGCCGAGGCCATGGTTAAACATGGTATGAATGTGGCCATAACCAGTCGGGATCAGCAAGCAGCTGATGAAGCAGCGCAAAGCCTAAATGAATTAGGAACAGGGAAGGCAATAGGTGTGCAAGCAGATGTTCGTTCACTGGAATCTCAAAAAGCGAGTGTTCAGAAAGTACTTGATAAATGGGGAAGTATTGATGTGCTGATTGCAAATGCGGGAATTGGTCATTTTAACTCTATCGAAAATCTTACAGAAGAGCAATGGCAGGCAACAATTGACACGAATCTAACAGGTGTTTTCTATTCGGTAAAAGCCGGAGTAGAAGCATTAAAACAATCTGAAGGTTACCTAATCACTATTGCAAGTCTAGCGGGTACTAATTTTTTTGCAGGCGGAGCTGCTTATAATGCCAGTAAATTTGGCTTAGTAGGTTTTACCCAGGCTGTTATGCTGGACTTACGCCAGTATGGTATAAAAACCACTACTATTATGCCAGGTTCGGTAGCTACATATTTCAATGGGCATATCCCAAATGATTCAGATGCCTGGAAAATTCAACCAGAAGACCTTGGCCAGATGGTCATTGACCTATTAAATATTCATCCCCGTACATTGCCAAGTAAAGTAGAAGTCAGGCCTTCAATGCCGCCTAAGCGGTAAGAAACATCCTGCGATATTATAGGAGACGATCCCATGGTGATTTTTTAAATCACCATGGGATCATCTCCTATAATATCAAGGTTTAAATCTTATCATTAATATAATGAGTATTACTCCTAACATTATAGGCTTCCAAGGCTTATTATACATTCTTTCCTCCAGTCTCACCACTTTCATATCCCCATGGAAAATAAAAGGGGACCAATAAAAAGGATGCACTCTGGGCCCTTTTTGCTCTTGAAGGAAGGCTAGTTTTGCATTGCGTAGTGCTTCATCTTTAGGTAGCCCCTTTTTTAAATTATTATAAAAGCTCGGCATTATAACTGAAGCAGAATAATCATCAATACGCCATAGTGTAGTTAAAGTGCTTTTAGCCCCGGCACGGTGAAAAGCCTGGGCTAGTGTTATTTTTTTTTCATCATCCTCCGTATTTGGAATGCCTCCTTCACAGGCACTTAGGACAACCATTTCCGCCCGAAGAGGAAGAGCCGTTAAACAGGCTGCATAGAGTAATTCATCTTCTATAGAATCCTTGGTGTTGGCAAATGCAAGGAAGGAATATTCTCCTCTTATACCGTTTGCTTTGGCATGAGTAGCAAGGTGTATAATGTTATATTGCTCTGCTTCTACTAAAAAATTATCAACATTTGCTTTTTTTCCTATGCGAAGGCTAGTAGGGGATATTCTGGCGATGGCTCTTACTTCTGGTATATTTCCTGCTATTGGCCCCAAATAACGTTGCCTTGCAGTAACATCCATGACTGAATGTCCATCAAAAGAAGGAGCATAAGCTAGAATCTCTTGTTTATCAGCCTGTTTATTAAAGTGTTTGGGAGATGCTAAATCAACCAAAGAATAGGCAAATGATATTTGATGCTTGTAGATTAAAAAAGGATACTTAGAAAGCTCATTAGAAGTAACATCAGTAGCTTGGTAGAGCAAGGCATCAAATGGAATGGAAGACAATAAGCCATCTGCTAATATTACGAGGCGTTCTCCAATTATTTCTTCAATTGGAGCTAGCAGCAAATTATAAAGTTTATATGCAGTATTGTAATAGATGCTTAGGTGATCTTTCTGCATTGTAAAAGGCCAGGTGTAGATACTTTTTCGTAAGTGAATGATATCTTCCAATAATTCTGGAGGCCGGTCTTGTTGGAGTTTGAAAATATCATTAGGAGTGAAAACATAGGTTGTCAAAGTGGATGATGATAGGAAGTAATGGACAGCAGATTGGCCTTCTTCCTCTAAGTGTTTTCTTACATCTGAAAAATCGACCAAAAGGCAGTCTGTATGCCCGATCATTTCTAACTGAGATTGTACTCTTTCATGATACTCATGAAGCGTGTATTCGTCATCATACTTAGTACGGAAAATCTGACTTGGTTGAGCTCCAAGAAGAGGGATCAACAGTAGTTGTATAGAGAGCGCTAAAAAGACTTTCATCTTTTTTACCTATAAGATAAGGTGTTTTATAGGTAAGATGCAAAAAAAATACGCTGCAACCGTTCTGGTGCAGCGTATTTTTAAAGATTTATATATTTATCTGACTACTTATCGCCCTCATCGTCATCTTCCTGCAGTTGTTGCTTCAACTGAGAGAATACGTCCAGGTCTCCAAGAGTAGATTTTTCTACAGAAGATTGCTGTTTCTTAACAGCAGCACGTGTTTGCTTGCGTTGTTCCTGCTTTTCTTTACGAACCTCCTGTTCTGCCTCGCGGCGGATATCATCTAGGT
Organism: Chitinophagales bacterium; assembly: GCA_022360175.1. GTDB lineage: Bacteria > Bacteroidota > Bacteroidia > Chitinophagales > Saprospiraceae > JAKSDI01. The sequence goes on from JAKSDI010000059.1 coordinate 18,720, forward strand.
AACGCATGTGAGAAACAAGGATACGCTTATCATCACGGTTGAACTCGATTACCTTCACTGTCAATGTTTCATCCACTTCTGCAAGCGTGTTATCTTCCTTGCGGATATGCTTGATAGGAGCAAAAGCTTCTAATCCATAAGGTAGTTGAGCGATAGCTCCACGGTCGTCGCGGCGAATGATTGTAGCTTCGTGGTAAGAACCTACAGGGAATACATTTTCGAAAGTATCCCATGGGTTTTCTTCCAACTGCTTGTGTCCAAGTGACAGCTTGCGATTATCTTTATCAATCTCCAGTACGATGATGTCAATGTTTTGTCCCACTTTAGTAAATTCTGATGGGTGGGAGAAACGCTTCGTCCATGAAAGGTCAGAAATGTGGATCATACCACCAATTCCTTCTTCCAATTC